>CAZRFD010000382.1:0-1513 GCA_964599085.1 uncultured Enterobacterales bacterium | reverse complement strand
CCCCACCTGTGAGAGCGAGGTCGCCGACACCGACGCCATGCTCCGCGAGAGCTTCGACGGCGACCCGGACTTCATCGCCCTCTGGGTGGTCTCCGGCCCCGAGTCCCAGGCCCGCGACCTGCGCGACCGCCTGGAGATCACCCACACGGTCCTCACCGACACCGACGACAGCGTCCGCGACGCCTACAGCCCGCCGGGCACGGGCTTCGCCCGCAACCCGCGGCACTACGTGATCGACCGCGAGGGGATCCTCACCTACGTCGCCACGACCACGGCGCCGGGCGACCTCGCCGGGGCGATCTCGTCGACGCTGGCAGGCGAGTGAAGCGAAGGGCCGCCGCGCGCGCCCGAGGTCAGTCCCGGACCCCCGACCACAACACGAGCTGGATGACCGTGCCCAGCAGGGTCAGCCCGATGACCAGCATCAGGTCGCCCTCCCGGCCGACGGCCCAGGCCATGCACATCGCGCCGATCGCCGGTGCGATGACGACGAGCAGCTTCCGGTAGAGCTTCGGGAAGAAGAAGATCCCGACGATCCCGCCCGCCAGCATCAGGAACCACGGGGCGGGCCCGCCCATGACCATGGGAGCTGCCGCGCGCACGAGGCCCACCGCGACGAAGGAGCCGGCCGCGGCGATGGCCAGGCGCTCGGCCGAGTACAGGATGAACGCCGCGATGATGGCCAGCGCACCGCAGGCCATGAGCCGCATGACGAGGTCCTGGCCCTCGGTGGCGGCCAGCCCGACCATCACCCCGGCCGCGACGCCGGGCGCCATGATGGCGAGCCCGTACAGCCGCTTGCCGGCCACGAGCATCACCGCACCGAGGACCCCGACGAGGACGTGCGGGTCGCCCGCCAGCTCCGGCAGCCTGGACGCCAGTTGATCGGGGTGGTCCAGCAGTTCCTTCAGCGTCGACATGTCAAGGGCATACACCACCTCTCCCACCGGGACAAGCTGCCCCGCCCTCGGGCAGCCCGGCACGATAGGACGCAGCGGTCCGGTCCCGCCCCGTCCGTCACGCCAGGAAGCCTCCCCGTGGCCGAACCCGCCAGCATCGCCGCCGCATGCCTGGGCAGCCTCTGCTGCCTGTTCGCCTTTGCCGCCCTGGTCGGCCTGGCCGTGTGGCTGCTGCGTCGCAACCGCAAGACCACCTCGCCCGCCGACGCCGAAGCCGCCGGTGCCACCGCCGCGGCCCGGCTCGAAGCCGCCAGTGAAGCCGCCACGACACCGCCACGGCCTGTGCCGGCCGAAGCGACGCCGTCCCCGGCACCGCCCGCCGCCCCCGCCCCGCAGCCGGCACCCCAGCCGGCCCCCCAGACGCCGCCGCTGCCCCCGGACCCCTCGGCGACGGAACCGCTGCGCTCGCAGGACCTCGCGGCCCCGCCACGCCAGCTCGGCCCGTCCAGCCGCCCTCGACCGCCGCACGCCGCCCCGCCCGTGCCCCCGCCGGCCCGGCCGCGCGACAGTCGACCGGTCCCCCCGCCCCCGGCCGTGAGCGTCACCCTCGCCCC
>CAZRFD010000381.1:0-1544 GCA_964599085.1 uncultured Enterobacterales bacterium | reverse complement strand
CGACATGCGGGCTGAGCAGGCGCTGTCGCACCGGGTGCCGTGCAAGTGCGGGGTTCTCAAGGAGGTGAATCGGCACCCGACCTGGCCCCGGAAGACGCTGCTCGGTACGGTTGATGTTCGCGATACCTACACGTACTGTCGGGTCTGCCAGCAGTCGGAGAAGCCGGTCCAGGCTTGGATCGGCACGGATCGGGAGACGTGGTCGCTGCTGGTGCAGGAGGCGGCGGTGGACCTGGCCACCGACGAGTCCTGTGCCAAGGCCGTCGCGAAGCTCGAGCGCCACCATCCGGGTGTGGAGATGGGCCGCACGACCGCGCTGCGGTTGCTCCACGAGCACGGGGCGAAGGCCCGGAAGCTCATTGACGCGAAGCTCTCCGGCGCACGCCGTCTCGCCGAGGAGCCAAAAGCCCGGCAGTGGGGCGAGACCACTGAGCTGGAGGTCCAGTACGACGGCGGGATGATCCCGGTGGCAACGTTGGAGCCCATCGAACCCGAGGAAGGCAAGGAGCCGGAGCTGACGCCGGTGCGCGGCCTGCCGAAGCGACGCAAGGTGTGCCGCTACGAGGAAGTGAAGGCGGGGCTGGTGCAGAAGCCCGGCGAAGTGGACCGGCTCTACACGCTCCGCCCCACCAGCCAGCTCGACGAGACCTTCGATGACCTGCTTGGCCTCGCAATCCTGAAGGGCTGGACGGAGAAGGCGGAGGTACGTGGCCTGGCCGACGGGGCGATCTACATCCGGCCCCGGATGGCTGAGACCTTCCACAGCAGCTCGTTCCGCTTCATCCTCGACCGGCCCCACTGCAAGGAGCACCTCAGCGAGGCGGGCGCCGCAATGGCGCCGATCAGCGGCGCGCCCGCCGACAAGTGGGCGGCGCAGGCCTTGTTGAAGCTGGAGGCTGGACGCAGCGACGAGGTCGTCACAGAGCTGCGCCAGGCCTGGGTGGCCTCCGGCGACGACGAGGAGTCCCGCAACGACACCCTGCGGCTCAAGGCGAACTACTTCGAGCGCAACGGGGACGCGGTAGCCTACGCCGAATACCGCGAACGAGGCTGGAGCACGGCGAGCAGCGAGATCGAGAGCTGCCACGGGAGCATCGTGCAGCCCCGGCTCAAGATCGGTGGCGCATGGTGGCGCCCCGACAGCGTCGACGACATCCTCGCGCTTCGGGTGCTCAAGGCGAACGGGTGGTGGGAGGACTACTGGGCCGAACAACGCCAGCAATGGAGCCATCGTGCCGCGATCTTCGCAGAGGCACGGCCGTCTCTGGCCGCCTGAGTTGCGACACCACGAGCCGAGCTGCCCACGGTCCGACGACGGCCCGCCCGCCCCCGGCGCGCCCGCCGCTGCCGCTGAGGCGTCCGGGAGGCTCGCGCCCACGCCGCTCCCCCAGCGCCTCCCCCCGAACCCCGCGCACCCCAACGCGATCGCCCCGCGCGCCGAGGCGCCCGCGCCCGTCCTCAACCTCGACGAAAGAATTCGAATCAGCCGATAACACCGACCATCACGCTATTCCTGACCCTACCAACGGCTCGCGACCACACCC
>CAZRFD010000380.1:0-1550 GCA_964599085.1 uncultured Enterobacterales bacterium | reverse complement strand
CGCAGTCGTCGACGGAACCGCTGGGTGGTGTGGCCAGCTCCTGACGCCGGACGAGCGCTACCAGACCAGCCAGGCGGTGTTGGACTTCAACGAAGATGGGTATGATGATCTGCTGAACGACTACTCTTCCAATGCCGACGCAGACCCGTACGAACAAGGGGTCCGGCTGTTGCTGGGCCCACAACCAGACGGCTCCTCGACACTCGCTGCCGACCACACCTGGTCGTCGGTCAAGGCGATGGGCGTCGGCAACATGAAGGCGGCGAACCTCCTCGGAGACAGCACCGTTGACATCATCGTCACACGAGAGCCCGATCTCGGCCCCTACCGTCTGTCAATCCTGGACGGGGCCCGACTGGACCTGGACTCCGTCGAGGACGAAGCCGCAGTGATCACAGGAGGCAACGGGCAGGACGGACCCTCGGCGTCCAGCTTCCTGCTGGTTGACGCCAGCGATCTGTCTGGCGACGGTGCCGCGGACGTGTTGGCCAGGCACACGAAAGGCGGTGGGTACTCCAACGTCTACGTCTTTGATGGGCCGATCAGTGGCGAGATCGGAACCGACGAAGCATCCGTGATGGTTCGTTCGGACCCTACCGACAGCGCGCTGGGGCTGAAGGCCGAATCCCAACACGACTTCGACGGCGACGGCTACCTGGACCTGGTGCTGGCCGACCCGTGGGACGATGGCACCGTGCACCGCGGCCGGATCTACCTGCTGCCCGGCCCGCTCACCACCTCCGGTGACGTCGCCGACCTCGCGACGGCGACGGTGGAGGCCGAGTACGGTGGCACGAAGTTCGCGTGGGAGATGGCCGCAGACGTCGACCTGGACGCCGACGGAGAGCTGGACCTCGTCGCCGGCGCCGAGGACGAGTTCACCGATGGCTACGCCGATGGCGCCATCTACGTGTTCTATGGCCCGATGGTCGGCAGCCGGGACTCGACACAGGCCGACGCCCGGCTCTACGTGGGGCCCTGCATCGACAAGAACGATCCCCACGACGACTACCTGTGCACAACGGGTACCGGCATTCGTGGTATCGGTGACCTCAACAACGACGGCTACGACGACTTCCTCTCCTTCCTCGCCTACGACGCCTACGGCGCCCACGGGATGATGATCGCCACCTTCGGCGGGCCGCGGTGAGCCACGACGCGGCACCAGCCGGGCGACCATGGCGGTCGCTTGTGCCGCAGCCTCCACCGCCCTCACCCCCCCGGCAGCGTCAGCCGCAGGTGGGCGCCCATCGAGTCGGGCAGGGCCACCAGCTCGCCGCCGTGGGCGCGGGCGATGGCGCGGGCCAGGGGCAGGCCGAGGCCCGTGCCGCCGTGGCGCCGGGTGAAGTAGCGCTCGAAGACGCGCTCCATGTCGTCGGCGGCGATGCCGGGGCCGCTGTCGCAGACATCGACCTGCACGGCGGCCCCGACGACGGCGCAGCGCACCGAGACAGTCGCGGGGCCCACTCCCTCCCGGGCGAAGGCCGCGGCGTTGTCGAGCAGGTTGCGCAGTGCGCCCTCGATGCGCTCGGGCACGCCGTGGACCCGGC
>CAZRFD010000379.1:0-1551 GCA_964599085.1 uncultured Enterobacterales bacterium | reverse complement strand
CCCGCTGCCGCGGACCATCGACCGCGTCGAGCGCTTCAAGGAGTTCGTGCGGCGGGTGAACGCAGAGGTGCCGGGGCCCGACCAGGGCAACGAGATCTGGTTGCGCTGGTTCGACAAGTTCGAGCGCCTGCTCGGACCCCTCGGCAAGATCTCTGAAGAGCTCGAGAAGACCGTCGAAGCGCAGCGCTGATCGGCGCCCCTCGCCCCGCCGTGGGCGGACTGCCGGCGCGCTATGCTGCGCGGGCCTCCCCTGAGGACCCATGTACGCCCAGGCTCCCCAGCAGCAGCAGACCGTCACCGTCCGGGTGCAGGTCATCGATCTGGACGCCTTCACCCTTGACCTGCAGGTCCCCACGTACCTCAAGGCGCGGGACCTGACGCAGCGGGTCGCGCGGGACGCCGGGCTGCGGGCGCACTGGGACAACGGCCGGCGGCGGCTGTACTGGCTGCGGGCGCGCGGTCGCCTGCTCGGAGACGACGAGACGCTCGGCGACCTGGGTGTCATCGACGGCGAGCTGGTCTACCTGCTGCCCGAACCCCCGGCGGGGTCGGGGGTGGTCGAGCAGACTCCGGACTACCCGCAGACCCAGGGCTACGCCGGCAAGGGCACCCTCGCGTTGATCGGATCGCTGTTCATGGTCCTGGGCTGGGCGGTCGGCTGGGGGCTGGCGCTGTCGATCGACCGCGCCCCCTTCACCGTGTGGGCACCGGGACTGGGCCTCGGCCTGCTGTCCATCGGCTTCGCACGCCACGCGTGGGGCGGATCCGGCAGCCAGCTCCGCGTGCTGCTCACCGGCGTGGTCCTCTTCCCGATGCTCATGGTGCTGTCGCTGCTGGTGCCGGTGCTGTTCGTGCCGCTCTACGACAGCGTGATCCACGACGTCGCCGGGGCGTCCGGGCTCGATCCGGCCCGCCTGTTCAGCGACACCGTCGTCGGCCTGCTCATGGGCTTCGTCGGCGTCTTCCTGGGGTGGCTCGCCTGGTGGGGTGCCGTCGAACCGCTGCCGCGGGAACGGGAGGTCCAGCAAGAGGTCCAGCAGCAGGCCGCGGGAGCGGTCGTGCAGTGCGGGATCTGCGGCGGCGACGTCACGGCGGACGTGCGCTGGGAGTGCCAGTACGGCTGCGGCCGGTACTTCCACGTCGGCTGCTACAAGGCGCGCGCCGCCGTCTACCGTGGCGATGATCGGCGCTGCGCGGTCTGCAACGCCGTGGTGGCCTGACCCTCGCTTCGCTCCAGCGGCGCGGGGGTCGCGCGCCCCACCTGCGCTGGCGATCAGCCCCGCGGCTGGTCGCCGCTCGCTGCGGCCAGCGCCGTCGCGAAGCTCTCCGCACCCAGCTCGACGCGCAGCTCGGCCAGCCGCGCTCGGAGCAGGTTGACGGCGGCGTCGACGCCGCTGCGGCTCGCCTCGAGCACGGCACGGAGCAGCTCGGCAACCGCGGGATCGCGACGTCCAAGGCGCAGCAGGCAGGTCGAGCGGCCGATGGCGGCGTCGGCCCGGGCGAGGGCGTGATCCCGGGCCCTGGCGCAGAGGTCGAGGACGTCGGCGACGG
>CAZRFD010000378.1:0-1569 GCA_964599085.1 uncultured Enterobacterales bacterium | reverse complement strand
GCGCGCAGGGCGAGCTCGATGGTGTGCATGGTGATGATGCCGAGGGTGCGCGTACCCTCGGCGAACTCGAGGATGTCTTTCACCGACTGGACGAGGCCGGGGGCTAACTTGAGCTTGCTGCGGGGGATCCAGTGCTTGCGGACGGCGGACTTGCGACGAATGTGAAGCCGTCGGATGCGGGCGCCGTCGGCACCCGCGAAGCGGTGAAGGGGCGGGTCGTAGCCTACGGCACTGGCAAAGATGGGGGCGTTGACCTCGATGTTGGCGTCCATGGCCACCACGGTGCCCTCGCGGCGGAAGGCCCGGGCGAGCTGGTCGCGCACGGTGATGACGATGAGGTGGGGACTGCCTTTGCGGCCCTTCTCGAGGACCACGGCGGCGGGGGCCTCCGAGGTTACAGCGTGGAAGAGGGTATGGAGCACGCCGGAGGCGCGGCCGAGCTTTCTGGCGTAGGCCACGTTGTTCCGGGCCATCTTGAGGTCCGCGTAGCGGATGGGCGGGGCCTTGCCGGTGCGCTCGTCGGGCTGGGCGGCGACGGCGTACTCTACGGGATCTCCCTCGAACCGGCAGGTGATTTCGGCTCGCTTCATGGTCGCCGGGTCGATGATCTCGGCAGCCTGGAGGATAGCCTCACGGATGGGCACGCACTGGCTGATGGGGCCGACGTGCTCAGCCCAGGCGTGCAGCGCCTCCAGGGCCGGGGCGAGGGCCGAGGCGAAGCCTGCGTCAAAGGCGTGGAGCAATCCGAGGGTGCGCTCCAGGTCGGCGGGCCGCAGCGGGGTGAGGTCCAGCAGGTCCGGGGGCTCGTCGATGACGAGCAGGCCGGTGGCGCCCGCCTCACGGTCGAGGGCGCCGATGAGCTGGTGGGGGCCCACGGTGACGCGGGCGTCCTCAGGGCCCTCGACGCCATCGCGAGCAGGACAGGTGTCCCGGTAGGGGCAGGGCTCGATGTCGCGGCCCTGGCAGAGCTCCCACTGCATGGGCTGACCGCCGCTCACCAGATGGCGGGCGACGTCGTGGAGCTGGCAGACCGGCGTCCCGTCGGGGTGCTTGAGGGAGAGCGGGCCGAAGAGCCGACGGGCCTGGACCCCGCGGTCGGCGAGGTCGGCGACGATCTGTCGGGCGAGCTCGTGCTTGTCCACCGAGATGGCGGTCTTGGAGTGGGGCGGGGCGCGCTTGCCCTCGGCGTCTGGGTTGCAGTGGGTGCGGGCAGCGCGCTCGGCGGCGACGTCGATAGCTGCGGCGGTTTTGCCCAGGCCGCACTCGGCGGCGAGGAGGGTGAGCCCGTCCGGGGCGTCGCGCAGGGCGGCTCGCAGGGCGGACTGGGATTCACCGAGTGGTGGTGGGGCGGGGGACTCTTGCTCGTCATGGGTGGCGTCGCCAATTGGCAGCACCGAGTCCAAGGCGTCGGCGACGCTAGGCCACTCACGGCTGAGCGCGCCATAGCCGGTGATGGGTAGACCCTGCAGGTGCTTTTCGACCGTGGTGCGTGCAGACGCCTCGCGATCATCGTTGCGGGTGTCGGCCTGCGTAGCATGGGAAATGGCCCGCATGATCGCCGGAAGGTGT
>CAZRFD010000377.1:0-1593 GCA_964599085.1 uncultured Enterobacterales bacterium | reverse complement strand
CGGGGAGCGTGTTGAAGAAGGCGGCATGATGGAAGCGACGCGCCTGGGGGACGTCGGTGCACATGCTGTCGTCGACGGTGCCGACGGATGCGCCCCCCGCTGTCGGCGTGGAGCCGTCGGGGTCACTGTCCCAGGAGTAGCCCTTGTCGACACAGGCGGGAAGGAGCACGAGCGAGACGGGCAGAAACTTCACAAGGCACCTCTCTTGCTCTTGAAGCATACCACAGCGTCACCGGCCGTCGGGACCGCGTGGGACAACAACGCGCACCGCGCTCAACGATCAGCGTCCAGCACCGGCAGCGGCTGGCCGTCTTCGTCGAGGGCGACGTCGGCGGCGTCGGCGAGGGGCTCCACCGTGATCTCGCCGTCCGCCGGCAGGTCGGGGGTGTCGGGTTCCATGTGCAGCTCGCCCTGCGGCCGTGTGACGACGCGAGGCCAGGACGCGCCGGCCCGCAGGCCGAGCACCACGCGATCGCGCCCGGCGAGGTCGGGGAGCACTTCCACCCCGGTGAGGCCGGCGCCGCGGAAGATGGCGGCGACGGCGGCGCCCTGGTCGTGACCGATCTCGACCGCCACGCCGACGCGGGCCCGGGCCGCGGCCTGGGGCAGGAGCCGGCGGTACACGTCGAGCCCGTCGGCGCCGCCGTCCAGCGCCAGCGCCGGTTCGTGGCGGGAGACTTCGGGCTGCAGGCCGCGCAGCACCGCGGTCGGGATGTAGGGCGGGTTGCTGACGACGATGTCGATGGGTCTGTGTGGCGGGATGGGGGCCAGCAGATCGCCGCGCAAGACACCGACGCGGGCAGAGAGGCCCAGGGCTTCGACGTTTTCGCGGGTGTTGGCGAGGGCATGTTGCGAGCGGTCGACGGCGTAGAGCTTGATGCCGGCGCGGGCTTGGGCCAGGGCCAGGCCGATGGCGCCCGTGCCGCAGCCGATGTCGGCGACGAACAGGTCGGCGTCGTCGGGGATCCGGGCCAGCAGCGCTTCGACCAGGGCCTCGGTGTCGGAGCGAGGCACCAGCACGCCGGGGTGCACGCGCAGCTCGATGTCGTGGAAGCCCTTGGTGCCGGTGATCCAGTGCAGCGGTTCCCGGTCGCCGCGGCGGCGGACCAGCGCCCGGATGGCGTCGCGTTCTTCGTCGGACAGCGGGCGCTGGAGGTCGAGGTAGAGCTGCAGGCGCTGCACCCCCAGCGCATGGGCGACGAGCAGCTCTGCATCGAGCCGGGCGGTGTCGACGCCGCGGCCGGCCAGCCAGTCGCGGCTGGCGGCGAGGACGGCGGCGAGGGTCATGGGGGCGTCGTCGGACACCTGGCTGCCTAGCACGTTCCCATCCGGAAACGGCTCCCTCTGCGAGATCGGCCCCGACATGTCGCCGAGCCGGGCCCGCAAGGCCGACCGGCCGGTGGGCGGCAACCCCGATGCAGCGCTCACGGCGCCGCGGTCACGCGACCTGGCTCGAGGATCGGCGCGGTCGGGGAGGTGACCGCCCTGGGGCGGCGATGCAGTCCGGGTGCCGGTTGGGCGGGGGGGGAGGGGGGGGAGGGGGAGGTGGTTTGCGGCGCAAACCGTTCAGACATTACAGATGTGCGACTGGTT
>CAZRFD010000376.1:0-1649 GCA_964599085.1 uncultured Enterobacterales bacterium | reverse complement strand
GTACGAGTCCGGTCATGCCATGCCGGCGGAGGCCGGCCAGGCTGAGTTCAGGATTCGCTGATCAGGGCTGGCTGGCGTCCGCCTGGGCCTGTTTCCAGGCCCAGGGCGTCAACGTCGCGATCTCGCTGGCCGGAGTGGTCGACACGCGCTTCAGGACGTCGGCGAGGTAGGCCTCGGGATTCACCCCGGCGCGCTTGCACGACAGCACCAGTGAGTAGAGGCGGCTGGCCACGGCTCCGCCCTTCGGGCTCGCAAAGACCAGCCAGTTGCTACGCCCCACGGCCACGTGACGCAGGTCGCGCTCGGTGTCGTTGTTGTGGATCGGGATGCGGGGATCGTCCAGGAACACCGTGAGCGGCCGCCGCTGGTGGAACAGGTACTGCAGCGCCTTGCCCAGGCGGCTCTTCGGCAGCGTGCTCCGCAGGTCCCACAACTCCGCAGCCCGCGCGTAGATCTCCTCGATGACCACGGCGCTCCGCGACGCCCGCACCCGCCGGCGCAGGCCGTCGAGCTCCTCGGCGGTCAGCCCGCGCGCTTCTGCCCGCCGCAGCATCGCCCGTTCCAGCCAGAACAGCCGTTGCACCGGGCGCAACACCGCCACCGCCGGCTGGCTGCCGGTGTCCAAGGCCTCCTTCAGCTTCCGGCGGGCATGCGACCAGCAGCCGGCACGGGTGATGCCGTTGCGCTCCACCACCGCGTCGTAGCCCGAGTACCCGTCGGCGATGAGGGTCCCCTGCCAGTCCCCGAGGAATTGCAAGGGACCATCCCGGCTGCGGTTCGGCCGGAACTCGGTCAGCACCTTCTCCACCTCGCCCGGGCGACGCACCGTCCGCCATTCCCACACGTAGCCCCGGCGCACCCCCTTCTGGCCTTCCAGCCGCACCGTCATCGGCAGCTCGTCCGCGTGCAGCTGCTCCGCGCCCAGGATTTCCCTGCGCATCTGCGCCACTACCGGCTGCGCCACCAGCTCGTCCACGGTCACCAGCATGTCCCACATGGTCTGCTTCGACAGCGAGATCCCGTAGCGCTTGAAGATCCCGCTCAAACGATGCAGGGGCAGGTGGTCGCAGTACTTTGCCGTCGCCACGTGAGCGTACACCGACGCCTCGAACTTGCCACGGTCGACCACCCCGGCCGGAGCCGGCGCGGTCCGCACCGCGTGGCCCGCCGGGCACGCGTACTTCTTCTTCACGTAGCGCTGCACCACCATCCTGGCGGGCACCAGGTGCCCGCGCTCCGTGACCTCCTCCCCGATGCAGCGCATCTCCTGGCCGCAATCCGGGCAGTCGCGCTCCTCCGGACACAGGTCGTGCTCGCTCGTCTCTCGCGGCAGGTGGGCCGGGAAGGCCTCCCGGCCATGACCCTGCGGCTTCGGCCTGCTCCGCTCCGTCGCGGAGGGAGCTGGCAAGACCTCGGTCCATGCGCCGTCGTCTCCCTTCTCGAACAGGCCGAGTTGCGCCGGATCGAAGCGCTCCGTCTTGCGCCCGTACAGGCCCTGCTTGAGGAGGCGCAGGTCCTCGTGCAGCAGCTGGATCTCGCGCTGCAGCCCTGCGATGCGATCGTAAGCCTCCTCGAGTTGCTCGATCGCTTGCTCCAATGTCGCCGGCGGCGTCACGCCGACGAGAATACAGTGCCCGGCCCGTCCCCTT
>CAZRFD010000375.1:0-1652 GCA_964599085.1 uncultured Enterobacterales bacterium | reverse complement strand
TTCCATCCATGACCAGCCTCAACCACGACGCGCCTCCTCGTCCTGACGCCCCCTTCCTCGGGAGGCTGCTCGTTGATTCCATGCAGGCCTGGCTGCCCGGCGACCCGCGCATCGAACGGGTCCGGCAGGTCGTCCGGGCGCTGGCCCGGGGGGCGTCGGCCATCGACCTGCGCATCGCGCGGGTGTGCTGCTTCATCCAGACGCAGGACCTCCGACCGCTGGGCTACTCGTCGTACACGACCTTCGTGCGCGAACGGCTGTGCTGGAAACCCTCCTGGCAGCGCCAGCTCGCGCGGCTGCTGCGCAGCGACCTCGACCTCATCAAGTCCGCAGTCGACGCCGGCATCGTGCCGCTGACCCAGGCGCTCCACGCCCCGGGCCGGGTCCCGGTGCACCACCAGCGCAACTTCATCGAAGCCGTCGTGGCCGGCATACGCTTCGATGCTGCGCGCGGGGGCCCCGACGACGAAGTGCTCCATGGTGTCGACGCCGACACGGTGCGCCGGGCGCGCCGCCTGGCGTGGCTGCTGCTCGGGCGAAGGCTGCCCGACCGGGTCGTCGACACGCAGATGCTGGCCTGGCATGCGCAGGGCGCGGTGCCACCTGACCTGCTCGACCCGACCAGCCCGGCGCCACCTCCGGACCTCTCCGACGCCCGCTGGCCCGACACGGCCGACGATCCGGCGACGGTCCTGCTCGGCCCGTGGACCCAACCCGAAGACCTCGCCGACGCCCTGCAACGCGTCCAGGTGCTGATGGCGGCTCGGGACAAGCGCCGGGCGGCCCTGGGGCGGCTCTTCGACGAAGTGCGCCGCTCATCGATGTTCTCGGAGTGGGGCTTCGACAGCTTCAGCGCCTGGGTGCGCCACGACCTCGACATGTCGGTGCGCAACGCCTACCGCCTGCGGGCAGAGGGCCGCGCGATGGACTGGTACGCCGACCTGTCCCGCGCGGTCGAAGAACAGGGGCTGCCGCCGGAACGGGCCGCGGCCCTCGCCCAGCTCGCCGACACGGCGGAGGGGGTCCGGCGCTGGCTGTCCGTCGCCGAACACCTCCCCGCGACAGAGCTGCAGCGGGCGGTGGCCGACCGGGGCGGCGCCCGCCGGCGCCAGCGCTACGAAGCCCTCCTCGACGATGCTCCCGGGCTGGTCCAGCAGGCCATGGCGCAGCGCCAGGATCGGGTGGAAGCCGCCGCACTGACAGAAACTGGCGCCGGGCTGGCGGGCTGGACGCCCGACTCGCCGCCGCTGGGGCCCGACCCGGACGCGCGTGACCCGCTGGCGGGGATCTCGGTGGCGCTTTCGGGCCCGGAACCCGTGAGGAAGCGCCCCGTCCGGGTCGACCCTGGGGTGCTGGCGGCGGCGCGGTGGTTGCTCGCTACCGTCGAGCTTCCGCCGGCTCGGGGGACGGGCCGCATCCGCCAGCGGGCCGACTACACCTGCGCCAATCCGGAGTGCCGGCGCCGCTGCCTGCGGGTGCACGTCCACCACGTCCTGCCGCGGGCGCTGGGAGGCTCCGACGACGACGACAACCTGCGCTGCCTCTGCGCAAGCTGCCACCTGCGCCTGGTCCACGGCGGCTTCATGGCCATCGAAACCGTCGGCGACGCCGATGTCTTTCTGTACCCGGGACGGGCGGTGGTGGTGCGGTGA
>CAZRFD010000374.1:0-1698 GCA_964599085.1 uncultured Enterobacterales bacterium | reverse complement strand
GGATCAACCCTCGCTTCGCCGCCTATGCCGGTGAGTACGACTTCGAGGTGAAGCTGACTCGACCCGGCCGGCCCAACGACCACGCCTCGGTGGAGCGGCCCATGCACTACATCGAGAACAACTGCCTGCGCCGGCGGCGGTTTCGCTTTGCCGACCTCGAAGACCTCAACGGGCACGCCGAGTGGTGGTGCGACCACGTCGCGAACGTGCGGGTTCACGGCACGACACGGCAGCGCCCCGTCGATCGCTTCCGTGCCGAGCGGGCCTACCTGGGGCCGCTCCCCGGCGACCGCGTCGAGGCCTTCCACACCGTCGGTCGAGACGTCCAGTCGGACTTCTGTGTCGCTTTCGACACCAACCGCTACAGCGTCTCGCCCAGGTATGTCGGCTGGCCGGCGACGATCCGCGTCTTCCCCGAGCGGATCGAGATCGTGATCGACGGGGAGCTCCACGCGACCCACGCGCGCTGCCACGGCCGGCACGAACGACACGTGCTGCCCGAGCACGCCGACGAGTACAAGAAGACGACCCCCAGCCGCCGGCTGTTGGAGGGCGCGTTCTTGCGCCTCGGCCCGGACGCCAGGCCCTTCTACGAAGGTCTGCGAGCCCAGCGAGGCCAGGGTGCCGGCTACCACATCAAGCGGCTGTTGAACCTCGCCGATCGCCACGGCACCGCGGTCGTCACGGGCGCGATGAAGCACGCCGCCAGCTACGGCGCCTACAGCGCCGATGCCGTCGCCCGCGTGCTCGCCGGGCAGACGCTGAAGCGCACCACCACCCCGACCGACGAGGTCCCGATGCCCCCCGAGCGCGTGCGTGCGTGGCTGGAAGGGCTCGACGTCGAGGGCAGGGATCTGGGTGACTACGACGCCTGGATCGACGACCAGGAGGGACCCGATGACGAGTAGGACCGCCTCGCCGAGCGTGTTCGACGAGCTGCGCCGCAACCTCGAACGCCTCAAGCTCCGCGCGATGGTTGCCCACCTCGACGAGGCCCTCGAGCAGGCCGCCATGCTGGAGCAGGGCTACATCGCCTTCCTCGCTGGCCTCGTCGAGCGCGAGGTCCTCGCACGTGCCGAGGCTTCCACCAGGCGACGCATGAGCATGGCGAAGTTCCCGGCCATCAAGACGCTCGATACGTTCGACTGGACCTTCCAGAAGGGGCTCAACGTCCAGCTCGTCAAGGACCTGGCGAACCTCCAGTTCATCGCACAGGGACGCAACGTGCTGCTTCTCGGCAGACCCGGCACCGGCAAGACCCACATCTCCGTCAGCTACGGCGTCCTGGCCGCGCAGCGCGGCTACTCCGTGCGCTTCTACAAGGCCTCCGTCCTGCTGGCCGAGCTCTATGCCACCCTCGCCGACGGCACCACGGACCGGCTGGTGGGCAAGCTGGCCCGGACCGACCTGCTGATCATCGACGACCTGCGCCACGTCCCGGTGCGGCCCGAGTACGCCACGCTGCTCTTCGACCTCATCGAGGCGCGCCACCTCCGAAAATCGACGATCGTGTCGAGCAACCTGTCGGTGAAGGCCTGGGGTAAGCTGCTCGGCAACCCGGCGCTCACCGCCTCGATGGTCGACCGGCTGATGGAGCGGGCCCACGTCATCAACATCCGCAAGGGACGCAGCTACCGGGTCGAGGGCCCGGATGCCTCCCCGGAGCGACCTCCGGAGCTCGACGACGAGGACGTCGAC
>CAZRFD010000373.1:0-1707 GCA_964599085.1 uncultured Enterobacterales bacterium | reverse complement strand
CGGTAGGTGTCAAGATAGTTGTCGCCTTGGAGGGTTTCGTCACGCCGCCTCGTGAGCTGCGCTGCCTTGGTACTCGGGGTTGAGTCGGACGGTGGTGACCGGCGTCCAATCCCGTGTGCGGCCGCTCCAGCGTTCTGGGTGCTGGCGGCGGGCCTTCTCGTAGAGCGCGGCCCGTCGGTCGAGGACCTCGACTTCCAGGCCGCTGTGCCGCTCCTCTGGGGTCACCATGCGGATGCTGCTGTGCCGATGCTCGGTGTTGTACCAGGCCACGAAGCTCGCGACCCACTCCCGCGCGGCCTCCAGACTCGCAAAGGCGTCTCGAGGGTACGAGGGACGGTACTTCAGCGTCCGAAACAGCGACTCCGAGTACGGGTTGTCGTTGCTCACCCGGGGACGGCTGTAGGACAGGGTCACCTGCAGCTCCTGCATCTTCGCCAGCAGCGTCGACGCCTTCATCGGGCTGCCGTTGTCCTGGTGCAGGACCAGGCCCGTCCGGTTCACGCCCTCACGACGACAAGCGGCGGCGAGCAAGCGCGAGG
Organism: uncultured Enterobacterales bacterium; assembly: GCA_964599085.1. Taxonomy (GTDB): domain Bacteria; phylum Myxococcota_A; class UBA796; order UBA796; family UBA2385; genus J125. The sequence continues at coordinate 1,168 of CAZRFD010000373.1, read as the reverse complement.
CATGCTCCCCGCTCTCGCACTCGTGGACCGACCAGCCCACGATCTTGCGGCTCCACACGTCCACGACCAGGTACAGGTAGTAGAAGAGACCTCGCACCGGTGTCGGCACGTAGGTGATGTCCCAGCTCCAGACCTGGTTCGGCCCCGTCGCCACCCGCTCCTTCGGCCGGCGCCGCGGCGGACGTGCCGGACCCCGGTGCTTCTGCTGACCGGCGCGCCGCAGCAGCCGGTAGATCGTCGACTCCGAGGCCAGGTACAGCCCCTGGTCCGCCAGCATCGGGACCAGCTGCTTCGGCGACAGATCCCGGTAGCAAGGCCGATTCATCAGCCCCAGGATCCGCTGCTCCTCGGCCGGCAAGAGCTTGTTGGCCGGTGTACTACGCGGACCTGTGCGCCCATCCTCGCCGACTCCCTGCCGCCGCCAGCGTTGTACGGTGCGAGCGTCGATGCCGACGATCTCGCAGGCCGACGACTGCCGTGCACCTGCTGCCACCGCCTCGTCGATCAGGCCCAGGATCATGTCCCTCTCCGTGTGCCGATGTCGTCGCCCTCGTCCCCCCACAGCGCCGCCAGTTTTTTTTTGAGCGCCAAGAGGGCGGTGACCTCGGCCAGTGCCCGGTCCTTCCGCAGCAGCTCCTTCTCGAGCTGGCGGATCCGCCGCGTCTCTGGCGTGCGCCTCCGACTGCCACGCCTGGACCCCGCACCAAGTGCCGCCAGCGCCACCTCGCGCCAGCTCTCCAGGTCGGCCGCATGCAGACCACGCTCCCGCAGGAAAGCGCCGAGCTCCCCGTCCGTGACCCGTGCCGCCTCCAGCACCACCCGGAGCTTCTCCTCCGGCGTCCAGTCTTCCGGGCGCCGGGCCCGCGGCTCTCCTCCTCCATGCTTGGACTTGCTCATCCTCTCCAGACTACGTGCTTCCCGCAGCCAGCGGGACAGCGTCTGCTGCGGCACGCCAACCTCCCGGGACAGGGCCGTGGCACTGATGCCCTCCGGCCCGACCATCCGCTGGACCATCCGCTTCTTGAATCCGATCGGGTGTCTCAATGCTCGTTGCTCCACGCCCCCATGGTCTGAAATGGACAGCCGCCAACGTCCGATAACGCTTGCTGCCCCCCATGGGGGGCAGCACCAGGGCCAACAGCCCCTACCAGCGCCCTCGTCTCAGTGA
>CAZRFD010000372.1:0-1707 GCA_964599085.1 uncultured Enterobacterales bacterium | reverse complement strand
TCGAGCAGGTTGCGCAGTGCGCCCTCGATGCGCTCGGGCACGCCGTGGACCCGGCAGCCGGGGGTGGCATCCAGCGAGAAGCCGACGTCGTCGTGGCGGTCCCGGGCGGCCTGGACCAGCGCGGCGAGCAGCTCGTCCAGGGCGAGGTCTTCACGCGGGCGACCGCGCAGGCCGGCCTCGGCGCGGGCCAGCTCCAGGAACTCGCTGACCAGCGCGTCGAGCCGCCCGCTGGCGTCGGTGAGCACGGCGGCGAGGCGCTGCGCCCGCTGCGGCGAGGGCGTACCCCGCTCCAGCGCTTCGGCCGCCACCTTGACCGCGGCGACCGGGTTCTTCAGCTCATGGACGAGGTCTGCGGCGAAGTCCTCGTTGGCCCGACGGCGCTGCTCCAGCGCCGCCAGCAGGGCGTTGAAGGCGTCGGCGAGGTCCCCCAGCTCGTCGTCACGGTGCAGGACGATGGAGTCGGTCGAGCGTCGGGCGGTCCGGTCGAGGACCTGCCGGCGGAGCTGTTCGACCGGGCGCACCATGCGCCAGCCCAGCCAGGCACCGAGCACGATCCCCATGGCCAGCACCTGCAGCGTGAGCTTCACGAGCTGGTAGCGCACGTCGTACAGGGCGCGGATCGCCCGGCGGCTGCTCTCTGTGACGTAGATGACGCGGCCGTCGTCGGTGGCCAGCGCCGCCGTGCAGACCAGCAAGGCCCCCTCGGCGGCGCTCGCACAGCCGCTGGCCTGTCCCTGCTGCCGCGCGCCGACGGTGAAGGCCCGCTTGGCGAGGGGCGGCTGCTGCGCGTCCCAGTCCGCGAGGCTCGGTGCTCCGTCCGGGCCGAAGAACAGCTCGCTGGACCAGCGGGAGAGCCCCGTCGGCGGGTCGTGGTCGGCGTCGGCCTGCAGCGTCCCCTCGGCGCTCAGGACGCGGACCCACAGGCTGTGCTGGCGGGCCTGCTCGTCGGGGTCACGGCCCTCGGCGACCGCCTGGGCGGTGCGCTCCACGCGCTGGAGCATCCGCCAGCCCACGGTGGCGTCGGAGAGGTGGGACAGCCAGGCAAAGGCCGGCATCGCGATGACGACCAGCGCGACCACGAGCGGCGCGCGGACCCGCAGCGAGCGCAGGCGCAGCTTCATCCGGGTCCCGGGGCGGCGCTCAGCCGCGCCACCGGTAGCCCGCACCGACCACGGTCTCGATGCTCGCGAAGTCGGGCTGGACGGCCTCGAACTTCCGCCGCAGGCGACGGACGTAGGTGTCGACGATGCGCTCGGCGACCACGCTGTCGTCACCCCGCACCCGGTCGAGCAGGCGCTGCCGGCTCCAGACGATGCCCGGTCGCTCGGTCAGCACCTCGACGATGCGGAACTCCGTCACCGTCATGTCGACGCGCTGGCCGAGCAGGTGGACCTCCAGCCGCTCGCGATCCAGCACAAGGGCCCCGGCTTCCTGGCGGGCGGGCCGCGCCTGTTCGTCCCGGCGCAGGGCCTCCCGGCGCAGCAGCGCGGCCACCCGGGCGAGCAGCACCCGGGTGCTGAAGGGCTTGGTCACGTAGTCGTCGGCGCCCAGCTCCAGGCCGAGAGCTTCGTCGATCTCGCTGTCGCGGCTGGTGAGCAGCACGATGGGCAGGCCGTTGCCGCCCTCCCGCAGGCGGCGACACAGGCTGAAGCCGTCGACGTGCGGCATGTTGACGTCGCTGATCAGCAGGGCGGGCGGCGCGTCCGC
>CAZRFD010000371.1:0-1746 GCA_964599085.1 uncultured Enterobacterales bacterium | reverse complement strand
GCGTTGCGGACGATCTCGCTGACGGCGTCGCCCACGGCCTTGACCGCGGCCGGGGCAGTGATGTTGAGGACGGCGATGACTCCGGAGTGCAGTCGTTCGACTCGTCGCGATCCGCTCACCACGCACAGCGGGTAGAAGCGGTGTTCCGCTGTGACCTCGTCGCTCCACGGCGGGTCGACCGCCAGGGCGCCGAGCAGGCCGGTGCGCCAGGTGTACGGCGTCTGGATGCTTGGGTGGGGGCGGATCCGGCAGCCCGCCCGTCGTCGGTCGAAAGCCCACGCGCTCAGCGCCGCGAGCGCCAGCGGCTCAGAGTGGGTCGGTGGTCCCGCCGCGGACCGGATCTCGATGTCTTCTCCGGTGGTCTGCCAGTCCCACCCTGCCGGTCCGGGCCCGGCGCGCACGAAGGAGAGATCGAGGACCGGTGGAAGGGTGAGAACAGGCACGGGTCCTCGCGATGAGTGCGCCCAGAGGATAACCAGCGGGCATCAGCCCTGACACGAGCAGGGGCTTCCGCGCAGCGGCTGTCGAGTCTCTGGGTTCTGACAAGCCCAGACGATGTGGCCGTGCCGCCCACTTGACGTCGCAGCACGACGCAAATATCTTTCCACCACGGAACGGCCACGAGCCTTCCCAGTGAAGCTCGGCACCTGCCGAAGTCTTCCATTCTCTCTGACAGTTCGCACGTTGCCCTTCTCGCCCGATGTCGCTTCACGGGCCGGTCCCACGAAGGCGGACAGCGGGCAGGCAACGTGCAGCTTCAGGCAGTGGCCCTCCCCCCTCCGGGTGAGGGCCATTGTTGCTTCCCGGGCATGTGCCCCACACGAAGGGCAACGCGATGAGCGCCACCCTCGGCAGGGTCCTCGAAGACATCCGAAGCCAGGCCGGTGGGCCCGGCAGCAGGATGCTCCTCTCCACGCTCGGTCAGCGACTCCTCCAGCAGGGGCTCGACCTGAAGGCCGACGCCAACCTGCGCTTGAGTGAGGCCCTGGCCCGCTACCCGGGCTTCTGCCGCGTCGACGGCCACGAGGTCCTGTTCCTCGACGGGCCCGCGGAGTCCCCCGACGGCCCGCTGTCGCTGCCGACCCACCCTCCACCGGCCGGGACGACGGCCCGTGGCCTGCGGCCGGACCTGTGGAAGGCCCGGGTCTCGACGCGGCCGGGGATCCGCTCATGGATGGACCTGGATGACCTGTCCGTCGCGGACGCACTGGGCGACGCGCCACCGGACCCCACCACGCCGTGGCGCTACATCGAGGTCCCCTCGATCTCGACCGACGAGCAGGCGGATTTCGTGCGCGATTGGCTGGCTGGACGTGTCGACGATGCAGTCATCGACGAGATCGTTCGCGCCGGCTACCGCTGGCCGAGGGAAGCCGAACGCCTGCTGGACCCGCCAACCTGGCAGGCACTGCGCGACGCGCGACGCGAGTGGGTGGTCGACCAGACCCTGCCCTGGTTGGATGAGCACGACATCGAGCACCGCAAGGTGGTGCAGGTTCGCAAGATCGGCCCGAGGACCACCACATCGGCGCGCATGACCGCATCATCGCACGACTCCACGACGGAAACGCTGCGGGAGCGGGTGCTGGCCTGCGTCCAGCGCATGACGCTGCAGGAGCTGATCGAGCTGCGGATCCCCGCCCGCTTCCTGGTCGACTGACGGCGAAGCCCCCCCTACACCAACCACCACACCGCCCCCGCCAGCAGCAGCCCGCCGCCGATCGCGGCGGCGGTGCCGGTCCGCCG
>CAZRFD010000370.1:0-1747 GCA_964599085.1 uncultured Enterobacterales bacterium | reverse complement strand
GACAGGTCCGGTCGCCCACGCCGCTTGTGGGCCAGGAGCCGCGTGATCCGGGCGCGCAGCCGCTCGTCGTCCAGGGGCGAGCGGAAGGACGCGGCGATGGCGATCACCGGCACGTCCGCCGTCGCCGGCAGGCAGGCCAGGGCGTCGACGAGGTCCACGCCGCTCAGATCGTCCATGTCGAGATCGACGACGACGAGGTCGGGCCGCAGCTCGCGCGCCAGCGCGACGGCCTCCTGCCCGCTGAAGGCCGGCAGCACCATGAAGTCCGCAGCCTCGAGGGAGCCGATGAGCCGGTGCACGGCGCGGGGGTTGTCGTCGACAGCCAGCACGACGGGTGGCAGACCGCGGCGCGCACCGCGCGTGAGCTGACGCGCCAGGCCGACCAGCTCCTCGGGGTCGACGGGCTTGGCCAGGACCGCGCTGACACCGAGGCAGCGACCACCACCTGCTTCGGCCCGGCCGTCACAGACCAGCACCGGCAGCCGTGGCGAGAGTGCCCCGTCTCCTCCCTGGGACAGGAATCGCCCGAGCTGATCGATGGCGGACGCTTGAACCGCGATCAGATCAGCTCCACCCTCGCTCGGGATGCGCCAGCCCTCGCACGGTTCCGCGCCGACCGCGATGTCGAAGCCGGCGTCCGAGAGCTGCGCGGCCAGCGTGGAGGGCGCGTCGTCCTCGACCGCGACCACCCACGCGCGGGGAGGGCGTTCGGGAGGCAGGCTGGCGGTGCGCGTCAGGTCCGTCACCGACACGACCCGCGCGCCGAACAAGGCGCCGGCTGCCCGGCCGTCCGAGCGGGTGCGGGCATCGCTGAGGGCTGCCGCGGACACCGCCCCCGGCAAGCGCACGGTGACCGTCGTCCCAGCGCCGAGCTGGCTGTCGACCTGGACGGTGCCGCCGTGCAGGTCGACGATGCGCTTGACGATGGCAAGGCCGAGCCCGGTGCCCTCGAAGCGACGGTCGGAGTCGGAGTCGAGCTGGGCGAAGGGCTCGAAGATCTCGTCGATGGCGTCCGGGTCCATGCCGATGCCGGTGTCGACCACAGCGAGCACCGCGTCGCCGCCCTCCCGGTGCAGCTCCAGGCGGACGCCGCCCCCCGGGTCGGTGAACTTCACAGCGTTGCCCAGCAGGTTGATGAGCACCTGCCGCAGCTTGCGTTCGTCCGCGACCAGCTCGTCGAAGCCCGGCGCCACCTCTGCCGACAGCACGACTCGGCCGCGGCTGGCCCGGTCACGCACCACGGCGAGGCAGGCGCCGACAATGTCGTCGGTGCCCACCAGGCCGAGAGCGAGGTCCAGCTTCCCGGCCTCGATCTTCGACAGGTCGAGGATGTCGTTGATGACCGCCAGGAGGTGCCGGCCCCCGTCGCAGATCTCCCCCACGTACTCGGCCTGCTTGGCGGAGAGCGGCCCGAGCAGCCCGTCGCGGAGGACCTCGGAGAACCCGATGACGGCGTTGAGCGGCGTGCGCAGCTCGTGCGACATCGTCGCCAGGAACTGGGACTTCATCCGGCTTGCGCGCTGCAGTTCCTGGTTCTGGACCGCGATGCACCGCGTGCGCTCCGTGAGCTGGGCGGACAGGAGCTGCAGTTCTTCGGCCCGCCGCCGGGCCCGCAAGCCCGCGGCGAGCTGGCCGGCGAGCTGCATGAGCCAGCCGCTCTCCCGCGGAGGCAGTGGGGTGGGCGACGCCCCGGTCAGCACCCCCACCCGTCGCTGCCCGTCGACCAGGGGCAGCGCGAAGACCACCG
>CAZRFD010000369.1:0-1748 GCA_964599085.1 uncultured Enterobacterales bacterium | reverse complement strand
CCCGCGGCGCGAGCGGCAGGGGTTGCGCGGGTGGGTCAGCGCAGCAGGCCCGCGAGCACCGACAAGCCGCGCGCGACGATCTCCGGTGGCGCGCTGGTGAAGCAGATCCGCACGGTGTCGGCGTAGGCGTGGCCGCAGCTCCCGCCGGGTGCGACCAGCAGCCTGCGGTCGATGCAGTCCTCCAGGAAGCCCTGCATGCCACGATCGTCGATGCGCTGCGACACGTCGACGAGCAGGAAGGTGCCCCCATCGGGCACCGGCAGGCCGAGCCGCTCGGCGGCGAGCAGGGCGGCCGCGCGGTAGTGGTCCCGGGCCGACGCCAGCCAGTCGTCGCTGCCGCCCGCCAGCACCCGGGCGGCGGCCAACTGGGGCCCGCTGGGCGCCGCGTAGTAGGCGTGCATCGCCACCTTACGGACCTCCTCGATGATGTCGGGGAGGTCCGGGCCGACGAGGTAGCCGACCCGGTTGCCCGCCATGGCCCAGGTCTTCGAGAAGCTGTAGGCGCAGAAGCTGCGCTCCGGCGCGAACTCGGCGATGGAGCGGTGGGGGCCGGCCCACGACAGGTGCTCGTAGACCTCGTCGGAGAGCACCCACAGGCCGTGGCGACGCGCGAACGCCGCCAGCTCAGCCAGCTCTTCGGGGGGCAACACCCGGCCGCTGGGGTTGTTCGGCGAGTTCAGGTAGATCGCGACGGTGCGGTCCGTCAGGTACGGCGCCAGCCGGTCCTCGACGGACTGCTCGGTCAGTGGGGGGCCGCGGTGGCCGGGCGGATCCATGTAGTAGGGCACCTCGACCGGGATGCCGCGCTGGCTGGCGACGATGCCGCGGATCAGCGGCCAGAAAGGGGCGAGCAGCAGCACCTCGTCGCCGGGATCGAGCAGCGTGCCCAGCGCCGCCCCCAGGCATCCCGTGGCGCCGGCGGAGACCAGCACCCGCTTGTGGGAGAGGTCGTGGCGCGCCGAGATGGCCGCGAGCAGCTCGGGGCGCCCGCGCGGCGGGCCGTAGCGGTGCACGGCGGGATGCTCGGTGGCGCGTAGATCCTCGAGGCGGCAGCCCTCGGGAGGCTCCAGCCAGGTGTCACCGATGTGTAGAGGGTAGATCTCGCCGGTCAGCGCGGCGATGCGGTGGGCGACCGAGGAGAAGACGCCGCGGGGCATGCCGGCGATGACCGGCGACACGTCGGGATGGCGGGGCATGGCTGCTCAGCGATTGGGGCCGGGGCGACCGGGGAAGGGGCGGCGCGCGAGCTGCTCGGGCAGCTCGATGTAGCCCTGGTCCAAGGCATACCAGACCGCGCCCAGGCCGCCAGCCACCAGGGTGCCGCCGAGCAACAGGAGGACGACGAGCGCCCCGCAGCCCAGCGGGCAGCCACAGCCGCGACGCGCCGGCTTGCTCGGTGCAGGCGCGGCGGTGGGGGTCGACGTCGGAGGTGTGGCGGAGGCCGGTGGGGCCGAGGCGGCCGGCGTCGACTCGGGGGCGGGGGCCGGCCCGGCCGAGGGCGCCGCGGGACGAACGCTGCGCGTGGTCTTGACCGCGGGCGGCGGCGCGGGCGGTCGCTCGGCTGGCGCGGTGATCTCCGTGTCGAGGTCCTCGACCTCATCGCTGAGGGGAGGGCCCGGCGGCGCGGGGACCGGCTCGACCGGCGGCGGCGCGGGGGCCGGCTCGACCGGCGGCGGCGCGGGGGCCGCTGGCTCTGGCGCGGGGACCGGCTCCACCGGCGGCGGCGCAGGAGCCGGCGCGGGCTCCAC
>CAZRFD010000368.1:0-1773 GCA_964599085.1 uncultured Enterobacterales bacterium | reverse complement strand
CCATCGAGATCAACTACTACTTCGCCCGGCGCAGCCAGGACGGGCTCCGGTTCAATCTCATCCAGGGGAAGCTCGGCTGGATGACGGAGCTTGACCGGTCATGGCCGCAGAAACCGGCCGCGTCGTACCGGATGTGGACCCCGCCCGGGCTCAAGGTCACCCGGTCCAGGACCTTCGCCAACGCCCGGCGCCGCTCCTCCAGGGGCCGCCGGGTCCACGCCTCCAGCACCGCCTGGCGGAACAGGTCGGGGTTCACCTGGTCTGCGGTCGGCACCTGCTTGCGGGCGGGCAGCGCGGCCAGCTGAAGCCGGGCCGTCTCGCGCTGGGCGATGAGCGGCGCCGTGATCGCCTTGGCATCGCTCTCGTCGATCATGCCGTTGATCGCGTGCGTCGCGGCCAGCCGGATCTTGCGGTCCAGCTCGTCGATCTGCGCCGTCAGCCGCTCCCGCTCGGCAGCGGCCTGGTCGTCGTCGGAGCGGGACAGCGCGTCCAGGGTCTCGTCGAGCAGCAGCCGCACGTTGTCGGGGGCGAGGACCCGCTCCTCGATGGCCTGGAGCACCAGGGCGTCGAGGTCATCGACGAGCACCGACACGCCGGGGCAGGCCCCCCGGTTGTCGCGGCGAGTGCCGCAGAAGTAGCGCCACGTCTTCTCTCCCTTCCGGCTGCTCACCACCAGGGTCATGCGTCCGCCGCAGGAGCCGCAGCGCAGAAACGGCGTCAACACGCCGTGCTTGCCGACGAGCAGCGGGTTCGCGCCGTTGCCCCCGCCCTGCTGGCGGACACGGGCTCGGAGCTTCCGCTGGGCCTGGACCCGGGCGAAGGTCTCGTCGTCCACGGCGGCCTCGTGGGCGTCCCGGTAGACGATCTCGCCCTTGTTCACGATGTGCCCGCAGTAGACGGGGTTCTTGAGGATGTAGTGGACGTGCCGGGCGCGCCAGGTCCCCGGCGCGACCTCGCGGGGGTGGTTCGGGTCCGACGGCGGGCGGACACCCTCCCGGGTGAGCTTCTCGGCGATGCGCCGCGCCCCGTCGCCGTCCTGGTCGGCCATGCGGAAGATGCGCTTGACCACCTCGAAGTCCTCGCGGGTAGCGTCGGTCACCACGAGCTTGCTGCCGCCCTCCACCTTGATCGCCTCGTAGCCGAAGCTCACGGTGCCGTAGGCCCAGAAGCCCTTGGCCGCCTGGGAGGCCATGCCACGCTGCACGTTCTGGGACAGCTCCTCGGAGTAGCGCTCGGCGAGCCAGGCCAGGATGGGCCGGATGAGCTTGCGCATGGAGCGGTCGCCCACCTCGGCCTCGGTGAGCGAGACGATCTCGATCTCGGCGTCGTCGAGGGTGGCGATGGCCCGCAGGCAATCGAACATGTTGCGGGCGATGCGGGAGAAGGCCCACACGTACAGGCGCTCGATGGGCGGCTGCTCGGTCAGGACCCGGCGCTTCATGGCCTCCTGCTGGGCCTCGGCTCGCCGCAGCAGACCTCGGTAGGCGCTGCGCTTGCGGGTGGAGCGCCCGCTGATGCCCTCGTCGATGAACCAGTTCTCGGGCGGGATCACCACCCCGTCCCTGGCAGCGCGGCGCTCGATCTCGACCCGCTGCTGGTCGATGGACTTGTCCTGCTTGGGGTCGCTGCACCGCAGGTAGGCGGCTCCGATGATGGGCATGGGGTGGGCCTCCAGGGGGGATGGACGGGCTGAGGTTGACGTAATGCCGGCTGCTACGCCACCGCCTCGAGCACGGCGGCTTCGAGGTCGCCGAGGGTGAGGCAGGAGGCCCA
>CAZRFD010000367.1:0-1783 GCA_964599085.1 uncultured Enterobacterales bacterium | reverse complement strand
GATGTGGCTGTCGCCCTGGTACTTCGAGTAGTCGCCGCCGCCGCGCCCCTCGGCGCCCCCCGTCATGCTTCCGGGACATCCCCCTGGTCGCCGAACACCGCGGCACCCTCGTCGGCCTGGACCTGGCGCAGGTGGACGTCGAGCTCACCGGCCTCGGCGCGGGTCAGCACCTCTTCCACGCGCGCGAGGGCTTCGGCTTCGGACCACTGGTCCAGCTCGACGAGCTGCACGACGCGGGGGTCGAGGCCTGCGCGATGCGCCAGCTCTGCGCGGCTCCAGCCCAGCGCCTTGCGGCGATCCTTCGTCGTCATCGGCCCTCCCGCCCCTCAGGGGCAGGCCAGGGTGAGGGTGAAGCGCTCGATGTAGCCGGTGTCGCCGGATGCATAGTCGCCGACCTGCAGCGCCCACTCGCCGTTGGCGTTGGTGCCCACGAGCCGCGACAGCGACTCGGCCGAGGTCAGCGTGCCCCCCGAGATGGCGTAGGTCCCCGTGATGTCGTCGCTGCTGCCGCCCGTGCGGTTGTGCAGGACGATGTCGGTGCCGCTGGGGCTCTGCAGGGTGACGACGAGGTCGCCGATGTAGGTGTGCGTGATGTCGACATAGACCGAGATGTCGTAGATCCGCGCGCAGTCGGCGATGTCGATGAACGAGTAGGAGTAGTAGCCGTCGATCACCCGCACGCGGGTGGTGTTGGTCTCTGTCACGACGGTGCCGGCGTCGCTGCCGTCGCAGTCCTGGTCGATGGAGTCCCAGGGCGTGTCCGGTTCATCCGGCGAGATGCTGGCGTCGTGGTCGTCGCAGTCGCCATCGCAGGTCGTGACCCGGTCGCCGTCGATGTCGTTGAGGTTGAGCGAGGCATCGCCGTCGTTGCAGTCCCCGTCACAGGTGCTGGCGCCGTCGCCGTCGCTGTCCAGGTCGTTGACGGAGGAGAGGCTGTCGTTGCAGTCGCCGTCGCAGGTCGACTGCCCGTCGCCGTCGGCGTCGGCGTGGTTGAGGCTGCTGTCGGCGTCGTTGCAGTCGCCGTCGCAGGAGGACTCGCCGTCGCCGTCGGCGTCGAGGTCGTTGATCGAGGAGACGCTGTCGTTGCAGTCGCCGTCACAGGTCGACTGACCGTCGCCGTCCCGATCGTCGTGGTTCAGGCTGGCGTCGCTGTCGTTGCAGTCGGTCCCGGCCGGCCAGCCGTCGCCGTCGGCATCCACCGTGCCGCCATCCCCGGTGCCGCCCCCGCCGTCCCCGGTGCCGCCACCACCATCGCCGGTGCTGCCGCCGCCATCCCCGGTGCTGCCGCCGCCATCGCCGGTGCTGCCGCCGCCATCGCCGGTGCTGCTTCCCCCGTCGCCGGTGCTGCCACCGCCATCCGCTCCGCCGCCGTCGGCCTGACCGCTGTCCCCGCCCGTGGTCCAGGCCGACCCGCTGTCGAACAGCATCTCGGTCGTGCCGGTGTCGCCGACGGCGAGCTGCAGCCCGAAGCCACAGCCCGGCCCGGTCAGCAGGACCAGCGTCGAGAGCGCCAGCTTCGGCCAAGGCGTTGCAAGCCAGGGCAGCGTCGGCCAGCGCATCGCGGCGAGGTGTCGCGCCATCGGTGGGACTCCAGGGCAGGCCGCGCAGCGTAGCCCACCGTGCAGGCTTCTGCCCGCGCACCGGTGCCACCCCACAAGTGTCGCACAATCGTGCCACGGGGCGCGAGGGAAAACCCCGACTCGACGGTTATCCCTGGCTCCTTCCAAGGAGACCCCCATGTCCCGAAGCGTGTTCATCCTCCCCCTCTCCCTCCTCCTCGCCG
>CAZRFD010000366.1:0-1822 GCA_964599085.1 uncultured Enterobacterales bacterium | reverse complement strand
CTACCTAGGGCTTGGGGATCGGGAGGGATGGCCTGATGGGGGAAGATCCGTCAGAGACCTACAGGATCCGTACCACGCGGTCGGGGTGGGTGAGCTTCAAGCCGAGCGTGAACATTCCCCAGGCCTTGCGCTTGTGCGCCGGCCCCAGGGGCACGAACAGCACCTGGTCCTCGGTGGTGTCGATGATGCGCTCGAGCCGCGCCCGCAGCCGCACGAGCTGCCGCTCGCTGAGCACGCAGCGAAACACGCTGTACTGGAGGTGATCGCCGAAGCCACGCATGGTCTTGTAGACCTCGCGCAGCCTGCCCGGCGCGCAGATGTCGTAGGTGACGATGTAGACGCGGGGACCTCGGGCCATGCTCTCCTCCTGCCTGTTGCGGGTCGATCCGCCGCCATAGGCGCCGGGTCGCGGGGTCAGCGGATCCGGTATTGGGGGTAGGCTTCCAGCTCGCCGAGCACGACCTTTCCGAGCAGCCGCGCCTGGACCTCCAGGATCCGCCGCATGGACAACCGGCTGCCCAGGACGGGGTGGGTGGCCAGGGTGTCCATCCGCCGCTCGAAGGCCTGGATGAAGCTGCGCCGCCCGTGGTCGCTCAGCGCCACGCCCGTGTGGCGCTCGATGAAGTCGCCGGGCTGCACCTCGCCGTTGTTGATGGCGCCGATGACGACCGAGTCGGCGATGACGGGCCGCAGCTCCTCCATCAGGTCCAGCGCCAGCGCCGCCCGCCCGGGGCGAGGTTGGTGCAGGAAGCCGACGAAGGCGTCCAGGCCAATCGCCATGCAGGTGACCGTCAGCTCGCGCGCCAGGCAGGCATAGGCAAACGACAGCAGGGCGTTGACCGGGTCCTTCGGCGGCCGCCGGTTGCGGCCGGTGAACTCGAAGCGGTCGCGCAGCTGCGTGCGGATCATGGTCGGCAGGGCTTCGAAGTACATGCGCGCCGCAGCGCCCTCGATGCCGAGCAGGCTGTCCAGCGAGGGCGCACGAGCGGCGTCGTCGGCCAGCTCCTTGAGCCGCCGCAGGCGCTCGTCTCCGGGGTCGCCGTTGCGGCGTAGCATCACCCGACCGTTGCGGATCTTGCTTTCGATGAAGGCCCGCGCGAGCTGCAGCGCGGTCTGCGGATCAGCCGCCGCCTTGTGCAGGCCGATGCGGGTCTGGACGTTGTGGCCCCAGTTGGGCACGAAGGTGCCGAGGTGCCAGCCCCCACCGGTGTGGAAGGACACCGGGATGTCGCGCCGCGCAAGCTCGTGCAGCAGCGGAGTCGTGACGCTGACGTTGCCCAGGATGGCGACGCGGCTGGTGTCCTCGATGCGCACGCGCTCGATCTCGACCCGCCGCTCTCGGATGACGATCTCGTCGCCCTTCTTGCCGAGGCTCCCCCCCTGCATGCGTACGTACAGTGGCAGGGCGTCGTCCCGCGGGGGGATCAGCGGTCGGACCTCGGCGGTCTTGCCGATGAGCAGGTTGTGTTCGTCCGGCAGGCAGATCCCGACCAGGCTGCAGCCCCGGCACTTGGGACTGTCCACCAGCGGCGGCGGCAGGGTGCCGGCGTCGGCGATGCGCCGTGCATCTTCGATGGCGGCCATCGTGTCGGCGACGAGCTGCTCGTCGAAGCGCACCTCCACCCGCCGCTTGGACCCGGCGAAGTACAGGACGCCGTGGTCGCTCCTGTAGCCGTGCGCCCGCAGCAGCAGGCCCTGGCAGCAGACCTGCACCCGCTCCGGCGGCCACGCGCCGCCGGGGAGGTCCGGCGCGCGCCCCCGCTTGTAGTCAATGGGCACTGCGACCTCTCCCTCGGCCTCGACGAGATCCAGCTTGCCCACC
>CAZRFD010000365.1:0-1830 GCA_964599085.1 uncultured Enterobacterales bacterium | reverse complement strand
CGAGCTGCTCCTCCTCGCGCTGCCCCTCGTCGAGGTGGGCGTCGTCAACGGCTTCGGAGAGTTCGTCCATCTGCCGCTTGCAGATGGGGCAGCGGCGCCGACGGCGGTGTGCGAGGACCAGCCCCAACACGATGAAGCCCGGCGATGCGGCCGACAGACCCACCGCCCAGGCGGCGAGGCCGTGGGGCCAGACGTCGACCTCCGGCTCTTCGCCGACGGGCACCGCGCTGCCGGTGCCGTCGCGGGTCTCTTCGGGGTGCGCGCGGAGGCGATCGTCGATGGCGTCGACCCCGGCCACCAGGCCCTCGCCCAGGTCGCCGGCCTTGAAGGCGGGGACCATCGCGTCATCCATCATGCGGCCCAGCCAGCCATCGTTGAGGATGCCCTCGACGCCGTAGCCGGTCTCGATCTCCACGCGACGGGCGTCGACCACGAGCAGCACGAGCACGCCGTTATTGGCGTCGGCGTCGCCGATCCCCCACAGGTTGAACAGCTCGGTGGCGAAGGCCTTGGGCGTCCCCTCGACCTCGGAGACGGTGACCACGGCCAGCTCGGCGCCCAGCTCTGCCTGCAGGGCGGTGACCTGGTTGTCGATCTGCTGTTCCTGCGCTTCGTCGACGACGCCGGCGAGATCGCTCACCCAACCGTCGTGGAGTCGAGGCGAGGGGACATCGGCGGGGCGGAGAGGTGCGGCGAGTGCGGCGGTGCAGAGCAGTGGGACCAGCATGGCGGCATGTTCGCACAGCAGGGGGCGGGTGCTGCTTGTGTCGGCCACGGGGACCGTGTGATGCTGCGTTCCGTGACGAGGGAGGCGCGAGGATCCGTGCGCTGCTTGCTGTGCATGCTGTCAGTGCTGTCCACGCCCGGCTGTGGGGAGCGCGTGGAGGCACCGGCCACCCACGGGGCCGCGACCGCCCCGGTTGCGGCAGAGGCGGCGGCGCCGCCGGCTGCTCCGCCACCCGACCGCTGCCTACCCATGGCCGAGGGCGGCCCGCGCGCCGAACCCGAGCGTCGCGTCCTGACCCCGGGGGGGCTGCCGTTCACGGTGCTCGTCTGCGACAGTCCGTGGGCTGGAGAGCTGATCCTGCGCATCGACGGGCCGGGTGGCTGGACGCACGCCGTGATCGATCCGGCGGAGGTCTGGGAGGGCAGGATCGCCGCCAAGCCGACCTATGGCCCGATGCGGATCGTCGGGCTCGAAGCGGCTGAGGTGGTCGCCCTCGACCTGCGCATGGCCGATGCCACGGGGGAGCGTGGATCGGAGGTCGTCTTCGTCTTCGACACCGAAGGTCGCCCGATCGCGGACCCGCTGCGGGTGGCCCGCGCGACGGTGTCGGTGGACGCCGAGGGGCTGCGGGTGGAGGAGAGCAGCGCGGCCTTGGGAGTGGGCCGGGTGGGCGGGCTGCAGTGGAGCTGGCGCTTTGGCGACGGCGACTGGCAGCGGGTGATTCCACCGGCGGTGGTGACGCTGGTGGATCGCTGGCCCTGCGACGCCGTCGACGTCGCCGAGGTCGACGCCACCGGCCGGCCGACCGGGCGAAGCGTTCAGGTCGAGCGGGGCAGCGCCCTGCACGTCACCGCCTTCGACCCGCTGGGCGTCGATCCCGGGACTGCGGCGGAGCCGGACGGGACCTGGGTGATCGAGGTCGACGGGGAGCCCGTGCGGTCCCGCAACATCCGCCAGGACTGCGTGGGGTGGTGAGGGTTGGCGGTGCGGTGTGCCCCCCGATGGGTGGATCGAGCGGCCGCGCCTCGCCGGCACCCTGCCCCTCGATCCGCCCCCCTCACCCCCCCACCCCCCACACCTCGCCCGGCACCGCGACGCTGAGC
>CAZRFD010000364.1:0-1855 GCA_964599085.1 uncultured Enterobacterales bacterium | reverse complement strand
CCGCTCGATCCCCACCACAGGTCCGACGAAGGCCAGCCGCCTCTGTCCAGGCCTGTCCAGTGCGGCGCCACCCCACCGGAGGCCGGACCGCCGGCGACCAACCCACCCGGCCGCAACACACGGCACTCGTCCCCCGATCACTTCGTGCCCATCGACATCCCCGCCGAGAACCCCAAAAAAAAACTGGCCCGCCGCTTGCAGGGGGGCAAGCCGGCTACCGTGATCGCGTCCGGTGGGAGGGACCCGCCGGAAGCGCATCCACGGGTGTCATCACATGACGCAGTCGCTCCGCGACGCCTACGACGCCGGCGCCTTCAAGCAGCTCGAGGTGCAGGTGCGGGTGCTCAAGAAGGACACCAACCCGACCCCGGGCAACCTCAAGCTGCAGCACGCCGCGGTCAACGAAGAGGACGCCTACGTCGACATCACCAACGCGACCTGGTCGCTGGGCGGCGCCGGCGGCTTCACCCCCATCCCCGACTTCCTCCGCTTCATCCGGTGGGTGACGGACAACAATGTGCAGGGCGATCCCATCGTCATCGTCGACATCGTGGCCAAGGAGTAGCCGCGACCGTCGCGCGGCGCGGTCCGCCATCCGGGCGGCCGTTGCCGCGCCAGTGCAACATGACCAGGGGAGGGGCCATCCCTCCCCTACAACCCCCCGCCGGAGCGTCCGCTCGCTCTGCCCGAGGAGCACCCGATGTGTACAGACACCACGTGTCGCTGTGGTGGCGCCTGTGGCGGCCCTGATGCTGGCGACTGTGCTGGCACCTGCGCTGGCACCTGCGGCGACGCCTCCATGGACATCGCCCGAGCGCGACAGGCCGACGCCCCCAGGACCCGGCGGATCGAGCTTTCGCCTCCGCCCGCACGGCTGCACAGCCCGCGGCTGCGCGAAGCCGCGGCCCGCGCTGCGGGCACCCGCCAGCCGGCGCCGGTCGCGCAGCCCGTGGCGGCACCGGCGCGGCCGCTGCCGATCGCAGGCCCCGCTGACATCCCGCCGGACACCAGCTTCGGCTGCGACGGTCGCCCCCGTGGGCCATCGATCCCGCTTACAATCCACGGCATGACCCTCCGGCCACCCCGCTCCCGTCCCGGCACCGGCCGCCTGCCCGCCGCGCTGCTGCCGGGCATCGGGCCCCTGCCGCTGCGCCGCGGGGCGGACGGCCACCTGCACGTCGATGGCAACGCCATCGCTGCCCGGCGCGACGACCGCCGCCGCGCAGGTCTCCTGACGACGCGACGCAACGCACGTGCCGGGGCGGTCACCCTGCGCCCGCCCGCGGATGGCACCACCATGCGCCTCCGCGGAACCCGCGGCCGGGCCACCCTCCGCTCCGCCGACCCGGTCGGCGACGCACCGACCCTGGACCGGGACACGCTCACCCCCGTCACCGACAGTGGCAGCGACCACATCACACTGGACGGTCCCTCGCTGGACCCGGACGCGCGCACGCCGTTTGGCGACGGCAGCCCACCCGACCGGGACCTGCCCTCCATCGATCGCGACGACCTCTCCGCCATCGGTACAACGGAGTTCGTCTACCGGGCAACCTCGTTTTCAGTGCCGTCGGCCTGGCTCGTCGACTACCTCGACGACCTCGATGTGCTGAACAGCCTCGACGACGTGACAGAGGGCTACGGCAAGGTCTCCGGCACCGCCGCCGCCCTCGACGCGCTGTGGCCCGAGTTCCGCGCCGCCGCGGCTGCCACCGGCATCGACAGCACGATGTACTACGGCATGCTCGGCTGCTACAACCTGCCCCGGGGCGACATCCTGGACGAAGAACCCGCCCGCTTCTTCTCGTCGGGCTGGGGGCCACCGTACAAGACCTACCTGTTCACCAACCTGCTC
>CAZRFD010000363.1:0-1870 GCA_964599085.1 uncultured Enterobacterales bacterium | reverse complement strand
TCTTGCTGGCCGTGGCCATCACGCTGGCCCTGGCCCTGACCCTGGGCGACACGATCAAGTCCGCCGCGGGCGGGGCCTGGGAGGCCGTCTTCGGCGGCGAGGACCAGGGCGAGCAGGCCGAGGCGGCCGCCGGCCAGTATTGGACCTGCGGGATGCACCCCTGGGTCATCCTGCCCGAGCCCGGTGACTGTCCCATCTGTCACATGAAGCTCACGCCGCTCGACCCGGCCAAGTTCACGGGCGAGATCGCCATCGACCCGGTCATCGTCCAGAACATGGGCGTGCGCACGGCCGACGTCACCAAGGGGCCGCTGGAGCGCACGCTGCGCACCGTGGGCCACGTGACCTACGACGAGACGCGGGTCCAGGACATCAACACGAAGGTGGACGGCTGGCTGGAGCGCGTCTACGTGGACTACGTGGGGGCGCCGGTGGTGCCCGGGCAGACGCTGTTCGACCTCTACTCGCCGACCCTCTACAGCGCCCAGGAGGAGCTGCTCGCGGCGGTGCGCGGGGCGCGCGGGCGGGGGACCGGAGACGCCAGCGACATGGCCGAGGCGGCGCGGGCGCGCCTGCGTTTGTATGACATCGATGACGCCACCATCGCCGCCATCGAGCGCGAGGGCAAACCGCGCAAGGCGCTGCCCATCAAGGTCTCGGCGCTGTCGACCAGCCCCAAGCCCGGCGCAGCGCCCCCGGGCGCTTCGGGAGAGACCGCGAAGCCTGGGACAGACGAGCCCCGCGCCGTCGTCGTCTCCAAGAACGCGAACGAGGGGATGCGGGTGAAGCCCGGGACGCTGCTCTACCGCATCGCCGACCTGTCCACCGTGTGGGTGCAGGTGTCCATCTACGAGGACCAGCTCCCCTACGTGTCGGTGGGCCAGCACGCCGTCATGCGCCTGTCCTACCTCCCCGGGATGGAGTTCGAGGGGGAGGTCACCTACATCTACCCGACGGTGAACGAGAAGACGCGGGAGGGGCAGGCGCGCCTGGCCTTCGCGAACCCCAACGGGCTGCTCAAGCCGGGGATGTTCGCCGAGGTGGAGCTGCGCTCGCGCCTGGCCGACGACCGCGTGCTGGCCCCGCGCGAGGCGATCCTCGACACTGGGCGGCGGCAGGTGGCCTTCGTGAGCTTGGGCGACGGCAAGTTCGAGCCGCGCAAGGTCCAACTTGGGCCCGAGGGTGAGGGCCCCGAGGGCGAGGCGGTCGTCCAGGTGTTGGATGGCCTCAAGCCCGGCGAGAAGGTCGTCATCAGCGGGCAGTTCCTCCTGGACAGCGAGGCGAACATCCGCGCGGGCATCGCCAAGATGATCAAGGGCGAGCAGGCGAGCGAGCAGAAGGCCCCCGTGGCCTCGGCGGGCAAGAGCGAGCTCACCTCGCTGCCGCCGGACACGGCGCGGGCGCTGGTCGAGCTCCTGCGCGCCAACTTCGACATCCAGGACGCCCTGGCGGGCGACACGACCGAGGGGACGGCGGACGCGGCGCGCCGGGTGGCCGGCGCGGTGGACGCCCTGCTGAAGACGAAGATCCCCGAGGCGCCGCACTTCTGGCACCAGCACGACGAGGTGGCCACGATCCGCGGGGCGGCCCTGGCGCTCGCCAAGGCGACCGAGTCCGGGGGTGGCAAGGCCGCGCTGGCCGAGGCGCGCAAGCACTTCGCCGACCTGAGCACGGCGCTGACCAAGCTCATCCGAGGCACGGGTGTGCCTCCCGAGCTGGGCGAGCGGGTGGAGCAGGTCCACTGCCCCATGTACCGCGATGACCAGGGCGGCACGTGGTGGCTCCAGAAGGGAGGTGACGTGCGGAACCCGTATTACGGGGCGCAGATGCTCACCTGTCACGACGAGCGCGCGGCCATCCCCGAGACGGG
>CAZRFD010000362.1:0-1894 GCA_964599085.1 uncultured Enterobacterales bacterium | reverse complement strand
CACGATGCTTCCGCGCAATAAAATCCATACAAATGGGGGGAAGATCCGTCTGACCGCAGCCGAGGACGAGCATGACTGCAAACCCCCTGTTCGGTCCGCCACCTGCAGAGGTGCCATTGCCGGATGCCCCCCTCGTCCGGGTGATCGCCCAGGTGCGGTTTCCCATCGTCGCATCGGTGGAGAAACGGGACTTCGTCGCGCCGTTCCAGGAGGCGGTGCGAGGAGAGTACGCCGTCATGCGGCAGGAGTTGACGAGCAACCTGCACGTCGGCCTTCGTGGACAGGCTCAGGTGGACCTCCGGTCGAGCACCGTCTGGCGCTTCAACGATCTCGGCCACCGATGGCGCCTGACATTGGCTGCGGACTTCCTGGCCCTGGAGACCAGTCACTACACCAGTCGGGGGGACTTCTTCGAGCGCTTCAAGCGCCTGCTTGTGGCGCTGGAGGAACACGTGGCGCCGGCCGCGCTGGACCGGGTTGGGGTCCGGTACATCGATCGACTCACGGGCCCCCCGCTCCAGTCTCTGGCAACCTACGTAAACGCTCCGCTCCTCGGTGTGCTTGACGCAGCCGTGGGTCCCCAGGCACGCGTTGCGATGACCGAAAGCCTGTTCGAACTGCCCGATGAAGACGGGCGGATGCGTGCTCGTTGGGGCCTGCTTCCCAGCAACGCGACCGTTGATCCCAACGCCATCGAGCCCGTCGACGAGCCGAGTTGGGTGCTCGACCTCGACGCCTTCCGTGAGGGTGAGCGCACCTTCGTCGCGAGCGACGTCGCCGACGAAGCCATCGGCCTGGCCAGACGGTGCTACACCTTCTTCCGGTGGTCGGTGACCGACGAGTTCCTCAAGCACTTCAGGGGAGCGCCATGAACACGATCCCGCAGGAGACGGCGGGCGTCGAGGGGATGGGCTCCACGTCGGCGATGGGTTCGCTGGGGACGCGGCAGGCTGTGTTGGTCGTACTGGTGACCGCAACGATTGCGATGCCAGCCGCTTCGTCGAGTGAGGAGAGCCGCCTTCCCGCTGGTGCCGTGGTGCTGAACGCGCAAGCGACGACGGGTGGAGGCACCGCACCGCACCGGTCGGCCGCCGTGGAACACGCCGAACGGCAGGACATCGCCCGGCAGGCTCTCAACGAACTTCGCCGGATGTCGGGGCTCACCTGGGCGCAGGTGGCCCGCATGTTCTCCGTCTCGCGTCGCAGCGTCCACTTCTGGGCCAGCGGCAGGCCCATGTCGTCCGAACACGAGGAACACCTGCATCGCTTGCTGGGGCTCGTGCGTGGAGTCGATGCGTCGGCGGAGAGCGTGCGAGCGGCACTGCTGGCGGTCGTAGACGGTGACCAGGTGATCGAGTGGCTTGCGCGCCGAGAGTACGCAAGGGTGGCTGGGGCTCTGGGAGCCGTGAGCGGCGTCGGCATGTCGCGGCCTTCGACGCCCCGCACACCACTGTCGACGACCGCTTCAGAAGGTCGACGACCACTCCCTGTCGACGTGTTGGCCAACAGCGAGGTCCATGTCAGCCGCCCCATCGAGGGGCGCGGTCGCGCGGCCCGAACCCGGCGGAGCAGGGGCAGTGACGAGTCCTGACGACCCAGATGCCGACATCGACGCCATCCTGGCGGGATGGAGGCAGGGCGACTGCGTGCTGGGCGAGCACTGGTTTCTCCATCGGGCCGATCCCCAGCGGCCGCTCACACCGCAAAGCAAGGAAGGCTGCGACCCGGAGACGGGCAACACCGAGGGGGAGGTCCCGGGCTTCGCTGTGCTGACGCAGACCTGTGACCTCGTGCGGCGATGCGCGGAGCGCCCCTACGTCGAGATTGCACCCCTGGTCGCGTTGAACGGAACCCCTTCGGGGTAGCTGGCGGCGGGGCGGTCGTCGGTGCGAGT
>CAZRFD010000361.1:0-1948 GCA_964599085.1 uncultured Enterobacterales bacterium | reverse complement strand
GAGCGCACATGACCAGGCGGGCGCCGAGCCTGGCGGTGGCTCACGACGCAGGATCTTGCGGTCGTGTGCGGCCGAGGTGCCTCGCTGCGACCGGCAGCGCCACTGCTGAGGCCCGCAGCGCCGCTGCTCCGTGGCGGCAGCGCCGCTGCTCCGTGGTGGCAGCGCCACTGCTGAGGCCCGCAGCGCCGCTGCTCCGTGGCGGCAGCGCCACTGCTGAGGCCCACAGCGCCGCTGCTCCTTGGCGGCAGCCAGGCGGCAGCCCTGCGGCGGCGCACCGCGCGGTCGCTGGTCAGCCCTGGAGCCCCTTGAAGTACGCCACGGTGCGCTGGACCCCGGTCTCGAAGTCGACCTGGGGGCTCCAGCCGAGGTGTTCCGTGGCCCGCGAGATGTCCGGGCGGCGGCGCGTGGGGTCGTCCTTGGGGAGCGGCTTGTGCACGACGCCCGCGGGGTTGTTGGTGAACCGGTTGATGTAGTCGGCGAGCTGCAGCATCGTCATCTCGTGGGGGTTGCCGATGTTGCAGGGTTCTGTCAGGTCGGACTCCATCAGCGCGACGATGCCGCGGGCGAGGTCGTCGACGTAGCAGAAGCTGCGCGTCTGGGTGCCGTCGCCGAACACGGTCAGGGGCTTGCCCTGGAGCGCCTGGTTGATGAAGGTCGGCATGACGCGACCGTCGTTGGCGCGCATACGCGGCCCATACGTGTTGAAGATGCGGACGATCCGCGTCTGCACGCCCTTGTAGCGGTGGTAGGCCATGACGAGGGCTTCGGCGTAGCGCTTGGCTTCGTCGTAGACACTGCGGGGACCGATGGGGTTGACGTTGCCCCAGTAGGACTCGACCTGCGGGTGCACGTCCGGGTCGCCATAGACTTCGCTGGTGCTGGCCTGCAGGAAGCGGGCGCCATCCTGGTGTGCGCGCTCCAGTGCGTGGCGCGTGCCGTCGCTGCCGACGTAGAGCGTCTGGAAGGGCAGCTCGACGTAGTCGATGGGGCTGGCGGGGCTGGCGAGGTTGTAGACGCGGTCGAAGCGACCGATCTCGTCCTGCCCTGGGATCCCGGAGACGAGGTCCTGCTCGACGAAGCGGAAGCGGTCGCCGAAGGCTTCCAGCGCCTGCAGGTTCCGGCGGTGGCCGGTCACGAAGTTGTCGAGGGCGACGACTTCGTGGCCCTGGCCGAGCAGCAGCTCGCAGATGTGGGAGGGGACGAAGCCGGCTCCGCCGGTGACGAGGATGCGCACGGGTGCTCCCTGGATCGAGGCGGCACAAGTACCCGGAGGGGGGACGGCCCGCAACGCCGTCGTGGCCAGGGCTCTCGCTGCGCCGCGGGGGAGCCCGCGCGCCGACTGCCACGCGAGTCCCGCGTCCGACCGTGCCCGCCCCTGCGGCGTGGCGGTCGAGGTGGTTGATGTCGCCAAGGGCGCGGTGCTATGACAACGGCCACCACCAGGGGCCGAGAGGGCCTGGACTTCCAGCGGACCAGACCCGGCGCACGACCTCGTGTGCGCGGGCGTTCGCGGACCTCGATGGAGCTGTGCCGGCGATGGCCAGAAAGAAGAAGACCGACGAGAGCCAGGCTGACCTCGGAGAGTTCGACGACTGGTTCGCCGATGGCGAATCCGACAGCTTCTGGGATGACGACAAGGTCGACGCCTTCGCGCAGGACGAAGCTCCCGCCGATGCCGAGGTGGTCGACTACGCCGCCGAAGAAGCGGCGCGAAAGGCCGCTGCCGAAGCCAGGTCGGCGGAGGATGCCGCGAAGGCTGGAGCCGAAGCCAAGGCGGCGGAGGAAGCCGCCCGGGCCGATGCGGAAGCAAAGACTGCAGCCGAAGCCGCTGCCGCGGAAGAAGCCGCCCGGGCCGAAGCGGAAGCAAAGGCCGCCGCCGCCGAAGCCGCTGCCGCCGAAGCCGCTGCTGCCGAAGCCGCTGCTGCCGAAGCCGCTGCTGCCGAAGCCG
>CAZRFD010000360.1:0-1966 GCA_964599085.1 uncultured Enterobacterales bacterium | reverse complement strand
CGCCGTCGCTGTCGAGGTCGAGGTAGTCGGGGGTGCCGTCGCCGTCGGTGTCGGCCGGTTCTTCGCCGTAGGTGGTGGTGCCGGCTTCCCAGACGTCGCCGATGCCGTCGTTGTCGGAGTCGGTGTCTTCGTAGTCGGGGGTGCCGTCGAAGTCGCTGTCGAGGCGGGCGCAGCCATCGCCCATCTCGACGGTGTCGAGGATGCCGTCGCCGTCGTTGTCGGGATCGCGGAAGTCCTCTTCTCCGTCGCCGTCGAGGTCGCCGGGGCCGCTGCCGGTGGGGTTCTTCTCGTCTTCGTCGCTGACACAGTTGTTGTCGCTGTCCAGGTCGAGGACGTCGGCGGTCGCGTCGCCGTCGCTGTCGACGGGCAGGGTCAGCGGGTCGGGGTCGCCGGCCTCGATGTAGTCGTTGATCGTGTCGTCGTCGGAGTCGGTGTCGAGGTAGTCCGGCGTGCCGTCCCCGTCGCTGTCGACGCTGTTGGCCGGGTCGAGGTCGTCGTAGCCCTCGTGCAGGTCGAGGATGCTGTCGCCGTCGGCGTCGTCGCCGGTCCCCGTCGGTGCGCCGGTGTCGTCGGCGCTGGTGGACGGTCCGCCGGTGTCGCCGGACTTGTCGCCGCAAGCGGGCAGCGTCAGGAAGAGGAGGGCGGACAGCGACAGGGCGGTCTTGGACACGGCAGCTCCGCGCACGCAGCGATGCGAGACACTGCAAGCGTAGGGCTGGCCCTTGGGCGTGTCAACCAGCGCCCGAACGCAGTCGACGCCACCCCGAGGGGTGGCGTCGCATCGGCTGAGCGGAGCCGGCCGAGGCTCCCTCCGAACGGTGTTAGATCGAGGTCCCCGGCACCACGACGATGATGTCCTTGGTGTCCAGCAGGATGGTCTCGTCACCGATGACGTTCAGCGTGAGGTTGTAGAGCTGGTCTTCGGTCGTGGCGGCGATGACGCCGCGGAAGTGCAGCGTGAACGACAGGGTCGTCGTGCCGCTGCCCAGGCTGGCCACGTCGTCGTAGTACTCCGGCACGATCTCGGTCACGAAGCCCCACTCGTCGCCCTCGATCTGCAGCTCGACACGCTCGAACTGGATTGAGTTGATGAGGTCTTCGATCGCCTGGGTGATCGTGGCCCGGAACTCGTCGTCGCTGCCCGACCACTCGAACACCAGCGGATCGTCGATGGCGCCGTCGCCGTCGGTGTCGGCGTAGGCGCCGGTCGCGGCCGCGACGTCTTCCATCTGCGGGGTGCAGATCGTGCTGGTGCAGATACCGATTGGGTACCCGCCGAGGTCCGAGAACGACGAGATCACGTCGCTGAAGGCTGCGTCCGTGGGACAGCCGCCGGGGGTGCCGTAGCCGTTCTCCGGATCGCGCATGTAGTTGTCGGTGGCGTACACCAGGATCGGCAGCGCGAAGTCACGGAAGCCAAAGCCGCCGAGGTCACCGCCACCCGGCGGCGACGCCGACCAGGACTGGCCACCGAGCCCCCCGTAGGGGTCTTCGTCCTGGGCCAGGAAGGGGCGGACGTCGGTGCTCTCGTCGTAGACGGTGTTGCAGTTCTGGTCGTAGCCCATGCCCAGCGAGCCCTGGTACAGCGCTTCCATCGACGACTCTGGCCCGTCGGCACCCGAGTGGATGGACGTGGCCGACAGCGCCGACTGCACCTGGCTGGTGCTGCTGGTGACCTGCATGCGCAGCTCGAAGGGCTTGTCGATGCCCTCGGACCCGTAGCTGCCGTAGGCATAGTCGTCGAAGGTGGCGAAGCCGTACTCGGCGTCGGGGATCTGCAGCGCCAGCTCGGTCACGATGCTGCTGTACTCGCCCGCCATGGCCTGTGCGGTGGATGACATGGAGCAGGTCGTGTCGACCAGGAAGGCGACGTCGCCCATCTGGATGCGGATGTCGAACTCGAATTCCTCTTCGACCTCCGTGCGCTCGCCGACCTCGACGTAGATGCCGTCGATGACGCTGCTGC
>CAZRFD010000359.1:0-1986 GCA_964599085.1 uncultured Enterobacterales bacterium | reverse complement strand
AGGCTCGTTCCTCGCCAATCGCTCCGGTCGCCGCAGGGCGGCCTCGGCACCGTCACCCGCTCGATGACTGCGACCAGTCTCGCAGAGTTGGCGGGCAAGCTGCCGGCCCACTTCCTCAACAAGCCGCTCCACATCGCCATGCGGCAGACGAAGGACCATGTCGGAAGAGACCTTGGCCCTGGGCGCCGCGAAGCACTCCTGCGTCGACTTGAAGGTGGTCTCGGACGCGAGGGGGGAGACTCTCATCGGGGGGGGCTCTTGGACGTACGGTGGTCTGCATCCTGTACATCGCCCCCAGGTGCCCCATGTGCATCTAAACAGTCTGGCAAGTTGCCGTGTTTGCGCACAAATCATGTCGTCCGAGGGGAGCTGCACCCCGAGGAGTCCCGACCACGCCGCCATCCGTTTCAGGGCGGACGGCGGCTGGAGGGACCGCACATCTACGAGAAGATGAAGGCGAAGATCGAGACGGCGGTCGCCAGCGCCCCACCCCTACGCCGGAAGCTGTTTGTGGAGAACGGACTGCTCACCGCCTCGCTCAAGGTGAAGCGGAAGCTCGTCGGGGACGCCGCGGTCGTAGCAGATGGACGGATGATGGCAGGAGACGCACGGGCGGCGTATGGGAACGGGGGCCAGGGCGGGCGCGTCGCTCACCCCACCGGGTGACCGGGAGTCCGACCACCGGGTGCGGTGCAGGCTCAGGTCGAGCCTGGCGGGATGGCGGAGGACATCGCCAGGGCTTCCGCCAGGCTCTCCACCAGCGCCCGGGCGCGCTCGGTCGGCCGCTGCGCGCCCAGGTTCGCGTACACCTCGGCAGGAAGGGACGCGCCAGCGTCCGTGAGCCGCACCAGCAGGCCCTGCTCGACCTCTGGGGTCACCAGCAGGTCGGGCAGCAAGGTCACCCCGAGCCCGGCGACGGCCAGGCCGATCAGCGCGTCGACGTCGTCCGTCCAGTGCAGCGGCTCGACCTGGATCCAGGTCACCTGGCCGTTCACGCGGAGAGGCCAGCGGTCCCGAAGGTGGGTGGCGTGAAAGCCGATGCAGGGCAGCGAAGCGAGCGCGCCGGGCAGCTCTCGCCCCTCCGCCACGCCGGGAGCCGCGTAGAGGTGGTACTTCCCCCGGAGCAGGCGACGCACCCGCTCCCAGGTGGGATCCAGCGGGCCGAAGCGCACCGCGACGTCGACCTCTTCACCGATGAGGTCCACACGGCGGGCTCCCAGCGACCAGTCCAGTCGGACCTGGGGGTTGGCGCGGCAGAAGGCTCCGAGGATGGGGGCCAGGAGGCGCCGTCCCAGCGCGGGTGGTGTGCTCAAGACCAGCCGGCCCGCCATGCCGTCGGACTGGCGGAGCTCGGCCTCGACCTCCGACAGCTCGCGAATCGCTCGACGTGCCTGCACGGCGAGGCGGTCGCCGGACGGGGTCAGCGCCACGCGACGGGACGAGCGGCGCACGAGGACCTGACCGAGCCCGGCTTCCAAGCGCGCGATCGCGCGACTCACGCGTGACTGGGTGGTGCCCGCGTGCTGTGCCGCCGCCGTGAAGCTGCCGTGGTCGGCCACGGCGACCAACAGCGCCAGATCTTCGAGCTTCGACGTCACGGTGCCCTCCACTGCCGCATGGATGTCATGCGCTCATGGTGGTAACCGACGGCGAGCCCTCTCCATACGATGAGGGCGAACGCTCACCTGGGAGCCGCCACGTGCAGACCACCCTCGCCCTCGCCGACCAGGTCGGCCCCATCGTGGTGACCATGGCCTACCTCGGGCTCTGGTACGCCCTGCTGTTCGGGCTGCAGAGCCGCACCAAGTACCGGCTCGTGGCGGAATATTCGGCGCGGGGCGAGACCTTCGACCGCTACTTCGGTCAGGACGAGCGCATGCTCGCCGCGGACCGCGCCGTCGCGAACACGCACGAACAGATGGTGCCCTTCTTGACCACCCTGTGGCTGCACGCGGCCTTCCTCTCGCCGGACCGGGCCACCGTGCT
>CAZRFD010000358.1:0-2008 GCA_964599085.1 uncultured Enterobacterales bacterium | reverse complement strand
TTGGCTTGTTTTGCTGATAGACTTGCTTTAAGCTGGCTAATTGATCACGCATGGTGACGCGGCATTGGGGCTCTTGGGGCCGACGCGGGCGAATCTGGCGTCATAAGGCGGGGGGGCTGTCGTATCCCCCCCGAGACGTGACGCCGCTCCCCCGGCCACCGCTTTGCCCTGCGTCTGTCCCGTCGCCCCTCACCCCGCTTGCACTGCCTCCGGGACCGCGAGGCCCAGCCTCGCCGCCAGCCACCGCGGCCAGCTCCGCCAGGGCAGCGCGACGGCGCCGCCCGGCAGCGGTGTCTCCTCTTCGACCCGGCACACGAGCAGGCCGGGCTCCACGCGGTCGCCCAGGATGGCTGCGATCCGCTGCAGGGGGTGGAGGTGGCCCGGCTTCGGGGTGGCGGTCAGCTTGATCTCCACCGGCACGATGCGTCCGTTCAGATCGAGCAGGAGGTCGACCTCGAGGCCGTCGTGGCTGCGCCAGAACCACATGGCGGGCGGCTTGCCGGCGGCGGCGAAGAGCTTGCGGGCCTCCAGGACCGCCCAACCCTCGAACAGGGCGCCGGCCAGTGGACCCGCCAGCGCCGCGCCAGCGCCAGGCTGTCGCGTGAGGTGGCAGACGATGGCGCTGTCCACGAAGTAGAGCTTGGGAGACTTCACCACCCGCTTGCCGACGTTGGCCGACCAGGGCGGCAGCAGCGTGACCACGTAGGACGCCGCCAGGACGGACAGCCAGCTCTTCACTGTCGGCTGGCTGACGCCGCAGGCGCGCGCGAGCGGTGCGGCGCGCCACTCCTGCCCGTGGCGGGCGGCGACCAGCGCGATGAACTGTTCGAAGGTCCGCAGGTCGTGGATGTCCCTGACCTGGCGCACGTCGCGCTCGACGTAGGTGGCGATGTACGAGGTCAGCCACAGCTCGCGCATGGCGGGAGCCAGGGCGGGCTCCGGGTAGGCGCCTGTCCAGATGGCTTCCGCCAGCGGCCGCTCTGGCAGCTCCAGCTCGCTGAAGGGCAGGAGATCCAGGATGGCCACGCGGCCAGCGAGGGACTCCGACACGCCCTGCATCAGCTCGAACTGCTGTGAACCCGTGATCAGGAACGCCCCCTTGCGCTGGCGGTCGGCGTCGATGGCCAGCTTCAGGTAGGGCAGCAGGCCCGGCACGTATTGAATCTCGTCCAGGATCAGCGGACGGTCGGCATACGGCGCCAGCAAGCCCTTGGGGTCATCGTTGGCGAAGCTGCGCTGGAGCGGGTCATCGAAGCTGATGAGTCCATGCGCTTCGGTGACTTCTTGCGTCAGCAGCGTGGACTTGCCGGACTGGCGGGGGCCGGTCACCAGCACCGCTGGGAAGCTGTCCCGGGCGCGTTGCAGGGTCCATCGGATGAGGCGTGGGCGGTACATGTCTGACGAAACTAAAGTTGAACTTCAGTTACGTCAAGATCGCCAATGGAGTGGGGCCTCCCGGGACAACGCAGGAGCGTCCCGCGAAGCGCAGCCGGCGACATCGACGGCGTCACCTCGCGCACCGGCGTCGGATGCGGCGCTGTGTTCGCCGGCCTCACAGGAGGATCCTCCCGACATGCCCCAGGACATGCAGCATCGCCCCATCGGGGTGCTGCGCACCCGCTTCACGACACCGAGCGGCACGCCGATCCAGGCAGCCTTCGCACCCGACCAGCCCGCCCGCCTGGAGCTGGATCCGGACCTCGTGCCGGGCCTGCAGGACCTCGACGGCGACGAGCACGATCCGGTGCGCCCGGCCCTGATCGAGCACCTGGTCGCGCACGTCGGCGAGGCCCTGGTCGAGCTGGTCGCCTGTGCCCACCGACACGGCCGCGGACCGACACGGCCGCGGACCGACACGGCCGCGGACCGACACGGCCGCGGACCGACACGGCCGCGGACGACAGCCGGCGAGCGCTGCGCACGGACGCGGCGGAGCTACTGTCGGTAGAGGAGGGGGGCGGCTCTGGCGACAGAAGTCGGGGGGCTGTCGCAGCCCCCGGAGAAGTGA
>CAZRFD010000357.1:0-2022 GCA_964599085.1 uncultured Enterobacterales bacterium | reverse complement strand
GTGATGGCGCCGGTCCAGGTCCGCGCGCGTCGGAGCTGGATGGGGTACCGCACGGTCGCGCGGCCCGGTGCTCGCAGCACCACGAGCCACGAGCCGGGGTCCAGCGAGAGATCGAGGGGGGTCGAGCCAAGGTCGACGCCTGGGCCCTCGACCAGCCGGCGGTCCACCGACACCCAGGGGTGGAGGGTGGCGGTGGCGGGCGGGTCGGTGGTGAGGACCAGGCAGGCTTTGGCGCTGCGGAAGGACCGGTACCACTGGCGATCCCAGACCTGCACGTCCTCGGCGAGGCGCTCCGCCGCGCCAGCGTCGCCCAACTCCTCGGCCTCTTCCACCCGGGCGATGGCCCGCTCCGCCAGGCGCTTGCGTGCTTCCGGGAGCGCAGGCACCTCCGAGAGGGCCGCGTGCAGCGCTCGCTCCCAGGCCGCTTCGAGGCGGGCGAGGGTGCGCTTCCGCTCCTCCAGCGCGTCCTCGAGGTCCCAGAGGACGCGCTTGTCCTCCAGCGGGGCGGTGCGGGCCATGTCGCGGGACAGGACGGCGTGCCGGGCCGCATCCGCTCGGAGGGCGTCCTGCGCCTGCTGCACCTCCACCGCCAGGGCATCGGCGCGCGCGACATGGTCCAGCGCCCGCTCCCGCGCCCGCTCCCCGTCCAGCCAGGCGGCCAGGCGGCGAGCGAACTCCTGGGTCGAGGGCCGACGCCCTGGGTCCGCCTGGAGCGCGCTGCCCGCCAGCACTGCGAGGTCGTCGTCGCCATCCGGGGGGCGGCCGTCCGGCGGCCGGTCGGTGAGCAGCATCCCAAGCATCGCGCCCAGGGCGTAGACGTCCGCCGCGGGCGTCGGGATCTGCTCGGGGGCCATGTAGCCGGGGGTCCCGCCTCGCGCGCCGCTCCCCGCCAGCCCCCAGTCGACCACCCACACCTCCCCAAAGGGCCCCAGCAGCACGTTGGAGGGCTTCAGATCCCGATGGACCACGCCGACGTCATGGGCAAAGGCGAGGGCTTCGGTGATCCGCCGCAGCAGGTCCAGGCGTCGGCGACGTGGCATCCCGGGGATCTCGGCCGACATGGGTCGCCCCCGCACCAGCCGCATGGTGAAGGCCAGCCGCCCGCCCGGGAGCTCGAAGACATCGTGCACGGGCAGGATGGCCGGGTGGTCGAGGCGAGCGGCCACCCGCGCCTCTCGCAGCAGGTCGTCCGGTGTCCCCCGGTGGAGCACCTTGAGCGCCACCTCCCGCTGGAGCTGCTCGTCGTAGACCGACCACACGGTGCCCATGCCGCCCGCCCCCAGCCAGGAGCCCAGGCGATAGCGCGGCGGAAGCGCCAGCGTGGTCGGCGCCTCCCCCTCAGTCGTGGGCCAGGTCAGGGTGAGTGTGCGCTGTTCGTCCATGACAGCCGCAGTCTATTCCGCTGCAGCGCTGGCCTCGGCCGAGCGAGGCGACGCGCCGCGGTCGGGGCGTCCGCGGCAAGCCGGCGCCAGGCGCGCCTACATCACCTGGCAGCGCCGGAAGGCGAAGCTGCAGCTCACACGGATCGGCGCCCCCGGGGTGACGTGCACCCGACCCAGCTCGATGTCGCCGTCCGGCGAAGGGAGGACGAGGCTGTAGTCCCCCAGGGGTAGCGCTCCCGGTGGCAGTCGCCCGGCCTCCCCGACGAGGAGGACGCCGTCGGTGTCGCCCTGGAGCTGGACGGTGCCGGTGGGGGGGAGCGATGGCTCGGGCGGCGCGGCCGGTGGAGGTTCGGCGGGCGCGTCGGCGGGCGAGGACTCGGCAGCGGCGGTCCGAGCGGCAGGGGCGGGAGGGGGCTCGTCGACGGCGGGGACCAGCTCGGCGACGACGCCGACGGGAGCATCGGAGGGCGCCGGAGCGGCGGGGGCCGTCGGAGCGGGGGTTGACGCGTCGACGGGCTCTGGCTCGGTCTCCGTCGGCGCTACCGCGGTGGGGACATCCGGGGCCCGGTCCAGGGCCGCCGCGGCGGGTCGCTGTGGCGTCGGCGCCGTCAGGAAGGAGCCCACGCCGAACAGACCGGCT
>CAZRFD010000356.1:0-2044 GCA_964599085.1 uncultured Enterobacterales bacterium | reverse complement strand
CGACTTCACGCCGGCCTCCTTCGACGAGTTCGCGCTGGCCGAGGACCTCGGCAACCTCATGGTCATGGCGCTGCAGGACGCGGGGCTGACGGTGCTGGCCGACCAGGACCTCACCGCTGTCGCGGGCACGGCCGCGGACACCTGCGCCGACGAGCCGGCCTGCCCCGCGAACCTGTGGGCCAAGGTCGACGCGCCGGTGATCCTGGTGGGCCGTGTCGAAGACGAGGGCAGCCGGATCCGCATCGCGGTGCAGGTGTGGGAGCGCGGTCAGGACGGTCCCAGCTTCATCTACGAAGACACGGTGTCGCGCACGGCGGCGGGCGGCTTCCTTCTGCGCATCGCCAACAACCTGGCCCCCGACCAGGGCGAGGCTCCGACGGTCACGACCGTCAGCCCCGGCGTGGTGGAGGAGAGCTACGAACCCATCGGCGTCGACTCTCCGGAGCCGGAACCGGCGGTGCAGCAGGTCAGCCTCGACGAAGAGACCCCGCTGTCGGCCTACCGCCTTCCGCTCTACGTCCAGCGGGACTTCGAGCGCAGCGGGCTGCCGCTGGATCAGTGGCTCGACGAAGCCCGGATCCGGACGCCAGCGGTCTTCCTGGAGGTGCACGGCGGTGCGGTGATGGGTGACCTGGACCGTCGCTACGACGTCCGGGTCGCGCTCTACGACGAAGCGGGCGACAGCTACACCGAACGCGACGTCTACACCTATGAGACCTTCCTCAACGGTCGCGGCGCCATGGGCGGCGTGGTGCTGGGCTACCAGCTCGCCTGGTGGCTGGACATCGGCGTGCTCGGCAGCGTTCAGTTCGGCCGCAAGGAGCTGACCACCGGCTCCGAGGTGTGGCTCGCCGGGGCCGGGGAGGGCGGAAGCGACCTCTACGTCGACGGCGCCGGTGACCCCGAACAGGTCTGGGACCCGGTCTCCGCGGTGCTCGGCGTGGCCGAGCCGCGGGTGCGGCTGTACCCCCTGGCCAAGGGCGCATTCAAGCCCTACGGTCTGATCGGCTTCAACCTGCGCTTCTTCGACGCCTACGGCGTGCCCGATGGCGAGTTCGCGACCTACCCGGCCGCCACTGGCGGCGTCGGCTTCGGCCCGACGCTGGGCGGGGGCCTGGCCATCGACGCGACCGAGCGGGTCACGGGCATCCTGGAGGTGCCCTGGACCTACGTCGTCTCCCCCAACGGTCCCCAGATCAGCGGCGGCACGAAGCTCGAGAACGTCCCCCTGCAGTTCGTGGGTGTGGGGCAGTACCTGTGCTTCAAGGCAGGGCTCGGGGTGGCCTTCCGCTGACGGGACCCTCGGCCGGCAGCGCGCCCCCCTCGCGCTCCCCGCAGCTCGAACGCAGGCGATCCGGCGGAAGTGCGGAGGGCCGAGGGGACGGGTCCCTGTCGGCAGGGCCGATCAATGGGCGACCTTCGCGTGTCGCTCCACCGAAGCACCACGGCGCCGCGAGGGCGGGAGGGAGCGAGGGCGTGAGGGAGCGAGGGCGTGAGGCGTACGATCTCGCCTCTGCGCAGTCGTGAATGCCAAGCCGGCACGAACGATGTCGACATCCATGATGTGCTCGCCATTTGCACCGCACCACGCGCAACGCGCCAAGCCATCTCCGGAAGCAACCGCGAGCACATCTGCGATGTACTGCAGGTTAGCGCCGCAGGGGCGCGACCGCGGAAGTCGGGTGCGGTACCAACCGTGGCAACACCTGTAATATCAGGCGGGTGTACACCGTTTTCGCGTGAAGCTCGAGACCCGTACCGGCATGTGCGGTGTGGACACCTACCATGTGGTGCCAGTTGGTTCCGATAGCGCTTGGAGAACGACGCAAGATTCGGCGCTAACAAATCCAACATCTGGAATGTGGCGCAAGTTAGCGCCGGGCCTGCGTGGTGACACAGGCCATGGCTGGAACGGGCCGGGCACCGCCGCTGCCGCGGGCCGCAACCGCGAGGCCGCGAGGCCGCGAGGCCGCGAGTCGACGTGCCCACGAGGCGGCGAGCTCGCGCAAACCCGTCGCCAAGGAGAGCGCACATGACCAGGCGG
>CAZRFD010000355.1:0-2074 GCA_964599085.1 uncultured Enterobacterales bacterium | reverse complement strand
CCATCGACACCGTCGGAAATGCAGCTACCATCGGTCAGAGCAGGATCTTCACCCTGCAGGAATGGCGGTGATGCAGGCGGAGCTTGCCGCGCGGACCCTGGCCGAGCTGGGCGCGCTGGTCGACGTCGACATGCAGAAGCGGATCGCGGTCTTCGTGGCGAAGGATGGCTCAGCTGGCTGGCTCCGGGTGCACCCCTTGGCCACCGGCTCGGTGCTGCCCGGCACCATCGTCACGGCCTACCCGTCAAGCGACAGCCCCGAGGTCGCAGCGCGCATCGCCCGAGACGAGGCGACACGGCTCGTCGGGGAAGCGGATTGGTACCGGCTGGTCCGCGCAGCCCAGTGCCGACCTGGTCCTGCGCCCCGCAAGGGCCGCGCTGAACGATTGCAGGACGTGCTCGTCCGCAGCGCCGTCTTCGCCCAGCCCTACACCCCTGTCTCCGGGGTCGAGGCCTGCAACGTGCTCGGCGTCTCGGAGGCCCTACTTCGGGACCACCGCCCCACCACCGCCGTCAGGCTCGGACGGCCGTGGCTCGCCCCCTTCCACGACTGGATCGCCCTGTTGCCCCTGGAGGAACGCCATGCCGCGCAGATCACGCTTCACCAAGCCCGACCCCATCAAGATCGGCCCGGTCACGGCCCGAGCCGTGAAGCGCAAGTCGAAGGACGGCCAGCCCTTCTACCTGCGGGAGGACGGGAGGGCCTACTGGCAGGCTCGGGAGCGCAGCACCCGGACCACGGTGTGGACCGGCTGGGCGACCCCGCAGGAGGTCGAGACCGCCGTCGTGCGCCTCGTCGCAAGAGGAAGGCTCGAAGCCTCCAGCCGCTCGGCGGCCCGCGACGCCCGGACGATCGGTGAGCTTCTGGCCGCCTGGATGGAGTCGATCGCGTCCCGCGAGCGCCGCTCAGACACCCCGCGGGGCAGCGGCCTGTCGCCCAAGACGGTCGCGTTCTACGACAAAGCGGCCCGACACCTGACCGCTTGGCTGGGCGACGTGCGCCCCGAGCAGGTGACCCGGCAGACCTTGGAGGCCTACGTGCTGGACCGGCAGGAGCGCGACGAGCGGTGCGCCAGCATCCGCACCGTCGAGCGCGAGGTCTGCATCCTCAAGATGGCGTGGAAGTGGGGGATCGAGCAGGAGGTGATCCCCGAGCGCAGGCTGCCTCGGTTCATCGTCGCCGTGGACGAGCGGGCGCACGCCATCAACCACCACACTCCGTCGTGGGAGGACGTGCAGGCGGTCCTGAGCGTGTTGGAGGGCGACGTGCACCTGGTCGTCTGGCTCATGGCCGTGACCGGCTGCCGGGTCGGTGCCGCGTGCCGGGTGAAGCGGCAGGACTTCGACCTGGTAGCCGGCACCGTGGCCTTCGACTGGAAGACCGGCCGCCGGACCTTCCCGCTGCGTACTGCCGAGCCCGCGCTGTTCGCCTCCTTGGCCGCTCGTGCCGAGGGCCGGGGCTTCGGCGAGCGCATCTTCGACCTGGCCGCCAACCCCGAGGAGCAGGTGCGGGCAAAGCTCAAGCGCGCGTGCAGGCGAGCAGGCGTGGAGCCCTTCACGCCACACGGGTTGCGCCGGATGGTCGTGACCCGCTTGATCCAAGGCGGTGTGGACGTGGCGACCGCAGCCAACCTGATGGGCCACAGCCCTGAGGTCATGCTGCGCCGATACGCGCAGGTCAGCGAGGAGATGCGCCGTCAGGCCGTGGCCGATGCCGCGCTGGGTGGGTTCGGTGGCGGACGTGTACTGCAGGGGCCGTGGCCGGGCGCTGATGGCGAAGAAGGCGGCGCAGCTGGCGGTGGTGCGGCCTGACGAGGGGCAGCTGGATCCGACTCGCCCACACCAAGAGCAGTCATGCAGCATGGCATCCGCGGAGCACCTCGACCCGCCGGGCTCTTTGGCCGCGACGGATGGCGCTGCGCCCAGCCACCGCCGCGGCTTGGACCACCTGCTGGGCGTCGTCCGGGTCGTTGTCGGCATGCTCCTCGTCAGGGCCGAACCCGCGGCGGGCCAGCCAGGCCTTGGCGCGCTCGGCGATGCGCTCGACCAGGGTCGCGACCTCCTCGTCCTTGGGA
>CAZRFD010000354.1:0-2098 GCA_964599085.1 uncultured Enterobacterales bacterium | reverse complement strand
TGGCGACACAAGTCCGGGGGGCTGTCGCAGCCCCCCAGAGAAGTGACGCTGCTCTCGGGCTGGGGGAGGCGCGAGTCCGCGAGATCGCGAGACCGCGAGGGCGCGGCGTCCGTCGCGGGACCGTGCACCCGGCGCCACACCTACATCGGCGTGTACCGGAACATCGGGTCCTTGTTCAGCTCGACCTGGAAGGGCGGGGCGTCGGGGGAGAAGGCCTGGGGAGGCAGCGGCGGGTCGACCGCGACGAGATCACGAGAAGGCAGCAGCAGGGCCACCGCGCTGGTCAGGACGACGACGGACGCTGTGGTGATCAGACAACGACGGGTGGTGGTGTTCATGGTCAGGGCCTCGTGGTGCACCAGGAGTCGCAGTTGTGGTCGACACCATCGTGGTCGTACAGACCCGTGTCAGCAGCCATGGGTTCCCGGGCGGCGAGGGGGAGACCGCGGGCAGAGGCTCCATTGTGCGGGATCCCTGTCCTGCAGAACCCGCGGGCCCGGCCTGCAGGGCTCGCAGATCCTCGGGCGGGATCGGCCGGAGGATCCGCTGGCAGCGTGCTCTCCAGGTATGGCATGGGGCTTGCTTCACCTCTCGACGTCCCGGCACCCTCGCCGTGACGTCCACCCCGACATCCACCCCGGAGTCGCCATGCGCACCCTCAACGCACTGCTGGCCGCCAGCTTCCTGACGACCGTCACCTGGACGGCGGACGCCTGGGCCCGGCGGCCGGCCCCCGACAACGGCCCGGCCGGTCCGACGGCCGCCGACCACGACCGTCGCCCGCCGCCGCTGGACGAGCTGCTCGCCGACCACGCCCAGGATCTGGGCCTGGACGCCACCACCCTCGACACGGTCCTCGCCATCGTCGACGCCCACGCCGACACCCTGGAGTCGCTGCAGCAGCAGGGCCGCGACGCCCACGAGGCCATCATGGAGGAGCAGCGCGCGGTGATGGACGAGATCGCCGCCGTGCTGAGCGACAGCCAGCTCGAGGCGCTGCACGAGCTGCTGCCGCCGCCCCCGGGCTGCGACGGGCCGCCCACGGGCCGCGACGGACCGCCGCCGGCGGAGTAGGCGGCGGTCTCTCGCTCCTCCGGGACCCACCGGCGTGGGCTACGCTGGGTGCCCTGGAGGAGTCGTGACCGGTCCCCGCCCGTACCTGCAGTCGCTCTGCGCCCTGTCCCTTGTCGGCATGCCGCTGCTGTTGGGCTGCCCCTCGAAGGACTCCACCGACGACGACGATGGTGGCGGCGGTGGCGGCGGTGGCTGGGATCTCGGGCTCGACTCGGGCAGCACCGGCGACGCCGGCTGGGGCGACGCCGGCGGCAGCGACGGTGGCGGTGGGGACGCCGGTGGGTCCGATGGCGGTGGCGGTGGCGGCACCGACGACGACGACGACGGCTGGACGACCGGCGACGGCGACTGCAACGACGGCGACGACAGCATCCACCCCGGGGCGGACGAGATCTGGTACGACGGGGTCGACCAGGACTGCGACGGCGCCGACGACTACGACCAGGACGGCGACGGCGACCGCCACGCCGACCACGGCGGGGCCGACTGCGACGACACCGATCCGGCCCGCTACTCGGGCGCCTACGATCGCCCCGACGATGGCATCGACCAGGACTGCGCCGACGGCGACCGCCACTTCGACGGCCTGCTCATGGACGCCGGCGACAGCGTCGACGTCGACCTCGTCGCCACCGTGCCGGGCGGCGGCAGCGTCGACCTCGGGCTGATCGTCGACACGACCGGGTCCATGTCGTCGACCCTGTACTCCCTCGATGTCTTCGCCATCAGCGACGGCCTGTCGGCCGCCGTGCCCGACCTCCAGCTCGGCCTCGCCGAGTACCAGGACTACAACTTCGGCGGCTACGGCAGCGGCAGCGACAAGCCCTTCCAGTACCTCGTCGGCATGACGACCTCGATCTCCGCCGTGGACCTGGCGGCGTCGGGGATGTCGGCCAGCGGCGGCGGCGACGGCCCGGAGTCCACGCTGGAGGCGCTCTACCAGGCGCTGGTCGGTGACGGCTACGACCACGATGTGAACACCGCTTCCTTTCCTG
Organism: uncultured Enterobacterales bacterium; assembly: GCA_964599085.1. Lineage (GTDB taxonomy): Bacteria > Myxococcota_A > UBA796 > UBA796 > UBA2385 > J125. The sequence goes on along the minus strand of CAZRFD010000354.1, from coordinate 29 downwards.
CATTCACCAATTCGATGCGCAAAGGTTTG
>CAZRFD010000353.1:0-2105 GCA_964599085.1 uncultured Enterobacterales bacterium | reverse complement strand
GTCCAGCGGCGTGCCCGACCCCAACTACCTTGCGCGGCGCGCGGCTCTCACCGTGGTGGGGCTGCAGTGCAACGCCCCATGCGACGACCACTGCTTCTGTGAGGCGGTGGGCTCCCTCGACCACCGCGAGGGCGCCGACGGGTGTGATCGATGCCGCTTGGCGGGCCGAGTCATAGGGAGGAGCTGCGCGATCAGCTACTCAGCCATTTTCCGTCCGAAGGCACCGGACCCCAGGGGGCGATGGTGCGTCGTGGCGCATCCACCAACCAACCAGCGGACACCACGGCGCGCACCGAGATCCGGCGGCCCGCGAGTGGGGGCGAGCTTGTCGATGTGGGCTCACGCATGGTCCGCTCCTCGTCGCGGTGGCTCCTCGTTCAAGCCGGGCGAAGTTCTTCAGCCTTCTGACGCCACTTCCGGTGCTGATCCCTCCAGTAGTCCTTCCACCAGCCGTTGGCCTTCAGCACGCGTAGGGCGAGGATGTTGTCGACGTTGTCCGGGTGCCAGAACGCCCCGCCGATCTTGAGGCGAGGCTGCACGATGCTGTTGTGGCAGCTCTCCACCTCGCTGCTCGCCGTGCTCCACCCCTTGGCCCGGTACTCTGCGTAGGCCACCGCGTCCGCGTTGTGCTCGAAGTACCCGGCGGCGAGGCGGAGACGATCATCTCGTTGCTCGGGGGTCTCGCCCGAGCGCTCCCAGGCGCGCGCCAACTCGTCGACGACCGCCTGCGTCTCCCCCGCCTCCAGCATGGCGAGCGCGGACCGCGCCCACTCCTGCGCCGGGGTGCCGGTCTGCTCCTCCAAGGCGCTGCCCGCCTCGCTCAGGTGTTCCTTGCAGTGGGGACGGTCCAGGATGAACTTGAACTTCCCCGCCCCGAACTCCTCCTCCAGCCGGCTCCGGATGTACCGTGCCCCATCCGCGATGCCGCGAACCTCGGTCTCGTCGCCCATTCCCTTGAGCAGGGCCAGGTCGTACAGGTCGCGGAAAGCCTCTGTGAGGCCACCTGTGGGCCGCAGGGTGTAGAGGCGGTCGACCTCGCCGGGCTTCTGGACCAGGCCGGCCTTGACCTCCTCGTACCGCGTAAGCTTGCGTCGTCTGGCGAGCTTTCGGACCGGGCTGAGCTCGGGCTCCTCACCGGGTTCTAAAATGATGGGCTCAAGGGTCGCGACGGGGATCATGCCCGCGTCGTACTCGACCTCCAGCTCCTCGACCCCAGGACCCCGGTCGCGCGGTGGGGCGTCGAGCTTGTCCTCGGCCGCCGCGAGCTTGGCGTCGATGAAGGCCCGGGCGCGCTGCCCATGCTCGTGCAGGAAGCGAAGGGCCGTGGTGCGGCCCATCTGCACGCCTGGGTGGTGGCGCTCCAGCTTGGCCACGGCCTTGGCGCAGGACTCGTCGGAGGCGAGGTCCACCGCGTCCTCCTGCACGAGGAGCGACCACGTCTCCTGGCCCGTACCGAGCCACTGGTGCAGCGGGCGCTCCGAGTCCCGGCAGTCCCGGCAGTAGGTGTAGACATCCGTGACAACCAACGGACCAAAGGGCGTCTTTCGCGTCCACCTCGTGCGCTGAAGCACGGCCCGAATGTGGCCGCAGGCGCAGGGGACCCGGTTCTCCAGGGCGTGCTCCAGCCGCACCTGGACAAAGTCCTCGACCATGCCGAGGCTCAGCGCACGCCCCGCCTCGCCGGCCAGCTCCTCGGCAGCGAGCAGGTCGCCGAGCGCGGCACGCTCGACGTCGCTGGTCAGCCACTCTCGGAGTCGAGCACGGGTGTCGTCAATGAGCGCACGGACCTCGGCTGGTAGCATGTCTGCCTCCTGCCTCTCGATCACGCGGTGCGGGCAGGCGTGCCAGGAGAGACTGGGGGCGGGAGGGCTCTGGGAGGCTTCGTCACCAAGGCAGGGGGATCACACCCCACCCGACCGTCGCCGCGGTGCAATCCGGGCCACCCGACGGCTCCCGCGGCGCCTGGCTTCGGGCTTGGCTCCGGGTTGGGCTCCTCGCGTTGGGCTCCTCGTTGGACTCCTCGTTGGGCTCCTCGTTGGCTCCTCGTTGGGCTCCTCGTTGGGCGCGCGGGCCTGGGCGCGGCGGGGCTCCCTGCGCTCCGCTGC
>CAZRFD010000352.1:0-2108 GCA_964599085.1 uncultured Enterobacterales bacterium | reverse complement strand
CGTGATGACCGCCCTCGCCGCGATCCTCGCCCTGCTCCCACTGGCGATGGGCATCGGCCAAGGAGCGGAGATGCTCCGTCCCCTCGCCATCGCCATCATCGCGGGCCTGATGGCCGCGATCCCGCTGGTGCTGCTGGTCACCCCCGCGCTGCTCCGCGTGCTGGGTGGTCGAGGCGCAGAGCCCGGCTCATCCGAAGGCGGTGCGGTGCCTGACCCCACGGGCGCAGCGAACGCCGCGCCACCCGACACGGAAGGCTGAGAAGCTCATGGCGCACATCCTCCTTGTCGAAGACGAGAGAGCACTGGCGCGCGCCGTCGCGACGGGACTGCGCGACGCTCACCACGTGGTCGATGTCGAGCACGACGGAGATTCAGCGCTCACGGCGGCGCTGTCCGGAGACCACGACGTCATCGTGCTCGACTGGATGCTCCCGGGCGTCTCCGGAGTCGAGATCTGCCGACGACTGCGCTCCCGTCGCTGCCCATGCCGGATCCTGATGCTGACTGCACGCGACGAGGTCGCCGACACGGTGCGCGCCCTGGACGCCGGTGCCGACGACTACCTCACCAAGCCCTTCGCGTTCGACGAGCTGCTCGCGAGGGTGCGCGCCCTGTCTCGCAGGGACCGTCCGTCGACCTCGACGTTCGAGCTCGGCACGGTGCGGCTCGACACCGTCGCATGCACCGCCACGGTCGACGGCGAGGAGATCTCGCTGACGGCGACCGAGTACCGACTTCTGGAGGCACTCATGCGCAACGCGGGCCGCGTCATGTCGAGGAGCCAGCTCGTCAACGCCGCGTGGGACCGCTTCGCCGAGCCCGACTCCAACGCCGTCGAGGTCCATGTCTCGGCTCTCCGCCGGAAGCTGGAGCGGAATGGCCAGCCGCGCATCATCCGAACGGTCCGCGGGATGGGATACGTGGCCCGGGAGCCGGCTGGATGATGCGACTGAGCCTGAAGTCACGGATCCTCGGGGCGATGGTCCTGTTGACCTCTGTCGTCGTGCTCGGGCTCACAGCGGCGGTGTATCTCAACGCACGCGCGACCCGGCTGACAGCCCTCGACGAGTCCCTCCGCCAGCGCGCAGCGGCGCTCGCAGCGGCCATCGAGCACGACGACGGGGTGTGGGAGTTCAACGTCAGCCAGCCCGACCACCCCGCGGTTGTGGACACCGCGGTCGGCTACAGCGTCGTCGACCCGGTCACGGGCGCGACTCTGTGGACAGGAGGGGACCTCGACCCCACGCCTGGGCGTCGCTTCGTGAACCGTCGACTCGCCGTCCACACGGAGCGGGCGGGCCCCCCCCGCGAAGTGGACATCACCATCGCCGAGGACACGGGAGAGATCACCGAGAGCCTCACCGAGCTCCTGAAGGCCATGCTCGGCTTCGGCGGGCTCGCCGTGGCCCTCAGCGTCGGCTTCGGGTGGGTCCTGGCGGGGTCGGTGGTGTCGGCGGCACGCTACGAGCAGATGCGCGCCGCCTTCGAGCGCCAACGGCGGTTCACTGCCAGCGCTTCGCACGAGCTGCGTACCCCGGTGTCGATCATCCGCTCCACGGCCGAGGTCGCGCTTCGCCGCGAGCGCTCCCTGCCCGACTATCGAGACGCCCTGTCGACAATCGCCACCGCTTCGGAGCGCATCCAGCGCCTCATCGAGGGCCTGCTGTGGCTGGCTCGCGCCGATCTCGACGAGCTCCGAGCGAGCTTTACCTCTGTCGACCTCAGCTCCTGCGTCCGTGCGGCCGTGTCGGACCTGACCAGCGACGCCGAGAGCGCGTCCGTGATGCTGCGCATGGAGGGGGCCTCCCATGCCTCCGTGCGCGGGAACGCAGAGCAGCTACAGATGCTGGCGAGCAACCTGATCCGCAACGCCGTCCAGCACAGCGGCCCGGGGACCACCGTCCGGGTAGAGGTCGCCACCTCAGACCGGACCGCCACGCTCACGGTGGAGGACCAGGGCGAAGGCATCGAAGACGAACATCTCGGCTTGCTCTTCGAACCCTTCTACCGCGCCGACCGGGCCCGCTCCCGGGCGCGAGGTGGTCTCGGGCTCGGGCTGTCGATCGTCCGTGCGGTCGCCGACGCCCACGGAGCGACCATCCGGGTCT
>CAZRFD010000351.1:0-2165 GCA_964599085.1 uncultured Enterobacterales bacterium | reverse complement strand
ATGATGCCGACCCTCTCCCGCCGCTTCTTCAACACCACCGGCCCCTGCCGGCTGCAAGACCACTACATGCTCCCGCCGAGCCGCCGCTTGCCCGAGATCCGTCGGCTGATCGCGGAGCGGCGCTACTTCGTCGTCCACGCCGCCCGCCAGACGGGCAAGACCACGGCGATGCGCGCCCTGGCTGAGGAGCTGCGGGGCGAGGGACAGGTGGCCCTGCACGTCTCGCTGGAAGCCAGCCGGCAGACGCCGTCGCTGTCCGACGTCGAGCCCCGGTGGGTACAGGCGATCATGGACGAGGCGCGCTGGATGCTGCCCGCCGCGGACCGGCCACCCGAGGGGGCCGGAGCGGGGGCGACCGGCACCCGACTCGCAGCACTGCTAGCCGATTGGGCGCTGGCGATGCAGCCGCGCCCCCTGGTCTTGATGCTCGACGAGGTCGACACCATCGAGGGGGAAGCCATGGTGAGCTTCCTCGCCCAGCTCCGCAGCGGCTTTCCGCGGCGCCCCCGCGCCTTCCCCTCCAGCATCGTGCTCGTCGGCCTCCGCGACCTGAAGGACTACCTGGTCCAAGCCAAAGGCGGCCTGCCGCCCAACCCGGGCAGCCCCTTCAACATCAAGGCCGAGTCCCTGACGCTGCGAAACTTCGACCGCGACGAGATCGCCGAACTGTACGCCCAGCACACCGACGACACCGGCCAGCCCTTCACCGTTGACGCTGTCGACCGGGCGTGGTTCTGGACCCGGGGGCAGCCCTTCCTGGTCAACGCCCTGGCCTACCACCTGACCCGACGCGACCCGGTGCCCGCCCCCACGCCGATCACCGGTGACGACATCGACCGGGCCAAGGAAGCGCTGGTCCTGGCCCGCACCACCCACCTCGACAACCTCGTCCAGCGCCTCGCCGAACCCCGGGTGGCGCGCGTCCTGGAACCGATCCTGCTCGGTGAAGCGCCGCCCGATGACGTCCTCGACGACCTCGACTATGCCATGGATCTGGGGCTCATCGCCCGCAGCGAGCGGGGCTGGGAGCCCGCCAACCCGCTGTACCGGGAAGTCCTGGTCCGCGCCCTGACCCGGGTGCGCCAGGACAGCCTGCCGGTGCCCTGGTGGCCCTGGCAGACCGATGATGGTCGCCTGGACATGCCCGCCCTCATCGACGCCTTCGTGAAGTGGTGGCGCCGCCACGGCGATCTGCTCATCGACCAGTCCAACGCCGGCTGGCGGGAAGCCGCCGCCCACCTCGCCTTCATGGGTTTCCTGCAGCGGGTCGTGAACGGTGGGGGCCGGGTGACGCGCGAGTACGCCAGCGGACGCGGGCGGCTCGATCTGCTCGTCGAGTACGGTCCCGACCGCTTCGTCATCGAGCTGAAGCGGGTGCCACCGGCACACGTGTCACTGGAGACTGTTCGCGAGGAGGGCATCGACCAGCTCTGCGGCTACCTCGACCAGCTCGGCCTGGCCGAGGGCTGGATGATCGTCTTCGACCAGCGCCCCGGCCGGACCTGGGAGCAGCGACTGTGGAGAGAGGAGGTCCAGCGGGAGGGGCGGGACCTGCACCTTGTGGGGGCTTGAGGACTGCGCAGCCCATCAGCGCGCGACGCTGCCCCTCGACCCGACCACAACACGATCCCGCTCTGCGCTACTCCGAACCAGGGACCCAGCTCCGGCCCCAGTCGCCGCCCCAGATCTCGCTCTCGTCCACGGCGGTCCTCATGGCGACGCACGGGTCGGGGTTCTTGGCGGTGATGTCGTCGATGTTGATGTCGAAGTCCATCAGGTAGCCGGGGTCGTCACTGCCATCGTCCATGTTCCTCAACCACACCACCTGCGCCCCGATGTGGTCCGGTGTGAAGTCGGTGATGCACAGCCAGCCAGCGTCATCCCCGAAGCTATCGATGCTGGGCATCGTCCAGTAGATCTCCTCACCGTAGTGCCGCTCGTACCAGTCTTCGTGCCAGCCGAGGTAGATGGAGTAGCTCTCCGGGTAGTCGACGGCCCGGCTGAGGTACTGCGCTTCGTAGGACCACTCGTAGGACCCCACCCACTGGTTGGGGTCGCTGGCGGGCATCGACCAGATCAGCTCCGCATAGAACTCGTCAGGGACCCGATTGGGTGTATCTCTGCCACTGACGCTCACGAAGCCACCCTCACCGGCCTGGCGTAGA
>CAZRFD010000350.1:0-2166 GCA_964599085.1 uncultured Enterobacterales bacterium | reverse complement strand
CTGACCGCCGGCCGGCACACCCTCACCCTCCGCTACGGCGATGTCGAGAGCAGCCACGACATCACCGTGGGCGGCCGCTACCCGACCTCCCACTCCTGGACCGTGGAGACCGACGAATGGCGCTCATCCCGCTGATTGCCCTGCTTGCCCTGCCCGCCCGCGCCGACTGCGACGACCCTGCGGAACGCGTCGACCAGGTCGAAGCCGCCGTGCTGGACGCCCGCTTCGAGGACGCCCGGGCCCACATCGAAGAGGCCGAGGCCGCCTTCGGCTGCACCGGCACCGCCGACAACACCCTGCTGGCGCGCGTCTGGCTGGCGGAGGGGGCCATGGCCCACGTCGAGGGGGACGCCAGCAGCCGGGACAAGGCCTTCGCCAGCGCCGCACGCGTCGCCCCCACGGTGTTTGTGGACGCCTACGGCGAAGAGCTCCGCGGCGCCTGGCAGGCCGCCGCAGGCATGCCCCAGGGACTGGGCCAGCTCCAGCTCGAGGGGCTGGCTGAGGGGGCGACCGCAATGGTCGACGGCGCCCCGGTCGACGTCCCCGCCGAGCTGGTGAGCGGGCTCTACCTGCTGCAGGCCGACGCCGACGGCGGACCGCCGGTCTTTGCGCGCATCGTGCTCGTCCCCGACGACCAGACCCTGGTCGTCCGGGTCGAGGACCCGGGCACCGCCCCCACGCCTGCGACCGCAGACGGCCGGCGTCACCGCAAGAAGTGGCCATGGTTCGCCGCCGCCGGCGGTGCGGCGGCGCTCGGCGGGGCCAGCGCCTGGCTGGCCAGCCGCCAGGACGCCACCCTCTCCGACGCCAGCACCCTCGACACGCTGGACTCGGCCCGCAGCAGCCAGCGCGGCTTCGCGTTCGCCAGCTACGGCCTGGCCGGTGCAAGCGTCGCGCTGCTCGGCGTCGGCATCGCCTGGTGACCGCACCGCTGCTTCGTGCCATGCTGGGGCCTGCTCGACCCCAGCATGGAGGGGCCCATGCCGCCCACTCCGCACTCGTGCCCTGCCTGTGGACTCGCCACGGATCGGGCAGGGCTCTGCGCACCCTGTGCACCCGCCGGCGACCTGCTGCACGCCGATCCGGCGATCCGCCTCGCGGCGCTGGCGCGCGCAGCGGCCGCTGACCGTCCCCGCGTCCTCCTCGCCGCCATGCGCGGCGGCAGCCTCTGGACCGGCACCACGGCCGACGGCCAGGCGCTGGCGCCCGCGCTGCTGACCTGGCTGATGCACGAGGGTGGCACCCGTGTCTTCGCCCGCTACCTCGCAGAAGACGCGCGCTTCGGGTCCTACTCCTACGCCACCCTGTCGCACCACGACCGGGAGCGCGCCATGCTGCGAGCGCCCGTCTGGCTGGCCGCGGGCCGGGACCCCCGCGGCCCCCACGAGCTGATGCGCGGCTGGTGGGGCCGAGTCGACCTGCTGGCAGCGGCGGCCTTTCGCCTGGGAAGCTGCAAGCTGTCACCGGCAGAGCTGGACGCCGCGATCGAGGGCATGCCCGGGCACTTCCGGATGTGGGCGCGCATGGCGGCGGACCGTGCCCGTCGGAACCCGAGCACCGACCGCTGGCGCGCCACGGACGACGATCGCGCCCGCGCCGCAGTCTGGCGACGCTGGCCGCTGACGCGCCTGGAGGGCCCCGGCGTCTGCTGCTGCACGACCTGCGGCGAGGCGCTGCCAGCAGACGGCCCCTGCCTGTTCTGCGGTGTCGACCCGGACCTCGTGGACGGCCCCACGCTGCTACCCATCGAAGCGCTGTTCACCGATCGCAGCGACTGCCCCTCCTGCGGCATCGATCGCTGCATGGCCGTGGTCCCTGTCCGCTGCCCCGGCTGTGGCGAAGCCATCGAGCACGCACCGATGGTCAGTGGTCGTGTCGCCGACGGCTGAGCGGTCGTGGCAGCCGGCCCCGGTGCCGGTCCACCGGACCTCCACGCCGTCCGCCGCGACCAAACGCCAGCCAGCCGAGCACCGCGGCCATGCCTAGCGCCGCTAGCACGCCCACGGCATCCTCGCCGGCCCGATCGAGGTGCAGCACCGACCGCGCCACGACGGGCAGCGCGACGAAGACCAGCACGACGGGTAGCACCCACAGTCCCGCCACCACGATGCGTCGGAGCACGGCCCAGGCCAGGACGAGGGCACCGGAGCCCGGCCGCTCTGTGAG
>CAZRFD010000349.1:0-2193 GCA_964599085.1 uncultured Enterobacterales bacterium | reverse complement strand
CGCCCACCTCGTGCTCCCTCTGGAGGCGCTTCGCCGCGATCCGCCGACCCGTGCGGTTGCCGTCCGCGAGGAAGGTGACCTTGTCGTCGGGACCGTAGACCCGAGCGGGGATCCGGCTGACCATGCCGTGGACGCCGTCGAGCACCACGCGGTCGCCCTCGTCGAAGGGCCGCCAGTCATCGGGCGCGGCCGGGGACGGTGCGGGCGCGGCCGGGGCCTTGCGGCTCCGCTTCGCGCCGGGCGCGCGGAAGTCCCAGCCGTCGAGCACCAGGCCGCGGGGCACGGCGTCGGCGATGCCGCGCATGGCCTCGTTGGTCTCGCCGCTCTCGCCGTCCTCGGGCAGGACCACCTTGACGTGGACCGCGCCGCCCCGGCTCCGGGCGGACAGGGACAGCGGGGCCAGGCCCACGGCGGCCAGGGCCGCCTTCATCCACCGCTTCGCCGTCGCGGCCGAGGGCTTCGCGGCGAAGGCGGCGACCTGCTCGGCCAGCGGATCCGCCTCCCGCGCCCGCGCGGTCAGGCTGGTCTGCCCCGCCGCGCAGCTCCGGGCGGCCTTCGCTGCCGACAGCGCCACGCGATCCCCGATCCGCCGCAGCGTCCGCAGGGCGTCCCAGGGCCGCCCCTCCAGGATGGCCTCGCGCGCGGTCTCGTAGGCTTGGGTGGCCCGGCCCACGGCGTCCAGGGCCTCGCGCTGCTCCGGCCCCTTGCACATCGGGGACTGAACCATGCTGGCGGCGTAGCGGACGAGCCGCCGCGCCCGCTCCATCATCGCGGGGGTACTGGTCAGGGTCTCGCGCAGCAGTCCGAGCTGCCGGCGGGCCTCCTTGTAGACCGCCGCGTCGGGGTCGGGGTCGTGCAGCCGCTCGGCAGCCTTCAGCTCGCCGTCCAGCTCGGCCATGAAGTCGTCGAGCGGGTGGTCGGGGTGGCCGGCGTAGCCGCGCACCCGCTCGCCGATGCCCTCGAAGCCGCTGTCGTCGAACCAGTCGGCGATGTCGCGGACGGGGGTGGTCTCCTCCCAGATCCACCGGGTGCCCTTGAGCCGGGCCAGGGCGTCCCCCTCGCGGGAGGCGACCTCGGCCATGCGGTCGAGCGCCGCTGCGTCAGCCGGGACCTGGGGCTTGGGCGTGCCGTCGTCCAGGGGCTTGGGCGGGGGAGCCGCCCGCCGCTTCCGTCCCCGGTCCCGCACCCGCAGCCGCTCGGTGGGGTTCTTCATGGGCTTGGGCGGCTTGATCGGGTGCTTGGCGGCGTACTCGGGGTCGTGGGCGGCCCGGCGGCGGGTGTCGCGGAAGGCGCACGCCTCGCGCACCAGGCGCATCGCGCCCAGCGCCCCGGCCTCGATGGCGGTGGACAGCGTGGGCAGGCCCTCGCCGCCGGTGGCCCCCTCCTCGCTGAACCACTTCGCGGCCCGCTCGAAGGACCAGGACCAGCCCCGCTCCATGTGCGAGGTGATGGTCAGCGTTCCGTAGGTGGCGAGCTTCCGGCGCAGCTCCACCCGAGGCTTGCCGTCGTCGCAGTAGAGGTAGCCGGTCCACCGGCCGCGCAGGGTGATCGGCCCGGCCTTGGGGACCGCCTTCTGCTCGACCTTGACGAGCTTCACCGCGTCGGCGGGCTCGATAGGCGTCTCGGGGCGCAGGGGCGCGTCCCCGCCCGCGCCGGCGGCCTGGACGTGGGCGAACTGGTCGTCGGGGTTGAAGGCCACGTCGACGAGCTCGCCGTGCTCGACGTGGGAGGGCACCTCCTCGTAGGGCAGGAAGCTGGCCCCGGCGTGCTCGCCGGTCTCGATCCGCAGCCGGGTGCGCCGCTCGCGCAGCACCAGGGCCTTGGCGTGGACCAGCCCGTCGTCTTCGGGCTCGGCCCCCGACCGCCACATGAAGGCGCCGTCCTTCTTGGTGATCAGCACCAGGACGGCGCGGGCCTCGCTGGGGCGCATGACCAGCGCGAACTCCCCGTCGCAGGCGCGGCCGTAGGCGCGGATCAGCCGGGGCTGGTCCTCGATGGGGCCGACGAAGGAGAGGCGAAAGCGCTTGGGGCGCCGCGTCTTGGAATCGGGGGTGGCGGGGGTCTTCGGCACCTCACGCTCCCTTCTTCTTGAGGAACACGGGCACGGCGATGGCCGCGGCGGCGATGGCCAGGCCGCCCAGGAGCAGCCCGCCGACGCCCTTGGCGGCCTTCACCGGGTCGGTCTGCGGGGGG
>CAZRFD010000348.1:129-2256 GCA_964599085.1 uncultured Enterobacterales bacterium | reverse complement strand
CGGCGGCCTTGCGGGCGATGGTGCCGTTGCGGATGGGCCAGGCGCGGCACTCGTCCTCTCCCGCGGTCAGGAAGCTGATGAGGTCGAGGGCGGCATAGGCGGTGCGGATGAACTCGTGGCTGGCGGGCTCGCCCAGGCCGAGGCCCTCGAGCATCTCGGCCTGTTCGTCGGGGTCCATCTGGGCGATCTCGGCTTCGAGCTCGCCGCAGAGGGCGTACTCATCGGCGTGGGCGTCCGCGCGGGCGCGCAGGGGGCTGTCCTCCCAGTCGTCCTCGCCGACGTTGAACACGGTCAGCAGCGGGGTCAGCGACAGGAGCTGGATGCCCTGCAGGGTCTTGCGCTGTTCTTCGTCGAGGCCCAGCGTGCGCAAGGGCTCGCCCTCTTCGAGGTGGGCGACGCAGAGGTCGTTGACCGCGGCGGTGCCGTCCTTGCGGTTCTCCTTGCGGAAGCGCTCGGCGCGCTTCTCGAGGATGGCGAGGTCCAGCAGGAGCAGCTCGTCGCTGAGCGCGGCCAGGTCGCGGTCCGGGTCCGGCGCGTCGGTGTGGAAGGGGCTGTCGAAGGCGCGGACGACGTGGACGAGGACGTCGGCGTTGCGCATGGCCTGGACGACGTCGGGGGGGAAGGCGCCACCGACGCGGCCGCCCTGCCCGCCGACGTCCATGAAGGTGACCTCGGCGTAGGTCTTCTTCTTGGGGGAGAAGATGTCGGCGAGGGCGTCGACGCGCGGGTCGGGCACCTTGATGTTGCCGTAGGTGACGCCGCCCTTGCCGCCCGAGCCGCTGCCCGCCGCGAGGGCCTGGAACACGGTGGACTTGCCGGACTGGGGGAAGCCGCAGATGCCGATGCGCATGGATGCTCCGGGTGAGGGCCCACCGGCTAACCGCGGAGGCGCCGCCGTGCGGCTGGCGACACGACAACGTCGCCCGCTGTGTCGGCAGCCGTGTCGCCTGGCGTGGCGCCCGCTGCGTCGCCTGGCGTGGCGCCCGCTGCGTCGCCTGCCGTGGCGGCCGCAACCCGGGTGCGCAGGCTCCACTGCCCGCGTACCGCGGTGAGCAGCGCCTCGGTGACCGGGCGGCGCAGCAGGCGCTGCACCGTCCGGGTTGAGACCTGCAAGTGTTGGGCGAGCGCCGTCGTGCCGAAGCCCGGGGCCGCGACGCGCACGGCCGCCGCCCGACCCACGAGGGCGCGCGGACTCCGGTCGCCCAGCGAAACCTCACCGAGCGCTGCTGCTGCGGCGTCGGCGAGCCCGTCGAGGCTGGTCGTGTCGATGACGAAGGGGTCGAAGTCCAGGCGGTCGGCCAGCGCGTGCAGGCGCAGGGTCGGCAGCCGCTCGCCAACCACGGCCCGCATCCACGCGCCCGTGACGCGCAGCCCCAGGAGGTCTGGCAGGGCGCTGGCGTCGTGGAAGGGGTCGGTGGGCAGGCCGTGGTGCTGGGTCTGGTCGAGGATGTAGCGGAAGAGATGCTGTTGGTGGCGCTGGTCGTGCACCGGCCGCAGGCGAGCGGGCTCGAGCTGGCGGGCGTGGCCGAGGTGGTGGCCGAGGCTGAGCTGGATCCGGCGGGCCAGCTCACCCGCCTGCGCCCGACAGCCCGCGATCTGCAGGTGCCCGTGTCCGGCAGCAGCGTTGAAGCTCAGCAGCGGCATGCCGCGGGCGACCCGGGCGATCGTGCGCGCAAAGCAGCGGCGCGCGGCGACACCTGGGGCCAGGATGGCGTCGTCTCGACGACGGATGATGATCTGCCAGCCGACGGGCATGGGGCACCTCTCGGGGGAGGGCCGTAGCAGGGAGCGTGCCAGCGCAAGTGGTAGTGATCAGGTGAGGGGGGTGACGGATCTCGGACAGGGGGTGTCGGACATTCGACAGGTTCGACAGGTCGCGCGCGGCTGCAGCGACAGAAGTCCGGGGGGCTGTCGCAGCCCCCCCGGGAAGTGACGCCGGTTCGCCTCCGAGTTGCGCGTTCGCCGGCCTAGGCGGCAACTGCCGCCGCCGCCGCCCGGGCCTTGGAGGGCGCACGAGGCGACAGAAGTCCGGGGGGCTGTCGCAGCCCCCCCGGGAAGTGACGCCGGTGAGGCGCCGCCCGGGCCTTGGAGGGCGCACGAGGCGACAGAAGTCCGGGGGGCTGTCGC
>CAZRFD010000347.1:0-2274 GCA_964599085.1 uncultured Enterobacterales bacterium | reverse complement strand
CCCACTCGATCCGGTTCCGTCGAACCCACTGGAATCACTGAGCTTCACCCGGCAGTGCTCGCCAGTGCGGCTGTCGAAGCACGGCACCCGAGCATGGCGCGGAGCGCGTCGCCAGCCTCCAGTCGGATTCTCACCTTGGCGTCATCGGGAAGCGCGTTGTGTGCGGCCTTCTGGGTCCAGGTCTTCCGTCGCCGCTGGCGGTCCGCGACATCGTCAGCGAGCAGCTCGAGCGCCGGCAGCTCGCCGGGGAGCTCGACGTGCACTCGCATGGAGGCCCGGATGAAGCAGGCGTCGTAGGCCTGGCGAGCGCGCGCTGGGAGGAAGAGCGAGTCGGCCACGACCTGTGGCCCAGGCGGCGGGGCCGAGGGCGACGCTCGTCCCAGGCTTCGGATGCTGTCGAGTCGCTGGCGAAGGGACTCTGCGACCGCGGTCGGCACCGACAGCTCGGCGTGCTTCGATGCCTCCGGTCGCTCGGAGCGGAGGCACTCGCGCCGGGTCTCGCAAGGCTCGCAACCGCCGGTGGGCCGGCGGAAGATGATGCCGGTGTGACCCTCTGCGTGCTCGGACTTCCGCACCGTCGTCAGGGTCATCGGCCGATCGTCGGGGCACCGCAGTTCACCGGCGCTGTCGAAGCGCCAGCCGGTCCACCTGGCGGTGCCGAGCAGCATGGTCCAGTCGAGTTCATCGAGCAGTCTCGTGATGACGGGGTCTCGAGGCCAGCAGGCCGGTACCCGATCGTCGACGAGCGGCTGGCGGAGCTGCTGTGCGGGTGGGACGTGCGGCAGGGGCTGCAGCGCGAAGCCTCGGGCCAGCCGCATGTTCCAGGTCGACAGCCCCACCAGCACCCCGAACTCCTGACCGGCGCGCTCGTAGCTCAGCACCCGATGGAGCCTGAGCTCCCGGTCCTCCTGGGCAAAGCGGTTCTCCAGGCTGTTCCGCCCGAAGTAGGCGGTGACGGTGTCGGCGGCCGGCCACGCATCGGCGGCCAGGTTCGTCGAGAAGAGCTCCACCTGCCAGCCGTCGATGATGCGGCCTCGCTTCGCCTTGCCAGTATTCGGGAAGATGCTGGCCACAACACGCACTTCGATGGGCTCGTAGTGTCCGCCGTCCGGCCTGCGCGACTTCTTGTCGGGGCGCAGCGTGAACACGCCCAGGTCGGCGGCCGAGCGCTGCGGCCCGCTGCCGCTGTCGTCCACGCGGTGCCAGGTCGCGTCGCGCAGGCGCCGCAGCAGCTCCGGATCGTCGAACAGGGCGGGCCGGTTGAGCCGGGTGACGAAGGCCAGCCCACGCTCCTGCGCTGCGGTCATCCAGGGCACGTTGCCGGCGACACCATCGATGCGGACGAGCGTTCGTTCCGGCGGGTGGTCCAGGCGCCGGGACACGGCCCGGATGGCGTCGAAGGCACGCTCGCCATCTGCAACGCCCTCGCCGTTGCCCGGAGAGAGGTGGGCGTGCACCCAGGCCGCAGAGCCGGCGTGGCAGACCGAGACCTGCTGGAACTGGATGTCACCACGCTTCCGCCCGGAATACCCTGACTCCCCTGTGTTCTCCGCGCGTCGCCGGGGCTGTGGGAGGTCATCGCCACGCGGCAGGTCCCGCTGCCGAAACGTCGTCACCGTGGGGTCGAGGTCGAAGACGTGCCAGCCGTGACCATGGGCGTCATAGGTCTGCATCGCCGGGTGGGCCATGACTGCGTAAACACCCGTCGAATCCAGCAACAGCCACGGCGCGACCGGTCGGAGCAGGTCCAGCTCGACCGAGCCCAGGGCGCGAGAGACCGATGCCGGAGCGGGCAGCTTCCGGCGCCCGGCCAGCGCCGCGACCAGCGAACCGACGTCGCGTAGCACCGCCTCCCAGAACGGGCGGAGACCCGCGGGCGCTTGCAGCGACGCGAAGTAGACGATCAGCATCAGCCACACGTCCACCGCGGCGTAGCCGCCCTGTCGCCGGATCTTGAGGGTGTCTGCGGCCTTGTCGACCAGCCCCCGACGCTCGATGTCCATCAGGAGCACGGCCGCCTCGGTCAGGCAGTCGGGAAGGCGGTGAAGATCGGGGCTGTGGACCGTGACATCAGGCGCGCGACGTGGCATGTTGACCATCCTCTCTGGAGGGCGGCCGCGGGTGGTTCATCCGGCAAGATGACCGCGGCCGTTTTCCTCCTGGAGACTGCCTCCAGGAGTGAGGACTGGTATTGCGTTGGTGCCGAATTGTCTAGGCACAGGGCTCGGAAAGTTGCGTACTTTCGAGGTCTTGCACGGATCCGGAACGAGTGGG
>CAZRFD010000346.1:0-2292 GCA_964599085.1 uncultured Enterobacterales bacterium | reverse complement strand
GCGCCGATGGCGGCAGCGCCGATGGCGGCAGCGCCGATGGCGGCAGCGCCGACGGTGGCCACGGCGACGGGGGCGGGACCGACACCGGCGGCGACGTCAAGGGCGAGGGCTGCGGCTGCGGCAAGAAGGACAACAGCGGCGCGGCCCTGCTGTGGGTGCCGCTGCTTGGCCTGGGCAGCCTGCTAAGGCGCCGGCAGGACTGACAGGGCGGCGGCCGCGGGCGACTGCGGGCCCGGTCAGTAGACCTCCAGCGGCCCCTCGACGTTGTCGTCTTCGTTGGACTCGTCGACGGCGTCGTAGCCGTCGATCATCACCCAGCTCCAGCAGTAGTAGCACCACGCCCCCTCGATGAGGAAGTCGGCGTAGGTGGTGTCGCCCGCCGCGAGGCCGTACACGGTCGTCCAGGCGTCGCCGTCGTCGTAGAGCGCGGGGGCATCGGTGCGATCGACCCACACATCGACGTAGAAGTCCCCGGCCGCGGTGTCCCCGACGTTGGAGATGTCGACGTAGTAGTAGACGTCGCCGGCCTTGGAGTCGTAGGCGAAGTCGAAGTAGTCAATGGTGAGCTGGGCCTTGTCGCTGCTGCTGCCGCCGCCGCTGCTGCTGCCGACGGTCGTGGACAGCACGTTGTCGCCCTCGTCGGACTCGTCGACGTCGTCGTTGGTGTCGGCCATCACCGCCACGCTGTGGCTGCCATCGCCAACGGCGACCTGGAATTCGAGCGTCGTGGTGTTGCCCGCGGCCAGGTAGCTGACCAGATCGAAGTCATCGCCGAGGTCACCCACCGCCGGCGTGCCCCGGTCGACGAAGACGTCGACCCAGAAGTCGCTGGCGGCCGTCTCGCCGTCGTTCTGCAGCGTCACGCTCAGGTCCAGCACCCCGCCGCTCACCGAGCCGCTGGCAGCCGCCACCAGCAGGTTGGCCGGGCCCGTCGTCCCGCCTCCGCCCCCACCGCCACCGCTGGAGGCAGCACCCACCGTGACCGCGACGTCGTCGCTGCGGACCTCGTCCCACTGCGCGTAGACGGTGGTCGCGCCTTCGCCGGCCGCGCTGAGCAGGCCCTCCTGCGTCAGCGTCGCCACGGTGCCGTCCGCGGTCACCCATCGCACCTGGCGGGTCGCGTCGGCTTCGCTGCCGTCGGAGAACCAGGCGCTGGCCGTGAGCTGCACGTCATCGCCGACGACCAGCTCCAGCTCGTCGGGGTACACGGCCAGCCGATCGACCCCCGCCGCGGTGACCGTCACCGTCAGCGGTGGCGCGTCGATGCCGTCGACCGTCGCGCCCACCACCGCCGTGCCGGCCGACAGCCCCTCGGCCAGCCCCTCGCTGTCCAGGGCGTTGCTGACCGACAACACCGCGCCGTCGGAGCTGCTCCAGTCCGCCGAGGCCGTCAGGTCGACGCTCTCGCGATCGGCGGTGATGCCGGTGGCGACGAGCTGCACGCCCTCGCCCACGGGCACCACCACCTCCTGCGGGGTGATGAGCACCGCCACGATGTCGGCCTGGCTGCCGCCGCCACCGTCGTCATCGGGGTCGCGGGTCCACGAGCTGCCGCCGGTGCAGGCCGGAGCCAGCAACAGGGCGGCCGCGAGCGGCAGCGCGATGGATGCAGCGATGCTCTTCATGTGGACTCCGGGGGGCTGCTCAGTGCCGCTCGAAGTCCTCACCGATGACATCGAGCAGCTTGCCATAGGGCAAGTAGGGGTTCTCGCTGCCGCCGGTCTGGGCGCTGTGGGGGTTGCTGTAGGGGATCCAGGCGAAGTCGGGGTGCTCGTCTTCGCGATCCCAGGTGCCCTCCAGCACCCGACCGTCGGCGTCGGTCTTCAGGGTATACCCCCAGGTCTCGGTGAACGACTCCGGCGAGCTGCCGTCGACCCAGTCGACGTCCACGCCGTCGGTGGTCAGCGTCACCTCGGCCACGACGTCGAAGCTGCGCTGCAGCGCGTCCACGGTGATGAGGTCGGCGAGGTCGTCGTAGGTGCCCTGGCCGATGCCGCGGACGTCCATGATCTCGTCCGTCGACTGGAAGGGGCCGTTGTCCTCGCGGTACTCCACGATGCGGGCCGACAGCGTCTCACCGATGCCGGGCAGCTCGTCGAGCGCCTCCTCCGTCGCCGTGTTGATGTTGACCAGCTCGGCCAGCGCCGGATCGGTGGTCTCCTCGATGACGAGGTCGACCGCCCACGCCGGGAAGTTCCAGACCTGCTCGTCGGCGGTGGTGTCGAAGACCATGCCGACGCCCTGGTCGCGGATGTAGAAGCTGACCAGGCGGTGGAAGGCTGCCGGGCTCAG
>CAZRFD010000345.1:0-2320 GCA_964599085.1 uncultured Enterobacterales bacterium | reverse complement strand
CCTGAGTTGTTACCCCACCGCCTCCAGAGTCCGGTTCACGCTGAACCAATACAGTGCCAGGTGAGCGCATGGATGTGGCTGGTCCGCTGGCCTCCGAGGATGGCCTGGACGGCTCGGCGTCCGCGCATGCTGACGGTGGCCCGGCATAGGGCGGCGTAGATGAAGACCTTGACGATGTTCTCGTTGGCGCTGGGCATGTCGTGGAGGCCGGAGCCGGACTTGGCGAGCTTGAAAAACTGCTCGACCTCCCATCGGAGGCGGTAGGTCCGGGCGACCAGCTCGCCGGTGAGCACTTCGGCCGGGACGTTGGTGACGTATACGTGCCACTCGCCGGTCTCGGCGTTGCGCGAGGCCACGACGCGGAAGTGCTCGGTCACGTGGCGGCCGTGCGGACTCAGATAGCGCCGGACCTTGCACCGGAAGGCGCACTCGACGTCCAGCACGGTCCGCTGGAGGCCGACGAGCGCCACGCGAAGCCGCATCCCCTTGACCTTCCGCGCGCGCCCGCGATGCCGTCGAAGGTGGCCGACGATGACCGGGTCGCGGTCCGCGGGCAGGCGCGTGATGAAGTAGCCGCCGACACTGTCGACGCGGCGCCAGAGGCTCGGGGACGAGTAGCCCTGATCGAAGAGCAGCAGGGTGTTCCGCAGCTCGTGACCGACGCCGAAGGCGTTGCAGTCCGCCACCCGGCCGTGCGTGACCTTCACCTTCACCAACTCGCCGGTGGTCGCACGGACCCGGGCGTGGACCTTGGCCGCCGCCGGCGAGGAGTTCGTGCGAGGCCCCGGCCAGGCGTCGGCCATCTCGTCGGGGAGCCGGAGGATGGTGGCGTCCTCGCACAGTACGTCCTCGAAGAAGGCGAGCGCGCCGGGCGGCCTCGGCGGCGAGTCCCGAGAGTTCGCCATGAGGGTGTCCAGCAGCCACTTCAGCAGCGAGGCCAGGCCCTCGTTGAAGCGGTCGTAGAAGCTCGAGCGCGCAAGCACGGTGCCCGAGACCTCGCCGTAGACCCGGCGCAGCTCCGCCAGGGACACGCGCCCGCGCACGCTCACGCCGAGCACCACCGTCATCAGCAGCGCGTGGATGTCCACGATGCCCTGGCGCTGAACCGCGCCGCAGCGGCGGGCCGCGCGCCGCACCTCGGAAGCAGAGGCGACGCTCGACAGGTCGCGGACGAGGTGTTCGACTGGAGTGGGCGCCACGAGGCCTCCTGGTGACCGGGTGCTGTTGCAACCCCCAGATCACCGGTCTCGTGGCCGCTTTCTACTCCTGTGCAATTGCCCTGCTGTCGCCCGTTCTCACGCCTTAGCCGAACACGGATGGCACGTGGGCCGCCCCGAGGACACCCACATCGCCAGACGACTTGTCAGCCTCGAACCGCGCCTGGCAGCCAGCCCGAGTTATCTGCAGGAGCGGGGCTCGCCCGAGGGACCCGAGGACCTGATTCACCACAGCTGTCTGCGATTCCTCAGCGAGCGACCGCAGACTGTGTGGGAGTTGGTCGGGCCCGACGGCGAACACCGGGCCTTTCCAGTGGGCGGCCAGCTCGAGTCCGACAACAGCATGGCCCTCGCCGACGCCCTCGAGGCGGGGCTTGGTATCGGCCTCTGCCCCGAGGTGCTCCTGGCGAAGCCCAATCCGAAGCTGGAGCCGGTCCTGCCCGGGTGGAGATTCAGCGCCTTCCCGCTGTATGCGCTCGTCCCAGCCGGCCGAAACCGTGTGCACCGGGTGAGGGCCTTCGTCGACTGGCTCGCCAAGTTCTCCGGGAGCTTGGCTCGAAGAGCGCCGCGGGCTACCGAATCACAGCCGACAAGCACGGGATAAGCCGGACCGGTCACCCAGGAGGAGCGATGCCGCGAGCTTGCCCACGTTGCCGCACGGAAGGCATGGAGCGCTACGAGGACAGTATGGGCCACCTGATGGGGAGCAGGTACTTCCCGAGCACGAAGTGGTACTGCCCGAACTGCTCACACTCCGTCATGCTCGTTCCGGCCGCCCTCACCGTCCCCATCGCCGTGGTCGCGCCCATGGTCACCCTCTACTCCGTCTACGCCCTCTTTCTCGCGGACCCCGCGACGGTCTTCGACCCGGCCGGCTCGTTCAAGGCCTACACAGCAGACGACGCGGTGTGGATGATGGTCCTGGGCTTGGCGCTTTGGGCATTCTCCTGGGTCCACGCCTGGCGCCTGCGTCACTACCCTCGCTCCAAGTAGGTCCGCCCCAGGGTCGCAGGCGGGGGACCACATCCGTCACACCAGGTAACAGCAGCCGCCACGGCATCCCAGAGACGCCAAACCCGCGTAGACACGGCTCCATGTTCTTG
>CAZRFD010000344.1:0-2333 GCA_964599085.1 uncultured Enterobacterales bacterium | reverse complement strand
GGACTTAACCGGCCAATTTTCTCCGGCTGGAGGTGCCCTGTTGGTCGCTATCGGGGGTCTTTGACGAGGTCTGCGATCTCGGCGCGGAGCTTGTAGAGGCGCTTGACGAGGCGGTCGGCTCGGGGGTCGTCGTCGGCGTTGTTGCGCAGCCAGGCGATGGTGTCGGTGAGCATGCGCTCGGGGTCGGGCTGGCCTGAGAGCGATGAAGAGAGGGGGACGTCGTAGCGGGCGCTGACCCTGGCCATGGCGGCGTGGTAGTCGCGGGCCACGGTGTCGTGGGTGATGGCCGCGTAGCGCATGGTCATGCGGAAGGAGCGGTGGCCGAGCAGCTTCATGATGGCCACGAGGCTCATGCCTGCGTTGAGCAGCTCGGTGGCGTAGGTGTGGCGCAGGCGATGGGAGACGACAGGGCCGGGGATGTCGAGGCCGGCGGCGACTTCTTTGAGGGTGGCTCCGAGCTGTTCGAGGAGCTTGTTGCGCGAGAGTTGGGGCTCGATGAGAAAGGGCGCTCCGCGTGGGCAGGCGCGCCTGAAGGACTCGAGCACGGTGTGGGCCTGGTCGTCCAGGGGAACGAGGCGCTCGTTGTCGAGCTTGCCCAGGGGCACCTTGAGCATGGCGTTGTCGTCGTGGTCGGTCTCGAGGCAGTGGGGGTCGAGGCGGACCAGCTCGCCGATACGCAGGCCGGTGCGCCGCATGAGAAGCAGGGCGTTGCCCGGGGTGTCGCCACGGGCCAGGAGCCGGCGCTGCATCTCGCGGTCGGCCTCGACGGGGAAGGGCCTCGGCAGGTAGGAGGGGACCTTTGGGATGTCGCCTGGACGCAGCAGGATGTCGGGGTCGACCTCGATGGCGCCGCGCTCGAAGAGCCAGTCGAGGTAGCGTCGGACCCGGAAGATCCTCGAGCCTCGGGTGGTGGGGCCGAGGCCGCGGTCGGCCATGGACTTGAGCCAGCGCTCCATGGCGGGCCGGTCGAGGCGGTCGAACTCAACGCGCTGGGCCTTCATCCATGCATGTAGGTCGCGCAGCTCGGTGGTGATGCCGCTGCAGGTGGAAGGCTTTCTGACCGGCCGCAGGGTGTCGAGGTACTGTCGGGCACGGTCGGGCAGCTCGAAGGGGCGTCGGACCTGACGGGCGTCACGAAAGGAGACCTGCCCCTGGTCGTGCAGCCAGAGCAGGTAGGGCTCGATGTCGCGATGGAGGCTTTCGCGGGAGGTTCGGCTCAGCGCGACGCCGATGGGCTTTCGCAGGAAGGCCTGGATGTGGGCCGGCGTGAGCTCGTCCAGGGAGATGCCCTTGCGCTCCAGCCAGTCGTGGAGGTTTCGGACCATGGGCTCGATGCGGCGACGGCCGGGGAGCGCGAGGAAGCGCTCTGCGAGCTCGGGCAGTGGCCCACGCATGTGCCAGAGCCTCGGCGGCTCGACGACGAAGCGCAGATGCCCCTGCTCGCCAAGCCAATACAGGTACTTGTGCAGGCGGCAGCGTCGTGCGTGGTAGGTGGAGTCGGCCAGGCCCCTGCCGCGCTGGAAGGCCCAGAAGTGGTCGATGTGCGCCGGCGTCAGGTCGGACAGCACCAGGTTGTGCTCGCTCATCCACCGGTGGAAGATCCGGACGATCTGGCGGCACCATCGCCACTGCTCCTGACCCAGGAACTGCTCGGCCACCCGGGGGAGCCGGACCTTCTTTCGCCCCATGGTCAGCCCAACTCGTAGCTGGCGCGAATCCGCTCGGCCGCCTCGATGTAGGCCCGGGCGATGTCGGCCATGGACAAGTTGATGTACTGCAAGGTCATCTCGGGGTTGGCGTGGCCCATGAGCCGCTGGATCACCGGCAGGGGTAGGCCGCAGCGGGCCATGTCGGCGCCGAAGGTGTGGCGGAAGCGGTGAGGATTGGCCTGGTCGAGCTCCAGCTTCTTGCGACGATGCCGGAAGAGGCTGCGGAGCCCCGCGGGGGTCATGGTGCGGCCGCGGGATTTGCCCTGCAGGCAGACGAACAGCGCCGGTGCCTCACAGCAACGCGGGCGCTCGTGGGCGAGGTACTGTTCGATGGCCCGTGCCACCAACTCGGCCATCGGGACCATCCGCTCGGTGGCCCCCTTGCCCAGGACCCGGACCGTGCGCTCGCCCAGCGAGACGTCGGCGCACGCGAGGGTCAGGACCTCGCGCGAGCGCAGCCCGCACAGGAGCATCAGGTGGACGATGGCGATGTCGCGGTAGCGCCGCAGGCCGCGCAGGTACCGGCGGACCTGCTCGGTCTCGAGAGGCGTGACCAGCGTCTTGGGCACCTTGACCGTCAGGGCCAGAGCGCGCTTGCTCTTCAGCACGTGCAGCCCCAGCCGC
>CAZRFD010000343.1:0-2441 GCA_964599085.1 uncultured Enterobacterales bacterium | reverse complement strand
CGGGCTCGCAGCCCATCGCGTCCAGCACCTCCTCGATGAGGGCCTCGGCGGCGCCGTTGTAGGCCCACGAGAAGACCCGCCGGGGCTCGCCGGTCTCGGTCGTGCCGTAGCGCCGCACCACGCGCTTGCTGAAGGCGGGGTGCCCGCGCAGGCCGAGCAGGGTCACGATGCGGCCGACCTTGTCCTTGCTCACGCCCCAGCGCCGGGCGATCTGGCCGGGCGACACCCACCGCTCCCGCTCGGGCCGCAGCACGGTGAGGTCGGCGTCCAGGGCGATCTCGGCGGCGGTGACCTGGAGGCTGGCGACCTCCTCTGGCGACAGCAGGCGGGCGCCCTCGAGGCGGTCGATGGTGCGGTGCAGGGTCTGGACCTGGAGCCGGCGGTCGCAGAACTCGACCCACCGCTCGCGGGTGTCGGCCTGCTGGGCCAGGCGGGCCTCGCGGCGCTCCGCCAGCGTCGGGGCCGGCTCGCTGGGGACGCTCACCAGGACCAGGGCGGCGCCGACCGCCATGCCCGGCTGGTAGGCGCCGGTGCGGACGAGCTGGGGCATCACCTCCTCGGCCAGGAAGCGGCGCAGGCGCTTGCCGACCGGCTTGCGGGTCTTGATGAGGGCCAGGTGCAGCCCCGTCTCGAAGAGCACGAGCAGGGTGTTGTTGGCGGTCGCGGCCACGCCCTCGGCGCCGGGCAGCTCCTTGAAGGCGGCGAGCTCGTCACCGGAGAGCACGGCGTAGTCGCGGCCCTCGATGAACTCGTCCTTCCACTCGCCGAGGATGGAGTTGGGCAGGCGCTTGCCGTCGTGGGCGTAGCCCAGCCGGGCGCCGATGTGGCGGGCGATCCAGGCCGGACGGCCCTGGTAGTGGACGGTGACGAGGGGCTCGCCCTCGAAGGTGTGGGTGAAGGTCTGGACGGTCACGGGGGACTCCTTGCAGGACGCCCACGAGGGGCTGGAGAGCCCCGCCCTCGCCGGGCGGGGCGAGGGGATTCAGGTGCGGGAGGGGTTCGAGAAGACCTCGCGCCGGATGCCGCGGTAGAGCCGCTCCACGCAGGTCAGGTCGGGGAACTCCAGGTCCAGCCGGACGCCGCCCTCCTCGAGGGTCAGCACGGCGGGGCCGTCGGCGGTGGCCTCGATGCGGACGATGGGGTCCTGCAGCGAGGCGCGGGCGGTGAGCGAGCCCAGGTCGAGGGAGAGGCCGGGCACGAGTGAGGGCGGGCTCATCGCATGCCCCCGGCCACGGCCAGGCCGAGGGCCGACCGGACGTCCACCACGTCGCGGTGGCTCTCGCGGTTGATGGTCTCGGCGTCGACGCCGAGCTCGGCCGCGACCTGCTCCCGCGCCATGCGGATGAAGCGGTCGGCGAGCGCGTCGGCGAGCACGTCCAGGGCGGCGTCCAGGTCCGCCATCGCCGTGGGCGTGGCGAACGGGACGACCTCGATGCGGAGGCGGGGCTTCATGGGGCGGGACCTCGTCGGTGGGGGCGGCCCGGCAGCGGGCTCGCCGACCCCCAACGCAGGCCCCGTGCCAGGCCGCGAGAGTCACGCTCCTGACGTTGTTTCCCCTCCAACGCGGACTTTCTGGCTCACCGTCGACCCCTCGATGGGTCCGTCGCCACCCCCGATGCGACCGTCGCCGCCCTCGATGGGGCGGCCCTCGGCCCCGATGGGACCGTCGCCACCCCCGATGGGTCGAGCACCCTCCGCGATGGGTCGATGGTGGCGCGTTTTCGGCGCCCTTCGTGGCGCGCGTCCCGGCGCTGCCCGACCACTCGCTGGCGCGCTACGACAGCGGGCCGGGTCCACCGCTTCCGCCGTTCGTCGCCCGAGGAGCCAACCCCATGAAGCCGCCGAAGGTGCTCATCAACGGAGTCGACCTCTCACGGGTGACCACGCCGAAGCTGTCCCTCGGACGGAGCGCCAGTACGGTCCGCGTCGGCCGACCGCTGGCGGGCGTTCGCGACGACGACGCCTCGCTGGTGCTCGAGGTCTGCCCGCTCACCCTGGCCCAGCTCTACTTCGACGGCGTCCTGCCACAAGACCGGGACGTCCCCGTTGAGGTCCGGGGGGGGCGCCGGAAGCCATCGCAGTGGCGGGTGCAGTCGCTGGAGATGCAGGAGAACCGCTGGACGAAACGCGTTGGGCGCGGAAAGCGGACCTCGGAACTCATCATCCGCTACAAGTTCGATCCCACAGAAACCACGGCCATTCTCACTCGCTGTCCTGTCTCACGATCCCAGCACCACCTTGTCCGACGTCGCCAAGACCACGCCGAACATGCCCCTGACCCGCTACAAGGCATCGTCTTTCGTCGGGGTCGGACGTCGAGGATTCCGCGAGGGGGGGCACTCCGAGATGTAGACAATGATGGTGTGGTAGGGCTCGGCCGTCTGTGGGAAACTTCAAGCAGAAAGGACCAGCCGCAGCCGGCCCGGGAGCCGACATCGCGG
>CAZRFD010000342.1:0-2442 GCA_964599085.1 uncultured Enterobacterales bacterium | reverse complement strand
GGAAGTTGCGGTGCGCGGAAGTTGCGGTGCGCGGAAGTTGCGGTGCGCGGAAGTTGCGGTGCGCGGAAGTTCAAGATCTTGCGGTGCGCGGTCTGCCTGGTGACGCTGTCGCATCCTTGGTCACGAAACTTATGGGGAGGATGTGCCATCATCCTCGGAATATCGTTCGGATGATGGATTACCATGGCAGCTTGAAGACCTATCCGTAGATTTTCATTCGTTCAGAGCAAGAAAAGCGAGCGATGAGGGGACATCCAAGCAGTAAGTTTCGCTCACCCCGCCCCCGCCCCCGCCCCCGCCCCCGCGGACCCACGGCGCCCTCAGAACCACCCCGTCTCGTAGTCGCTCCACACGGCGTCGGCGTCGGCAGCGCAGTCGAGGATCTTGATCTCGTCGATGGTGCCGCGGAAGAAGCCGGTGGGGCTGCCGTCGTTGGTGTCGGCGCCGAAGCGCGTGGGCTCGCTGTCGTAGGTGAGGGTGGACGGACCGTCTGTGTCGGATGCGGCTTCGACACCGTCGACGTAGAGCGCGCGCGCGCCGGTGCCCGGATCCCAGGTCCCGGCGAGGTGGTGCCAGGCGCCGACGTGCCCGCCGGGGTCGCTCAGATCCTGCAGGTGTGGCCCGAGGCTGCCGTCGTCGGTGGCCCACAGCGGGCTGCCGTCCTTGTAGCCGAGGTGGTAGGGGTTGTAGACGCCGCTGGACACACCGCGGGCGACGACGGCGTTGTAGCCGGCCAGCGCGGTGGGGCGCGCCCAGGCGGTGATCGTGATCCCCTCGGTCAGCTCCAGCTCGGCGTAGTCCAGCTCGACGTACTGGTCGCTGCTGTTGCGCAGCCCCCCGCCGTCGTGGCCGCTGCTCGTCCAGCCGCTGCCGACGAGCGTGCCATCCAGCCCGAGCGGCCCGCTGTCGGCGGCGAGGCTGCCGCTGCCCTCCTCGAAGGACCACCAGCCGATCAGCTCGCTGGTGCCGTCGCAGTCGTCGTCGACGCCGTTGCAGCGCTCGGGCGCGCCCGGGTAGACGCTGGCGTCGCTGTCGTCGCAGTCCAGGCGCCCGCTGAAGCCGTCGCCGTCGCGGTCGCGGGTGCCACCGGGGAAGCCGCCACCGAAGCCGCCGTCGCCGCCGGGAAAGCGGCCGGGGCCGCCCCAGCCCCCGTCGCCTGGGGGTAGGAAGGCCGAGTCGCCAGGGGCGCCGCCGGTGTCCGCGGTGACGGACCTCGAGGGGACCTCCGTGCAGGCGCTCAGCATCGACATGAGGCCGAGCAGGGGGAGGTGAGGCATGCGGACTCCAGGGGCTGCTGCCTGCTCGATGCCGGTCGCGTCCGGGGGTTGCCGGCGCGGCGCGCACCCGGTACCCGAGCGGGGTGACCTGCCTCCTCGCCCTGCTCCTGGCCTGTTCCTCGTCGCCCACCCCTGAGACGTCGAAGACGTCGACCACGGTCGCCCCCACCCCGGTACCGCCGGGCAAGCTCCGCAACGCCGTCGTCATCGTCGTCGACACCTTGCGGGCCGACGCCGTCGATCGCGCCCGCACGCCGGCCCTGGACGGCCTCGCCGCCACCGGCGCCCAGCGCGCCTGGGCGTGGGCGCCGAGCACCTGGACGGCCCCCTCCGTGGTCTCCCTGTTCAGCGGCATGCACGTCCGCCAGCACGGCTGGGACTTCCCCTTCCCCAGCAAGATGGATCTCGCGAACAAGAGCTACCCGCCGCTGCCCGACGTTCCGGTGCTGGCGGAAGTGCTCCAGGACGCGGGCTTCGCCACCACCGGCCTGTACGCCAACCGCCTGCTGGCGCGGGAGCTGGGCTTCGGAAGGGGGTTCCGGCGCTGGGACCAGCTCCCCGACGCCCGACTGGTCGCCGCCGCACGCCGCAGCATCAAGCACTGGAAGCCCGATGGGCGCGCCTTCCTCTACCTGCACCTCATGGGCCCCCACCACCCGCTGGAACCCAAGCTCCGCAGCCGCGAGCACTGGAACCTGGGCGAGGGGGAGCTGGGCGGTGAACAGAGCATCGGTCTGCCCGAGGTGCGCCAGGGCGGCGACCTCGAGGAGGGACTGTACTGGCGCGCCTACCACGCCGTCGTGGAAGACACCGACGCGCACATCGGCGACATCGTCGACGCGCTGCGGCCGCACCTCGACGACACCCTGCTCATCGTCACCGCCGACCACGGCGAGCTGCTGGGTGAGCACGGGGACTTCGGCCACGGCGGAGGCGTCTTCGAGCCTCTCACCCGGGTCCCCTTCATCGTCGTGAACGGACCGCTCCTGCCGGACCGTGTGCAGACCGCGGCCCTGTCCGACATCGTGACCGGGGCGCTGGGTGTGGACCACAGCTGGCCGGTCCGCCTGGGTGATGGCGACGAGCTGGTCAGCCAGCGTGAGGGGGCGGTGCTTTTGCGCGAACGTGTCAGCTCAAATAAAGGAAGAATTTGATCCTTTACGGT
>CAZRFD010000341.1:0-2445 GCA_964599085.1 uncultured Enterobacterales bacterium | reverse complement strand
CGTCCTGGGCTTCGGTGTCGTCCCACTCGGTGTCCGAGCCGATGGCCCAGCCGTTGTCGCCGTCGTAGGCTTCGGGCCACCAGCCGTCGAGCACGCTGAGGTTCAGGCCGCCGTTGAGCGCCGCCTTCTCGCCGCTGGTGCCGCTGGCTTCGCGTGGGCGCCGCGGGTTGTTGAGCCAGACGTCGCTGCCCTGGGTGAGCAGCCGGCCGAGCGCCATGTCGTAGCCCGGCACGAAGACCACGCGGCCGCGGAAGCGCGGGTCGCGGCCCCACTTGATCACCTCTGCGACGAGGGCCTGCCCGAGGGCATCGGCGGGGTGGGCCTTGCCGGCGAAGACCACCTGCACGCCCTGGTCGAGGATGGCCAGGAGGCGGTCGGGGTCGGAGAAGAGCAGGGAGCCGCGCTTGTAGGGGGCGAAGCGCCGGGCGAAGCCGATGGTGAGGCGTTCGTTGTTGAGCACCGGGCGGCCCACGCGCCAGCGGACGCCGTCGATGAGGCGGCTGCGCTGCGCCTTGGCGACGTGCAGCCAGTGCTTGGCGTCGATGCCCTCGGCGGCACGCCAGAAGTCGCGATCGCACAGCCGCTCCCGCCAGCCCGGGAGGTGGCGGTCGTAGAGCTCGGCCATGTGCGGGCCGAGCCAGGCCGTCGGGTGGACGCCGTTGGTGATGTGGCCGATGGGCAGGCCCAGCTTGTCCCACATCTGCCGGGAGACTTCGCCGTGCAGCCGGCTGACGCCGTTGGCGCCGCGGCTTCCCTTCATCGCGAGCACCGTCATGCACAGCGGCTCGTGGATGTCGCCGGGGCGGACGCGGCCGCGGTCCATGAAGGCGCCCTGGGGAAGGCCCATCTGCTCGCGCAAGCCCATGAGCGCGGCATCGGCGGTCTCCCAGGCGAAGCGGTCGTGGCCGGCGGGCACTGGGGTGTGGGTGGTGAACACGCACGCCTTGCGCGCCTCGGCGAAGGCGGCTTCCGGTGCGTAGCCGCGCTCCATCGCCCGCCCCCACAGCTCCAGCACGAGGAAGCCGGCGTGCCCCTCGTTCATGTGGAAGACATCGCGGACGATGCCGAGGGCCCGCAGCGCGCGCACTCCGCCCACGCCGAGCAGCAGCTCCTGGGCGATGCGTGTCTCGGTGTTGCCGCCGTACAGGTTGCGCGTGAGCACCCGGTACTGCAGCGGGTTGCCGTCGTAGTCGGTGTCCAGCAGGAACAGGCGGACGCGGCCCACCGTGACCTCCCACACACGCGCCTTGAAGCTGTGGCGGCCGTGGGGGACCTCGACCTCGACCTGCTGTCCATCGGGGCCCAGTGCCGGCTTCATCGCCAGGCGTTCCGGGTCGTTGTGGGGGTAGGCGGCCACCTGCTGGCCGTCGTAGATCATCTGGTGGAAGTAGCCGTGGGTGTAGAACAGGCCCACGCCGACGAGGTCGAGGTTCAGGTCGGAGGCGCTGCGCAGGTGGTCGCCGGCCAGCACGCCGAGCCCCCCCGAGTAGATGGGCAGCGACTCGTGCAGACCGAACTCCATGCAGAAGTAGGCGATGCGCGGGCTGCCGTCGGGGCGCGCTGGCGGCGATGCGTGGAAGCGCTGCCAGCGCTCCAACAGCTCTTCGGCCTTGGCGTGCCACTCGGCCGGCGCGAGGTCGAGGTCGGACTCGCGCAGCATGGCCAGCGGGTTGTGGTTGACGGCTTCCCACAGCTCCCGGTCCAGCGACGCCCAGAAGCGGTTCGCGTCGGGTTGCGTGGTCCACCACAGGTCCATGGCCAGCTCGGGCAGGCGCTGCTTCATCGGGGCTCCGGGGGCTGCGACTGGCCATGGTGCGCCAGCCGGGCGGTGGTCGCAAGCGCGGCCCTCCGCCGTCATGGGATCGAACACGATTCACGTGCGTTGTCCAGTCTTGAGTTACGGATTTCCAGGGGAGAGGAGGGGAGGCGTCGCGCATGGGCGCTTGCGTCTGCGGGCCTTCCCTCCGCGACATCGGCGTGGCAGGCTCCCGGCGAGGGACCGGGAGCAGACCGTGAGCCACGTGACCGCACTGGACGCGCAGCTCGGCGACTTCGTCGCTGGAACGGCCACCGTCAACGCCGTCGATGCCGTCATGGGGGTCGCGGCCTGGGGTCCGACGATGCCGGCGGGGCCTTCGCTCTCGATGCTCGCCCAGGGCGCCTGGCTGCCCCAGGATCCGGCGGTGCTCGAGCGTGCCCGGGTGCTGGCCGCCGCCGACGCGGTCACCGAGGCGCTCCAGGTCGCGCGCGCGTTGGACACCGGCGACGACCTGGTGCAGATCCGCACGGGCTTCCACACCGCCCTCGACCTGTACCGGGCGGTGCGAGACGGCCGCTCACCGGTGGCCGAGCTGCAGGGCCGCCAGGAAGCCGACGCCGTCTTCAAGCTTCTCGGCATCGCCGACGTGGCCTGGAAGCTGGCGGAGGGGCCGCCCATCGACCGCG
>CAZRFD010000340.1:0-2561 GCA_964599085.1 uncultured Enterobacterales bacterium | reverse complement strand
CGACGATGAGGGCGAGGCTCTTCGTGCCCGCGGGCGCATCCGACCAGGACAGCGCCGGCGAGGTGTCGTCGCCCTGGCAGGTGAAGACGGCGGGGATCTCGCCCTGGTCGGAGAAGGCCGGCGAGGAGATGGTCAGCGGCATGGTGTCTCCAGCGAGGCCGACGTCCGACGTGGCGAACAGGAGCACCAACGCCCAGGCAGCAGGTCGTGACATGCGAGCCTCCGAGCAGCTTGATCGTATCCACGCCATCACGGCGTCGGCAGCGCCCCGGGCAGGCCGTCGCGCCAGGCGACCTGCACGAACTGGTAGGGCAGGACGTCGAGGCTGTCGCCGACGGTCCAGCCGGCGTCGGTCAGCTCCGCGGCGACCTGGTCCTGGGCGATGCGGTGGGCGGGCGGCGGGCCGACGGGCAGCTCTCCCTGCTTGAAGTCGACGACCACGAGCCGTCCCCCCGGCGCGACGGCGTCGCGCAGCGCCGAGAAGTAGGCCACGCGACCGTCGATGTGGTGGTAGGTGTCGACCAGCATCACGACGTCGGCCTCACCGGGGGCGAGACCCGGATCGGAGGGCTGGCCGAGGCGTGCCTCGACCTGCGGCGTGCCCTCGTGCTCGGCGCGGTGGGTCATGTGCTCGACCATGGAGGGCTCGATGTCGATGGCGATCACGCTGCCTTCGGGCCCGACCGCAGCGGCCAGGTAGTGGTTGAAGTAGCCGGTGCCGGCGCCGATGTCGGCGACGGTGCTGCCGGGTTCGAGGTCCAGGGCGGCGACCAGCTCGGCGGGCTTCTGCCAGTCGGCGCGTGCGGGGTCGTCGAAGACCTTGACCCAGCGGTCGGCGTCGCTGAAGGAGTGGTGGACCACGGCGTCGTCGCCACCGGCGTGGTGGGCGTGCTCGGCCGGGGGCGGCGCCTCGACCGGCGAGGCCTCGACCGGCGGGGCGGCGTCGGCCGACGCAGCCGGGTCCTTGCTGGTGTCGTGGGCGCAGGCCAGGGCGAGGAGGAGAGCGAGCATGGTGGGGCTCCAGGGATGCGGACTGTCGGTAGCCTGGGGTTCGGCCGGCCGCACCTCGGGCGAGGTCAGCGGACGACACGTACCGGGATGTCGAGCTTGCGGCAGAGCCGGAGCACCCGAGTGGTGGCGGAGTGTCCGTTCCACCGGGCGAGGATGAACACCCGGTCGATGCGGCCGGAGCGCAGCGCGGCTTCGAGCCGGCGCAGCTCGCCGTTGCCCCCGAAGCGCCGGCCCTTGAACACACGGAAGCGGGCGCCCGCCCCTCGGTTCCTGAGCATTCGACCGTCGCCACCGAGTACTGCGATCCGTTCGTGCCTGGCAGCCATGTCCACCTCGCGCGCGGGTTGGGGAGAGCTGTCGCCGGCACATGCGAACAAAGGTGCGCTGGCGATGGTCCTCACAGAACTCGCGCCGGTGTCCCCGGCGGCGGGTTTCCCAAAGGCGGTGGGGCAATGGGGCGGTGGCGACGGCCGGATCAGCCCTCGGCGTCGTAGGGGCGCGCTGCTCGGACCGTCAGGGCTTCCGAGGCGATGCAGCGCTGCAGCAGGTCGAGGGGATCCGAGGTGTCCGCGAGCGCGGCCCATTCCGCGGCGGGCCCCCACACCGCCCAGACGGTCCAGCGGGGGGGGAGCGGATCCGGAGCCGCCAGCAGCGGCGCTGCGCCGCCAGGACCGTGCAGTCGGCTCGCCCGGCCAGTGTCGTCCGTAGCGACGACCAGGAGCAGATCACCGGGGTCCGGGGGTGTGATCTCGACGAGCAGGTGGGGGTCCGTCCGGAAGCCGATCGCGTATGCGCCGTCGTCTTCGGCGCCCGCGAGCACGAGCCCGCCCGTTGCCGGCCGCCAGGCGGCCGCGGCGCTGTCCAGCAGCCGGGTCCAGGCATCCACGAGGCCCGCCCAGGCCGGTCCCCGCGCGGAGAGCCGCGCATCGGCGCGCTCCTCCTTCAGCTCTTCGGCCATGCCC
The DNA here is from genome assembly GCA_964599085.1 of uncultured Enterobacterales bacterium. Lineage (GTDB taxonomy): Bacteria > Myxococcota_A > UBA796 > UBA796 > UBA2385 > J125. The sequence continues at coordinate 588 of CAZRFD010000340.1, read as the reverse complement.
TGCAGCAAGCCGGGCAGGCGCGGGTCGCGGCAGCGCACGACGAAGCGCGCGACCTGCCGCCCCTCGGCGCGCGACAGCTCGCCGCGGATCCAGCGACGGAGCTGGTCTTCGGTCACCTGTGGTGCTGCCATGGGGGGAATTCCTCCAGCTTGAGCTGGTCGGTGAGGGAGTCGACGGTCGCGCGTTCGAGGAAGGCTTCGATGATCACGTCGATGCGCGCGGGGGAGGCGGCGTGGTGGGCGCGGCGCGCGGAGAGGGTCCGCAAGGTGTGCCAGCAGCCCTCCTTGGCGAAGTTCTTGAGGGTGCTGGCGGACTCGAAGCGGTGCAGATCCGGGGCCGCCGAAGCCGTGCGCGCATAGGAGAACGGCGGGTCATCGGCGGGGTAGAGGGTGAAGTAGAGCGCTTGGACGGCGGCGCGGAAGTCGGCATCTTCGACGTCGCGCAGCGCTTCGAGCCACAGCACGGCGTGCCGCCAGGCGGCCAGGGCGCGGTACTTGCTCTGGCTGGGCTTCTTCAGGCGCGTGTACTTTTCGGAAGGTTGAGCCCCCCGTAAAAAGTCCGTCCACGCCAGCATCGAGCGCGGCAGGT
>CAZRFD010000339.1:0-2580 GCA_964599085.1 uncultured Enterobacterales bacterium | reverse complement strand
GGCGCGAGCTTCCGCGACCTCGATGTCTACTACTGCGTGGAGGAGTGATGCTGACCCGGATCCTGAAGCCACGGCCGTCGGCTATGGTCGCTGTGACGATGACTGCGGCGCTGCTCAGCGCGTGCCACCGCGGCGGGCCGCTGTGTGATGTCGGTGTGCTGTTCTGTCCGGATGTCTCCGGCGACGGAGGTGGGACGACGACCTGGACCTGCATCTACGACGGGGCTGAGGGGTCAGGGGGCAGCGAATGTGACGCGACCGCGGATCTGATGGTTGCCCTCTGCGACGCCGGCTCCATGGCCACGCAGGAAGAGGTGCTGGCGGGCATGGAGTGCACCGAGGGCGACACCGGGTCGCCCTGACCTGGGGGCGCCCGCAAGATCGCGCCTTGGCGCGCGCCTCCGCCCTGCGCGTGCCAGGTAGTGGGTCGGGCCACGTGGTCGGCGCCTTCTCGCGGAGCTACAGTTCTTGCACCGATCGGGGCACGACCATGGTCGACCACTCAAGGCTGACGCCAGCAGGAGCGAGCCGGATCCGCGGCGCTCGGCGGGCAGCAGCTTCGAGACCTGTGCGCGTCCTGCTCGTCGGCCTGGCTCTGGCATGCGCATGCTGGGAGCCGGATGATGGTTCCGCGGGTGGGGGGCCGGGCGATGGACGGATCTTGAAGGAACACGTGGGCGAGCCCGATCTCATGTCCGCCGATGACATCCGGGCTCATCGCGACCTCTTGCTCCAGCGCATGGTCTCCGACCCGGACCCGGTGGTGCGTTCGGACACGGCGGCGGCGCTCGCCTACGTCGCCCGGGACGAGACGAGCATCCCAGCGTTCGCGGCGGCCCTGGGCCAGGAGAGCGACCCGAACGTGCAACGCCGCCTCGTGGCGATCCTCGTCTCCTTCTCCCGGTCCGATGTGGCGGTGCAGGCCGTGGTCGACTTCGCTCTCTCCCACCCCGATCCGCCGCCCTACGTGGTGACCGCGCTGGCTGGTGCCGACCCCAGGCGGGTGCGGTCGGCCCTCGACGCAGCCGATGCGACCCGGGCGGATGCTTCGGGTCGGCTGCGCGAGGATCTCTGCGGTGTGCTTCCTGGCTCCGCCTGGTGTGAGAATTGACCGTGTGGCGGTCAGGATCCGGTGGTTGAAGTCTCCCCCTCCCGATCTTGACCGGAAAGCGGTCAGGATGGGGTAGGCGAGGTGTCGCCCTCTGGATATTGACCGGAAAGCGGTCAGTATCGTGTAGGCGAGGTGTCGCCCCCCGGATCTTGACCGGAAAGCGGTCAGGATCGGGTAGGCGAGGTGTCGCCTCCCGGATCTTGACCGGAAAGCGGTCAGGATCGGGTAGGCGAGGTGTCGCCCCCCGGATATTGACCGCCGGCCCTGCCTTCGCCGGCACACGGAGCGCCGATCGTGCCCGATCCCATCACCACCTGGCAGCTCACCTTCTCGTCGGGCGGCCGGCAGCCGCTGTTCCCGACGGAGGCGACGCGGCGCGCCGCCATCCGCACGCTGCTCCGCGTCACTGGCGACGCCCTGGTCCTGTTCTCCATCGTCGACGACCACGTGCACGTCGTGTTGTTCTGCCCTCGGCCCCTCGCCGGTCGGCGGGCCCAAGCCCTCCATCGGGCACTGGCGCCGGTGGCGTCGGCCCCGCTGCGCCCGGCGCACATCAGCGCCGTCGAGGATCGCAGTCACCTGCGCTGGCTGGTGACCTACCTGCTCCGCCAGCCGGTCAAGCACCAGCTCGGCGAGCACCCGGCGCTGTGGACCGGCGGCTGCTTCGCCGACCTTGTCGGGGCGCGCCTGCCGGGGACCCTGGCCACCTCCCTGCGCCTCGCGCTGCCGCGCTTCCGCCTCCGCACCGCCTACGGGGCCGTCGGCCTGCCGCCTGTCCCCATCGAAGCGCTCGATGACCGGGCGCTGGCGTCCTGCGGGCTGGGGCGCATCGTCTCGGCGACCGCGGCGGCGCTGTGCCTCGACCCGGCCCTGTCGGGCAGCGGCGCCGCCATCGTCGATGCCCGACGCGCCGTGGTCGCCGCGTCCACGGTCGCCCGCTTCCCCGCCGGCCACGTGGCCGAGACCCTCGGCATCTCGCCCCGCACGGTCCGCCGCTACCGGCAGGAGGGAGCGGACGCGGGCGCGCTGCGCGCGGTCCGCATGCGGCTGGCCCTCGAAGACGTGGTGCGGGCGGCGTCGCTGCCTGGCTGAGCGTCGACGCAGGACTGCGACCCTTCGGGCCACGCCGTCCCTCTGCCGTCGGGCCGCTGGGTGGGACTGGTGAGCGATGGGCTCCATGGGCCGGGGGACGACTGCTGGCCACTGCAGAGACATCAACCAGGTCAAGGACAGCGACGGAAACATCGTGTCCGCGACGTACCAGGATGATCACTTGGGGCGGCACGGCGACTTCTCGTGGTTCACCACGTCGCGCACGGAGCCGGCCACCTTCATCTACAACCACGCCCAGGACAACCGTGATGTCACGAGCATCAAGACGCTGTGGTTCCGCAACCAGTGGGCCTGCCTGTATGGCCAGTCCAGTGATTCCCGGGTCTGCGACCAGATCTACCGCACCTCGGTCAGCT
>CAZRFD010000338.1:0-2608 GCA_964599085.1 uncultured Enterobacterales bacterium | reverse complement strand
CCCTGCCCCCGAAGGGCAGCGGGAGCTGAGCGTTGTCGTCAGGACGCACCATGTGTCTATGGTATCGACGAGTCTGGGGTGAGTGTCTTGCAGGGCCTGAGCGCTGCTATGGCGGCCTGCGGCGCCGGGCAGAGGCTCGGCGCACCACGAGATTGTCCGAGAGAGGACGAGATCCTGATCGGTGCCGTCAGCGCGATGGGTCTCGGCTTCGAAGGAGCACACCTCGCCCGGTCCCGCCGCGGCCTGGGCTGCGGCCGCCTCGCCTGGCTTCTCCATGATCCCCGTCTCCTCGATGGCTGCGGCCATCTGCGCCAGGGCACCGCCTCCGTTGAGGTCGGAGACCTTCTCACGAGTCCCGCCCCGGTGGCCGCCCCGTGGCTGGGCCTCGCCCATCGAGCTGCCACTCCCAGGGGGCACCCTCGCGATCCCGCGCCTGCCACCACCAATGCACTCAGGTCGACCAGCCCACCTCAGGCGCGACCTTCGCGTGGGCCTTGCGGTAGCTCAGGCCCTCGGCCCGCGCGGCCTTCACCCCCTCGAGGATCCGCAAGCGCTCGTGGGCCTGGGTGACCAGCTCCTGGACGGGTCAGGAGGGAGGCGCTCCCGCAGTCGGAGGGTCAACGGGGCAAGGGCGGCTCGCTGCCGGCCGAGGTTCCTGTCAGCGGGATGGCGGCGTAGACCCGCCAGGGCTCCCCGTCGCGCACCATGACCCGGGCCTGACGCGGTCGGCAGCATAGCGGCAGGTTCGGGGCGAGGTCGGCGGCGATGGCGGCGAAGCGGGCATCCTGCTCGGCACGGTCGAGGCTGCCGTAGGCCACGGTCAGGTGGGGGTGGACGTCGGCGCCGTAGCGGCCGCCGTAGGGCAGCAGCCCGAAGCGCTGGCACAGGGCGCGGCTGCGGTCGAGGAACCAGTCGCCGGGGCGCGGCGTCAGCACCGCCAGGCCCGGGCGCGGCTGGCCGTGGGCGTCCGGGCCGCCCGGGAACACGTCGAGGCGATCGAAGGACAGATCCGGCGGTGGGCCGGCGAGGATCTCGCGCAGCACCGGCAGGGCAGCGGCGAGCTGGGACCTGGGAACGAAGGGCGACAGCAGCGTGATGTGCGCCGGCACGCCCTGGGCGGCGTGCTTGTCGAAGCGGGCGCGCCACCGGTCGACCAGGGGCTCGGCGGCGGGGATCGGCACGATGATGGCGGTGTCGCCCGTCGGCATGCACGCCCTCCTGCGACGGTGTGAACACTGTGGGGTCGGCGCGCACCCGATAGCCACAAACAGCCGAGGAGGCCCCCATGACCCCGATTCTCCTGACCGTGCTCCTGGCCTGTGGCAAGGACGGGGGCGACACCGGCGCGACCGGCGGTGCCGCCGACACCGACGACACCGGCGCGACCGGCGGTGCCGACGACACTGGCGACACCGGCGCAGCGGTCGATCCGACCATGGTCGGCTGCGACGACCACCACGCCGCTCTCATCGCCGCGGTCGAAGCCGACCTGGCCAAGAGCGACGCTCCGGGCGTCAGCGTGGCCGTCATGGAGGATGGCGTCGTCACCTGCCGGTTCACTCGCGGCACCCGCGCCGCCGACAGCAAGGAACCTCCGACCGTCGACACCCTCTTCCAGATCGGTTCGACGACCAAGATGTTCACGGCAACGGCGCTGCTCCAGCAGGTCGAAGCTGGGGAACTGAGCCTCGACGACACCCTCGCCGACGCCTACCCCGACAGCGAATTCGCCCTCGACGACACCTGGAACGACCAGATCCTGCTGCGGCACCTGCTGACCCACCAGGGCGCCTTCTACGACTACGTGGATCTCACCGCATCCGCCGACGACGCCGACCTCGCCGCCTGGCACGAAGACGTCTTCTTCCCCAACATCTGGCTGATGAACCCGCCGGGAGTGTTCTGGAACTACGCCAACCCCAACTTCGACATCGCCGGGCTCATCGTCGAAGCCCACGACGATCGCTGGTACCCCGACGTCATGAAGGACGACGTCTTCGGCCCCCTCGGCATGACCCGCACCATGCAGCGCAAGACGGAAGTCGAAGCCGACGGCGACTACGCCCTGGGCGTCGGCTACTACCTGACCAGCGCGACGACCGCCGAGTACGGCGCGGTCCCCATGGATCTCGTCGTCGACATCGCCAGCGGCCGACCCGCCGGTGTGTCCACCTGGACCACCCCCGACCAGGTGCTGGACATGGCGCGCTTCCTCATGGAGGGCGACAGCGCCGTCCTGTCGGACACGCTCCGCGAACAGATGACCACGCCGCAGGTCCCCTTCCTCAGCACGCCCGACGACGCCGAGTACGGCTTCGGCGTGATGGTCTTCCCCGGCCTGCAGCTCTCCGCCGACGACTACTACGAGCTGCCGGTGTGGTCGCATGGCGGCAACACCAACAGCTACAGCAGCGAGCTGTACATCGTGCCCGACCAGGGCTTCGCCATCAGCATCCTGTCGACCGGCTACGGCACCGACTTCAGCGGCAGCGTGATCGCCGCCTTCAACAGCCTCGTCGACCTGCCTGCACCGGTGTCGCCGCCAGAGTACCCCTGGGACCCCGACGGGCTGGACGCCAACGTCGGCCACTACTACGACCCCTACAAC
>CAZRFD010000337.1:0-2633 GCA_964599085.1 uncultured Enterobacterales bacterium | reverse complement strand
AACTTCAAGCAGAAAGGACCAGCCGCAGCCGGCCCGGGAGCCGACATCGCGGTGGGCTGGTCCTTGCTGCCGTTGAACGGAACAGCGGTACGCCGCTGGGACGTCAGGGTGTAAAGGCGTCGCGGTGTCGTGGACGCTGCGCCTGAGAGTGGCGTGGCGCTGTGGGAGGGGTGGCGACAGCTCGGATGTTCGCCTCGTCGACGAGGTTGGAGGTCGGCAGAGAGGCCACCGGCGGCGAGGACGCGCACCCCAGCATCCACCGGACCGTCTGTGACTGGCGGCGGGAGGACGCGGTCGAGCATCGGGTCATGGAGGCCCTCGGGCCCGCGTGGTGGTGGGAGAGCCGAGGGCGGCGAGCAGCTTGGCCTGTGCCTCGTCGGGGAGCCACGCTCGGAAGATGGCGGCGGCGCCGCAGGCCGGGCAGCGTTGTCCTGTTGTGGAGTCGTCGTCAGGCTCGATGGCGTCTACCTGCGAGCCATCGCCGGGGCAGAGATCGCGGGCCCTCGGCAGGCGGGTGTGGGTGTTCGCCGGCGCGTACAGCCCGTAGTGGCGAACCTTGTGGAAGCCGGCGGGCAGGATGTGGAGGGCGAAGCGGCGGACGAACTCAGCTCCGTCGAGGTGCACGATGCCGCTGCGGCTCTTGAAGGTGACTTTGTCGTCGGTGACTGCGACGATGCGCGCGTCGGAGATGGCGACGCGCTTGACGTAGCGGGCGAGGTACTTCAGGGCGGCATCGACGCGACGCCCCTCGGGGGGCTCGACGTGGACGACCCAGCGGGCGTGGCGCTTGGACAGCTTGCGGACGGTCGAGTGGAAGTCCTTGGCAGCAGCGACCGGGTCACCGCCGGGGAGCTCGATCAGGCCGCAGTCGACGGCGTCGATGAGGGCTTCGAGGAAGCGCCCACGGAACATGGAGCCGAGGATGGTGTGGGGGAAGAGGTAGTCGGGGCGGCTCGGTACCCAGCGGGTATCGTCCATGGCGAGGCCGCCGGCCGTGACGAGGAAGTGGACGTGGGGGTGGTAGGACAGCTCGGTGGTCCAGGTGTGCAGGACCCCGGTCATGCCCAGGCGTGCCTGCATGCGCTGCTCGCCGAGGTCCTGGAGCACGCTGGCACCGACGGTGAACAGCAGGCCGTAGACGGTCTTCTGGTTGGCACGTGCGATGGCGCGCAGCTCTGCGGGGAGCGTGAAGACCACCTGGAAGTGGGGGACGGGCAGCATCCGGGCCAGGCAGCCTCGCAGCCAGGCGTCGGTCTCACGCCCCTGGCACTGCGGGCAGTGGCGGTCGCGGCAGGAGTTGTGGGCGAGCCCCCGCCAACCGCACTCAGTGCAGACGCACAGGTGCACACCCGCCGCATCCGTCCTGCAGGACAGGATGCGCCGGAGCACGTGCAGCCGCGCCGGGTCGAGCCCGTGGCGCTCCACGCAGGCATCGAGGTGGCGCCGGAGCGCGTCGATGACTGAGGATGAAGCGGCCGCGGGCCCGCCCCGGCAGGGCCAGGGCGGCAGGCCCACGCTTCGCCTACAGCATGTCGAGGACCGACGGGGTCTGGCGGATCAGCGAGGGCCGCACCCGGGTGTAGCGGGCGGTCGTCTCCGGGCTGGCGTGGCCGAGCAGCACCTGGACGGTGCGGAGGTCCACGCCAGCCTCCAGCAGCGAGGTCGCGTAGGTGCGACGCAGGTCATGAGGGGTGACCCGCCGCACCAGACCGGCCCGGGCGGTGGCCCGGTGCAGCCGGGAGCGGATGGTGTCGGGGCTCACCGGGTGGTCGGCCCAGCGGTGGACCGGATCGACCACACCCGGGGCGGCGAGGCGCTGGGCGGGGAAGAGCCACGTCCGCCCCGGCCGTTCGACGATCCAGTAGCGGCGCAGCAGGCGGTCGAGGCGGTCGGTCAGCTTCACCGAGCGACGCTTGCCGCCCTTGCCGCACCGGACGTGCACGAGGCCCGCGGGGGCGTCGATGTCCCGGGGCTGCAGGTGGCAGGCCTCCGAGACCCGCAGGCCGGTCTCCAGCAGCGTCGCGATGAAGGTGAAGGTGAAGGGTGAGGTCGAGGCCGCGCGCAGCACCTTCGCCGCCTCGTCACTGGAGAGCGGCAAGCGCGGCTGCGACGGCCGAACCCGCGGCCGCGGCACCGTCGCCATCACCTCGGGCCGGCCCAGCGTCTCGACGTACAGGAACCGGAGGGCGGCGTGGTACACGACCCGCGTCGCCGGGGCCAGCCCGCGCGCCGCGAGGTGCTCGAGGAAGGCGCGGGCCTCGGCCGTGCCGAGCTGCGAGGGGCAGCGACCGAAGTGCCGCGCATAGGCGGCAACGCACCGGATGTAGTGATCGCGAGTCCCAGCGGCGAGGTTGCGGAGGCGCAGATCTGCCTCCATCTTGTGCCTGAGCGGCGTCATGGGCTTCTCCGTCGGGGCCGTGTTTGAAGTCTGTGGCCCCGCAGAGAGTCTTCATGACTCCGCTTCTACCTGCACCCCCGGCTTGCGCACGAAGTGCGCACCGGGGTCCAGGGGACGTCGTCCCCTGGCGGGTGCGGGCAGCGCCCGCGTCGCGACGCACCGCTCAGCGCCAGGGCTGACCACTCGCACCGACGACCGCCCCGCCGCCAGCTACCCCGAAGGGGTTCCGTTCAAC
>CAZRFD010000336.1:0-2634 GCA_964599085.1 uncultured Enterobacterales bacterium | reverse complement strand
CGCAGGTAGCGGCTGGCCAGCAGGTCGCGGCGCACGTCGGGCGAGAGCGCCCGGCGCCGGTTGAACAGCTGGCTCCAGTACGAGCGCGACAGGCCGAGGTGGTCGGCGAAGCGGAGGTGGGTCAGGTGCTGGCGGTCGAGCACGTCCTGGATGGTCTCGGCCCGCAGGTAGAAGCGGCGGCGCGGGGTCATGGCGGGTGTCTCCTTGCGATGAACGGTCGATCGCAAGGTAGGGCGAAGGAGATGGACGGGAAGCCGGTTTCGCTGACCGCACCCGGCGTGGGAAGCGCGGCCAGTGGGCTGGGAAGCTCGCTTTCGCGCGGCCAGCGAAATCGGTTCCCACGCTCGGGGAGCCTCGGGCGTGGGAAGCGTGGGAAGTGACGTCGGCCTGTGTGGCAGCGACCGCGCTAGACCTCCCGCAACCCCCGCTACGTCCCGCCGACGCGCCTGGTAGGCGGGTTCTCGGGGCGGGAGGTCAGCGGGGGGTGTCGGCGACCGCGTAGGCCTGGAAGGGCGAGTTGCCGAAGGCGGCGACGTAGCGCACGCGGCCCTCGGCGACGAGCGCGGTCAGCACCTTGCCGATCACCGGGCGCGAGCAGCCGAGGGCACCGGCGACTTCGCGGGTGGTGGCCTGACCGCGGGCACGAAGCACTGCGAGCACGGCGTCGGCGCGGTGGTCGGGGTCGCGGGGCATCAGCGACGGCACGACCACCGGCGGCGGGGGGTCGGGGACCGGCGCGGCGGGAGGTTCGACCGGCGCTGGCGGGGGGTCTGGCTCGCTTGGCTGCGCCGGAAGTGCAGGCGGAACCGGCATCGGCGGAGGTGGCGGGAGGTGGCGGGGGGTTGCCGGCGGTCGCTGGCGACGGCGCGGCAGGTCCACGACGAAGCGGACGACGCCGTCGCGCTCGAACAGGGAGTGCGGCGGGAGGCCCAGGCGGCGGAGGCGGGCGGCGACACCGGCGAGGCCCTTGCCCTCGGCGGGCACCAGGCCGAGGGCGCCGGCGAGGTGGACGAGCAGCGGGTTCGGCGTCGAACGTGCAAGGCGCCCGGGGTTGCAGACCTCGACGCGGCAGTCGCGGGCGCCCAGCTCGACGGGCTCGGGGCTGGACCAGTCGCGGTGGAGGAAGGCGTTGGCAACGGCCTCGCGGACGATGCGCTGGTCGAGAGGGCGCGCCGGGCGGTCGAGGCCGCGGAGGATGTCGGGCAGCGTGCCGCGCAGGGTGAAGGCCTCGCCGTCGACCTCGGCCTCCAGGGCGCAGCCGGGCAGGAACAGGTCGGGGCGGGTGCCTGCGAGCACCATCGCGGCGACGGTCGGTCGCCAGGTGCGCCCGTCCAGGGCGAGCAGGCCGTAGCTGCCCAGGTAGCGGTCCTCGTTGCTGCCGACGTCGGGGACCTCCCGGCGGTCGTGAGCGGCGCGGAGCAGTCGGCGCAGCGCGGCCTCATCCAGGTCGGTGGGACGGGCGCCAGGAATCGGAGCGGCGTCGGGGGTCGACCAGGGCTCCGGGCGCTGGACCTCCACGACCGGCCGGCGGGGCGGTGCCGGGCGGTGCCCGAGCACGAGCACACCCTCGTCGACCTCGACGGACTCCACGTCCAGCCCGATCCTGCGGAGCTGGATGCCGAGCATGGCCGCGTGGCCGGGATGGTCGGCGACCAGGGCGACCAGGCCGCCCGGTCCAACCTCGTCAGCGGCGGCCTGGAGGCGCGATGGCAGGAAGGGCCGGTCGACCAGCAGGGTGGGTGGGGAGCCGAGGCGTTCGCGGATCAGCTCCAGGGTGTCGGTCGCGGAGAGCATGACTTGCTCCAGGTGAGGAAGTGTTGCTCTCAGCGTGCTCCCGCGCGGTTTTCATGGGGTTCGCACCGCCCCCTTCTTCGGTCCTCCCAGGGCTGGTAAAGTCTGGCGGTTCTCGGTAGTCCGTCCATGCTGGAGATCCGCGTGCCCGAGCTGGAGGTCCTGACCATTCGCGAGGTGGCGGCGCTGCTGCGCGTCGGGGAGAAGACGGCCTACACGCTCGCCCAGTCCGGCGAGATCCCCGGCTTCAAGGTCGGGGGCCAGTGGCGCTTCCGGCGCGCGGACATCGAGGCCTGGATCGAGGAACAGACCCGCAAGGCGGGACGCAAGGAGAGTCGCTGATGGCGAGCCCGAACAACGGCAACCACGCCGCCCTCGGCTTCGAGGACAAGCTGTGGGCGGCGGCCGACGTGCTCCGCAACAACATGGACCCGGCCGAGTACAAGCACGTCGTCCTCGGGCTCATCTTCCTCAAGTACATCTCGGACGCCTTCGAGGAGCGCCAGGCCCAGCTCATCGCCGCCGGTGACGAGGAGTTCCTCGAGGACCGCGACGAGTACATCGCCGAGAACGTGTTCTGGGTGCCCGAGCCCGCCCGCTGGTCCACGCTCCAGGGCCAGGCCAAGCAGCCCACCATCGGCAAGCTGCTCGACGAGGCGATGGACGCCATCGAGGCCGACAACCCCCGGCTCAAAGGCGCGCTCCCCAAGGTCTACGCCCTGCCCGCGCTCGACAAGCACAAGCTCGGCGAGCTGATCGACCTCATCTCGGGCATCGGCCTCGGCACCGCCGCCCACCGCGAGAAGGACACGCTGGGCCGCGTCTACGAGTACTTCCTGTCCC
>CAZRFD010000335.1:0-2643 GCA_964599085.1 uncultured Enterobacterales bacterium | reverse complement strand
GCGTTGCGCCGAGCGCGGCTGGTCGCCGCTGCCGACACTCGCCGCACCTACATCGAGGCCACCGTCGCCACCGGTCGGGCATCGGTCGCCGCTGAGGGGGTCGAGCTGGCCGCTCGCCTCTCACAGGCCGTCCAACAGCAGTTCGAAGCTGGTGAGGCGTCTTCGCTGGACGTGCGTCTGGCACGCCTGGCGGAGGTCCAGACCGCCGCCACCCTGCTCGCTGAGCGACAGGCCGAGGCCGAGGCCCTGCAGGAACTCGCCGAGCGGGTCGGCCGCCCTGTGGCCGCCGAGGCCCTGGTCGTAGATCCGTTGGCGGTCGCCCCGGTGCCCGTTGGTGGTGAAGCGGTGACGCGCAGCGACCTGATCGCGGCAGAGGAGCGCCTCCGCGGGGCCGATGCCGAGCTGCGCCTGCAGCGGGCGTCGTCGCTTGCGCCGGTGAGCATCGGCATCTTCGCGGACGTCGAGGACGGCCAGACCTACATCGGTCCCAGCTTGGCGTTGGAGCTGCCCCTGTTCCAGCGCAACCAGGCCGGACGGGCCGGTGCCCTGGCCCAGGTCCAGGTGGCAGAGGCCCAGCTCAGCTCGCTGTCGGCCCGGGCCCGGACCGAGGTGCTCACAGCCACTCGACGCCAGGCCGAGGCGGCCGCGCTCGCCGAGGCCCTGATCGACGATCCCATCACCGAGGCGCGCGCGTCACTCGCCAGCATCGAAGCCGCCTGGCTTGCGGGCGAAATCGACCTGCCCCGCACCGTCCTGCTCCAGGCCCAGGTGCTGGAAGGGCAGGCCGCCGCCATCGAGCTGCTGGGTCTGGTGGGCGCCGCCCGCATCGACCTGCTGCTCGCCAACGAAGACCCCGCTCTCATCGGAGGCGCGCCATGAACCGCCCCACTCTCAGCTTCCTTGCCTTCCTCGCCTCCATCTCGCTGGCCACCGGCTGCCCTTCGGGCGAGGACCCTGGCGACGCGCCCGACGATGCCCACGACCGGGAAGCCTCCGGTCATGTCGGCCACGACGAGGTCTCCCTCTCTCCGGATGCGGTCGCCGCTGCCCGCATCGTCGTCGAGCCTGCGGTGAGGGCGCACCTCAGCACCGAGATCAACCTGCCCGCCCGTGTGGCCCTTGACCCTCGCAAGGAGGCCATCGTCAGCGCCTGGATCGGTGGGCAGGTCGACGGCATCCTGGTGCGCGCCGGTGATGTGGTCACCCGAGGCCAGGTCCTGGCCACGGTGCAGTCCCCCGAGCTTGCCGAGGCAGTCGCGGCCTACGTCGGCGCCCAGGCACGACACGAGGCCGCCGACGCCCGTCTGGAGCGGCTGAAGCGCCTCGAGGAGGAGGGGGTGGCATCCCGCGCCCAGGTCCTCGAAGCCGAGGCCGAGCATTCCGAGGCCGACGGGGTCCTCGAGGCCGCCGAGGAGCGGCTGCGGATCATGGGGGTGGACCCGGCGGAGGGAGACCCCCACAGCGGCCAGCACTACCCCTCGCACGTGCCGGTGCGCGCCCCCATCGCTGGCAAGGTGCTCAACGCCCAGGCATCGGTGGGCCGCCAGGTCCAGCCCGGTGACACCCTGTTCCACATCGGCGACCTCGACGAGGTCTGGCTGATGCTGGATGTCTACGAGCGGGATCTGCCGTCGGTGGCGGTGGGTCAGTCGGTGCGCTTCGAGGTCGAGGCCTGGCCAGGCGAGGTCTTCGAGGGCCGCGTCGACCAGGTCGGAGACTGGGTGGAGCCCGGCGCCCGCACCGTCGAGGTCCGGGTGGTCGTGCCCAACGAGGGCCACCGCCTCAAGCCCAACATGTACGCCAAGGCCATGCTCTCCACCGCGGGCGTCGCCTCGCAGCAGGGCATCGTCCTGCCTGTCGAGGCCACCCAGCAGCTCGAAGGCAACACCGTCGTCTTCGTGCAGGAAGTGTCGGGCCGCTTCGAGGCCCGCCCGATCACCGTCGTGGACCGCAACAGCTCCCAGATCCTGGTGAGCGAGGGTGTGGAGGCCGGCGAACCCGTGGTCGTCGACGGCGCGTTCGCGCTGACGAGCGAGCTGCAGAAGAGCGAGCTGGGGGAAGGTCATGCGCACTGAAGAACAACGCCTCCTCTCTCCCACCGGACCAGGCTTCCTGGACCGGGTCATCGCCCTGGCCCTGCGCAGCAAGGCCGTGGTCCTCATCGGCCTGCTGGTCCTCTCCGCCCTCGGCTTCCGGGCCGCGCAGCAGCTCCCCATCGACGCCGTGCCCGACGTCACCAACGTCCAGGTGCAGGTGCTGACCGACTCCCCCGGCCTGTCCCCCATCGAGGTCGAGCGCTTTGTCACCTGGCCGGTCGAGACGGCCATGTCCGGCCTGCCCCGCACCGAGGAGGTGCGCTCCCTTTCCCGCTTCGGCCTGTCCGTGGTCACCGTGGTCTTCGAGGAAGGCACCGACCTGTGGTGGGCCCGCCAGGTGGTCTCCGAGCGCCTGGGCACCGCCCGCGAGGCGATCCCCGCCGGCTACGGCGATCCCGAGATCGGCCCACCCTCCACCGGCCTGGGTGAGGTCTTCCAGTTCGAGGTCCGCGCGGCCGAGGGCTACACCGACCGCTACTCGCTGATGGACCTGCGCGACGTGCTGGAGTGGCAGGTGGCCCCCCGCCTGCGCTCGGTGCCCGGCGTG
>CAZRFD010000334.1:0-2677 GCA_964599085.1 uncultured Enterobacterales bacterium | reverse complement strand
CCGCCCTGGCCACCGTCAACCGCCTCTCCGGCCTCAGCAAGCTCGGCTCCGTCACCGCCATCGGCGGCGAGGGCGGGGACCAGGGGGGTGGGACGGAGGGGGGAGGCAGCAGCTCTGAGTGTGGCAGCGACTGCAGGGAAGGCGTCGTGAAGAAGTGCGAGAATGAAGGCGGCATCGATGCCTTCTGTGATGTCACGACGACCACCTGCATCGATGGGGTCTGCGTCAAGACAGCGGAGTGCCGGCCGGCCGAGGAGTGCTGCAGTTCCGCAGGGGCGGGTTCATCGAGCGGCGCAACCTGCTCGGCGGGTAGCCTCGTCGGGATGTAGTTGGAGACGACGCACACCCAGATGCGAAGGTTCGCGGCGGTCGGCGCGCTGGCGTTGATGGCCGCCGCAATCTTCTGGCTTGCGGCCTCACACGACGTGGAGCGACATGCACCCGAGGCCGCCGCCACGAAGCCGTCGCCAACCGGTGGATCGTCGGTTTCGGCGGCCAGCGGGGGACACTCGTCACACCGCGAGCCCATCGACACAGCGTCTGAGGAGGAGGATGCCGGACTCAGGCAGCCTCTCGCATCACTTCAAATCACACCATGCACCAGCGAGGTCGCTCCGCTCGACCTGCTCCGGGTCGGAGAGGAAAACCCCTACGACTGGCGGGGAGCATGGTCCAGCCTCGGATCCTGCCCCACACAGCAAGAGACCTGCCGTTTTGACGACCTCGAACCCGGGGCGTACCAACTGGTCCAGGGCGCCCAGGTCAAGACGCTCTGGCTCAACGCAAGGGGAGCGAGGCGACCTCGACGTCACCTGGACATCGAAATGCCCTGCTCCTATGACTGCGCCGCCGCGATCACCGTCCGGCCGTCGCAGTCCTGTGGGACGGAAGGAAGCGCCATGCTCCGGCGCGAGTCAGCCACCGTGCGCGCCGACCCGATCCAGTCCTTCCACTGGACGGATGGCGAACCCACGGTGTTGTCGTCCCTCCCCTGCGTGCCGCTTGTGGTCGACATCGCATCGAACGAGTGCGACGATGTCTTCCGCCTCTACAACGACGGTTCCCGTACCCTTCAGCATCGAGAATACCAGCTCCAGCCGAAATCCTGGGCCCTCCTGCACGTTAGGAGCGCGGAATCTGGTGCTCCGATCCCCGGTCTCCAGGTCGTTGGCACAGCACCCGACCAGAGGCACATGACGACCGATGCCGCTGGCGAGGTCGAGATCAGAACCGACAGGGTCGGCGGGATCGGTGTGTTCGGGTCCGGTTGGATGGGCAAGTGGGTGTTCCCCGGCCGCGGAACCACCGATGACATTGACGTGGCTTTGGAACCAGCCCGACCGGTCGAGGTGTTCTGCGACACTACCGATGGCGCCTGCCCGGGTTCGACTCTGGTTCGTAGCTGGGCGGGTTCGCACGGGTGGCACAGCCCTTGCCGCTGGAGCCGACCAGGCGTGTGGACCTGCGAAGCAATCGACGGAGCCGAGATCGAAGCGACCCTGGACGATCAGAGCAGCACCGCAATCGTGCCAGACGGGAAGACATCCGTCCGCCTCCACATCAAGGATGCTGATCGAGTCGTCTGCGTATCCTTTGACCAGGGCCTGACGCCTTGTGACTTGTACATCACCATGGCCAGCGAGACGACCATCACGCGAGATTACCAAGGGGAGGAACTCGCCGTGGGCGATGGATCCCCAAGCGTGGTCCCGTCGACCCTGGTCTGTGACCAGGCCGCACGCGTGGCGGTCCAGGACCTACGAGTTCACCAGCCCGACGAGCCCTGTGACCACAGCGGTGTCTTCACGGACATGGCGAGCGTCTGCCCACCGGAGGTTGGACGCGCCGGTGATGTCGCCTGCCAGCTACATCGAGCCGACGGGCCTCCGCCATCGCGCGTTCGCCTCACGCGCTGTCCCACCTTCGTCCCCGCAGGGCGATGGCTGCTGGACTGTCGTGACGCTCCGTCGACGGAGCTCACTATCGAACCAGGAGTAGATGTGGACCTGTAGCAGCATGCTGGTCCGAGTTACCCGATCCAGCGAGACCCAGCTCCACCAGGCCACGACACCGTGCAGCGCCAGCACCGCACCGCCGCCGCTGCGATGATCCTGGCCCTGGCGGCCACGGCCATCACCCTCCACACGCTCGGTGGTGGCAGCGAAGACGACCCCACCGGGTCAGAAGATCCAACCCGGAATCATCCACGTGCGGGTAGCGAAGCCTCCGACAGGCCCCGGTCCGTCAGGAGCCGGCCGGTCAGGCCAGCCATCGACCCGCCGGCGGTCAACGCGACCGTCCATGGCACCGTCACCGGCTCCGACGATGTAGCACCGATCGTCCATGGTGTGGTGACCCTCCCGGCGGAGCTTGTGTACCGAGACATGCTGGTCTCCGGCTGTGGTACCATCGCCGAAGTCGGTGACGATGGTCGCTTCGCGCTGCCTGTCCTGAACCCGCCCTGCTTCGTGTCCGTCGTCGTCATCGACGACGAGGGCCGGATCGATCTCGGAGCACCTCGTCAGTTCACAGGCGCCCCAGCCGACCTGGAAGACGGCGCCTTCGACTTTACACTGAACGGTGATGCGCACTTCGCGACGCTGTCAGCGGCCACTGATCGATTGGGTGAAGATCCTGCTCTGACCGATGGTAGCTGCATTTCCGACGGTGTCGATGG
>CAZRFD010000333.1:0-2693 GCA_964599085.1 uncultured Enterobacterales bacterium | reverse complement strand
CTGCCGCCTGCCGCCTGCCGCCTGCCGCCTGCCGCCTGCCGCCTGCCGCCTGCCGTCCTCTTGTGGGCCGTGGCGGGAGCGCTGCTTGGTGCCGTGGGGCATCAGGCGCTGGCAGGAAGCGCTGACGCAGCCCCATCCTGTGTGCTGAGCGAGGGGGTCCTCCTCTGCGACCTGCCCGCCACCGCCGCCCCGCGACGCATTCGCATCTCGGCCTCCGAACTTCCGGACGTTGTCCAGGTGCAGGTCGATGTCGATGGTCTCTCGACCGCGTGCACGGGGCCGAGGGAGGTCGAGGTGGAGGTCGCTGGCGTAGATGCCGTGGGCGGCGGGGCCAGCTCCGACCGAATCGACGGGGCGCTCCGCCCGGCTCCGGTCCCCCTGCAGTCCTGCGTGTCGCACCTCGACCTGCAGCAGCCTCCGATCCCGTAGTCGCCGCTTGGCGAACCCCGGGCGGGGGTGCCGCCCACGGACGACAGACAGGAGACTCGACGATGACCACGACCTCTCGGAAGCGCGCGCAGGCGCGGCAGGGACACCGCCTGCTGACCGGTTCCCTCTCGCTGCTGCTGGTCAGCAGTGCCGCGGTGGCGCGGCCGCCGGGTGGGGCCTACGCGTCGGCCGTCTGTAACCCGGACGGCTACGATGTGTGCCAGGTCCCGAGCGGTACGGACCGCTGGGTGTGCTCTGCGGCCAAGATCGACCTCGCAGGTGCCGACACTTATCGTGCCTACATGGTCTACGACAGCGCGACCTACGACACGGGGGAAGAGCCGCTCTGCGACGGCTACGACTACTGCGCCTGGGGCTACGCTTCGGCCGCGGGTACGCCGACGAACTACTTCTTCTGCGGGTTCACGGCCAGCGGCGAGAAGCAGGGTTGGCTGGTGGGGACCGAGTACCGGGACGAGCTGTACTTCCACTTCTCGACCAACATCCGGTACAACATGACGGGTGGCGGTGGCCTATCCGTGGGCAAGATGTGGGGCGACGCCTCCGACGACGACCTGCACGGCTCGAAGGCCTGCAACGGCCTGGCGGAGTACATCTACGGGGACGCCGGTAGTGACGACATCTGGAGCCACGGCGGCGCAGACGACCACGCCTGGGGGGGCAGCGGTGCCGACAACATGTGGGGTGGGCCCGGCCCGGACGAGCTGCACGGGGGCGTCGACGACGACCAGATCATGGGCGGCCGCGGCGACGACGACATCTACGGGGACGACGACGCCGACCAGCTCAACGGCGGTCCGGGCAACGACACCATCCGGGGCGGCGACGGCAACGACAACCTCTGCGGGCGTGATGGCAACGACACCTTGCAGGGTCTGGGCGGCAACGACGACCAGGTGCATGTGGGGTATCCCGCAGCTCACGCCGACTCCGCGGATGGGGGGCCCGGGGCGAGCGATGACTGCTATCCGGGGGGCAGCACTGGCTGCGAGGGTGACCTCGCGTCCAGCGCCGAACCCACCTGCCCCGAAGAGACCGGCTACTCCGACGACGACTGCGAGTGATGCTGTCCATGCTGCTGCCGCTGCTGCCGCTGCTGCCGCTGCTGCTGCTGGCCTGTGGCGCCGACCCGGACGGCGGTCCGGCGCCCTGTGAACAGCAGGTGTGGCACGCCGACTCTGACGGTGACGGCTTCGGTGAAGCCGCCGACACGCTGGCCTGCGACCAGCCGCCGGGCACGGTCGACAACGCCCTGGACTGCGACGATGGCGATGCTTCCGTGCACCCCGACGCTGAAGAGCTGTGTGACGGCGTCGACAACGACTGCGACGGCGTGCGGGACCCGCCCGATACGCTGTGGTACGTCGACGCCGACGGCGACGGCTGGGGCGGGACCGGGACCGTGCAGGACTGCGCCCAGCCCGAGGGCGCAGTGGCCGAGGGGGGCGACTGCGACGACAGCGACCCGTCGGTGTCTCCCGGCGCCGCAGAGATCTGGTACGACGGCTTCGACCAGGACTGCGCCGGTGACGACGACTTCGACGCGGACGGTGATGGCTACGCCAGCCAGGACGAAGACCCCGAGGGGACGGACTGCAACGACGGCAGCGTCAGCGTGCATCCCGGTGCCGAAGACGCCTGCGAAGACGGCATCGACCAGGACTGTTCGGGGGAGGACTCCTCCTGCGGCCCGGAGGGGGAGATCGCGGCGCGGTCGGCGGCGCTGGTGGTGGAGGCTCCGGAACCGAGCACGTCGCTGGGACTGGGGCTGTTCGCTGCCGGTGACACCAACGGTGACGGGGTCGAAGAGCTATGGGTCGGTGCGCCGGGCTGGGACGAGGGTTTGGACGAGGACGTGGGCGCCTTCTTCCTGATCGACGGGACGCAGCGTGGCACCGTGACGCCGACGGTCGCGTCGACCGCGGTGATGCGGGGTGTCAATGCTGGGGACTACATGGGTGAGGGTGCCGTTGCGGCCGACATCGATGGTGACGGCTACGATGACGCGCTGCTCGCGGCTCTGGGGTGGAAGGACGACACCTACGACCAGGGTGTGGTGTACCTGGTCCACGGCCCCTTCGACGCGGAGTCGTCTTGCCTGGACGCTTCCGGAGAATGGAGGGGAGTGGGGCCAGACGAAGAGCTGGGCTGGCGCATCGGGCTCCTCGACGTCGACGGAGACCACCGTTGGCTCGCCCTGGACGCCCCCCAGGCGGACATCGGCAAGCGCGACCAGAGCAACG
>CAZRFD010000332.1:0-2782 GCA_964599085.1 uncultured Enterobacterales bacterium | reverse complement strand
GGGCTCGGAAAGTTGCGTACTTTCGAGGTCTTGCACGGATCCGGAACGAGTGGGGCTTCACCGCCGCCGAGCTGGGCCTCACCAACGCCCGCAGCCGCGATCGGCGGCGCACGAAGGGCTGGGCCATTCTCGAGGCGCTCTGCGAGGGCCACGGGACCTGCTCCCGGCAGGTCGGCGGCATCGCCTCCTACGACGCCTTCAAGGTCCAGGTCTCCCAGCTCGCCAAGGCGCTGCGCGAGTTCGTCGGCATCGACGGCAGTCCCTTCCACCCGACCAACCGCAAGGACGGCGTGCGGGCCATCTTCGAGGCCGGGCCCTTGCCCGAGCCCGAGCTCTACGTGGGTGAGGACCGCTGGGGAGCGTGAGCCTCACGCGAGGGCAGGAACACGAACCCCACATTTTTCGCGGACGAGAAGCGAGGTGAGCAGCGGGTCTTCGCTCAGTTGCGCCGCGCGCGACCCCGCCCCAGGAAGATCTTCCGCAGTCGGGTCGGAAGGCACCCCGCCAGGGCCTTCCGGGAGCCCCGGATGCCGCGACCCTCGCCCCCGCAGACCCGCCGCCGCCCGGCGCCGCGCCCCAAGGTGCGCGTGCCCGACCACGGCATCGTGGGCGACTGCCCCGCCGTGCGCGCCATGCTGCGCGAGCTGCGCCGCTACGCCCCCACCGCCCTGCCAGCCCTCGTCCTGGGCGAGACCGGCACCGGCAAGGAGCTCGTCGCCCGCGAGCTGCACCGCGCCAGCGGTCGGTGCGGGCGCTTCGTTGCCGTGAGCTGCCCCAACCTGCCCGCCCACCTCGTCGAGTCCGAGCTCTTCGGCCACCGGCGCGGCGCCTTCACCGGCGCCGTCGAGAACCGTACCGGCGCCTTCGAGGACGCCGACGGCGGCACCCTCTTCCTCGACGAGATCGGCGAGATGCCGATGGACGTGCAGGCCAAGGTGCTGCGCGTGCTCCAGGAGGGCGTGATCCGCCGGCTGGGCGACAGCCGCGAGGTCCGGGTGGACGTGCGGGTCGTGGCGGCGACCTGGCGCGACCTGCCCCGGCTGGTGGCCGAGGGCCGCTTCCGCGAGGACCTCTACAACCGGATGGCCTACTGCGAGGTCACCTTGCCGCCGCTCCGGGAGCGGGGCCACGACGTGGTGCTGCTGGCCCGCGCGCTCATGGTCCGCGCCCGCGACAAGCATGGGCTGCCACGGCGGGCGCTCGGCCAGGACGCCGAGGCCGTGCTGCGCGCCTACGCCTGGCCTGGCAACGTCCGGGAGCTCGAGCGGACCCTGTACCGGGCGCTGGCGACGGCCACGGGCAAGGCGCTGCGGGCCGAGGACCTGCGCCGGGCGCTGGGGCCAGCGTGGGACGAGGAGGGCGAGGCCGTGGTGGCCGAGGAGCCGCCCTCGGTGCTCGAGCTACTGGAGCAGCGAGGCCCGATGCGAGCGGCGGAGTTCCGGGCGGCGCTGGGGGTGTCGAAGTCGACGCTCGGGCGGCTGGTGTCGCCGCTGCTGGCCCAGGGGCGTGTCGTGCGGGAGGGCGCCGGGGCGGGGACGACGTACCGGCTGGTGGTGCATGCAGTCGGGGCGCCCGAGCCGGACGACCGGTGGGGGACCGCGCTGGGGCTCGCCAGGGCCGGGGGACGGGTCACGCGAGGGCGGCTGGCGAGCGAGCTGGGCGTGTCGGAGCGGACGGCGCTGCGGGTGCTGTCGGCGATGGTCGAGGCCGGGGTGCTCGTCGAGGATGGGGGGCGGGGGCGTGGGGCGGGGTATCGAGCGACCTGACCGCCAGAGGGCTCGGGCCCCAGGCCATCTACCGGTTCTCGCCACCCAAGCTCCGCACGTCGTGGCCGAAGTACCGGTGGATCACCTCGGCTACATCGGCCTTCCCGATCCCCTCGACCACCTGGAAGTCCTCGTCGCCGTACATCTCCAGGCGATCCCCTCGAAGGAACAGGAACCGGGCCCCCACGACCTGCGAGAAGCGCAGGCTGTTGCTGAAGGGGTACTGGACGCCCGAGCTGAACCGCTCCTCGATGTCTCGTCGGATGTCGTGCTCCGGCCTTCCGCGCATGTCGACCTCGAGCTGCAGCGACTCCTTCCCGCTCTTCTCGTGGAAGACGGAAAGGGTCGGGCCCGAGATCACCGTGCGGAAGCCCATTCCGAAGAAGCGGTAGCTGACCTCCCGGTGTCCTGGGTAGAGCTTCAGCGCGGGCCACCCGTTCCCGACGTCGGCGAAGTAGTCCAGGCCATCGATGGTGACCCTCGCGAGGCGGTGGATCTCCCGACCTCCGATGAACCCTGAGTGCAGGGACACATCGAACCCCTCCCGTTCAGCGGACGCGAGGAAGCTCAGGGTCTTGTCCGAGCAGGTGCCCCCTGGCACGGAGCTCTGCGCGTGGTCCCCGTAGATCAAGTGCAGGTTGTGGAATGGCTCGGTCCTGAACTTCTCGAGCATCAAGGACTCGACGGCACGCAGCAAGGCTGTGGAGGACCGAGTCATCGGTGGGTCGCCCCGCGCCTGTCGATCGCGTCGTCGAAGACCGGGTAGGCGTGGAAGTACGGCACGGACGGGTCGTGCGTGAAGCTCTGCCCCCACAAGCGCCGCAGCTCGTCGCGTTCGCTTCTGCCGTTGCTGCGGAGGTACTCGACGACCTGCCTCCGAACGCCGCTACCTACGTCGAAGGACGTCTTCCGCCGGTGCAGCACCGACGATGGCAGCGCACCCTCGAAGCTGCGCCGGAGGGCAACCTTGAGCCCCCCGTAAAAAGTCCGTCCACGCCAGCATCGAGCGCGGCAGG
>CAZRFD010000331.1:0-2786 GCA_964599085.1 uncultured Enterobacterales bacterium | reverse complement strand
GCCCTCGGCGGGCATCGGGCGCTTCGTCCAGGCCGCCAGCGGCCCCGGCTTCGAGGACCTCCAGTGGCTCGTGGTCGAGTGGTCCGAGCTGTCGGCCCGGATGCTCCAGGCTCTGCGCGCCGACGTGCCCGTGTTCAACGGCCCCTTCGAGCGCTGGGTCCGCGAGCACGGTGCGGAGTACGCCGGCCGGCTGGGCCTGGTGCTTGCCAACCCGCCCTACGGCCAGCGCGGCGTGTCCATCACCGAGGACCCCGACCGCGCCTACCGCGAGAAGAACGCCTACGCCTACTTCCTGCGGAGGTCGCTCGACCTGCTCGCGCCCAACGGGCTCGGCGTGTTCCTCGTGCCCGGCGGCTTCCTGACGGGCAAGGGCACCGCCCAGGCCAGCCTGCGCGAGAAGGTGCTCAAGCGGCACCACCTCTCCACCGCCTACCGGCTGCCGTCCGCCCTCTTCCCCGGGGCGATGCTCGTCACGGACCTGCTCTTCTTCCGGGCGCGGGGCGGCGAGCTCGGCGAGGTGGACGAGGGCGACCGCTTCGTCCTCGAGGGCGACTACTTCCGCCGCTACCCCGAGCACGTCCTCGGCACCGAGGTCGGCCAGGACGCCGGCGACGACGACCAGACCAAGAAGCCCCGCTGGGGCTACCAGGTCGTCGGCACCTTCGACCGGCTGCCGGACCTCGTCGAGCGCCCGGTCTGCGGTGCCTGCGAGATCGTCCGCGAGGTCATCCCCTTCCCGGGCACCAAGGCCCGCAAGTCCAAGGGCACCGTGGCCCGCCGCCTCGAGCAGGCCACCGCTGGCCTGTCGGAGCACGCCGCGTCTGCCGTCGCCCTCGGCCTCCGCGTCGACCGCTACCTCGCGGCCCTCGCCGCCGAGACCAGCGACGAGCACGTCCAGCTCTGGCCGGAGCTCGTCGAGGCGCTCAACGCCTGGACCAAGAAGCACGGCAACCCGTGGGCCAGCCAGGACCTGCGGAAGCTCGTGCAGAAGGGCCACACCGCCGCCGAGCGCTTCCTGACCGCCTTCTCCAAGGCGGGCCAGCTCATTCCCGGCCTGGCGACCAAGCCGACCTGGACGCCCCGATACACGGGAAAGCCCGACGACGTGGTGGCCCTGGCCGAGTGGGTCTACCGGACGCACCGGTCCTGCTCCGTGTCCGACCTCGAGGGCGCCTGGAAGGCCGGGGGTGGTCCTGGGTCGGTGCGGGCCAAGCTGCCCGAACTGCTCGACGCCGGCTGGTGCCTCGACGGCGATGCCTTCGCCGACCTCGTGCCCGAGGCCGACTACCTGACCGGCAACCTGTGGCCGAAGCTCGACCGGGCTGAGGCCCTGGTCGCCGAGGGCCAGACCGAGCGCCTGCACGGCACCGTGCCCCTCGACCGCATCGAGGCCCAGGCCCGCAAGCTGCGGGACATCATCGAGCCCGCCGTCTTCGACGACATCGAGGGCGTGTCCCCCCGCCAGGGCTGGATCCCGCTGTCGCTGGTCGCCCAGTGGATGAGCGGCACGCTCAACAAGCACTACGGCGACGTGGACCTCGTGCGGAAGGACGGCCTCGTCCAGGTGCCCACCCACGACTACGAGGACCTCAAGCGCACCCGCGAGTACGCCAGCGAGACGCGCTGGTGCATCGGCTGGATCAACCACGACAAGACGACCTTCAAGCCGAAGAAGCGACGCGACGAGAGCATCGACGAGGCCCGCATCAAGAAGGCGCAGGAGTGGGAGCAGTCCTTCCGGGCGTGGGTGGCCAGCGACGACGACCGGCGCACTCAGGTCGAGCACGCCTACAACCGGCACTTCAAGGGCTACGTCGCGCCCACCTACGACGCCGAGCCCCTGGCCATCGCTCGCTTCGTGAAGGACGGCATCCGGCTGCACCCCCACCAGGTCGCCGGCGCCCGCCGCATCCTGGCCAACCGGGGCGGCCTGCTCGCCTTCGACGTGGGCGTCGGCAAGACCTACACGGGCATCGGCGTGCTCGCCCGCGCCCGGCAGGAGGGCTGGTGCCGCCGGCCCGTCGTGCTCGTCCCCAACAGCATCGTCTGGAAGTGGGAGGCCGACATTCGCCGGGTGCTGCCCGACTACCGCATCGCCGTCATCGGCTCGAAGCGGAAGCTCGTCACGCGGGGCAAGCGCAAGGGCACGGTCACCAGCGCCACTGACACGCCCGCGGAGCGCGCCGAGAAGTGGACCCGCTTCCAGACCGGCGAGTTCGACGTGGTGCTGCTCACCTACACCGCACTCGCCCGGACCCGGATGAACGAGAGGGCCATCCGGGCCTACGCCGACCAGACCGAGGCCATCCGGCGCGAGGTTCGGCTGCGGCAGCGCAACGCCCGAGAGACCAAGAAGCTCACCGAGCGCCAGGCCGCCATCCTCAAGGAGGGCGTGGCCGCCTGGATCGCCGAGCAGATGGAGCTGCCTCGGGGCTGGGACTACGACCCGGGCATCGCCTGGGACGACATCGGCGTCGACCTGCTCATCGTCGACGAGGCCCAGAACTTCAAGAACCTGTACCTGCCCGAGGCCCGCGAGGGCGGCGTGCCCCGCTTCATGGGCAACGCCGGGTCGGGCTCCAAGCGGGCGTGGCAGCTCGACTTCCGCTGCGCGGCCGTGCGGCGGCAAACCGGCGGGGCCGGAGTGGTCCTGCTGTCGGCAACGCCAGCCAAGAACAGCCCCCTCGAGTTCTACAACCTCATCCAGTACGTCGACCACGAGGCCTGGTCGCGCATGGGCATCCGCGACCCCGAGCAGTTCATCGACCGCTACCTCCGCATCGAGC
>CAZRFD010000330.1:0-2809 GCA_964599085.1 uncultured Enterobacterales bacterium | reverse complement strand
GTGCGGCGCGCCCCGGAGCTGGTGGCCGACGCCGAGCAGATCGACGCGCCTGGCGACGCGCCGGCGGCGACGGCCGCGGGTCGGCGGGTCCAGGCCGTGCAGCGCGGGCTGCGGCAGACCGACGGTAGCGAGACCGTGCTCGCCGCCGTGCAGGAAGCAGCCGCCGAGGGACCCGCGGCGCTGCGGGCGCTCGTCGACGAGGTCGGTGCCGACGCCATCGCCAGGCTCGCTGCGGAGGATCGCGACCCCACCGGCGAGCGCCTGCGAGAGACCCTGCGTCGGTCCAGCGGCGCCGAAGCCGCCAGCGCGGCCCTGCATCGGCGCGAGTCCGATGCCCTCGAAGGCACCCTCGCCCTGGGCAAGGGGCTGCTCCGCACGGTGGGCTTCGGTAGGGACTGAAGCCGGGACCGCGCGCAGCGGTAGGCTGGCGCACCACCCCCGAGGCCCGCCGTGACCGACCCGCTCCCCTGGACCATCGAGGCCGAGGCGCCCGAGCAGGTCGTCTCCGAACCCACGCGCCGCCTCGCCATGGACCTCGACCCGCGCAAGCGCACGGTGCGGCTGCACCTGGCAATCGTGACGGGGGGCAGCCTGGACGTTCGCAGCGGCGCGGTCGCCCGCAGCTTCATCGACGCGCCGCGGGCGTCGTGGGGGCCGGCGGTGGCCTGGCTGCGGGGGCCTGAAGCGCGGGTGCTCCTCGACACCATCGCCGCCGGCTACACCTGCGAGCTGCGGTGGACCGGGGACGCCGACGTCACCTGGTCCGACGATGCCTGGCAGGCCGGCGCCGCCGTCCTGGCCCGGGTCATCGCCCTGGCCTGTCCCGACGGTAGCGGCCCGGCGGGCGCCTGATCAGACCCGGGCGGCGGGCAGGCCGCTGCCCATCCAGCCGAACATGCCGCCCTCCAGCGACGCCACCGACGAGAAGCCGGCGCTGGCCAGGGCGGCGACCACCCGCCCGCTGCGGCCGCCCGACGCGCACATCACCACCATGGGCGTGTCGCGGTCCATGCTCTGGGCCTGGGCCATGAAGGCGGCCATGGCGATGTGCTCGGCCTGGGCCACCTTGCCCGTGGCCCGCAGCTCGGGCGCCTCGCGGATGTCGATGAGCCGGAAGTGGCCGAAGTTGTTGCTTACCCAGGCGGCCGACACCTCGGGCACGCCGTTGGTCCGGTAGATCGCCTCGCTGAGCACCGCGCTGTTGGCGACCTTCTCCTGGCGCAGGATGTCGTGCTTGCCGAGCACCTCGGTGTTCCAGGCGATCATGCCGCCCTCGACCGACGCCACGGCCCGCACACCGGCCCGCGACAGCGCGTCGGCCGCCCGGCCCGACCGGCGTCCGGACCGGCAGATGAGCAGCAGTGGCTCGTCGCGGTCCAGGCTGGCGGCGTTGCCCAGCAAGGTCAGCAGGGGGATGTTCTCGACACCGTCGATCGCGCCGAGGGGGCCCTGCGGCTCGTGGGGCTCACGGATGTCGACGAGGCGGACGTCGTCGCGGTGGTCGGCGGCCCAGCGGGCGCTGACCTCGCGGTCGCCGGTCTCGGTGTGGATGGCGTCGAGGAGGAGGGAGGCGGGGGAGGTGGACATGGGTTCTCCAGGTGGTGGACGACTGCGGTCCGGTGCCCGGGGGCTTGCGCAAGGAGCGTGCCAGCCTGGGTGGGGGTGGGATCGGGTCGGTGGTGCATTGTGAGTCGAATAGATGTATCAATACAGGTCAGATTGACCTGTCTGGCCGCTCGTCCGGTGTGGCTGCGCCGTCGTCGGGTCGGTCCCCCTCGTGCTCCGGGACGGCGAAGCGCGCCACGAAGCGCCGGTCGATGCGGTCCTTGAGCCGGAAGACCCAGGCCCCCTGGAAGCTCACGCCGGTGCGCCCGCCGATGGCCGTGCCGTCGCCGAGGTTGAGCAGGGTGAGGAAGCGGCGCTGCGCCCGGTATGTCTCCAGGGGGGTGCCGCGCAGGCTGTGGTCGAGGTTGGCAAACAGCACCGGGCCCTCGCGGACCGCGTAGACCCCGGCCTTGGGGATCTCGGGCCAGCTCTCCAGCACGGCGCAGTCTCCCACCGCGAACAGATCGGGGTGGCCGATCACCCGGAGCTGGTCGTCGACCCGCACGAAGCCGCGGGCGTCCACCGGCAGGCCGCTGTCCCGGAGCAGCGGAGGGGCTGCGGCGCCCGCCACCCAGATCGTGCAGTCGCTCTCCACCACCTCTCCTCCGTCGAGGAGCACGCGGCCCAGCTCGCAGGCAGTCACCCGGCGACCCATGAACAGTTCGATCCCCCGCCGCGCTGCTGCGCTGTGGAGCACCCGACTGAAGCGGGGCGGCCGGGCAGTGAACAGTCTGGGGCCGGCGTCGACCAGGCGGACCTGGGGATCGGCGCCCGCCGCCCGCAGTCGGGCCGCTGCGCAGAAGGCCAGCTCCACGCCGCCGGCACCGCCGCCGACCACCACCACCCGCGGCGTCGACCGGGTCGACAGTGCGTCCAGCCGCGCCGTGATGGCCGCGGTGAAGTCGACGATGGGCCGTGTGGCGATGGCGTGGGCGGCCACACCGGGGAGCTGCGTGCCGGCGACGACGCTGCCGAGGTTGAGGCTGGCGAGATCGTAGGGGATCGGCGGCCCTCCCTCGACCAGCACCCTGCGGCCCGCCGGGTCGATGCCCACGCAGGCCCGCTGCACGACCCTCACCCCCGCGGCCCGGGCCAGCGCCGCCACGTCGATGCTCAGCTCCTCTGCGCGGTACTGGCCGGCCACCAGGCCCGGGACCATGCCCGAGTACATGGCCACGCCGCGGTCGAGCACCACCGTGACGTC
>CAZRFD010000329.1:0-2834 GCA_964599085.1 uncultured Enterobacterales bacterium | reverse complement strand
CGTCGGCGACGCCGATGTCTTTCTGTACCCGGGACGGGCGGTGGTGGTGCGGTGAACAGGCTGCGTCGAAGCGCCCCGCACCGCGCGCCGCTGTCCGGCTGAAGCGCTGGTAGCATGGCTGCTCTCCCGCCGGTCCCAGGACTCCCATGCTCGTCAGCCTCCTCGCCCTCAGCCTGCCCTCCCTCGCCGCCACCCTGACAGTCGCCGACGACGGCAGCGCCACCTACTCCAGCATCCAGGACGCAATCGACGCGTCCAGCAGCGGCGACACGATCACCGTGGCCGCGGGCACCTACACCGAGTGCATCGACACCTCAGGCAAGGACCTCACCATCGAGGGGGCCAGCGCCTCCGACGTGACCCTGAACGGCCGCGGAGCCTGCACCAACGCGGTCACCATCGCGCTCGGCGAGTCGGTGCGGGTCTCCGGCATGGAGATCCGCAACAGCAGCTACCGCGCGATCTACGTCGAGGGCAGCAGCCTCGAGCTGGTCGATGCCTGGATCCGCAGCAGCGGGTCGACGTCGTCGAGCACCGCGCTCCAGGGTGGCGGGCTCGCGGTGATCGGCGGGACGGCCACCCTGTCGGGGGTCGAACTGGACGACAACGCCGGCTACATCGGCGGCAACCTCTACGTCGGCAGCGGCGGCAGCGTCTCCCTGACCGACAGCACGCTGAGCAACGGGCAGGCCTACTACGGCGGCGGCGCCTACCTCAACGACGACGACGGCGCGGTCGCGCTGAGCATCGACAGCAGCCGGGTCGAGACCAACCAGGCCTGGTACGGCGGCTCCGGTGTGCAGGCCGCCAGCACGGCGACGGTGACCAGCAGCCAGACCACCTGGTACGCCAACGGCTACGCCTACAGCGAGGGCGGCGCCCTGGCGCTGCTGGACGGCGCCAGCCTGACCAGCACCGACGACAGCTTCCGCGACAACGGCCTGGCCGACAGCTACTACGTCTACGGCGGCGCTATCTACGGCAGCGGCGCCGACATCAGCATCGACGGCAGCAGCTTTTCGGGCAACGCCGGCTACTACGGCGGCGCCGTCTACGTCACCGGCGACAGCAGCCTGTCCACCACCGGGGCCAGCTTCGACAGGAACACGGGCACCTACGGCGGCGCGGTCTCGGTCGTGTACGGCTCGACGTGGACCGACGAGGGCTCGAGCTTCGCCGCCAACAGCGCGACCTGGTCCGGCGGCGCAGCCCTGGCCACCAGCGAGACGACGCTCTCCCTGACCGGCACCCAGCTCACCGGCAACGGCGCTGGTAGCTACGGCGGGGCGCTCTATGTGTCCTCGACGTCCAGCCTCACCGTCGACGGCGCGCTCTTCGATAGCAACACGGCTGTGTACGACGGCGGTGCCATCAACCTCTACTACCTCGAGTCGACGACCACGGTCTCTGGATCCGAGTTCACGGACAACAGCGCCGGCGGCGAGGGCGGCGGCATCTGTTCGTACTACTACTCAGACCTCGATATCTCCTCGACCAGCTTTGACGGCAACACCGCGGCCAGCCACGGCGGCGGCGTGTACGTCTACCCCTACGCATCCGTGGCCGTCAGCGACAGCAGCTTCGTGGGCAACAGCAGCGAGGGCACAGGCGGCGGGCTGTACGCGAGCGGCTACTCCTGGTCCTACACCGCCGACGTCGCCGACAGCAGCTTCGTGGGCAACAGCGCGGTCTACGGGGCTGGCGCCTACCTCGGCAGCTTCGGCACGGCAGCGCTCGACGGCGCCAGCTTCACCGACAACGACGCAACCGACTACGGTGGCGGCCTCTACCTGTACTACAACGACACGGTCGACGTGGCGCACTCCTGGTTCTGTGGCAACACGGCCGCGCGGGGCGCCGGCGCGTATGACTACTACCAGTACAACGGCAGCTCCTGGACGAACAACGCCTTCGTAGAGAACGCCGCCAGCGACCTGGGCGGTGGGCTGTACGCCTACGTCGACTATGACCTGTGGCTGCTGAACAACGACCTGCTCGGCAACAGCGCGACCTACGGCGGTGGCCTGTACGTGTACTACGCCTACCCGACCTTCACGAACAACCTCGTGGCCTGGACGGTCGACGGAGCGGGGGTATACGCCGCCGACAGCTACAGCGGGTCGTACTACGCGACCGTGACCTACAACGACTGGTGGGAGAACACCGGCGGCGACGCCGGCGGCTACTTCACCTTCCTCACCGACAGCGACGGCAACATCGCCGATGATCCCGCGTTGACCTCGTACAGCCTCGACGGCGACTGCGGCAACGACGACCTGGTGCCCTCGGTGGACTCCCCGCTGATCGACGCCGGCGACCCCAAAATCCTCGACCCCGCGGGCGACCGCAGCGACATCGGGATCTACGGCGGACCGGACAGCCTGGTCCAGGACGCCGACGGTGACGGCTGGTTCGACACCGTCGACTGCAATGACGCCGACGCGAGCATCAACCCCGGCGCGACCGAGGTCTGCGACGGCGTCGACAACGACTGCGATGACGCCATCGACGAAGCCGGCGCCGTCGGCGAGACGACCTTCTACGAGGACGCCGATGGCGACGGCTACGGCAATCCCGACAGCACGACGCTCGCCTGCGAGGGCTCCGCGCTCTGGATCGACGACGCCACCGACTGCGACGACACCGACGGCGACGTCCACCCCGGCGCAACCGAGATCGCCTACGACGGCATCGACAACGACTGCGTCGACGGCGACCTGACGGATGTCGACGGCGATGGCGAGGACGGCGAAGCGGTCGGCGGCGCCGACTGCGACGACACCGACGCAAGCATCAACTCCGCAGCAACAGAGACCTGGTACGACGGCGTCGAC
>CAZRFD010000328.1:0-2835 GCA_964599085.1 uncultured Enterobacterales bacterium | reverse complement strand
CGTCGTCGGGGCGCAGCACGGTGGCCTTGATCCACAGCGCGCGGCGCCGGGTCGGGTGGTTGGCGCGCCAGAACCAGCTCTCGACGTGGCCGGCGGCGCCGTCGGGGAAGCGCGGGCGATCGAGCGCGGTCAGCGGGTCGGCCTGCATCACAGCCTCGGGGAGCGGGCGAGGAGGCGCCCGGTGGCGGCGGTCATGGCGGCGCCCTCCCGGGCCTGGCGCAGCGCGCCGCGCGCGCCGACGAGGTCGACGAAGCGGCGGATCACCGCGAGCTGGTGGTGGTCGTAGGGGTACCACCAGGGCTTCTTGGGCTCGACGCCGGGGGTGCGGGCGGCGTCGATGACCTGCGGCCAGGTCGCCTCCCGCAGGCCCTCGGCCCCCTTGCTGCGGCCGAAGCCCGAGCGCCCGACGCCGCCCCAGGGCAGCTCGCCGTGGCCGTAGAGCGTGGCCCCGACGTCGTTGACGCTGACCAGTCCGGCGCGGAGCCGCCGGGCCAGGCGGTCAGCGCGGCCCGGATCCCGGCTGAAGACCGACGCCGTGATCCCCATGCCGGCGGCGTCGTGCAGGTCGACGGCGTCGTCGTCGTCGGCGAAGGGGACCAGCGCGACGAGGGGGCCGAAGCTCTCCTCGGTCCAGGCCAGCGACCGCGCGGTGCCCTCCCCACTGACGAGGGTCGGGCGGAGGCGGTCGGTCGTGCGCTGCCAGCCACCTGCCACGGACAGCCCCCGCTGCGCGGCGTCGGCGAGATGGCGTCGCCAGACCTCGACCTGGCGGGGCAGAGTGGGGCGTCCCTGGTCCCGATCCACGGAGATCCGGCCGAGCTTGTCGAGGAGGCGCTGCCGGAACTCGTCGGCGACACCGCGCTGCACGAGGATGCGCTCGACGGAAGCGCAGACCTGGCCGGTGTTGCAGGTGGCCCCCCAGGCGGCGGCCGAGGCCGCAAGCTCCAGGTCGGCGTCGTCGCAGACGATGAGGGCGTCGACCCCGCCCAGCTCCAGGCTGACCGGCACGGGGTGCTGGGCGGCCCGGGCCATGACCGCGCGGCCGGCGGCCAGCGAGCCCGTGAAGAAGACCTTGTCGGGTCCGGCGTCGACGAGAGCGGCCCCCACCCGACCGTCGCCGTGCACCACCGTCAGCAGGCCCGGCGGCAGCGGCGCGAACAGGTCAGCGAGGGCGTCGGCGACCCGCGGCGTGGCTTCGCTGGGCTTGAGCACGACGGCGTTGCCGGCCGCCAGGGCCGTGGCGACGCCCGCCAGCGGGATGGCCAGCGGGAAGTTCCAGGGGGAGATGACCAGCGCCACACCGAAGGCCCGGCGGCAGATGGTGGCCCGGCGGACCGGCATCCAGCGCAGCGGCTGCTCGCGGTCGGCGAGGACATCGGCGGCGTGGGCCTCCAGCCAGCGCAGGTACTGCAGCGAGGGCAGCACGTCGTGGGCGAAGGCTTCGACCTGGGGCTTGCCGTTTTCGTCCACCACGAGGGCGGCCAGGGCATCGGCCCGGGCGGCGAGGCGGTCGGCGACGCGGCCGAGCAGGCGCGCGCGGTCGGCGACCGGTGTCTGTTCCCAGGCGGGCTGCGCCCGGCGGGCCGCGGCCATGACCTCGGCGAAGCGCGGGGCGTTCACGGCGCCACCTGTCGAAGGACGCGGGCGCCGTAGGCGCGCATCGCGTCGGCGGCGGCAGTGGCGTCCTGCCCGGCGATGGCCGCGACGGCGTCGTGGTGCAGGGCGGTGTCGAAGGGGTCGGCGGCGTAGACCAGCGAGAAGAGGGCGGTGTTCTCGTCGTAGACGCGGCGCATGGCGTTGCCGAGCAGGGCCAGCACCCGGTTGCCGGTCATCGCGACCTGCACCTCGAAGAAGTCCCAGTCGGCCTCTCCCCGTTCCGCGGGGGAGGTGGCGGCGTCGAGGCGCTTCAAGCAGTCCCGGAGGGCGTCGAGCTGGGCGTCGCTGTGGCGCTCGGCGGCGCGGCCCGCGGTCCAGGCCAGCAGCGCGACCCGCAGCTCCAGCAGGTCGGCGAGCAGCGTCGGGTCGACTCGGCCGGCGGGCGCGATGAGCCACGGCAGGAGCTGGAGCCCGGCGCTGGCGAGGAAGTCCCGCACCCGCGTGCTGCCGCCCTGGCGGACCTCGACCAGGCCCCAGGCTTCCAGCCGGTGGATCCCCTCGCGGATCGTGCCGCGGTTCACGCCGAACTGGTCGGCGAGGCTGCGTTCGGATGGCAGCGGGTCGCCGGGTTCGTAGCGACCGCCGAGGATCGCGTCCCGCAGCGCGTGGGCGACCTGGTCGGCGATCTTGAGGCGCTGGATGGGCGAGAAGGACACGGCCGGCTTCCAGGGTGTTGATGATTCGATGGTCGGGTGGTCCGACCAGTTGTAGCGCATGGACACCCCGACCCGCAAGTGGTCGTCGGCCGAGCTGGGAGCTGGCGCCGGGCGTGTCCGCTGCGGGTCGCCGCTACCAGCTCCGGCCGGCGCCGCCTCCGCCGGAGCTGCCGCCACCGAAGCCGCTGCCGCCGCTGTAGCCACCGCCGGAGCTGCTGGACGAGGACCGGGTCAGGACTGGCGTGGCGTGGGTGCTCTGGGCGTGGTGGCCGCAGTGCCTGCAGTCGACCGTGACCTCGACCTCGCCACCGCTGGTGTAGGTCGCCGACACCAGGGTGACCGTGTCGCGGGTCGAGGTCCGGTAGCCGCAGGAGGGGCACTTGACGTAGCCCGAGCCCCACCGGTTCTTGGGGATCACCACCACGATCTCGTGCTGCGGGCAGACCCGCACCTCGTAGTCGACGCTGCCGAGCTGCTCCTCCTCGCGCTGCCCCTCGTCGAGGTGGGCGTCGTCAACGGCTTC
>CAZRFD010000327.1:0-2880 GCA_964599085.1 uncultured Enterobacterales bacterium | reverse complement strand
AGACGAGAAGGCCCCGCCGACCATGCGATCGGCGGGGCCAAGGGACTTCGGTCCACCGTCGGCGGCCCGGTCCCCGGGGGGGGATGGAGGAGAGGGACGGCGCTGCCGTGCTCCAGAGCGCAGGGACGTTCAGGTACTTGGGAGCCGCCAACCGCTGGAAGAGCGCTGGATGCTGCCAGCAGCCTCCAGTCGGACGAGGACATTGCCCAGCTTCTGGTTGTTGACGCGAAGGCGCTGGCGGAGGTCCTGACGATTCGTGGGCCCGTCGACGAGGGCCTCGAGGACGCGGTGGGTGAGCGAGGCTTCGCTCTTGGACCGCGCGACGCCATCGAGCTCGAAGTGTGTCGCCGAGCCGTCGGCCCTCGACACCAGCGCGAGCCGAAGCGGCTTGGGCGAGGGAGCTGCGCGGTGCTCCAGCGTCAGCACGACGCCGTCCTTGCCCTGGGACAGGTAGGCGTTGCTGGCACCCCACGCATGCAGATCGGAGCTGCCCCGCAGCGACTGGCCCGGTCGCGCCCGGTGCTTCTTGCTGGCGTGGTGCACCAGGACGATGGCCACCTCGAAGCGGCGGCCTAGCTCTGTAAGGTAGCCGAGCAGCCCGCTGATCTCCTGGGCCGAGTTCTCATCGAGCCGGTGGAGCCGGACCAGGGGATCGAGCAACAGCAGCCGCGGCCGGAGGGCCTCCAGGGTCTGTTCGAGGCGCTGACGGTCTCGGCCCTGGTCCAGCCGCAGGACGGGGGCGGTGATCACGTGCAGGTCGAGCGTTTCGAGGTCGAGCCCTCGGTGCTGACACAGCGCCTCGATGCGATCTCGTACCGATGCCTCGACATCTTCGGCCAGGTAGACCAGGGTTCGTCCCGGTTCGAGGACCTCGAAGGCACCCAGGCAGTCTGTGGCGCTCGCAACGCTGACGGCCAGGTCCAGGCCGAAGAAGGACTTGCCCAGCTTCGGAGCGCCGCCGATGATTCCTTGGGCCTGGTGGCCCCACAGGTCGCGGATGAGCCAGCGGCGTTCGGGGTCCTGTCGAGCCAGGTCGGTGGCGCGGACGACGGGGAGCATGGCTACGGCCACAGTGTGGCGCGGGCGCCAGCGACGTGTTCGGTGCCGACCACGTCGTGATCGGCCTTGGCGGCCAGCTCCAGCGCGCGCAGCGCCAGCCGGTCGGTCGCCCGCAGGTTGCCGGCACCGACATCGTAGATGGCGTCGAGTGCGCGATCGTCGAAGGGCAGCGAGGAAGCGCCCGCGACCTGCAGCCGGTGCCGCAGGTACTGCCGGGTCTCGTCGCGGGTGAGCGTCCGGAGCCGAGCGTAGTAGACCAGGCGACGCGCCACGGCGTCGAGGTCCGGGCGCCGCAGCAGCCTCGTCAGTGGGGGCTGCCCGGCCAGCACCACCGACAGGACGAGCCGGCTGTCGACGTCGAAGTTGGTGAGGATCCGCAGCATCCCGAGCACGTCGGGGCGCAGTTCATGCGCCTCGTCCAGCAGCAGCACCGGCCGCAGACCGTCGGTGTCGGCGGCATCGAAGCGCTCCTGGAGCCGGCGCACCAGCCACGGGTAGCTGCCGGCCGGCTCCGCTCCGACCGCGGCCGCGATCTCGCGGCACATGTCGCGCTTGGACAGGCCGGTGACCTTGACGTAGTGGGTCCGGTACAGGGTCTCGGGCAGCCGAGCCATGAGCGCCCGCAGCACGTTGCTCTTGCCGGTGCCGGCCGGTGCGATCAGGGCCGCCGACTGGCGCTGCTGCACGGCGTGCAGCAGGCCTCGCAGCGCCTCGTCGTAGCTGGCGATGGCGATGTGATCGGCGACCGCGATCTCGCGGGTACAGGGCAGGGTGTGCAGGCCGAACCTCGGCCGAATGTCGTCCATGAGCTACTCCTCTTGTGGGTCGGAGAAGCCGCCGTCGGGTCCGACGATGGGCGCGAAGTCCCGCATCCAGGCCAGCTCGGCGGCGGTGGGGGGAAGGGGCGATGCTTCGTCCCGGCCGGTCGCCTGAAGCGCCGCTGTCGGGCGCCCCCGGCGCGACACGGCGTTGGCGTGCAGGTCGACGGGGTCGAGCCGGATCCAGCGCCCTTCGTGCACGACGAACAGCTCGCCGTCGAGCACGTGCTGGTAGAGCTGGACCCGGGTGCCTGCGCAGCCGCGCGGGACCGCGTAGACCGTGCCATCGACGGACACGGTGTTGTCGTTCGTCACCTTGCGTTGCAGGACCACCACGAACTGTTCACGCAGCCAACGGTCGCTGTCGGCCATGCGCAGCGCGCGGGGATCGGCGTACCAGCGCTCGGCGGGCGTGTCGTCGTCGATGCCTTCGTGTGGCCGCTGGTTGTAGACCTCGGCGAGGTAGTGCTGCAGGCGCAGCTCCAACGAGCCACAGTCCGGGTCGATGTCCGGCCGCCGGTCGAGGTTGCGCAGCACAGCGGAAAACGCCGTCCTGTTGAACCGCTCGATGGCGCCGCGGCCTGCCGGGTAGTGGGCGCGGCCGTGGACGAGGTGGGCGTCGAACCTGCGGACCACTTCGGCTGTGGCGTTGGCGGCGAAGCCAGCCCCCCGGTCGAGAAAGGCGATGTCGAAGAGTCCGTGCCGGGCCATGGTCTCGTACAGTCCGCGCAGGAACAGCGCCTTCGACTCCGAGGTGCCAACGACGGCGTGCAGGCCGTACCGGGTCGCGTTGTCGAGGTAGAAGAAGGCGACGCGGCGCAGCCGCGCGGCACCGGCCCGGAAGTGCTTGCCGTCGCACATCAGCATCTGCATGCGGTGGGGGTACCGGAACGGCCGCACGTCGTTGGTCCGCGGTGTGGCGCAACGCTGCACCGGAAGGCCCATCCGGCGGGCGGCACGCCAGACGGTCGTGCGGCTGGGCTCGGCGTCAACCACGCCCAGC
>CAZRFD010000326.1:170-2890 GCA_964599085.1 uncultured Enterobacterales bacterium | reverse complement strand
CGCGTCGCGAGGCGCTCATAAGTGGCCCGAGGTCCCGGACCTACCCCGGGTTGTGAGCGCCACGCTGCTCGTCGCCGCCCTCGGACCGCCGGTCCGCACCTGCTGGCGCCGGGACCGCGAGTCGGCGCACCGTGAGAGCGGAGCACGACAGGCTCGCGGCCAGCTCGGCGGTTGGCATCTGTGCCTGGGCGATGTGCACCGCAGCGCGTTGTGCTTCGACGACGGCGTCGCTGCGCCCGTTGAGCCCCTTCTCGGGCCCGGTCTTCGGACTCGACCAGATCAAGGTGACCATGCGTGTTCGCGAACCGGCAGGCCAGCACTCGTGGCCTCGCGGTTCGTGCCCTCGCGCCCTCGCCCCCTGCACCACACGCCACACACCACAGGGGTGTTCGTCGAAGCTCTCACCAACAAGGACCGTCCGCCCTTGGCTTTCGGTGGCTCTGCCCAACCGTCGACGTTCGAGCCGCGGGCGCGTGGGGTTGGCTCGCTACCGGCTGAGCTTCCTGTCTGAGCGGTCAGCGCGCCTTCAGCCCTCGAACAGGGCGAGCACCGCGGCCGCGCTGGCGGGTCGCTCGACCCGCACCCAGGCGCGCACGGCGTCGACGACGAGCTGGCGAGCATCGCGCCCGTAGGGGGCGATGCGGCGGTCCAGCCACTGGCCGACAGCGGCGGGGTCTTCTCCCTGCGCGAAGCGCGCATCCAGGTCGGGGAGGACCGCGGTGGCGAAGTCGAGCTTGTGCTCGATGGCGACGAGGTCGCTGGTCCTCAGCGCCCAGGCTGGCAGCTCGAGGTCGACCGCCCGGAGCATGAGCAGCACGAAGTCTTCCGCCAGGCGGGCCGCTTCGGCGTCGACCCGGGGGATCTCGGTGGCCAGCTCGGCGCCGCGGCGGCCGGCGACCTCGACGTAGACCTTGGCCTTGGGTTCGGTGCCGCTCGGACGGAGGACGACGCGGGCGTCCTCTCCCAGCTCCCAGACCAGCACGTTGCGGCTCGCGCGGTCGGTGCCCGACTTGATGGGCCCGAACACGCCGTCCTCGTCGCGGCGGTCGTGGAAGGCGGTGACGACCCGCCCGCCGATCTCCCGCGGCGGGCTGGTGCGGAAGCGGGCCATGATGGCTTCGATGCGGGCGCGCCCCTCGGCTCCCTGCATCACGGCGCTCTTCAGCAGGTTCTTGACGTAGCCGACGCGACGCCACAGCGCGTCGAGGGTGTCGACGAGGGAGCGGCCCTGGTCCTTCTCCAGGCTGGCCAGCTCGGCGATGATCAGCGCACCGCCGGCGGCGTCCTTGTCGCGCACCGCAGGCGTGACGAGCAGACCGTGGGATTCCTCGGCGCCCAGGGCGAAGTCTTCGAGGCGGGCGCTGACGCCCGCGAACTCGCCGTGCTCTTCGAGCTGCTGCAGGGCGTCGCCGATGTACTTGAAGCCCACCAGCAGGTGGTCGATCACCCGGGCGCCGCCCGACCGGGCCACCCGGCTGAGCAGCCCGCTGGTGACCTCTGTCTGGATGACCAGGGGGTGCGGGCGCCCGCCGTTGGCGATGACATAGTCGCAGGCCAGCGCCGCGATCTCGTTGCCCGAGAAGAAGCGCCAGGAGGTCGCTGTCGCCGTGCCGCTGCGCGACAGCGGGTGCCGCACCATGAGCCCGAGGCGGTCGGCGTCCGGGTCGCAGGCCATGACGATGTCGGCGCCGACCTTGTCGGCGTGCTCGCAGGCCGCCGCCATGCTGCGCGGAACCTCGGGGTTGGGCGCGCGGAAGGGGACGTTGGGGAAGCCGCCGTCGTAGCTGGCCTGGGTGGGCTCGATGCTGAGGTCGAAGCCGGCGCGCTCGAGCACCTCGCCGGCTGTCTGTCGGCCGAGGCCGTGCAGGCCGGTGAACACGATGCGGGCCGAGCGGGCGTCAGGCTTCAGGCTGCAGGCGAGGTTGGCCGCCAGGTAGGCTTCGTGGACGTCCGGGCTGATCTCATGGATGAGCCCGGCGGCGCGGGCACGGTCCAGCGGCATGCGCGCGACGTGCACGATGCCCTCGACCTGGTTGGCGACTTCTTCATCCTGGGGAGGCACGGCCTGGCCGCCCTGGGCGTCGTAGATCTTGCCGCCGTTGTCGTCGGGCGGGTTGTGCGACGCGCTGATGATGAGCCCACCGTCGGCGCCGAGGTGGCGGATGGCGAAGGAGAGCTCCGGGGTGGCCAGGTACACGCCCGGTGGGGGGATGTGGACCTCGATGTCGGCGGCGGCGTACACCTCGGCCGCGATCTCGGCGAAGGCGCGGCTGCTCAGCCCCAGGACGGGGTTGGCGATGCCGCTGGCGAGCTGGCCACGGGCGTCCTGGAAGACGCGCACGTCGTAGGACAGCACGACCGACAGGCGGCGGTCGCCGAAGGTCCGACGCAGCCAGCGGGCGTGTCCCTGGACGCTGCTGCCCAGGGTCCACGGGTTGAAGCGGTTGGGGCCGACGCCGACCGTGCCGCGACGGCCGCCGGTGCCGAAGGGCAGCACCTGGTAGAAGCTGTCGAGGAGCACGTCCCAGCGGCCGGCGTCCACCAGCGCCATGATCTGGGCCCGGTACGACGAGAAGACCGGGTCCGAGAGCCAGCGCTTCAGGTTGTCGAGCGCGCCCATGCGGGCGCTCTCTGGCACGGAGAGGCCGGCGAAGGCGGAGCGGGCCGCGTCGAGCGCAGCGGCGTCGGCCGGGTCCAGCGCAGGAGGGTCCGGAGCAGTG
>CAZRFD010000326.1:0-70 GCA_964599085.1 uncultured Enterobacterales bacterium | reverse complement strand
GCGTCCGGAGCAGTGGCGTCCGGAGCAGTGGCGTCCGGAGCAGTGGCGTCCGGAGCAGTGGCGTCCGGAG
>CAZRFD010000325.1:0-3007 GCA_964599085.1 uncultured Enterobacterales bacterium | reverse complement strand
TGAACAGTAGTGTGGATGGCGGAGAGCGGCGGGTTCTTACGGGGGGCTCAAGGTTTGAAGGGGAGGGCTGCGATGCCCTCGACGCCGAAGCGGCGGCGGACACCGAGGGTGGTGGCGAGCCACAGCGGCACCATGGAGGGGCAGGTCTGCCGGGGAAGCTCGTCGAGGGCGTCGGCGAGCGCGTCGACGAGCGCGTCGAGGTCGGGGGTCGGAGCGCCGGAGGCCGTCATCGCCGGCCCCGAGCGTGTCTGGAAGGTACGCACATGCAGGCTCCCCGTCCGCGGGTTTCCCAATCGAGGGCATGGTAGCATCGCTGCCGCTGCCGCTGCTGCCAGGGGTGGACCATGGCTTGGATCAAGGGCCTCGTCGAGCACGTCGTGCTGTTCGCGATCGTGTTGTTCGGGCTGACCTGCCTGCTCGGGAGGACGCCCGTGCTCGGCGATGACTCCGGTGGGCTGCGTGTGGCGCTGTACCTCGCCGGGCTGCTGGCCCTGCTGGAGGAGTGGCGGCGGCTGAACCGCAACATCGTGCGGGCGCAGCAGTCGATCACGGCGGTGGGGGCAAAGCCGCCGCGACGGGCGGAGCTTGGCTGCTACGGCTGCCTCGCCTGGGGCCTGCTGCTGCCGGTGGCAGGGCTGATGCTGGGTGTGTTCAGCGACTTCTGGAGCGCGGAGGGCTTGCCGAGACGAACCGTGGCGTGGGGGGTGGCGTCGGCGGCCTGGGCGATCGTCGGCCTGCACGTCGTGAAGCTGGTGCTCGGCGGCTTCACCTGGGCGAGCACCCACCATCGCCTGCGCAAGGAGGTCCCCAAGGCCGCCCGTCCCGTGCTCGGCAGGCCGATGCCCTGGGTCACGTTGGCCATGGTGCTGCCGGTGCTGGGCCTGTCGCTGTTCGAAGCCCCCGACCCGGACACGACGCGGGCGCTGGGGCAGCTCGCGCTGCTGGCGCTGGAGCTGCCGGACATCGACCGCGGTGGCGAAACCCCGGCGACGGCGTCGAGCACCACCGAGCTGCTGCTGGAGCTGGGTGAGGACGACCAGCTCGCGGAGGTCGAGCCGATCCTCGACCAGTACGGTGCGCGAGCAACCCGCGCGTTCACGGACGTGTCTCGGCGCGAGGACGCCGATCTCGCCCAGACCTGGGTGGTCACCGTGATCGACGCGCAGGCCATGGCGCTGCAGCGGGCACTGTCTGCGGACCGTGAGAACGTCGACACCATCGAACTGAACGCCGCCGTCCACGCGCCGGGCACGGCGGCGATGTCGGCCTGCGACGGCAACGCGGGATCGTGGTCGGTGCTGCCCGTCGACGATCCATACGCCCCAGGCCAGTGGGCGCTGACGTCGACCTCGGCCAACACCCTCCTCGGCCGCATGCATGGGTGGTACCCGCGCAAGCGCGCCACCGTCGCCATCATCGACACCGGTGTGTCCACCACCCCGGCGGACCTGGCGGGGGTCGTGCGCGGCGACGGCGTGGACTACCGCGGCCACGGCACCCCGGTCGCCAGCGTCGCCGGGGCGATCGCCGACAACGGCCACGGCATCGCCAGCCTCAACGTCGACGGGCGGTGGATCCGGATCCTCGACCTGCCCGCCCTGGCTGAACCGGGAGCGGCCGCCGACGACGTGGCCCGCGACATCATCGAAGCCGCCGACGACGGGGCTGCGGTGATCAACCTCTCCTTCGGCGAACGCGGCAGCGCGCCCACCGCCGTCCGACAGGCCGTGGCCTACGCAGTCCGCGAGGGCAGCCTGTTGGTCGCCGCGGCCGGCAACGACGGGTCGACGGTCGGGGCGGCGGGCCAGTGGCCCGCCAACATCGACGGCGTGATCGCCGTGGGTGCGATCAACCGCCATGGACGGTCCTCCGGCAACCGCGTCGACGGCGTGGACCTCGGACTGTACGCCCCTGGCGCCGACGTCTGCGTCGCAACCAGCGACGGCGGCTATCGGCTGGCCACCGGCAGCTCCTTCGCCGCCCCGATGGTGTCGGGGCTCATCGGTGTGCTCGCCGCCCGCTGCCCCCACGCCTCACAGCTCGAGCTGGCGGCAGCGGTCATCGCGGGCGCGCGGGGCGGGAGCATCGACGTCGACGCAGCGTGGCGGGCGATGGATGGGTGCCGGTGAGGGGGGTGATCAGGCGGTTGCCGCTCACACCACCCACGCCAGCGCCAGCCGGAAGCCGATGGCCGAGCTGCGGTGGTCCGCCCAGTTGCGGATCCGCCCCGCGCTGCGGCAGTCGGGTTCGTTCAGGGTCCAGGCCCCGCCCCGGTAGGCGCGCCAGTCCCCGGTGGCTTCAACGGGAGGAGCGACGACGCCGCCATGTTCGGGCCAGTTGGCCAGCGACAGATCATCGAGGACCCAGTCGATGACGTTGCCGGCCAGACCGCGGATGCCGTAGGGGCTCACGTCGCTGGGGTAGCTGTCCACGACGACGGGGAGGGGATCGTCGGGGCGTGTCCACCGGGTGTTGGTCCAGGTGTAGTCGAAGTGATCGCCCCACGGGAAGGCGCGACCGTCCACGCCCCGAGCGGCCTTCTCCCACTCCAGGTCTCCCGGCAGGCGCCAGGCCAGGCCGGTCTGTTCGGCGCACCACGCCGCGTACTGCCGGGCTGCCTCCCAGCCGACACAGACCACCGGCAGGTCGGGGTGCCAGTGGTGCCCCTGGCCGTCGACCCCGGGCACCCACTCGCCGCCCGTCCACCGGTACGGGGGGCTGCCCGAGACCTCCAGCCGGGGGACCAGCCGTTCCGACAGCTCGCGCTGACCGCTGGCGACGAGGCCGTTGAGGAAGGCGGCGTACTCGCGGTTGGTCACGGGAAAGCGCATCATCCCGAAGCCGGCCAGCTCGGCGCGGACGCGGGGCCCGCTGTTCGGGGCGAGGGGATCTCCGCCGAACCACGCGGGGCCTGCCGGTACCCAGCACACACCCGGCAGGTCTCGCGGCAGGGTGATGGCGCCGGTCCAGGTCCGCGCGCGTCGGAGCTGGATGGGGTACCGCACGG
>CAZRFD010000324.1:0-3014 GCA_964599085.1 uncultured Enterobacterales bacterium | reverse complement strand
TGTAAAGGTTCTGGTTGCAGTCACCGATCCACTGGATCGTCGAAGCGGGGAGCGCCGCGCGAAGGAGTGCCAGGTGGTTGGCCGGCGTGTCCTGGGCCTCGTCGACGAACACGATGGGGAAGCGTCGCGACAGCGCCTCGGCGAGGCTGGGCCGTCGCACGAGCGCCAGCTCGGCGAAGGCCACCAAGTCATCGTAGAGGAAGATGCCACGGCTGGTCATCCGCTTCCGGACCTTCTCAAGCCCACTTCGTACCCGGCCACCCGGCTTGGGGATCCCTTCGACGTTCGCGAGGCGGAGCGTGTCCGGATCGATGAGCAGCTTCCTGGCGATGCCAGGTTGGTCATGCTGGTGCTTCAGCCATGCATTGATCCCGAAGTTTCGCTTCATCTGGCGCAGGGCCGCCGCCTCGAAGGTATCGTCATCCACCGTCTTGACCGAGATGCCCTGTCCGCGAAGGAAGGGCAGGGCCAGGAACTGATGGATGAAGGCCGTCGACGTGCCGATAAAGTGCGGATAGCCGAGCAGGGCCTGGCCACGCGGCTGTCTTGCGAGGCGGGACTGCACTTCTGCCCGAGCGACGTTGGTGTGAGACAGGACGCAGATGCCTCGCCGCGGTTCCCGCCAGCACTCCGCCATCAGGCAGAGCTTCGCGACCAGCAGGGTGGTCTTGCCGCTCCCCGGCGCGGCTTGGAGCTCCGCGTTCTCCGAGCAGGTGAGAAACGCCCTCTGCTCGGGGTCGTCGAAGCTCAGCCCCGGCATCACCCGCGAGAGCAGGTCCAGGTCAAGTCTGACCTCCGCTGGCCCAGCCTCGGTCATGTCTTCGCCGCCTCAGTCTCGGTCTCTGGCGCCGATGTGACGTGGCATATGGCGTCCCACAGGTATTTGGGCACCTTGCCGACCAACGTGGCAGCGTCGTCTGGAGACCCTAGGATGATCGCGGCCAGCTCCTGGGCCACGATCGCCTTCGATGTCCGCTTTTCCAGCATGTGCCCGTACACCTTGAGCGCCAGATCATCGTTGCTCAGCGGCCCCCAGCCGCTGAACTCCTCGACCGCCGCGCTCTTGACTGCCTCACGGGGCTTGCCAGGGGCCTCAGCCAGTCGGATGGCCTGCCAGAGCTCCCGCGCCAGACCGGCGTGGGCCAGGTCGTACTCGAGAGTCCACTCGGCCGCCACGAAGGTGACGACGTTGTCACCGTCGTGCTGACGGAGGTTCTCGAGCTTCTCCTCGATCTGCGCGTGGGAGTACTCGCCCAGGGTCTTCCTCTTCTCCGAGAGGAATGGCTTGGCCGCGTCGGGCGGGATGTCCCGGTCGGCGAGGCAGGCCACTGGAACGGGCAAGGACGCCCCCGCCGCCCTCTGGAGGATCCGGCTGTACCTGAACAGGCCGACGTGGCCGACCTTGACGATGGAGACTCCATGCTTGGTGAGGGACCGACCGAGCTTCTCGGCCAGCGCCGGCAGAAGCAGGTTTTCCGCGTCCCCTTCGACGACCATGACTCCCTTCGCGAAGAAGAGGTTGGCCTTGGTTGCGTCGAGGAAGCGCCGGAGAAACTCGTAGTCATCGTCGTCTAGCCGGGTGTGACCGGGCGCCATCGAGAAGGTAGCCGCGCCGGCCAGCATAGTCAGGTCTTGGAGGGCCACGCTCGAAGCCAGCAGGGGGCTGTGGGTCGTGAGAACGATCTGAACAGGATGCTGGGGATGCCCCGCCCGCTTGGACATGATCTCGATGAAGCGCGCCTGGAGCTGTGGATGGAGATGCGCCTCGGGTTCTTCGATGAGAAGCAGCGGGAGCTGGTCGCTGTCAGACTGCAACAGCAGCAGTTCGGCGGCCATGAAGAGCACGTTGTTCAGCCCGAGCCCCCGTCGTAGCGACTCCTTTCGCTCCCCCGGGGGCAGGAGCGATAGCTCCAGGCGCTCAAGCACCTGGAGGAGGCTCAGGGAGCTACCGAAGCCGAGTTCGACGGTGAGCGGCTCGCCTCCCACCGTGAGTCCCGCCAGGTAGTCGGCGTTGATCTCGTCGCGGATTCCACCGACGACGGGGTTTTCGCGGACATCGTGATCGGCCCTCGCCATGATGCCTACGATGTTCTCGGGCTTTGCCCCCCCTGGCTTGAAGTCGTTGTCGTCCTGGCCCTTCATCTTTGGAAGTGCCGCCAGGATCCTGGACAGGCGCGACCGGCGCCCAGCGCTCAGCTCCCCTTCGGCGTCGCGTAGCGGACGAAGATACGTGACGCGCAGGTGCTCGCGAAGGGCACCCTGAATGGCAGGGCCGTCGCCGCTGTAGCCTGTCCGCCACTCCGTCACCGCTCGCAACGAACCGCTCCGGGTCTCCACCAGGCGCGCCAACAGCACGGCGTGCAGGGTCACGACGCCGTCCTTGGCCACCGAGCACCACTCGATGAACGAAGCCTCTTCCTCGTCCGTGAGGTCTGCGAAGGAGCACCGGATCAGGAGGCTCGTGGTTCGCTCGCCTTTCTCGGGGAGGTAGAAGTCATCGACCGACAACCGAAAGCTCTCGCTTCGAGTTCCAAGCACGATCCGAATGGCGTCGATGATGGCGCTCTTGCCGGAGTCGTTCTCGCCGACCAGGATGTTCAGGCCGCGGCCGACCTGCCAATGCAGCGGCGCATCCTCGGAAAAGCAGCGGAAGTTGGACGCGAACACCTCGGTCAAGCGCATTGGGGACCCCAGAATGGGACGAAGCTCGTGGGCGCCACTCGATGTCGAGGAGGCAGCCGAGGAGTTCTATCACTTCTCTGGGCTCTCTTGGGTGCGAAGATGCGGGGCAGCTTTTCCGGCCAGTGTCCGCGATGGGTCGAGAATCTCTGCGTGGGCAGTCGCTACGCCGCCTCCTGCCCCAGCGCCGCCGCAATCGCCGCGGAGAAGGCGTCGATCAGCGCCTTGTCCTTCTCGGCGTCCGCCGGGGGCGCGGCCTCGGCCCCCGCCGGGGCCTCCACGCCCACCTCGTGCTCCCTCTGGAGGCGCTTCGCCGCGATCCGCCGACCCGTGCG
>CAZRFD010000323.1:0-3023 GCA_964599085.1 uncultured Enterobacterales bacterium | reverse complement strand
GGGCTCGGAAAGTTGCGTAC
Organism: uncultured Enterobacterales bacterium; assembly: GCA_964599085.1. Classification (GTDB taxonomy): domain Bacteria; phylum Myxococcota_A; class UBA796; order UBA796; family UBA2385; genus J125. The sequence continues at coordinate 3,003 of CAZRFD010000323.1, read as the reverse complement.
TTTCGAGGTCTTGCACGGATCCGGAACGAGTGGGGACGACGCCCCCGACGACGACTGGGACGACCCCGACGAAGACCCCACGCGGTACTTCGGGGCGCCCGACGACCTCGACGACGAGGACCCGGACGACAACGAGGACGATGCGGCCCCCGAGCCAGCGCCCCTCGTGCGCCACGAGGAGCACAGCCAGGGCCGCTACGCAGAGGCCGCCTGCCGCTGGCTGCGCGACATCGCCGTCCGCAACACCGTGGGCGAGCCCTACCGCCGCTTCCGCATGAAGGCCTACGGCCCCAAGGGCATGCGCGTCGTGGACACCGGCACCTTCGTCTGCCGCAACGAGGGCTACGACCTCGACCTGCCCCTCGGTGCCCCAGCGCCGTCGGGCGACGGCCAGGCGCTGCAGATCCCGTCGCCCACCTTCGAGCAGGTCGAGACCGCGGGGGCCGCCAAAGGCATCAAGGCGCTCGGCGACTACTACGCCCAGTGGGGCCGCATCGTGCTCGGCTCGATGGGCCAGCTCCAGCACGTCAACAACGACATGCAGGCCCGGCTGCACCGCCAGCTCCAGGAGAGCCGCAGCCAGGTCGACGAGCTCGTCGCCGCCATCCTCGAGTTCCGCGCCGCCGAGATGAAGATGGGCGCGGAGCGAGCCGCCGAGGAGAAGGCCACCGACACCCGCACCCTGCTCGCCCAGCAGGCCCTGCAGCAGCTCGGCGAGGCCGCCAAGGCCTTCCTGGCCGCCAAGGGCGTGAGCCCCGAGATGGCCGACGTGCTCGGAGCCATCGGCCAGAGCCCCGACCTCGTGGCCGCCCTGTCCGACCCCGACGTCCGGACGCTCATGCAGGACCCCGACAACCTGCGCGCCCTCGCCGGGATGCTCAAGGGTGCCGCCGTCCAGGCTCGCGCCGCCCGCGAGGCCGCCGCGCAGATGGGCGGGCAGCCCGCCGGTCCCATGCCGCCCCACGCGGCCCACCCGAGCCCGTCCGCCACCCAGCCCCAGCAGGGCTGATCCCGTTCCCCCAGTCCGTCCGCGGCGGCCCGCTGGCCGACCGCGGCGAGGAGTGCATCACCATGCCTGCCCCGACCCGACCCAAGCCCGCACAGACCGCCGGCTTCCTGGCCACCGCGCGCAGCTTCTACGGCGCGGCCTTCGACCACAAGAAGCCCAAGGCGCTGGCCCGCTCGATGGCCGAGTGGGCCGAGATGGACGAGGACGAGCAGTCCTTCGCCCACGCCCACCTGCTGTACCTCAACCTCCAGGCCCAGGCGGCGACCCACAAGCTGCTCACCCAGGTCCGCGAGCTGCTCGACGAGGTGGCCGAGAGCTTGACCGTCGCCCTCGAGTCCAGCCTCGCCGAGGTGGAGGAGGCCCGGGAGGAGACCGACGAGCACGGCGACCCCGAGTTCGACGACGACGACGCGCACCTGCCGCCCGACGCCGTGCCCGACCTGCCCGAGCCCGACGACCTGGTCGCGCCGGACGACGAGCCGGACGAGGAGGGCGGCGGCGACCCCGACGCGGACGACGACCTCGACGCGGACGACGAAGACCTCGACGACGAGCCCGACGAGGACGCCGCCTGATGGGGCGTCCCCCCAACCCCGTCCGCGTGCTCCTCCGCACCGACGCCGTGCTCGAGCGCGTGGACCTCAGCCGCCACACCCACCGCGCGGTCGCGCAGATGCTCGGCGTGTCGCCGGGCCACTGGTCGGCCCTCGTGCATCGCCGCCGCGCCCTCACCCCCGATCTGCAGGCCCGCATCCAGGCCTGCCCCGTCTTCCGCCGCGCCGCCCCCGGGACCCTCTGGGAGCGCGTCGAGCGAGGTGCCCCATGAAGCCCGTCCGTCCCCAGCCCCGCCGCCGTCCCGAGGTCGAGCCCCGCCAGCCCGCGCCGGTCCGCGTGAACCTCACCATGCCGGTGACCCGCGTGGGCTTCGGCCCCTTCTCCTTCGACCCCGTCGAGCAGCTCATCGGTGCGCCGCTCTGCGAGATCCTCTCCTCGCTGATGGTCGCCCCGGTCCAGCGCCGGCCGTCGCTCGCCGGCCCGGCCTGCGAGGTCTACCCCCTGGCCCTGCCGCCCGGGGAGGGCGCCACCGTGCCCCTCGGCCAGTTCGGCGAGCTCGGCTTCGCCAACCAGGACGGCCTGCTGCTGCTCACCGTGCCCTGGGGCATGCGCGGCTGGCTGCGCGAGAAGCTCGGTGACGCGCTCGTACGCGGGCCGGAGGCGGCGCTCAGCCTGGATGGAACGGCGCGGGTGGCGCAGGCCTGGGTGCGGCTGCGGCCGGGGATGCGGGCGAGCTTTCCGCTGGGTGGGCTGGGGGAGATGGGGGAGGAGGCGGGGTGACCACCCGGTCCGTTGCTAGTGAAACCACCTCATGTGTAGCTCTCGGCGCTGGTCGTCCGACAACAGGGACTCCTCCGGCTTCGATGGCGGAAGCTCGCGCAGATACGAGTTCGACTTCCAGATGGCAGGGTAGAAGTGCTGGAAGACAAACCGGAAGAAGTCGTTTGGTCCAAGATGGTGGGCAACGGGGACTCGACAGTCTTGGCATAGCAGTGTCGCGTGCGACGCAGGGTGGCTGGCCGCTTCAGCCTCCGGGTCGAAGTCGAACCGGAGGGCCCCGCGTAGGCGCAGGAGGTCCGGGTCCTCAGCGGACACTTCGACGACGTCGAGCACGGGGTCCGTTTGCAGGAGCTCGAGGTCCAGCTCGTAGGGGCAGGGGATGAACGCCAGCCGGTGGCCCACCACTGCATTCGAGCTGAGGGTCCAAGTCAGCTGAAGGAGCGAGCCATCAAACAGCATGGCCGAGTACGCTCTGTGCGTGACCCAGTCGATGTAGCTGCTGATCCGTTCGCCGGGCATCCGAAAGAAGAGGTGCCCCGGTGGACGTGGAGCCCAGGTGACCGTTTGCATCCCATGCTCGTCGAGGACGACAGTCTGATTGGCCGGGTGTGTCTCGAACTCTGTGTACTGGGCGGCTGCTCGGTGACCTCGGTGGCTAC
>CAZRFD010000322.1:0-3035 GCA_964599085.1 uncultured Enterobacterales bacterium | reverse complement strand
CCGTGCCCAGGTGGTTGACCTCGTCGCCGTCGTCGAGCCCGTCGCCGTCGCTGTCCGCGACCAGCGGGTCCGTGCCGAGCAGATCCTCTTCCCGGTCGGTCAGCCCGTCGCCGTCCGTGTCCGTGATCGAGCCATCGTCGCTGTCGTCGAGGGGGTCCGTGCCCGCGTCGAGCACCTCGACTCCGTCGCCCACGCCGCCATCGTCGGTGTCCGCCACCGCCGGGTCCGTGCCCAACCCCGTCACCTCGAAGCCGTCGGTCAGACCGTCGCCGTCCGTGTCGGCGACCCGTGGGTCCGTGCTGCCCGCCACCTCGACGTCGTCGCTGAGCCCGTCGCCGTCCGTGTCGGTGTCCAGCGGGTTCGTGTGATGGTCCATCACCTCGGCGCCGTCGGTCAGGCCGTCGCCGTCGCTGTCTTCGTCGAGGGGGTTGGTCTCCCAGGTGTTGACCTCTCCGCCGTCCATCAGCCCGTCGTCGTCGCTGTCGTAGTCGAGGGGATCGGTGCCATGGACCGCCGTCTCGTCCCCGTCGGAGAGCCCATCGCCGTCCGTGTCGGCAGCCGCCGGGTCGGTGCCGTAGCTGTCGACTTCGGTGCCGTCCTGCAGGCCGTCGCCGTCGGTGTCCGGGTCCAGCGGGTCGCTGCCGGTGTCGTGCACCTCTTCGCCGTCCAGCAGGCCGTCGTCGTCGCTGTCCGGATCCAGCGGGTCGGTGACCCGGTCCAGCGCTTCGTCCCCGTCGGTCAGCCCGTCGGCGTCCGTGTCCGGGTCCAGCGGGTCGGTGGACCAGGAGTCGACCTCGGCGCCGTCGGTCAACCCGTCGCCGTCGGTGTCGGCGTCCAGCGGGTCCGTGCCGTGGGTGCCGACCTCGTCGCCGTCGCTCAGCCCGTCGTCGTCGGTGTCGCTGTCCAGCGGATCGCTGCCGGTGTCGTTGACCTCGGTCCCGTCGGAGAGACCGTCGTCGTCGCTGTCGGGGTCGTCGGGATCGGTGCCGTGGACGTTGGTCTCGTTCCAGTCCGTGAGCCCGTCGCCGTCGGTGTCCAGCATGTCGTCGCTGGGGTCCAGCGGGTCGGTGAGGTCGGTCGTGACCTCGGTGCCGTCGTCGACGCCGCCGTCGTCGGTGTCGGCGTCGCGGGGGTCCGACTCGTCGTCGTCCACGACCCCGTCGGCGTCGGTGTCTTCGTCGCCATCCAGCAGCCCGTCGCCGTCACTGTCGGCGTCGTTGGGATCGGTCTCGCCGGACCCGGCCGTGCCCGTGCCGCCGATCACGAGGTCGGTCACCGCGCCGTCGCCGTCGGCGTCCTCGACCCCGTCCAGGATGCCGTCGCCGTCGGTGTCGGGGTTGTTCGGATCCGTCGTCGTGTCCGGGTCGCTGTCGGCGACCCAGTCGCTGGCGGTGCCCTCGAAGCTCACGCCCTCGCTGTCGCTGTGGCCGCTGGCGATGGGGAAGCCGACCCCGGCTTCGAGCCCGTCGGTCAGCCCGTCGTCGTCGCTGTCGGGGTCCAGCGGGTCGGTGGCGCCGTAGCCGGCCAGCGGGCCGGTGCCGTTGACCTCGTCGCCGTCGCTGATGCCGTCGTCGTCGCTGTCGGCGTCCAGGGCGTCGGTCTCACCGCTGTCCTGCACGCCGTCGGCGCCCACCTCTTCGCCGTCCAGCAGGCCGTCGTCGTCACTGTCGGCGTCGCCCGGGTCCAGGCCGACCGTCACCTCGACCGAGTCGCTGATGCCGTCGCCGTCGGTGTCGGCGTCGAGCACGCCGCAGACCGACCGGTCGAGCGGGTCGACGAGCTGGAAGTGCACCGACTCCTGCGAGTAGTCGTAGAAGCCGAGGTTGCCGAGGGGGAAGCTGCCGGTCTCGCTGAATTCCAGGTTGCCGTCGACGTAGACGTCCAGCGTGGTCGGGCTGTAGTCGACCTCGATGGTGTAGGTCGTGTAGCCTTCCCAGCCGACGTCGCCGGTGACGAGGCCACGGGCCAGCTCGGTGACGTCGCCGGTATGGCACCACAGCTCGTCGGCGTCGGCGTGGCCGGTGACGCGGCTCAGGGCGAGGCCCCGGTAGCCGGTGCAGTCGCCGCGATCCTGGTCGGTCTGGCGCCAGTCGAAGAGCAGCCAGTCGGGGGAGGCGGCGTCGTTTTCGCCGGTGTCGTAGCCGAGCACGAAGCCAACGAAGTCGTTGTCGGCGGTGTCGTCGATGCCCAGCTCGAAGGTGATGCTGGCACCCGTGGCCGGCATGGTCGTCGTGTAGATGGCCGGGTCGGCGTTCTCGCTCTGGTCGAGGCGCGTCAGATCCGTGCTCAGCGTCCAGATGGGCGAGTTGTAGGTGGTGTCGTCGAGGACCTCGGCCGTCTCCAGCTCAAAGGTCGCCGCGGCGCACTCCCAGCCGGCCTCGACGGCGCAGGTGTCGTCACAGCCATCGCCGGTGTCGAGGTTGGCGTCGTCGCACTCCTCGCCGCTGTCGAGCAGGCCGTCCCCACAGACCGCGAGCGCGACCGAGGGGAAGATGACGCCGGTGCCGGCGAGCAGGGCGAGGACGCGGGCGCTGCCCGAGGCTGCTGGATGGAGGACGGGGCGGCGGGACATGGGGGCTCCAGAGGGCGCGGCGGGACGGTCCGCGCCCGGTCCGGGGCAGGATAGCCAAGCGCGGCCGGCGATGCGGTCACAGCCCCGTCGCGCCGCCCTCGCCCCTGCCCGATGACAGCGGCGCGCCGTACGCGCCCCGCCGCAGCCTCCGCCGGATCTGCCAGACCTCGCGGGCCATGGCCAGGGCGTCGACACCGGGGCGCAGGCGGGAATCGGCTTCGTAGCGCCAGGCGACCGGCTGCTCGGCCACGCGCAGACCGAGGTGGTGGCTGAGCGTGAGCAGCTCGACGTCGTAGGCCCAGCCCTCGACCTGAAGCCGGGAGAAGAGCGACAGGGCCGCGTCGCGGCGCAGCAGCTTGCAGCCGCACTGGGTGTCCTGGTGCCCCGCCAGCAGCATGCTCTGGACGTAGCGGTTGAAGGCCCGGCCCAGCAGGTGCCGCCACGAGGGCTCGCCGATGCGGCG
>CAZRFD010000321.1:0-3058 GCA_964599085.1 uncultured Enterobacterales bacterium | reverse complement strand
CTTGGACGAACCCGCTGCGCGGGGGCCTGACGGTGGCCACTCGCGACGTCTCGCCTACCCGGTTCCGGCGGTCGGCCCAGTGGTGATGCGGCCGTTGAGTTGACCGACCGCCGGCGTCACCCCGGTGGCGGGGTGAACGGAGGCGGGAGACGGGCGACTCCACGTGTGGCCCGCGTCCGCAAGACTTCAACCCAGCGGTCGCGCGCCCGGAGCCCCTCATGGGACATGTTCGTGACCGAATGGATGCCGACCTTCGACTGGCCGGCCACGCGGAGTCGACCCGCGCCCGCTACATCAACTGCGCGAGGCTGTACGTCAAGCACTTCATGCGCCCGCCGGAGGTGATGGGCGAGGCGGAGGTGCGGGCCTTCATGCTGTACCTGGGCGAGGAGCGCGGGCTCGCGGTGGGGACGCGCTTGCAGTACCTCGGGGCGATCAAGTTCCTCTACGGCGTCACCCTGGGACGGCCCGAGGTCGTCGCGAACGTCCCCTGGCCCAGGCGGAAGCGGCGGGACCCGGTCGTGCCCACCCGCGAGGAGGTCGAGCGTCTGCTCGACGCGACGCGCAGCCCGTACTGGCGAGCGTTCTTCCTGACCGCCTACGCTGCCGGGCTGCGGCGCATGGAGGTCGTCGCCCTGCGCGCCGAACACATCGACAGCCGGGCGGGCCTGGTCCGCGTCGAGCACGGCAAGGGCGACAAGGCCCGCTGCGTCCGGCTCGACCCCCACCTCCTCGGTGTGCTGCGGGACCACTGGCGGCGCCACCGCCTGCCGGGTCCGTGGCTGTTCCCGTCCCCCAACCCCGGTGGGGGCTGGAGGGGTCAGCCGATCACCCGGTCCGCGGCGACCTCGGCCTTTCGCCGGGCCGCCGACGAGGCCGGGCTTCGTAGCGGCATCACCCTGCACGGCCTGCGCCACGCTTACGCGACCCACCTGCTGGAGGACGGGGTCGACCTGCGGAAGCTCCAGGTCCTGCTCGGGCACGAGCGCATCGAGACCACGGCGCGGTACACCCGCGTGCGCACCGACGCCATCCGGGCCACCCCCAGCCTGCTTCGCAAGCTCCGCATGTAGCCGGTGGAGATCGGCTGCCCGGCGGTGCCGGGCGGCAGCGCGTCGAACGCGGTGGCGGAGGTCTTCCGTCGCTTCGGTCCGTCGTACCTGTGCACCCATGTGCTGAGCCCCGAACAGGCTCGCGTCCTGCGCCACGTCATCGACTGCCGCACCCCCGCTCTCGGGGGGCATGGAGACCTCTGCGTGGACTGCGGCAAGACCTGGCGCTCCTACAACTCCTGCCGGGACCGCCACTGCCCCGTCTGCCAAGGCGCCCAGCAGGCGCGCTGGATCGAGAACCGGCTGGAGCGCGTCCTGCCCACCCATCACTTCCACGTCGTGTTCACCCTGCCCGAGGGCTTGAGACCGATCGCGCTGGCCAACCGGAAGCGGGTCTACGACCTCCTCTTCAAGGCGGCGTCGGACACCCTGCTGGAGCTCGCCGACACGCACTGGGACGCCCTCCCGGCCATCACCGCCGTCCTGCACACCTGGACGCGCCAGATGACCTACCACCCGCACCTCCACTGCATCGTCAGCGGCGGGGGGCTGGGGGACGACGACGGCTGGGCCTCCTGTCGGCAGCGCTTCCTCTTTCCGGTCCGGGTCATGGGCGCGCTCTTCCGCGGCAAGTTCCTCGACGGCCTCGTTCGCGCCTACGAGGCCGGCGAGCTCCAGTTCGTCGGCACCTCCACCCACCTCGCCGAGCCGGCCGCCTTCGCCGAGCTCCGGCGCAGTCTCTACGACCAGCGCTGGGTCGTCTACGCCAAGCGCCCCTTCGGCGGACCCCAGCAGGTCATCCGCTACCTGGGCCTCTACACCCACCGCGTCGCCATCTCCAGCTCCCGCGTGCTGTCGATCGACGACCACGAGATCGTCATCAAGACCCGCGGCAACAAGACCTGCCGGCTCCACCCTGACGAGTTTCTCCGACGCTTCCTCCTCCACGTCCTGCCCAAGCGCTTCCGGAAGATCAGGCACTACGGGCTGCTGGCACCCTCCCGTGTCAACACCCGCCTCGTCATCGCCAAGGCCATCCTCGAGCACCTCAACCCGCCAGAGCGATGCGCCACACCCTCCGCATCGACGCCACCACCGCCATCGGTGCGCTGCCCCGCCTGTGGCTCCGAGCGGGTCCTGCGCAGCCGGCTCCCTCCCGCTCGCGCTCCACCCGGAGGTGCGCCGTGACGCAGGCTATCGCGTGGTCCTTGACATTCCGGAGCTCGAACGTCGCGTCGCACGGCATGGTGAGGTGTGCCTCGCGCACACCACGGAGCCATCAGGTCGCCCCGCCTCGCCCAGACGATGGCCTGCTGACGCTCGCTGGCCGATGCCGGAGAGGCCGCAGTCCACAACGGCCTCGCCAATAAACCCTGTAGGGGCGAAACGCCGAGCCACGCGGCTCCGTCCAAGCGGGCAAAGACGGGCGCTACCCAGCGCCAGAGAGAGGCGCGACCGGCACTGCTGCGCGCCCACCTTTGCCCTGGATCTTGCGTGCCGCGCGTCCGCGTGGTAAGAAAATCTTACCAACGAGGAACCCATGACCCGCGCCGACATCGAGATCCAGCTCTGCGACGCCATCAGAGGCGTGCAGACGGCCAGCGGCCGAGCCTGCCCGCCTCTCTCTGGGGCGACGGTACCGATCGGAGGCGTCGACGGGTTTGACAGCCTCAACGGCATCGAGGTGGGCGTCGAGGTGGGAGCCGTGTTGGGAGACGTGGTCGGTGAGAACCCGCTGGTGAATCCCGATACCGGCCGCGCATCGTCGATCCGCGAAGCGGCAGACCGAATCCTGAAACAGATGAACAAGGCCGGCGGAGCGAGGAGCTGATGAGCACGGATGACACCGCACTGCGGCATGAGATCGCGACTCGCCTGAAGGAGGCTCGCCAACGGGCTGGACTCTCGCAGGGGCAGGTCGCTCGGCTTCTCGAGATGCATAGGCCGACCATCACTGAGATCGAGGCGGGGAATCGACGTGTCCTTGCCGAGGAGCTCTCTCGCTT
>CAZRFD010000320.1:0-3088 GCA_964599085.1 uncultured Enterobacterales bacterium | reverse complement strand
CCCGTCCGGGGCGCCGCCGTCCGCGCCTCCACCGTCCGCGGCGCCGCCGTCCGCGCCACCGTCGGCCAGGCCCCCGTCACCGACCCCTCCGGGCGACCCGCCACCACTGTCCGTGGAAGCCGTGGTCGGGTGTTGGCAGGCCAGGGCCAGGGCCAGCGGGAGCCAGAGCATCACCAGCCCCGCACAGCGGGCTCCAGCACGAAGGCTGGGGGTGGGGCGATGCGCATGTCGGGCGATGTGAAGGTCTCCCACGAGACGCGGCGGGTTGATCCGAACAGTCGCGGCCGGGTCAGGGTGGCGGGGGAGAAGGTGGCGTCCTTGACGATGAGCTGTAGCGGCAGCGACCGGGCCACGGGGGTGTCGTGCCTGGACCCGTGACCACCGGCCAGGCCGAGAAAGAGGTACTCGTCGATGGCCGCGAGATCTTCGCCATCCACGGCGCCCACGGCCTGCACGCCGGCGTCGGGCCAGGAGCGGTCGGGCTGGACGGCGGGGTCCACCAGCACGAGGTAGTACCAGTACTCGGGCGCAGCCGACGAGCCGACGCGGTACTCGAAGACGACGACCCGATCTTCGTCCCCCGTCGCCCCGGTGGCCAGCTCGAGAAGCTCGTCCCTGCTGGTGGCCACGGGGAGCAGTACCTGGCCCCAGCTCGCCCGTCCCAGGTGCGCCGCCAGGGCCTTCACCGCGGTCCAGGCGAAGCGGCGCGTACCCAGGTCGGCTTCGACGATGTCTTCGCGCAGGCCGCTGCCAGCGAAGGGAGTGTCCCGCTTGGCGTCGGGTTCGCGCGCCGTCGCCCCCATCCACGAGTGCCACCCGGCCACGCGGGCGTTCGCCGCCAGGGCGCTGCCCAGGCGCCGCCAGACCTCCCACGCCTGGAAGGTCTCGTAGCCGACGCTGCTGAACGGCTGGAAGTCGGGCTTGTCGGCGGCGGAGACGTCGGATTCGCTGGGGGAGACGACGGTCGTCGTCGTCTCGATGCAGGTCAGCGGGAAGTCCGCGAACAAGGCGAGCTGGCGATCGCGGTCCTCGTCCTCGACGACGATGTCATCCAGCCCCTGGACGATGGCATCCCGCAGGTCGGACAGCTCCAGCGCCAGCAGCCCTGCGTGGATCGGACCCTCCCCGTCCGCTGGGCGGAAGTGGTAGTTGTGGACGTCCATGCCCTGCAACAGGTCCAGGATGTTGTCCAGCGTCTGTTCGTCGTCGGGCAGCTTCAGGGCGGCGGCACGGTCGCGGAACTCCCCGGCGAAGCCGCGGGCCAGGCCCCGCACGAAGTCGATGCGGCCCTCCCAGTTGTCCGTCGGGACCACGGTGAGCGCGTAGGACGACAGGCCGGGCAACAGGATCCGCACGCCACCGGCGTCTTCGAGGATGGTCCGCAGGCCGCGGGCGGCGTGGTAGCAGGTCCGCCCCCAGGCTTCGCCGGTGGCGATCAGGTCGGCTTCGCCCAGGCTGTCGTTGATGACGCTGGCGTTGTGATCGACTTCGTTGAACAGCTCGATGCCGTAGATGACATCGCCGAGCCCGGAGTAGCCGCTGATACGCTTCGCCAGCATGGGGTCGACGATACCCCGGAGGACCGCGCCCGCCATGACGGCGAGACGATGGATGACCTGGCGCTTGTAGGGGCACCAGGGGTCGAGGATGTGCAGGTGCGGCGGCTCAACGTCGGTGGTCGCCACGGCCTGGGGGAAGTCGTAGTAGATGTGCGGCAGCTCGTCGTCGGCGATGGTGGTGCCGACGTAGGAATCCGCCCACACAAGCTGCCGATGGTTGGTCCCCAGCATGGACGGGGTGCGTCCGCTGGCGGCGGTGTACTCCGTCGAGCCGGGCACCGTGCCGTAGACGGTCGGGTCGCTGGTCTCGTCCGGCACGGTCGTAGAGGTGCCGGACCCGCCGTTGCCCAGGTGCAGAAACGTCAGGATCACCTTCACGCCGCGTTGGTGGGCCCTGGTCAACAGGCGGAGCAGCCGGTCGATGGTGTCGGCGCGGACGATGGGGGTGTCGACGATCCCCGGCCCGGCCGACATCAAGCGGCTGGTGACGCTCTCGATGGCGCGCCAGTGGGGGACCGGGAGGCCGACGCCGGACAACCCGAACGCGTCCCGGCCGCCTCCCGTCGCTTCCACCAGGGCGTCGGGGTCGAAGGACAAGCCCGGCCACGTCAGGTCAACGTCGCCGATCTGCCGGAACACGCCCACGCCGAGCAGGGGGGCGTCGCCGAAGCTGCGCATCGGCGGGCCGTACCGGTCGGCGTCGTGCTCGAACACGGTCGCGTCGCCGGAGCCCTCGTAGGTCCAGGCAAAGCAGCGGGTCTGGTTCAGCCCGATGCGGAAGGGCTCGTCATCGTTGGCTTGGGCAGGTGGCAGCGGCTCTGGTGGACCGGGGTCCTGGGGGGCCGGCTGCTGCGGCGCGGGCTGCATGCCGGGGCGTTGATCCTGACCGTGCCGTGGGGTCAGGGGCGTGCCCGGTTGCAGGCGAGCGATCATGGCCCTGCTGGCGCGACGGCTCTCGCTGATGTCGCGCAGCAGCGTCTGGGTGCGAGCTCGGGCCGGGTCGGCGGCGTCCTTGTCTCGCCACATGGCGTCAGCCCTGGACGATGACGGTCGACTGGACGGACAGGTCGAACTCGGGGTTCGGCGTCTGCGTCGGGTTGACGCTCTCGACGGTGGTGACGATCTCCAGCCGGCCAGAGAAGGGGCCGGGCACGGAGATCGGGCCGGAGCGCAGCGCGGTGACGGTGACCAAGTCGACGGGCGTGCCGGTCGCGGGGTCCGTCATCTTGACGATGGTGCCGATCTCGCTGGGGCGACCGCTGGGGACGGAGGTGGCGAAGCACTGAAGCTTGACCCGTGCATCCGGGCCGATGCGGTACCCGAAGGTCTCGATGACGAGGGTGTCGGCCTGGCCGAGCAGATCGCAGAGTGCCAGCTCGTGGAGGTAGGACTTCTCGCCGACGTAGGTGTTGCGCGGCAGGACCTGGACGAGACGCTTCATGGCTTCCCCCGAAAGTGGTGATGGGACCGGTTGTCTCGGCGGAAGCACAACTGCTCCCCCCGAGCGATCTGCCCGGTACTCTCTCGCT
>CAZRFD010000319.1:0-3147 GCA_964599085.1 uncultured Enterobacterales bacterium | reverse complement strand
TGCGCTTGTCAACCGCCTACCGCAGAAAACCCCGGACACCCCACGGTCGTGGACTCCGGACCAGCCGTCCAGGGCGGCGCACCGCTGCCTGACGACGGGGCGCCACCGGCTGTCTCACGCCTCGCAGCTGGTCGGCAGGCTCGGACAGCTCGCATCGCGTGCGGCGTGAGACAACCGGCAGCGGCCTGACGCCGCGCGGCCGCTTCGCTACGCGAGGGGCTGGACGAGCTCGGCGAGCCGTCGGCTGGCAGCGAAGCGGTCGCGGTGGAGCGCGCGGTGAGAGCCGTGGATGACGCGTGCTGCGACGCGGACGTGCAGCTCCTGTCGGTCGGGGTTGTCGTCACGGGCGGAGTCGGCCGTCGCGAGTAGCCAGAAGTCGCGGTCGATCCGCAGCCGCGCGTCCATCGCCTCGGCGGCGAAGCGGCTGATCCGGTCGAGGGTGCCCGTGACCGTGCGCTCGATGTACTCGCGTCGGCGCACGAGCGGGTCGAGGGCCTTGTCTGCTGCGCGGAGGCGCTGACTCACGAGGTCGAGGGCGACGCGCTGGCCCAGGTCGTCGTTGGCGATGTTGCGGACGATGCCGAGCAGGTAGCGGGCGTCGGCGCCCTCGGGCAGCGTGCCCTGCGCCAGCTTCGAGCGGTAGACGCTGCACCCGGCCAGGACGGCGTCGATCCCGTAGGCGGCGATGCACGCGCGGATGTAGCTGTCGGGATCCTCGAGCCCGAGCTCGGCGAAGGCCTCGTCGAGCAGCTCGCGAACCAGCGGGTCCATCCGGGCCACGCGGGTCTGGTGGGCCCGCTCCTGCCTCCGCGCAAGGTCGCGCAGGGCCTCGCGCGCGGCCTCGACCTCTTCGGGCGTGGGGTTGGCGCCGGTGTAGGCATCGGCCCGCGTGGGCTGACTCTTCCGGGGCCTGTGGTTCAGCGTTCGCGCCCAGGTCTGGGCGACCAGCTCGAGCACGCGGTGGGCGATGTACTCGGGGTCGAGGGACTCCAGCGTCAGGTCCGGGGCGATCTGCTGGAAGAGGCCGAAGGCGCCCTCGACGTGGGCGCCGTTCTGGGGACGGCCGGGGCTGCGACGGATCTTGACCGTGTCGCCCAGCGCGTCTGCGACCTCGTCGGTGTGGTTGGATGGCCGGTTGTCCAGGAGCAGGGCCAGCGGCGGCTCTCCGGTGTTGTTCTTGCCGTCGCCGAAGGTCTCGACGACGGCCTTGCCGTCCTCCTCGTCGCGCACGGACATGCCGGTCGCGGCCGCCGTGTGCACGTCGACGGCCAGCTCCAGGTTGAAGGTGTACGACCGGCCAGCGATGTCCACGGCGATCGGCGTACCGTCAGCCGACCACTGGTACCCGGCGAAGAACGTGTCGAAGGCGCCGCGTGTGGCCTGCTCGTCGGGCGAGCGGCCCTGGCGACGTCTCGGTGTACGCACCCCCTCGGCGTGCAGGACGGTCCGGATGAAGTCGTCGCCGTAGGGCAGGCGAAGGTGCTCGCGCACGTGGCGGCAGAAGGGTCCGAAGTCGCCCTTCCAGCGATTCCAGGCCTCGACCAGGCTGGCGAGCTGCTCGAGGTTCAGCTTGGGCTCTGGTGCAGCCGGCGCTTCGTCGGGCACGGCCCCGCCGGCGAGCCAGTCCTTGAACGTGCCCAAGGGGACCCCGACCGCGTCGGCGAAGGTCTCGACCTCGACTTCGTGGGCAGCCCACAGGTCGAGGGCAAAGCGGCGGTAGCCGTCGCTGTAGGTCGTCCGCTCGGACCGGACGACGGCGCCGGGGTTGCGCATGAGGAAGTCGAGCGCCGCCCGGCTGATCACCCCCGTGTCCGTGGGCGGCTCCGGGTCGGCCGCTGGCCGGCCGGGGCCGCGGACCAGGTCGGGCAGCGCGGCCGCGAGGTGCTTCTTGCCCTCGTAGGCCTGGGAGCGGGAGGCGCCGAGCGCAGCGACGACGGCAGCGGTCGTCGGCCGAGGCAGATCGTGGTCGGCGAGCAGGTCGAGGCTGATGAAGAGGAGCCCGGCCGCGAAGGAAGGCGGGACGGCGGGGCCCATGGGGGATAGGCGTGGCATGGTCCGGGGAGGGCGGGAAGGTTTTTGGTAGGACGGTCCCGGTATCCCGACCCGGACCGCCTTTTCTACTTCGCGGGCAGGATGCGCTGGCCCATGAGCCAGACCTCGGTCCGGCCGTCCACGCTGGCGACCTTGAACAGCTCCAGCACGCGGCCGCGCAGATCCAGCGGGTCGAGGTCCTCGGCTGCACCTGCCTCGATGCGGGCCATGACCTCGGCGACCCGGCCGTAGTAGCGGTCCGCGGGCACGAGCAGGCCGCCCAGGGCGTGGCTCGTGCGGCGGTGGTTGTACCAGTGCAGGTGGGCTGCAAGTCGGCGCTTCATCTCGGCGATGTCGTAGAAGCGGTGCGGGTCGAAAAGCTCCTTGGACAGGTTGGCGTTGAAGACTTCGAGCTTACCGTTCGACTGTTTCGTCGTGGCGATCTGGTCGATGCCCATCTCGTCGAGAAGCCGCGTGAACCGGCTGATGCCCCGCCACGACCAGAACGCCGCACCCTTGTCGTGCAGCACCATCTCGGGCCGGCCGTGCCGCTCCACGGCTTCGGTGAAGGTCTCGATGACCAGGTCGGCCCGCTCGGCGTCATCGACCCCGTGGCCCACCACGAAGCGCGAGCAGTCGTCGAGCACGATCAGGGTGAACGTGCCCGCGCGGTTGATGTGGCGGTGCAGGAAGTCCAGGTGCCAGACATGGTTCGGCCGGACCGACTCGTACCGCTCGTCGTGGTCGTGGCGGCGCGTCTTCGGCGGCACGTAGCCGGCGTCCTCCATGACCCGGCGCACCGTGTTCGTGGACGTACGGATGCCCTTCTCGCGCCGGAGCTGGTTCTTCACCTGGCTCGGACCGAGGCCCGGATGACGGCGCCAGGTCGCGAGAACCTCGCGGTCGCGTCGCTCGACGGCGTCGGAGGGATCGTCACCCGACGTGGGCGACGGTCCCTTGCCCTCAACCGCGCGCTTCAGCTTCCGCTGCCAGTCGTAGATCGTCCAACGGCTGACCCCGAACTTCTCGTGTGCCGCGGTGACCCCGTGGGCGGCGGCGTGCTCCAGGGTCTCGGCCTTCTCGGTGGGCGTGTACCGCCGTGCTGCACGTCGCCTG
>CAZRFD010000318.1:0-3219 GCA_964599085.1 uncultured Enterobacterales bacterium | reverse complement strand
TCAGAGCTCGAACACCTGGTGGCGTCGGGCGGCGTCGGCGTAGGCCGACACGTCGACGCCCTCGGGGACCTGCACGTGGTGGGTCAACACGATCTTGCGCTTGACGTCGGCGGGCAGCGTCTCCAGCTCGGAGAAGTGGGTGTGGACGGTCTCGGCATAGGCCGGTCGGAAGCTGCAGTCGTGGAAGATGGCCACGACGGTGGGGTCGCGGGCCCAGGCGATGGCTTGCGCTGCCTGGAAGCGCGTGTCCGAGGTCCAGATCACCCGGCGCCCTCCCTGCTGGATGTCGATGCCGTAGGAGGGCTTGTCGACGTCGATGCCGCGCCGCGCGTCGCTGCCGCGGACGTGGGGCACGCGGAAGAAGCGGAAGTCCACGCCACCCCAGCTCCAGGCGAGGGCCGGGTGGCCTTGGAGCACGCCGCCCAGCGTGGGATCGGCAGGGCCGTCGGCGGGGACGAGGGCGTCGTCGAAGTGCGGTTGCAAGGTGCGCCGCGCCGGGTCGAGGACGTCCGGCGGTGTGACCAGCCGGGTCGGCATCCAGGCGGGCCCGTCGTGGCCGGTGTAGAAGCGCTCCAGCAGCAGGGCGGAGAGGCTGGCGTGGTCGGGATGGACGTGGGTGAGGAGCACGGCGGCGAGGTCGTGGCGCGCGATGCCCAGCTCGCGCATGCTCTGGACCGCCGTCATGCCGCAGTCGATGAGCACCGGGCCGGCGTCGGTGTCGACGACGGCGTTGCACTCGTAGTTGACACGCCAGTCGCAGAAGGCGTCGCCGGTTCCCAGCATGGTGATGCGCACGCTGCAACGATGGCGGGGGGGGGCGCGCGTGTGTGGGCCGTGCCGCGGTCGTCACCAGGACGTGACAGTGGGGCGGCGACGGAGGGGCGTGCCGTCAGTGCACGGTGGGGGCGGCGGGTGTGGCGCTGTCGCTGTAGCCATCGCGATCATCGACTGGGTGCTGCCAGGTCCACTGGGGGGCGAGGTGCGAGGGCTCGACGCCGACGGCCATGGCGGCTTCCACGGCGTCGCGGGCCCGCTCTTCGGCCTCCCAGCGGGCGAGCGTCTGGCGCTTTCGGCGGATCACGCCGAGCCCGCCGACCACCAGCACCACCGCGCCGATGGTGAACATCACCGTGTCGCTGACCAGCGGCTTGAGCCACAGGCCCGAGCTGGTCAGGCGGGCGCGCCAGGCGCTGTCGATGTCGTCGACGCTCTGACCGGTCGCTGCGCGGACGGCGGCGCCGAAGCCGGCCCCCTGCGACAGCTCGCGGGCGATGGTCGGGACGGCGTCGGGGCCGTGCTCGTTCTGCAGCCAGGCCACGAGGTCGGCGGACTGCGCGTAGGCCAGCCGCGCGCGGACCGGGTCGCTGGGGAAGCCGGTGGCGAGGTCCTCCATGCTCATCAGCTCGCGCCCGAGGAGGCCGCTGGCGAGCGTGTCGGTGGTGGCCTTGGTGTACTGGCGGGCGTAGACCTGGGCCACGCCCTCCTGCAGCCAGTGGGGCACGGGCTGGCCGCGGAAGCTGCGGCCGAGCAGGATGTGCACGATCTCGTGGTCGAGCACGGTGGTGAGGGCTTCGTCCGTGCCGGGACGGATGTCCGGTGAGCGCAGGAAGACGAGGCCGCGTGTGGGCCAGGCGGTACCGTCGGCCCAGTCGGGGGGCGAGCCCGGCTGCAGCGTGTCGAACTGCTGCTGGGTGTGGGCGAGGACGACGTCGATGGTGCCCCCGGTGGGCACCGACAGGCGGTCGGCGAAGTCGGGGAGGCTGTGGGCGCCGTGGCGGGCGAGGAGCAGCGCGACGCCGCGGTCTTCTGGCGCGTGGTGCACCCGCAGGTAGACCCCCTGCACCGTCTGGAAGTCCGCCGGCAGTGGCGGCAGGGCGTGCTGGGTCCACACCGCGGGGTCGTCGGTGGCGGCCCGCATCGACGGCGTGCGTGCCTGCGCCGGCGCGCCGAGCAGCGAGAACACCACGACCAGGGCGGCGAGCCAGCGCGTGGGCAGGCGCAAGAGCAGGCGCAGGGAGAGGAGAGGCCGGAGGCGAGAGGTCAGCACGACGAAGCACCGGGTCGAGGTCAAGCTAGCGCGCTGCGGGGGGAGCCGGAACGCGGGGTCGGCATGTTTTTGTGACTGCGTTGGTTACATAAGGACCGTCCCCGGGCCGGGAAGGGACGAGTTGTCACGGAATGTCACGGGGCTGAGGTCGGCGTCGTGCGGTCCCTTGCTCGGCGGGTGGTGCTCGCCTGGCGCCGGGAGGGCCAGGGACGCGCTTTGCACGGCTGCTGCGCTGCCGCGCCGGTCGCGGTCCAATAGAGGCCCGCGGTGAGATGGTGGAAGGACCGACCCCTGCTGGGCGCGCTGCTCGTCGCGCTCGCCCTCCGCACGATCCCCCTGGCGATCTGGGGGAGCGACTGGATGTGCACCCGCGACGAGTGCACCTACATCAAGCTCGCCTCGCGCATGGCCGACGGGCAGGGCATGACCGGTTCGTCGGGCTGGCTGTGGGCGCCGGGCTACCCGGCCTTCCTCGCCCTGCACCGGGCGCTGACGGGCTGGGCCAGCGCGGCCAAGGGCACGCAGGTCGTGGTGGCGCTGGTCAATGTCGTGCTGCTGTGCAAGCTCGGCATCCGCGCCGCCGCGCTGTGGAACCCGTCGCGGGCCTTCCAGCAGCGCACCGGGCGCATCGTCGCCTGGCTCTACGCCGTGAGCTTTCCCCAGGCCTTCTTCGCCATGAGCCTGTGGAGCGAGGTGCTCTACACCATGCTCCTGCTCATCGGCCTCATCGCCCTGGACGCCGCCGCACCGGCCGATGATCCCCACGTGCCGGAGCCCGCCCGCTTCGACCCGGGTGACCGCAGCACCCGGCGGGCGCTGGGCCTGGCCGCCCTCGTCGGCGGCATGGTCGGGCTCTGCGTGCTGTTCCGGGGTGTGGCCACCTACATGCTGCCGATCTTCGTCGCTGGCTTGCTGTGGCGCCGCTTCCGCCGGGGCCGCGCCTGGGCCCAGGCGCTGGTCGCCGTCGCCGCGGCCGTCATCGTCGTGGCCCCCTACAGCGTCTACGCCAGCAAGAAGTTCGAGGGCACGGTGGTGTCCGACCGGACGCTCGGCCAGATGATGTGGCTGGGCAACAACGACTTCGCGCCGCTGACCTTCGACTACGGCAACGGCTCGCTGTCCAAGCGGGCGTTCTCCCGGCACACCCGGCCCGGACGCAAGCACTGCGCCGA
>CAZRFD010000317.1:0-3242 GCA_964599085.1 uncultured Enterobacterales bacterium | reverse complement strand
GCGCAGATCGGAGCGGGAGACGACAGCGGCGACGTACGGAGCCATGGGAGGGAAGAGTACACCCGGCGGCCAGAAGGACGCCAGGACGGCGTCGAGCCGGAGGGCGACAGCACCGCATGCACCAGTCGCGTTCGTTGGGGGCCAGCTCGATGTGGAACCCCGCATGCACCTACGCCCCGTCGTCAGTCGACTGCGGGTCCGTGGAGGCCGGGCCCTCACAGGCATCCAAGCCCTCCTCCATCAAAGTAATCGCGACGCTCCAATCCGGCGGCAGACCATCATCCATCCGAATGCGTCCCCGCTTGATGCGAAACCGGTCGCAAATGGTATCGAACACCCACTTCTCCCCCTCTAGCTTCAGTCTATTTCTCCGAGCCCCGGACCATACGCTGATGTGGGCGTCCACACGCCCGGGCTCAAGGTCTTCCACCTCCAGGCCAAGCTTCCACGTGTCACCATGTTCACCTTCAACCCAGACCGATGGTAGCGAGCCGACCTGGACCTGTTTGAACGTGGTGGACACGAGCAAACCGCTGCCCGGCACCGACAAGTCCACGACGAGGTCCGCCGCCTGGGCCGGAGCAAACAAGAACAGACACGCAGCCTCGAAAGAAGCAACAGCCACCTTCCAAACGGTGCCCAACACGTCAGACCCCCGTGACATCGGGCACTTCCGCGCCGCCCAGCGGATCACCCCAAGTACACCGATAGCTACAGAACCCATCCGAACAGGAACTCCACGCGACGAGGTCACAACCATTGCAGTCGTAACATGCGGTACTCCGGCAGGATGCCTCACAAGGGTGTTCGTCAGGCTTCTTCCCCTTCCGCTTCTTCCGCGCCGCCGCGTACACCAGCGACGGATCGCTCATGGCCTGCCCCAGCAGCGACAGGATGGCGGTCGGGTCCTTGGCCAGGACACCTGCATCCTTGTCGGCGCCGATGTCCAGGGCCCACTGGCGCAGATCGGAGCGGGAGACGACAGCGGCGACGTACGGAGCCATGGGAGGGAAGGGTACACCCGGCGGCCAGAAGGACGCCAGGACGGCGTCGAGCCGGTCGGCGGTCCCGGCAGTGGTTGGCGACGCTGCCGCGCAGCTTGCGCAGGTCATGACGACCTCCTCAGAAGGGCTTGGCGACCATGTAGACATCGACCTGCGCCCACTCCGCCGCACCCGTGCCCTCGACGGTCATGACCGGAAGCAGCACCTCACCCAGCATCTTGCTGGCCGAGGAGTCACCGTCGAGCATCGGCGTCGTGCCCGTCAACTGCGTCGACGCGATCGGCGTGGAGTGGTCGACGAACACCTTGCCGTCCGGGCCGTGCTTCAGCTTCAGCCCCACCTTGGCGTTGGTCGAGGACTTCTGCCGGGGCACCACCTGGAAGTTGACCTGCTTCATGGTGTGGCCGCCCCAGATGGCGTCCAGCTCGACTTCCAGGAGCTGTCCCGTGGCGCCGCTGTCCAGGCGGAGGTTCTTGGCGATCTTGCGGACCATCATGGTTTTCCCCTGGCATGTCGGGATGGAGTTCCGCCTGCCGGGCCAATCAGTATCTCTCTCTCTGTCTCTCTCTGCAAGCGCCAGGCCGATTTTTTTCTGCTTCCGCGCCGACGATGCCGATGGTGGCGTACGCTCGGGCCAGCAGGCAGCGGGCCCGGCGGGCTGCCGGCGCGCACGCATCGGCTGCGCGTCCGAGCAGGTCGAAGTGCGGGCCGTGGCGTCCATGCGGTGGGTGCCGAATGAGCGGGTCCGCGCCCAGCTACCGGCCCGAATCTCCGCCGGTCCTGAGCAACAGGCGCGCATGGCCGGCCCCAGCCTGCCAGAGTGCCTCGACACCGTCGATACCCCCGTGAACCTGGGCAGGCAGCCGGCCGGCCTGGACAAAGACCAGGACGAGCTGTGGCCCCACCGGTCGAAGGACGACGCGCAGTTCACCCTCCGCGTCCTGCGCTTCGGTCAGCACGACGTCGTCTGGCTGGATCCGGTCGGGAGCGAAGCGCGCGGGATCGGCCAGCAACTCTACCTCCTGCAGGCTCGGGAGCATGGCAGGATCGGCCGATTGGCGCACGGCGCTGCTCGGGAACACCCACTGGTGCAGACACACGATCCAGCCCGCGTTGAGGACCGCCGAGGCCGGACCCGCCCCCGGGACCAGGCATGTCCGGTTGCCAAGGGACAACCGTGCGACCCAGCGGCCGTCCTGACGCTGTCGCGGCTCTCCAATCGCGAACTCGACGCGACGCTCGACGCCGGCGTCGTAGAGCACGCGAGGACCACGTGCCAACAGCTTCACGCCGATGCCATCCCCACCCACCGGGGGAACTGCGGATGGTGCACAGGCATCCAGCTCCGCGAGGAAGCGCCGTTGCACGAATCGTTGCACGAAGCTGACGGCACCGTCGCCAGGCCCGACACCGGAGCCGGTCGCGGCGGCATGGGCCGTCTCCCAGCCCCACAGGCCGCCGACCCCGACCATGGCAGACACCGCATCGCCTCCGACGTTCACGCGGGGCGACACCCCCGGCGAGGTGCGACAGGCCACGAAACCGAACCCCGCATGATGGCGCAAGACAAGCCGCAAGGTACCTCCAGCACCGGCTGGCTCGTCCAGCACGATGTCGTCGGGCTGGATCCGTGCGGCCTCGAACAGGGCGGGGTCGATGATGGAGCCGACCTTGAACCCGGACGGCAGCGGGTCGTCCTGCGGCACCGGGCGATCCGAGACCACCCAGGAGCGCACGAACACGAGAAACGCGGCATTCAACACGGCCGACGCGGGGCCCTTGCCCGGGATGCACCACGAACGGTCGTCGACCTGGAGGTGCGCGAACCACTCCCCCGCCGGCGACCGCTGCGGGTGGTGAATCACGAGGTGCACCCGCCGGTCCGGCAGCCGCTCATCCCTCACACGCCACCCCTCGGCGAGGATGGCAGCGGGTGCACCCTCCACTCCAGGCCCGGTGGTCTGGGCGTGCAGATCGTCGAGTGCAGACACGAAGACTGACCGTGCACGGTCAATCACCGCGGAGCGAGCGTCAACCACTCAGCACCTCGCCGCAAGTCAAGAACCCCTCCGGACAGACGCTGCCAAGACAGAAGACTTCGCGGGCCCGCTCGCCCTCCAGCTCGCTTCCCCAGCAACGGCCGCGTGTCGCGGGATCGACCAGGCTGCGGCACAGATCCTCCCAAAGGGTGAAGATCCTGCTCTGACCGATGGTAGCTGCATTTCCGACGGTGTCGAT
>CAZRFD010000316.1:129-3314 GCA_964599085.1 uncultured Enterobacterales bacterium | reverse complement strand
GGAACCTGCAACGAAGGGCCACCATCGGCGCCATAGGGACTGGGGCGCAACACCTTCCTTCGCTCGACGAGCCAATGAATACGACAGGCTTCACTGCAACCTCCGCCTTTGGATGCGGCCGTATCGAAAGCCATTAACGCAAGAGGTGAGGAAGGGGCTGGCGACTAACGCCCCCATAGACGCACCCCAACCACCGAGCCACCGCCCCGCCCCCCTTGCCCCCACCGACCCACGAACGCCAGTGCGCACCCGGACACCGCCGTTCCGACCGTCGTCGCCAAGCGCCCCTCAGTCCGCCACGAGGTCGAAGCGCACCACGAGCTGGCCATCGTCCTCGCGCACCTCGATGCGGTTCTCGTCGACGGTGAGCCGGTCGCCGATGGGGATGTCCACGACCTTGAGCAGCGCCGGCCAGGCGCCGAGGAGCTGCCGCTGGAGGCGCGGGAGGGTGCCGGCGTCGACGTCAGACACGAGGCGGCCGGTCAGCCGGCCCGAGAAGCGCATGTAGTTGTCGAGTCGCGGGACCCGGAACTCGCTGCGGTCGTCGAACTCGATGCGGATGGAGGCGAAGTCGAGGCTGACCCCGGCGTCGAGCAGCAGCTCGATGACCGTCCCGAGGAGCAGGCGGCGGAATTGGTCCCACATGGGCGGTCTCCGGGGGCGGCGTGTCGTCAGAGGTGGATGTCGCGAGCCAGCAGCATCGTACCCAGCAGGACGGTGCCTGCGGCCGCGAGCAGGCCCAGCAGCGCGACGACGAGTTGGAAGCCGACGTCTTCCTGCAGCGCGCCGCCGAGCGCCATGCCGACGACCAGGGTGGCGAAGAAGACCACCAGCCACACGCCCTGCTGGGCGGTGCGGACGTCCCGGCTGCGCAGGCTGACCGCCGCGCCCATGCCCGCGAGTGCCACGGCCCATGCGGGACCGCCCAGGAAGAAGGCCACCATCCACCCGGGGGAGGGGGGGAGCCGCCAGGCGTAGGCGGCGGTGATGTCCATCCTCGAGAGGAGCAGGGCGGCGCTGCCACCGACCAGGAGCATCACCAGGAAGGGGGTGCCGACGATGCCGAGCAGCTTGCCCAGCACCAGCTCGCCGCGTCGCACCGGCGCGAGGAGGACGAAGGGCAGGGTGCTGTGTTGCCGCTCGTGGATGAAGGCGTGGCCGGCGAGCACGGAGGTCATGCCCAGGAACTGCGTGAACAGCAGGAAGTCGAAGCTGGCGAGGATCCGCTGCACCGCCCAGTCGACCGGGTCCTGCAGCTCGTAGCCGGCGAAGGCGAGGTTGCTCTTGAGCAGGTCGACCTGGGCGGGGTCGATGCTGATGAGGGCCATGATCCCGACGCCAAACATCACGGTCAGCGAGATCATGGCGAGCACCGCCGCCATGGCGAGGATCATGCGCGGCTGGCGGTGGTGTTCCCGCCACTCGCGGCGGGCGATGTGGAGGACCCGGTTCATGCACCCCCCTCGACCGCGTCGGACGGCGACAGCTCTCCGAGCGCGGCCCGGTAGGGGTCGAACAGGCTGCCGACGGGGGGCAGGTGCCTGGGACCGGGCAGGGTGCGGACCGACAGCAGCGTGCGGGCGAGCACGGCGACGCGCTCGCAGAGGGCCTCGGCGATGGCGAGGTCGTGGGTGCACAGGACCACGCTGAGGCCACCGTCGGCGTGCGCGCGGACGACGCGGAGGATGGTGCGGGCCGAGACGGGGTCGAGGTGGGCGGTGGGCTCGTCGAGCAGCAGGAGGCGGGGCTGCATCAGCAGGGAGCGGCACAGCGACAGCTTCTGGCGCATGCCGCTGCTGCCGGTCTCGGCCGGGCGGTCCATGGCGTCGGCGAGCCCGAGGTCGCCGACGAGCGTGGTGGCGCGTCGTCGGACCTCGGCGGCGGAGAGGCCGTAGAGCCCACCGAAGTACTCGAGGTTCTCCCAGCCGGTCAGCAGGGGGTAGAGGCCGGGCTCGCTGATCAGCAGCCCGATCCGGCCCGCCGCCTGCCGGGCGAGCTGGCGGGTCGCAATGCCCCCCAGCTCCACGGTTCCGGCCGAGGGCTTCAGCAGGCCGGCCATCATCAGCAGCAGCGTGCTCTTGCCGCCGCCGTTGGGCCCGATGAGCCCGAGCACCTCGCCCGGCAGCAGGTCGAGGTCGACACCCTCGACCACGTGAGGACCCCGCCCGAAGCAACGGGCGAGACCACGGCAGGAAAGGACCGGCGACGCATCGGACATCGTGGAGGCAGCGTACCGCGGCGCTCCTGGACCGGTTGTCGCAGACGGTCGTGACGCGTGCCCGGCCTGCGGCGGCGCTCGGGCGGCGACACGCGGCGGCAGGGCGACAGAACCCCGGGGGCTGCGGCAGCCCCGCGAGAAGTGTCGCCATCTGGGGCGCTTCTGCGGCGAGACGCGGCCGCAGGGCGACAGAACCCCGCGGGCTGCGGCAGCCACGCGAGAAGTGTCGGCATCTGGGGCGCTTTAGCGGCGGGACGCGGCCGCACGGCGACAGAACTCCGGGGGCTGCGCCAGCCCCCCCGAGAAGTGTCGCCGCCGGGGGCGCCTGCGCGGCGAGACGCGGCCGCTGGGCGACAGAACCCCGGGGGCTGCGGCAGCCCCCCGAGAAGTGTCGCCATCTGGGGCGCTTCTGCGGCGAGACGCGGCCGCAGGGCGACAGAACCCCGCGGGCTGCGGCAGCCACGCGAGAAGTGTCGGCATCTGGGGCGCTTTAGCGGCGGGACGCGGCCGCACGGCGACAGAACTCCGGGGGCTGCGCCAGCCCCCCCGAGAAGTGTCGCCGCCGGGGGCGCCTGCGCGGCGAGACGCGGCCGCTGGGCGACAGAACCCCGGGGGCTGCGGCAGCCCCCCGAGAAGTGTCGCCGCCGGGGGCGCCTGCGCGGCGAGACGCGGCGGCAGGGCGACAGAACCCCGTGGGCTGCGGCAGCCCCCCGAGAAGTGTCGCCGCCGGTGGCGCCTGCGCGGCGAGACGCGGCGGCAGGGCGACAGAACCCCGGGGGCTGCGGCAGCCCCCCGAGAAGTGTCGCCGCAGGGGGCGCCTGCGCGGCGGGACGCGGCGGCAGGGCGACAGAACTCCGGGGGCTGCGCCAGCCCCCCCGAGAAGTGTCGCCATCTGGGGCGCTTTAGCGGCGGGACGCGGCGGCAGGGCGACAGAACCCCGGGGGCTGCGGCAGCCCCCCGAGAAGTG
>CAZRFD010000315.1:0-3322 GCA_964599085.1 uncultured Enterobacterales bacterium | reverse complement strand
GGCTTCGTGTCGGGCATGGCGGTGGTCGCCAACATGATCGAGCTGGGTCAGGTCGAGGCGGGCCTGGTGGTGGCGGGGGAGGGCAGCCGCGACGTGACCCGGGCGACGGTGCAGACGCTCATCCGCCCGGGCATCGACTTCGGCCGCCTCAAGGACAACCTCGCGACGCTGACGCTGGGCTCGGGGGCGGCGGCGATGCTGCTGACCCGGGCGGACCCCTCGGTGCGCCAGCACCGGCTTCGGGGCGGGGTCTTCGGTGCGGCGACGGAGTGGAACCGCCTGTGCGTGGGCACGGCGACGCAGATGACGACGGACCCGGCCCGGCTGCTGCAGGAGGGGGTCAAACTGGCCGGGCGGACCTGGGCTCGCCTGCAGGAAGAGCTGGACCTCGGCCACGGCGCCGTGTCCGAGTACGTGCTGCACCAGGTGGGCAAGGCCAACCACGACGCGGTGACCTCGGCGCTGTCGATCCCGCAGGACCGGGCGCTGCGGACCTACCCGGACCTCGGCAACTGCGGCGCCGCCGGTGTGCCGCTGACGCTTCATCGGGCGGTGACCGACGGACGCGTGCTCGCGGGCGACACGGTGGCGCTCATGGGCATTGGCAGCGGCCTGAACTGCGCGATGATGGTGGTGGACTGGTGAGCGAGGGCAAGACGATGAAGGACCTGGCGGCGGAAGCCGCGCGACGAGCCGGCACCCTGCCGCCGGCGGTGCGGGCGGTGTACCCGTGGACGGGGCGCCTGCGGCAGGCCTCGGGCGGCCTGCAGCACCTCATCGACGAGGGACCGCGGGACGCTCCGGTGCTGCTCTGCGTCCACGGCAACCCGACCTGGTCCTTCTACTGGCGGGCCATCGTCGCTCGATTCGCCGACCGCTTCCGGGTCGTCGTCCCCGACCACATCGGCTGCGGCCTCTCGGACAAGCCGCAGGACTGGCCCTACCGCCTGGCCGGCCACGTCGACAACCTCTGCTCCCTGGTCGAAGACCTCGACCTGCGCGACATCACGCTCGTCATCCACGACTGGGGCGGCGCCATCGGCATGGGCATGGCCACCCGGGATCCCGACCGCATCGGTCGTCTCGTCGTAACGAACACGGCGGCCTTCCCCAGCCCCGACATCCCGCTGTCGATCGCCACCGTCCGCATCCCCGTCTACGGACCGCTGGCCGTGCGCGGCTTCAACGGCTTCGCTCGCGTGGCGACCTGGCGGGCGACGGCCACGCGCCTCGATCCAGTGGCGAAGGAGGGCCTGCTCTTCCCCTACGGCAACTGGCGGGACCGCATCGCCACCCTGCGCTTCGTGCAGGACATCCCCATGAAGCCGAGCCACCCCTCCTGGCCGGAGCTGGTGCGAATCGGCGACCAGCTCGGGCAGCTCAGCGACCGGCCGACCCTCATCTGCTGGGGCGACGACGACTTCTGCTTCACGCCGAAGTTCCGGGCCGAGTGGCAGCGGCGCTACCCGGCAGCGGCGGTGCACGCCTGGGCCGATGTCGGGCACTACGTCATGGAGGACGCCCCGGACCGCTTCCTGCCCCTGCTCGACGCCTTCGTGGCCGACCAGGCGTCGCCATGACCGCGGCGTCGCAGAGCTTCAACATCGCCGCCTTGATGGAGCAGCAGGCGCGGCTCCGCCCCTTCCAGCGTGCCGTGGTCTTCCCCGAGGGCCGCGACGCCCTCGGCAACGTCTGCTGGACGCAGCTCAGCTTCGCGCAGCTCGACGCGCTCACCAGCGCCTATGCGCGTGGGCTGGAGCAGCGTGGCGTTGGCGTCGGCGACCGGGTCAGCTTCCTGGTCAAGCCGCGGCTGGAGTTCATCCCGCTGGTCTTCGCTGTGTTCAAGCTCGGCGCCATCCCGGTGCTCATCGACCCCGGCATGGGACGGCAGCAATTCCTGGCCTGCCTCGACCGCATGCAGCCGCAGGTGCTCATCGCCGAGCCGGTCGTGCACCTGCTCAAGCACGTGTTCCGGAGGCCCTTCCGGTCGGTGAAGCTGTCGATCTCCACCGGGTCCTGGGGCGGGGTGACCCTGCCGGAGCTGGCGGCTGGTGGAGGGGACCTCCCCGCGCGCCCCCGTGCCGAAGACGACGAGGCCGCCATCCTGTTCACCAGCGGCAGCACCGGGCCGGCCAAGGGGGTCACCTACACCCACGGCATCTTCCACGCCCAGACGCGCTTCATCCAGGAACTGTACGGCATCGAGGGGGGGGAGGTCGACCTCGCCTGCTTCCCGTTGTTTGGACTGTTCAGCATGGCCATCGGCATGACCGTGGTGATCCCGGACATGGACCCGACGAAGCCCGCGCAGGCCGATCCGGTCAAGCTCATCGAGGCCATCCAGGCGCACGGCTGCACCAGCGGGGCCGGCAGCCCGGCCATCTGGAAGAACCTCGGCCGCTACGCGACCGAACAGGGGATCACCCTGCCGAGCCTCAAGCGACTGTTGATGTTCGGCGCCCCGATCCCCGTCTGGATGCACGAACAATTCCAGCAGATCTTCGTCGGCGACGCCTGCATCCACACGCCGTATGGCGCCACCGAGAGCCTGCCCGTCGCCAGCATCAGCTCGCGCGAGGTCCTTGGGGAGACCCACGCCCGGACCCGCGCCGGCGCCGGTACCTGTGTCGGCACGCCCCACCCGGCGGTCACGGTGCGCATCATCGCCATCAGCGACGACCCCATCGCCCGCTTCGACGACGCCACGCTGCTGCCTGTGGGAGAGGTGGGCGAGATCACCGTGCGTGGCCCCGTGGTCACGCCCGAGTACAAGGACCTGCCCGACCAGACCGCAAAGGCCAAGATGGTCGAGACCCTGCCCGATGGCCGGACCGCCATCGTCCACCGAATGGGGGACCTCGGCTACCTCGACGACCAGGGCCGGATCTGGTTCTGCGGCCGCAAGAGCCACCGGGTGCAGCTCGCCGACGGAACGCTTCTGTTCCCGGTGCCGGTCGAGGGGGTGTTCAACGAGCACCCCGACGTCTACCGCACGGCCCTCGTGGGGGTGGACGGCCGGCCGGTGCTCTGTGTGGAGCTCGAGCCAGGCTGCCGCCGCGACAGCTCGGAGGTCGAAGCAGAGCTGCGCACGCTCGGCGCCGCGCACGCCGTCAGCGCCGGCGTGGACCGCTTCCTCTTCCACCCCGGCTTCCCCGTCGACGTGCGCCACAACGCGAAGATCCACCGCCTGCAGCTTGCGACCTGGGCGGCCGGGCAGCTCGGCGCGGCGGCCCACCAGGACACGGCCCGTCAGCTCACGGCCGGCGAGCTCTGACGGATCTTCCCCCCATTTGTATGGATTTTATTGCGCGGAAGCATCGTG
>CAZRFD010000314.1:0-3332 GCA_964599085.1 uncultured Enterobacterales bacterium | reverse complement strand
GTCGTCTCGAAGGAGTCGCGGTGGTGGGCGTTGCGAACCGGCGCGTCGGTCGTGGCGTAGTCGCTGGCGTAGGTGTTGTCGGCGGCGGCTTTCTCGGCGGCGGCCTTGTCGGCGGCGGCCTTGTCGGCGGCGGCCTTGTCGGCGGCGGCTTTCTCGGCGGCGGCCTTGTCGGCGGCGGCTTTCTCGGCGGCGGCCTTGTCTGCCGCGGCCTTGTCGGCGGCGGCTTTCTCGGCGGCGGCCTTGTCTGCCGCGGCGCGCCGGGCCGCATGTTCTTGCGCAGCCGGTGAGGGGGGGGGAGCGGCGAGGCCCTCGCGGCGGGCCGCCCGCGGCAGGTCGACGGCCGAGCTGCCGCCGGTCAGGCGGTGAACCCGGTTCTTGAGGCGATCACGGAGTCCCATGGTGGGCGGTCCTAACCCCGCGGTCGGGGG
The DNA here is from genome assembly GCA_964599085.1 of uncultured Enterobacterales bacterium. Lineage (GTDB taxonomy): Bacteria > Myxococcota_A > UBA796 > UBA796 > UBA2385 > J125. The sequence continues at coordinate 2,904 of CAZRFD010000314.1, read as the reverse complement.
ACGGGTCGCGCCGGACGGACTTGCCGGCGCCGCCGTGGTGTCGATGCTCACAGGAGAGCCACGGAGTCGTCCTTGCGCCTGCTGACCATCCAGAGGATCCCGATTCGCCTGCACAGCAGCTTCATCCTGCTCGCGATGGTGCTGCTGGGCTTCGAGCTGCTGCGTGGTGGCGCCATCGCCGCCCTCGGCGCGCTGTTGCTGTGGGCAGCCATCTTCGGGTCGGTCGTGCTCCACGAGCTCGGCCACGCCCTCGCCGGGCGCCTCTTCGGGGTCCAGACGCGCGACATCACGCTGTACCCCTTCGGCGGCGTGGCGCGCATGAACATGGGGCTGCTGCGACCGGTGCCTGAGCTGGTCGTCTCCCTGGCCGGTCCGGTGGTCAATTTCGCCATCGCGGCCGGCGCCTTCCTGCTCACCGGTATCGGTGTGCCGGGCCTGCGCGAGCTGATGGCGCTCAACCTCGTGCTCGGTGTGTTCAACCTGCTCCCGGCCTTCCCCATGGACGGTGGCCGGGTGCTGCGCGCAGTGCTGAGCTTCCGCCGCGACCCCGCGGTCGCCACGCTCACCGCGCTGCGCCTGTCGCGCTGGTTGGCGTGGGGCTTCGTGGCGGCAGCGCCGCTCGCCGGCGCGTGGAGCCTCGCGCTGGTCGGCGGCTTCCTGCTCCTCGTGAACCGGACGGAGACCCGCCGCTGGCAGGCCATCGCCGCCATGCGCGGCGCACCGCGATCCGGCGGGGGCTCCCGGTCCCGGCCAGGACATGCCATCGCCCGCCGCGCCGACGAGCGCATCGACCTGCCCTTCGCGCACCCGCGCGCTTGAGCGCCGCCCGGTCGTGCCGGGAAGGCGCTGTCGCGGCACGAGCCGGATGGAGCCGGGTCGGCGATGTCAGGCCTGCCCCACCAGCGTCACGGGGTGCTCGGCGAGCCCGAAGGTCATCTCCTGGCGGTAGCCCCGGGCCTCGCCGCCGAGCTGGTAGGGCATCGCCTCGTCGAAGACCAGACGGACCCGCTCGGCCCAAAAGTCGTGCAGCAGCGCGTGCCGCAGCGTGCCCTGCCACAAGGTCAGCAGGTTGCGGGCCACGTCCAGCGGTCGCAGCGCGGCGATGCGGAGCTGGAAGCGGCCGGCGCGGCTCGTCGCGAAGGGGAACATCTTCATGCCCGCCCCGTACAGAGGCGTGGAGGCCGCGCCGATCATCGTGGCTGGGCCCCGGTAGATGATCCCGCCGTGATCGATGGGGGGGCCCTCGGGGCGCCCCTCGGCGCCGATGCGCTGGGCGGGGCCGCCGAGGTTGTAGACCGTGACCATGGGCGGGTCGCGGCGCAGGTAGTTGGGAAGGGTCTTGAGGTAGCCGGCCAGCAGGTAGCCCGGGACGCCGTGGGCCAGGCGGTCCCACCAGCGGCCTGTCGCCTTGCCGCGCAGCCAGTTGTAGTCGTTGAGGATGGCGGCGTCGTAGCCGAGGCCCGCGAAGGGGAAGAGCGTGTCCTCAGCCACGACCATGCGCACGGGCACCGCGCGGTGCACGCGGCCGCTGCGCCAGCGCCGGATGTCGCGGAGCGGGCGCCCGCTGTTCATCCAGTGGGCGAGGGCGTTGCCGGTCCCCAGGCGGAGGATCCCCACGTCCGGGACGTGGTCGGCTCGATGACGGAGCTCGTCGAGGGTGTTGATGACCCCCACGATGGTGCCGTCGCCGCCGCCAGCGAACACGGTGTCTACCTCGCGCTCGACGCAGCCCTCCAGCACTTCGCGGGCGTGCTCGGGGCTCTCTGTGAAGAACAGGCGGTCGCGTGGCACGAGATCGGACATGGCCCGGCGCAGCCGCGGCGTGACGCGGCCGGCGTTGGCGTTGAGCACGACGGCGAAGTGCTCGTCGGGCAGGCGGAAGCCCGGCGCTTCGGGCAGGTTGGCGTGCTGCACGGGGGAGAGGGCGAGCTGGACGTCGGTGGTGTCGGGGCGCTGCGGGGACTGCATGTGAGCTCCGGGGCCTTCCACGGGGGACCCGAATACATCTGCAAGTTCCGGGCCTTGACGTGTCAAGCTATCACAGGACGTGCTTTCGGGCACTTGCCGTGTCCAGGCGCGTACGCAGGTCGGCGGCGCGCGCCGCTGCGGTGCGAAGCGTGCTACGCACCGATGACTCCCACGCCGGCGCAGTGTGGCCGCCGGCTGCATCTCGACCGCGGGGGGAGCTCGCGAGGGTGGTCGGGGCCACGCCGGCACGCGGGCGACGCGCCCGATCAGCCCTCCAGGGCGCTGGTCGCCAGGTCGTAGACGCGCGCCAGCGCGCCGGGCAGGGCGTCGCCGTCCCGTCCCCCGGCCTGGGCCATGTCCGGGCGGCCCCCGCCGCCACCGCCGACCATGCGCGCGATCTCGCGGATGATGTTGCCAGCATGCAGCTTCTTGCCGGCGATCTCCTTGCTCACCGTCGCGACCAGGGCGACCTTGCCGCCGGCGCGCGACCCCAGCACCACCAGTGCCGTGCCGAGCGTGTCCCGGAGGCGGTCGGCTTCGTCCCGCAGGGCGGCGGCGTCGGCGTCCAGTTCTGCGGCGAGCACCTGGACTCCCCCGATCTCGCGGGCGTCGGTGGTCAGGTCGCCGGCCTGGGCGCGCGCCAGCTCGCGTCGCGCCGCGTCCAGTTCCTTCTCCAGGCGTCTGCGGTCGTCCTGGATCCGCCGGATGGCGTCGGGGAGCTGATCGACCGACGTGCGCAGCTCGGCGCTCGCCGCGCGCGCGGCGTCTTCCTGGGTGCGGACGAAGTGCAGCGCTCCCTGTCCGGTGAGCGCTTCGATGCGGCGCACGCCGGCGGCCACGCCACCCTCGGAGATGATGTGGAACAGGCCGATGTCGCCGGTGCGAGAGGCGTGGGTGCCGCCGCACAGCTCCAGGCTGAAGCCCGGCACGTCCACG
>CAZRFD010000313.1:0-3382 GCA_964599085.1 uncultured Enterobacterales bacterium | reverse complement strand
ACGAGCGCGTCAGCCGACGTGAAACGAGGCGGGTCGGGGGGCGTGGAACGCTACAAGCGCCAGCTCTGCTGGGCCCACCTGCTGCGGGACTTCCAGGGTCTGGTCGACGCCGGCGGCGAGGCGGCCCCGGCGGCGGGTCCCATGCTGGCTGGCGCCGAGGACATGTTCCATGCCTGGCATCGCTTCCGCGAAGACAGCATCGACCGTCAGGCGCTCCAGGCGACCACGGCGCCCTTCCGGGAGCGGCTGAGACGATGGGCAGAGGAGGCAGCCCGACGGACGACGAAGGGGAAGTGGAGGGGGCTGGGCCGCGACCTGCTGCGCTGGTGGCCCGCGGTCTTCCGCTTCCTCGACCATGAGGGGGTCGAGCCGACCAACAACATCTCCGAGCGCGACCTCCGGGCCGGAGTGCTCTGGCGGCGTGGCTCCCAGGGGACACGCTCACCTGCCGGCTCCGAGTTTGTCGGACGCATCCTCACGGTCTGGACCACCTGCAAGCGCCAGGAGCGCCCCCTCCTCGATTGGCTGTTCAGCGCGGTCCGTGCCTACCACGCTGGGGCACTTCCGCCGTCGCTCCTCCCAGAGCCGACCTGACTCGCACCGTCGCTCCGCCTACGCAGCCCACTCAAGTGTGATCGGGCTGAACGGGTACCACCGATCTTGCGCGCGAGTGCTTAACTTGGGATTCTACAGCCCTGTGATTCCTGGCTCCGTCTGCATATCTCCGGCCTCCTCGCTGCATATCAGCGGGAGGGAGTGCACCACGGGAGTCAACCAAGGCGCGGTCAGCCGCTTGTCCCTGGAGTTGTCGCGGGAAGTCTCGGCGGCAGCGACATGCAGGTCGGCGCATCTTGGCGGTCAAGCGAGCTGCCGAACCCGTCCGTCGCGCTGGGCGCCAACAGGCATCAAGGCCCCGTCCCGGTTCACAGGGAGCGCCGGCGGCCGGCAGCAGCGCAGCCGATGTCGCAGAACGCCCGGCGGGAGATGCAGTGCTGGAGCGGCGTGGAGGCCAGGGCGGGCGCCCGCTACCCGTCGGGACGTGAGCGTAGCGAGCGATCCGATGGGTAGCGGGCGCCCGAGGCGGAGGCAGGTGTCGTGTCGTGGAGGGCGAAGCCCGGAGCGATACGACGCCTGACCGGAGCCGGTCCCTGGCCGGAATGCCGCGTAGGCATTGCATTTCACGCAAGTTGGGGGCAGTCGTCGCTCCGGCGCGCCCGAGCTGCGGTGGTCCTCAGTACCGGGGGAAGCTCGGCGGCGGGGGCAGAACCACCTGCATAGGGCAGGTTGAGTCGATGAACACCAGCGTGTCGAAAACCGTCTGAATTGCCTTTCGCGCGTCGGTCCGCCGTACCTCCGTGCCGGAGTGAATCGCGCGATTGCGAACCCGGTTGAGCTGCCCAATTCTACCGAATAGGGCGGGATCCTGCTCCGCGAGCGAGGCGCCTGTGACGAGTTTCAGGACCGGGTCCAAGTACGTCGCAAGCCGGCTCTGTGTCGTGTTCCGGAGGAGACTGTTGGCACTGTCGTTCGATAGTCCGAGTTGGTCCATCCCGTCCATCAGCGCATCTTGTACGACAGCGTCCAGGAGTGCGAATGCGACGAGGGTAGCCTCGGTCGGATAGCCTGCTTCGACAAGGTCCGACGCCCGCAGCAGCGACCGCGTCGGGCGGGCCGGTGAAGTGGCAAAGGCGCCTGGCTGCGCCAGCCCCGTGTCGAAGTTCGGTGGCAGCACACTACCGGCGAGCGTAGGGTTCGCCACCTCGACAATGTCTACCTCACCGTGGCGAAGGCGAATGTACGGCCAGTCCGCGAGTCCGAAATGGCGGATGCTCCGGAGCGTCGAGTGGTAGGCGTGCCGTGCCTTCAGCTGATCCACGAACACGTTCTGGTAGGTCAGCACATCATCGATTAGTTGGGTCTTGCCGTTGGTGGTCCGTGCCCATGCTTGGAATGCCGGGCCATCACCGTTGAACACGCGTGGGAATTCCAGGGCGAGACGAGTCCAGCTGGCGGCAGGAAATCGGTCAGCCCCAATGTCCGCGACGGGCTCGTAGCTAAGTGCGAGAGTCCATGTCTGGCCGTCAATGAGCGGTGACGGAGCCGTAACGGTCACCGGCTCAAGTCGTGCTCGTGCGGGCCAGTAGAAGACCGCACTAACCTTGTGTGTAGAGAAGGGAAGTGGCACCGGAGCCTCAGGTCGTGAGTGCTTCGACGTCGCGAGCGAGTTTCTCGAACACGCCGCGGAAGGCATTCCGGTTGCCCTGCATCTGGGCGAGCACGACCCCGGTCCGTTCGAGTTGGGCGTCGCTCAATGCGAAGATCGGTGTGGAGTGTTCTTGAGACTTCGCGATGAGGCTGTTGAAATCCGCGATCTGGGCAATCTCGAACGGCTCGTTCCCGGTCGCCGCCGTGAAGGTTGCCGGATCGACGCACATGTTGAGAGCCTGCAGCGCCGGAGCAAGGTGCTGGGTCACACGTTCGTTGATCGCGTCGATCCAGGTCTGGAACGCAAGCGCCGGCCTGCCTGAGCGGGGGCGGTAGCGCTGACTGAGGGATCCGATGAACTTGGGCGAGGTGTCAGGAAGCTTGTACACGGCCTCGGCTTGCACTGCGCGCAGTCGCTCCGCCTCCTGCATCCATGCGGGAATGACTCGCGAGATCGACTCGATCGCCAACTGACAGAAGTAGTCCGGGCTCGTCGGAACGAGGAAGAAGTCGCTTTGCAGGAACAGATTCTGATTCAGCGTGCCGACGCTCGGGCTCATGTCGACTAGCACGTAGTCTGCATTGATTGAGTCAGCTGTCAGGCGAATCAGATGGCCAAGTGCACCCGGGAGGTTCTGCATTAGCGCCATTGCTCCCGCCATGCGGTGGGCCATCGCCAAGTCCGGCTCGTACGACGCGAGATCGATGTGCCCGGCGAGCAGGAACAAGGTGGCGTGATTGGTAGCCACAGGGGTCGCGGCGGCAAGAGCCTCGGGGTTTCCGCGGAATGCGGGAGTGACTGTCGAGTAGAGGTTGGAGCGGGGGTGGCTCGCGTAGAACCCCGCGATATCGGCATGACCACTAAGGTCGAGAGCCATCCCGGTGAGATTGCATTGAGGGTCGGCGTCGACGAGCAGGACCGTCTTGCCGCGTTCGGCTAGGGCCCAGCCAAGGTTGAAGGTCGTTGTGGTCTTGCTCACGCCACCCTTGTGGTTGAACAAGGCGATTATCTTTGCCATTTCATTACCCCATGGAAGGGGCCACCTTAGCACGTTCGATAGTGTTAGGGAGGTCGACTGGATGGTCGGGGCCCGGTTTCGGGGGTCGAGATCGCAAAGTTCGTAGGAGCGACGATTGCCCCCAACGCGATCGCGGTAAGCGCCGTTCCCGGAGGCGA
>CAZRFD010000312.1:0-3389 GCA_964599085.1 uncultured Enterobacterales bacterium | reverse complement strand
TGCCGCTCCTTAAGCGGCTGGGTGGAGAGTCCGGTTCCGGCTGGAGCAATACAGCCAGAGCCGTGCGCGTCCTGTGACTACGCCGCCGTCTGCCGCGGCGGCTGCCGGGTCGTCGCCGAGCACCTCGTCGGCGACGCCATGGCCGCCGACCCGCAGTGCCCGCGGGTGGCCATCGGATAGGGGGGCGGCGTGTCCACCCCGCTTGCCAACCGCCGAGCTGCGGCGACCCTGCTCGCCGCCCTCGCCGTGCTCGTCAGCTACCTCGTCCAGCGCCTGCTGGATGCGCGGGGGGCCGCGCCCATGGGCACGGTGTTCATGCAGGCCAGCGTGCCCTACTTCTGGCGGATCGCCATGGCGGTCGTGCACGGCGCCGGCACCTGGGTGTTGGTTCGCCTGGCGTTGACCGAGGGCCAGGCGGCCTGGGCCTTGCGCCGCGCCCCCCTGCTCGTTTCTGTCGTCGTCGCCGCCTTCCTGCTCGTCGCCTTCCTCGTCCCATGAACCCCCTGGACCCGACCGCCTTCGCCGTGCTGGAGCGCGTGCACGGCCACCTCGCCGTCCTCGGCCTGGCCGTGCTGGTCCACCCGATCCTGACGCTGCGGCGGCGGGGCCTGTCACCTCGGACCCGGCTGACCGCGGATCTCGCTGCGCTGCTGCTGGGGTTGCCCTACCTGCTCGGTCTGTTCATCTACCCGACCTATCGCTCGGGCATCAAGCCCGGGCTGGTGGACCAGCAGCTCGCCGCGGCACATGCGTTCGAGACCAAGGAACACCTCGCCGTGGCCTGTATCGCCCTCGTGGTCGGTGGGGCGGCCATGCTGCGCCTGGCCGGTGGACTCCCGCAAGGTCGCCGCGCCGCCTGGTGGCTGCTGCTGGGCGGGCTGGTCTGTGGTCTGTGTACGGCGGTGCTCGGCGTGTGGGTGGCGGCGGTGGGGTGACTGGCCGGGGGTGGCGTCGACGGCAGCGCGGGCTCCGGTCGCGCCGTGCTCGACGTTGGACCGGGTCTTTCCGTGATGGCGGCTGCCGCCGCGCAAGATCGGCGTCCGCGGCGGCCACGACAGGGCCCCCACGCCCGCCCCAACAGGCGCATCGTCGCCCCCCGTGTGGTACCGTGCCGCTGCCGGGTCGCGCTCTGGCCCTGCGGATGCAGCCAAGTTCGGATACCCACGACGGCGAATACCTCTGCACGACGACCTGGACCCCACCCACCACCTGTCCGGCCGACGTGCTCCCCTACTGATCGGAGCGCGCCGTGGCCCTCGCCCTGATCCTGCTGCTGGCCTGCGCCTCCCCTGCCGACAAGGGCGGGGGAGGTTCCGGAGACACCGGTGCCTCCGGTGGAGATCCTTCCGATCCCGACGTCGACGGTGACGGCTGGCCGGCGTCCACAGACTGTGACGACGCCGACGACCGCGTCTACCCTGGCGCCGACGAAGCGTGCAGCGACGGCATCGACCAGGACTGTGACGGTGCCGATGCCGGCTGCACCGGCTCCATGCCGGTCACGTCCAGCCCCGGCCACCTGGACGGTGACGAGATCACCGGGGGGCTGGCGCTGGGTGTCGCGGTCATCACCGACTGGGGTGCGGCGGCGCAGCCCACCATCGTGGTGGGTGCTCCGTTTGCGAGCACCTCGGTATACGACCTCGGGGCGGTGTTTGGCGTGACCTCGGCGGACTTTCAGGCCGGCGGCGCCATCGTCGACCGGGCGGCGTGGCGGCTGGTGGGCAGCGCGTTGCCGGATGAAGAGGTGGGGGAGGGGCTTGGCGTGAGTGTCGCCGCGGCCGACATGGATGGCGATGGGATCTCCGACCTGGTTGCCAGTGGACCGGAATACGGCGGCATGTACGGCCAATACGGCGCCATCTACATGCTCTCGGGGCCGGTCACCGGGTCGGGGGCGGTGGCGGAGTTCGCCGACGGGGTGCTGGTCGGGCCGGATCTGTTCGGGTCCGTCGGCATGGCCCTGGCGACGGGGGATGACGCCGCCATCGACGGCAACGGCGATCTGCTGGTGTCTGCGTCGGGGGACTGTGCGCTGTACGCCGGCACGGGCGGCTTCTTCGTCGTGCCCGAGGGGGCCGGACGGACGGGCACGCTGGGCCAGCAGGAAGCGTGGTACTCCGTGCCTCAGTACTGCTGGGGGGGCGCGGACTCCCTGGGGCTGGGCGACCTGGACGGCGACGGGGTCGCCGATGCCTTCGTCGGCGTCCGCCAGGGCGGCGCCGAGGTGGAGTGGGCGGGTCCAGAGAAGGGCTACAACCGGGTCGAGACCGGTCCAGGATACCTCTACGTCCAGCTTGGCCCGCTGGACAGCGGCGGCGATCTGGCCGACGCCGACGGCCTGGTGGTGGGGCCCCAGACCAACAGCTTCTTCGCCCGCGAAGCAGCGATCATGGACGATGTCGACGGGGATGGCCTGCCCGAGATGGTCGCGAGTGCAGCGTACGCGGATCGCGTGGCCGCGCGGGCCGGCGTCGCCTACGTCATCGACCCGGCACAGGCCATCGGGCGCGACCCGGTGGCGGTGGCGGATACGGCCATCGCCACCTTCGACGGCGACAACCGGGCGGATCTCTACCTGGGCTTGGGCGTCGCCAACGGCGGGGATCTCGACGGGGATGGGTGGACGGATGCGGTCATCGGCGCCGCCGCGGATATGCAGGATGAGGACCTGACACTCGGTCGCGTGTATGCGTTTCGAGGCCCGCTGGAAGGGACATATACGACCGGTGACGCCGTCCTGCGCGTCGATGGCACGACGCAGCACGCCATCGGATACTACAACTACGGCGGCGGCGCCCTCCACGGTGGCTTCGACGTCAACGGTGACGGGTTCGACGACTGGATCGCCGGCAGCCCCTCCGACATCGACAACGGCTACTACAACCGGGCCGTGTTGTTCTGGGGGGCGCCGTGGCCGTGATGGACCGGGCGGCGGACCGGGTGCCCTGGGTGTGGGACTGAACGGCACCAAGGGCCGGACGCACTCCGCATGGACTCGAGCGCCGCCGCCTGGTGGCTGCTGCTGGGGGGGCTTGTCTGTGGACTGTGCACCGCGGTGCTCGGCGTGTGGGTGGCGGCGGTGGGTGCTTGCCCCGGGTGTCGGTGACCGGCGCGATGCAAGGCGACAGCCTGGCCAGCACCGGGCTCGACTTCGTGCCCGACTCCGTGCCCGACACGATGCCGATGGACATGCTCTTCGGTGGCGTGCGCGGAAGGCGTACCGGCGGACGAACCTGGCGCCGCCCGCTGGCCACGCGGATCGAGCGCCTGGGGCTGGCGATGATGGATTGACTTGGATCTGGTTTTCGGATCTAACTTGGCGGGTAGAGTGCCCTGGGTTGATCGGCGCGACGAGCGAGAAGGCTCGTACTAGCCGCAGAACCGTG
>CAZRFD010000311.1:0-3395 GCA_964599085.1 uncultured Enterobacterales bacterium | reverse complement strand
GACCGTGGCGTGACCACTAGATGTAGGGGGTACCGCACTCACATGGATACCCCTTATCCAGATTGATCTCACCGGGCGGGACTGTGTCGGAACGAGCCCGCCCGGGAGCACGGTGCACTCACCTGAGATCGCAGCTGGCACCACAACATGGCGTGCTGTCAGAAGACCGACCTGGCCGACACTATCGGCGATGAAGATGCCCGACCCACCGCGACCAGACGCTCCCAGAACGACGCCGAACTTCCGCTCAATCAGCTGTTGCCGCGCCTCACCTTCTTCCTGGGTGAGCTGTAGCTCCTTCCACGGGTCTGGACCTGCCATGTCTACGCAGCCCTCCTCGGCTTCCGAACTCGAGCGACGTAGCGTCCGAAGCCCGAAACGCCAAGAGGGCGCTACCCTACCTCCCCGCCGAGCCCATTCCCGGCGGGGAGGCCCGGCGCCCCTACGGGGCGCCGGTGCGGGCCGCCCCCCGACCAGGGAAGGGTGCGACAGCTCCTCCGGCGGGGGTGTCGACGGACTCGTCGAAGTCGTGGTGGATGAGCGCCGCGCGCCCGACGAAGGCGCGCGTGTGGGCCAGGCGCGCGAGGCGCTCGGCCTCGCGCTCGGCGTCGGAGGGCGCCATGCCGGCGTCGAAGGTCAGCATGCCGGCCCGCTCCTCGAAGTCGGCGACGTCGTCCTCGGACCACGCGGCGCGGTCGACCGGCAGCACCGCCCCCGCCTTCACGAGCGCGATCAGGCTCCCCCGCACGCGCGCAGACGCAACCCGGAGCTCGTCGTCGAGCGCCCCGGCGGGCGCTCGGAAGCGCAGTCGCCGGTCCTCGACCCAGAGCACCGCCCCGGCGGAAACTAGCGCCAGCAGCACGTCGGGCGCCATCACAGCTCACCTTCCTCGAGCTCGGCGCTCCCCGGCTCGGGGTGACGGATGACGGGTGGTGACGGGACCTCCTTGAACTCGTTTCCGTGCGCCGCTTCGCCTACCTCCTGCGCGCTGGACGAACGGCCTCCTGGGATGAACTGCTCCGAGGAAGCGTCAGCGATGTGGCACCTGTCACCGGCAGCGAGGACCTCGAGCGGTCCGCGCAGGCGGAGGCCGGCCCAGCCCCTGGCCTTGTTGGTGCGGACGGCAGCGAAGCCGCGCTCGCGCAGGCCCATCGCCAGTGCCTTCTGGGAGCGCGCCCGCTCTCCGTTGGCCTCGCACCAGGCCTGGTAGGCGGTGTAGAGCTCCTTCGCGGTCACCGATGCGGCCTCGTGGACCACGCAGGCCTCGTCGAGGAAGCCGCCGAAGGCGTCCATCTCCTCCCGGTAGGACGCCGTCGCCGCCTTCACCGCGTCCGGCGCCCCCAACCCGTGCTCCCGCCAGTCCAGGCACCCGCGCACGGCCCAGTCCAGGATGCCCGGCAGCTCGGCTGCGAGCTTCTCGAGCAGCTTCGGGTCGCGCTCGACTTCGGGGATGGTCACGGTGAAGGGCACGAGCCGGATGCGGCGCCAGATCCCGTGGTCGCTGCCGCGCACGTTGGGCTTGTGGTTGGCGGCCAGCCACAGCTTGAAGGTGGGCCGGAACTCGAAGAACTCGCGGAAGAGGAAACGGGCCGTGATGATGTCGCCGCCGGTGACCTGCTTGACCAGGGCCTCGGCCAACGGCACACCGGCCTCGGCCTCGACGGCGGACACGAAGCGGGTGCCGACGAGGCGGGCCAGGTCGTTGCGGACGCCCTCGCCCTCGCGCTTGAGGAAAGTCGTGAAGTCGGTCTGGGTGGCGTAGTCGCCCAGCAGCGCCCGGATGGTCTCCAAGAAGGTGCTCTTGCCGTTGGCGCCGGTGCCGTAGAGCAGCAGCAGCACCTGCTCGCTGGTGTGCCCAGTGAGCGCGTAGCCGACGGCCCGCTGGAGGAAGCCGACCAGGGCCTTGTCGCCGCCCATGCAGCGCAGCAGGAAGGCGTCCCAGCGCGGGCAGGCGGCGTCGGGGTCGAAGGGGACGGGGGCGAGCCGGGTGAGCAGGTCGGCCCGGTCGTGGGGGCGCAGCGTGCCCGTGCGGAGGTCCAGCGTGCCGTTGGCGACGTTGAACAGGTCCGGGTCGCGGTCGAGGGCCTCGGTGGCGACCGGGAGCAGGGCCTGGGCGAGGCCGGTCATGGCCCCGATGCGGGCCGCCGACTCGCTGTCGAGGGCGTGCTTGACGAGCTGGTCGCGGGCCTCGGGCTCGCTCAGCGTGCCGGCCTCGGCGGCGATGGCCCGCAGCGTGTCCCGACACCAGCGGGTGGCCCCGCCGTCCGTGTCCCGGGTCCAGCGCTTGCCGTCGAAGAAGAGCCAGGTGCCCCAGGTGTGCACGTAGCGGAAGCGGTCGCCGGCGAAGGCGGCGAAGCGTTCGGCGTTGCCGAGGTCCGTGCGGTTCGCGGCCAGCAGCACGGAGGTCGGCTGGTAGCGCACCGCGCTCTCGGCGATGCGGGCCACCTCGGCGTCTTCCAGGGGCGGCTGGCAGCGCGCACGGTTCGTCTGTGCGAGTGCGTCGCGGATGGTCTCGAGGTCCGCCCCGCGCCGCCGCATGGCCCCGGCGAGGCTCATGAGCGTGCTGTTGCGGTCGCCGGACGGGATGGGCGGGCCGGCCTCGGGGCTGCCCCGGTCCTTGCGGCGCTGGCGGCGGCGGCCCTGCCGGTCGGCGGCGACGGCGCCGTCCACGTCCAGGGGCCGACCGTCGCGGTGTTCCAGCCAGGCCGTGCCAGCCCGCTCGGCCGGGGAGGCGGCGACGTACCAGACCCGGCTGATGTCCCGGGCGTTGCGGTCGGCGAGGTTGCCCAGCGCCGCGTTGGCCGCGACCCAGACCGAGTCGAACTCGTCGGGCAGCACCGGCCGCGAGACCAGAACGACCACGCGGAAGCAGCAGTCGTCGGCCCCGTCGGCCAGGTGGGAGAAGGAGCTGTACGCCACCCAGGCCCAGCCGCGCTGCTCGAGCCGCAGGCGCACCGACTCGGCGGCCTCGCTGCTCAGGTGGTCGAAGTCGAGGATGAGTGCGGTGGCGTGCACCACGTTGCGCTTGCCACGGGTGGTGCCGGGCGCGTAGGCGACCGCCGAGAAGGCGGCGGTGCCCTTCTTGCTGTCGGTCAGGCGGTGCCGGGGGCCGACCAGGTCCAGCACCCGCCCCTCCCAGGGCTCGGGCACGCGGGCGCGCTCGTCCTTGAAGCGGACGGCGTGCAGCGTCGTCTCCGCGATGCGGAGCTTGGCGGGGGCGGGCGAGGACACGGACGGCTCCAGGCAGCGCGAGGGGGGCGCGGTGGGGATCAGGCGGCGTCCTTGGGCTCGTCGGCGGCGGCGGGCGCCTCCGACACGGCCTCGGCACCGGCGGGCGGATCGGGCTCGCAGCCCATCGCGTCCAGCACCTCCTCGATGAGGGCCTCGGCGGCGCC
>CAZRFD010000310.1:0-3403 GCA_964599085.1 uncultured Enterobacterales bacterium | reverse complement strand
ACCTGGGGCTTGGGGATCGGGAGGGATGGCCTGATGGGGGAAGATCCGTCTGAGCAACCCGGACTGCCGGGTCGCGCTGGTCATCGGCAACGGCAGCTACACCTGGGCCAAGCCGGATCTGCCGCAGGCTCCCCGGGACGCCGCGATCATGAAACAGGTGCTGGAGGGCGCGCTGCACTTCGACGTGGTGTACGACACCGATGTCACCGAAGCAAGGATGCGGTCCCTGGTCGATCGCTTCAAGCAGAAGCTGCAACCCGACTGTGTGGGCCTGGTGTACTACTCGGGCCACGGGCTGGAAGACACCGGCGGCGTCAACTACATGCTGCCGGTCGATGTCAAGGAACGCGACCTGGCCCCCAACCACAGCGTGCGCCTGCAGGACCTGAAGGCGTGGATGAAGGAAAAGCAGGCGGTGGCCCGGTTGGCCTTCTTTGACTCCTGCCGCAGCTTGACCTTGTACGGAGAGCGCGGCACGGGGCCGGGCGGCATGAAGGGCGAGGGGCTCGGTCGGGGCTCGTTCACCGGCTACTCGACGGCGCCGGGCCAAGTGGCGGACGACAGCAGCGGCTTCACGGCGTCGCTGGCGAAGTGGATGGCGGTGCCGGGCCTGACGGTGGAAGAGGTCTTCAACCACGTCCAGAACGAAGTGGGCGATGACGACCAGATCCCCGTCCCGGTCGACATGCTGCTGGGCGACTTCTACTTCCTGCCGCCCCTCCCCGGGGAACAACCGCCGCCACCCCCGCCGCCGGGTCACACGCCCGGCGAGCGGAAGGTGACATCGACGGGTGTGGCGTTGCGGTGGGTGCCGCCGACGGGCCCGGGGGGTTTCGAGATGGGTTCGCCGCCGGGTGAAGACGGCCGCGACGACGACGAAGGGCCGGTGCAGGTGGTGCTGACGGAGGGTCGATGGGTGATGGAGACGGAGGTGACGCAGGGGATGTACCAGCAGCTCATGGACGTCAACCCGTAGCGGACCGAGACCCGCTTCTGGAACGGGGAAGAGCATGGTTCCTGCAAGTCGTACCGTGGCGTGTCGCTTGTGGGTGACGGGTATCCGGTGATGTGCGTGACGTGGTGCGAGGCCGTGAGGATGGCCAATGCGCTGTCTGATGCGGAGGATGGCGTGTCGCGAGCGTATCGGGAGCCGCCCGGCTTCGCCGAGTCGGAGTGTACGTCTGAGCTGGCAGAGCGAGTGGCGTTGATCCCGGGCAGCAATGGATACCGCCTGCTGACGGAAGCAGAGTGGGAGTGGTCGGCCAGCGCGGGGCAGCACAGCCGGTATTCGGGTCCAGATACCTTGTCAGAGCTGTGCAAGTACGCCAACATCGCCGACGCCAGCGCCAAGGCGCGGTGGGATGGGTGGGACACAGCGTCCTGCGACGATGGCGTAGCCGGGCTCGCTGAGGTGGGCAGCAAGATCGGCAACGCTTGGCGCCTGTACGATATGTCGGGCAACGTGTGGGAGTGGGTGCAGGATGTCTACATCCATGACCTCCCCGGCGGCACGAACCCCCGCGTGGACGCAGGCGGCTCCAACCGCGTGGCCCGCGGCGGCTCCTGGTTCAGCCCCGAGTCCGGGGTGCGGCAGTCGGTCCGCAGCTGGGACTCGCCGGGCATCCGCAACTTCAATGTGGGCCTTCGCTTTTCCAGGTCCGAATGACCCTCTTCCCTCTGACCCCCTGCCCCTCTTCCCCGCGGTCCAGGGCGGGCGTGCGAAGCCGCCAGGCCCGGGTTGTGGCCGGGGACGTCGCGCCCTGCCGCCCGCAGAGCGAGCGAAGCGAGCGATCGCGGGTGTTCGAGCCCGCGTCCTGGTCCATCAACGGCCTGGCAGGAACGGCGCCAGTGCGTCGGGGTCGAGCTGTCCCACCGTGCGATCGTGCCGGCCGGCTTCGTGGGACATCGGGGGCGGGTAGACGCGCGTGCGCTCTGCCGCGGTGGTCATGACGAACCAGGCGTCGGCGCCGCTGCGCAGGTGGGCCAGGATCACGACCGACGGGCCCGTGGACAGAGGTCCGGTGGCCCGGCTGCGGTGGGCAGCCTGCAGCGCGCGCAGGAGGGCCTCGATCTCGGCGGCGTCTGTGGTCTCCCGGCCATCGGCGAGCTGGCTGTAGCGCGTCGGTGGCGTCGACGGGTCGTCCCATGGCCGCACGACCAGGGAGTCTACGGCGTCTGCAGGCAGCGTGCCGGTCGAGAGATCTTCGGAGAGCTGTGACCCCCAGGGCAGCAGGTCGGCGTCCACGGTCGGCAGGTCCGCCCACAGCGACGGCCCGACGGCCCACTCAATTCCCTCGGTGTCCATGATTGCCGTCACGGCGCCGGTTGCGGGGAGGCTCAACTCCTGGCCGTCCACAGCGACGGTCGCATCGCCATCGGGTACCTGTGCGACCAGCACGCGGCCAGGCAGCAGGCGCCCATCCGCCAACACGGGCTGGCCGCCCGCCAGGATGCGGACGTGGTCGTAGACGTGGGCCGAGTCGTTGGCCACGACGACCGGGCGTGTGGAGTCGTTCGTCATGGGAGTAGTCATGCAAGCCATCAGGGCCAGGGGTGTGAGCGTCATCGGTTGCTCCAGGCGCAGCCTATCAGCGATGGGGGCCTGGCCCACGCATGAAGCGCGGGCCCCGCGCGGCCTGTCGGTGAACCGGACATAATCCGCCCAGCCGGGCGGTTACTCGTGTTCCACGCGTCCCCGCCGCTTCCCAGGAGTCGCCGTGATCCCTGCCCTGCTGCTCGCCAGCCTCCACGTCGCCCACGCCGGAGATGTGGCGCGAACCTGGCTGGGCTGGGCCGAGCTGCCCCCAGCAGCCCGAGAGGTCAGCAACCCCGAGTGCCGGGTGGCGCTGGTCATCGGCAACAGCCGCTACCAGCACATCAACAACGTCGACAACGCCGTCAACGACGCGCGAGCCATCGCTGCGCTCCTCGACGACCTGATGGACTTCGACGTGGTCCGCGCCTTCAACGTCGACGAGGACGGCTTCAAGCAGGCTGTGGCCGACTACGCCTCGAGGATCGAGCCCGGCTGTGCATCGACGGTCTACTACGCAGGCCACGCGGCAGAGGGCAGCTCGGGCGACAACTACATGCTTCCAGTCGACGCCGTCGCCGATGACCCGACCTATCTACGGTTGCATGCGATCTCGCTGCAGGACGTCCAAGCCGCATTGCTCGAGCATGGCGCTGGCGCGCGGCTCTACTTCTTCGATGCCTGCCGCACGCGGACCTTCGATGGTGCTCGCGGTTCGGCAACCACGACCGCTCGCATCACCAATCCGCCGGTCGGTGCTTTCACGGCCTTTGCCTCGTCGGCGGGTCAGCCGGCTGCGGATGGCGTCGGTTCCGACCACAGCCCCTTCGCCGCGGCGCTGCTGAAGTGGGCGCCCGTCCCCGGTCAGAA
>CAZRFD010000309.1:0-3515 GCA_964599085.1 uncultured Enterobacterales bacterium | reverse complement strand
CCAGGCCACGGTGCTGGCACAGCGCCTCGATGCGGCCGCGGACCGAGGCCTCGACGTCCTCGGCCAGGTACACGAGCGCGCGGCCCGGGTCCATGACCTCGAAGCGGTCGAGGCAGTCGGTAGCGCTGGCGACGCTGACGGCAAGCTCGAGTCCCAACCAGGACTTGCCCAACTTCGGAGCGCCCCCGATGATCCCCTGGGCGCCCGAGCCCCACAGGTCGCGGACGAGCCAGCGACGCTGCGGGTCCTCGGGCACCAGGTCGGCGGCGCGGACGACGGGAAGGCCCTGCGCTACGCCCACAGCGTGCTCCTGGCGCCGGCGACGTGCTCGGAGCCGACGACGTCCTGGTCGGCCCTGGCCGCCAGCTCGAGCGATCTGAGCGCCAGGCGGTCGGTGGCGCGCAGGTTGCCAGCGCCGACGTCGAAGATGGCGTCGAGCGCCCGATCGTCGAAGGGCAGCGACGAGGCCCCGGCGACGGTGAAGCGGTGGCGCAGGTAGTGCTTCGTCTCGTCGCGCGACAGGGTGCGCAGTCTGGCGTAGTACGTCAGCCGCCGGGCGACGGCCTCCAGATCGGGGTGCTGCAGCATCTTGGCCAGAGGGGGCTGGCCGGCGAGCACGACCGACAGCACCAGCCGGCTGTCCATGTCGAAGTTCGTGAGGATCCGGAGCATCCCGAGCACGTCAGGGCGAAGTTCGTGGGCTTCGTCCAGCAGCAGGACAGGCCGGACGCCGTCGTGGTCACATGCATCGAAGCGCTCCTGGAGGCGACGCACGAGCCAGGGGTAGCTGCCGGCCGGCTCCGCACCGACGGCGGCCGCGATCTCCCGGCACATGTCGCGCTTGGACAGGCCGGTGACCTTGACGTAGTGCACGCGGTACAGCTTGTCAGGCAGGCGGTCCACGAGCGCCCGCAGCACGTTGCTCTTGCCGGTGCCCGCCGGGGCGATGAGCGCCGCGGACTGGCGCTGCTGGACGGCGTGCAGCAGGCCGGTCAGTGCCTCGTTGTAGCTGTCGTGGGCCAGGTGGTCGCAGACCGCGACCTCGCGGGTGCACGGCAGGGTGTGGAGGCCGAACCTCGGCCGGATGTCTTCCATGGTCTACTCCTCTGTGGGGTCGGAAAAGCCGCCGTCTGGCCCGACGATCGGGCCGAAGGCCTTGGCGTAGGCCAGCTCGGCGGAGGTAGGGGGAAGGGGCCCGGTCGTCTCGGGCGCGTCGGAGCGTCGGGCGCGACCCGACACGGCGTTGGCCTGCAGATCGACCGGGTGGATGCGGACCCAGCGGCCCTCGTGCACGACGAACAGGCCATCGTCATCGAGGAACCGCTCGTAGACGTCGACGCGGGTGCCGGCGTGGCCGCGGGGCACCTCGTAGTCGGTGCCCTCGACCGAGATCGTGTTGTCGTTGGTGACCTTGCGGTCCAGGCCGATGACGAAGGCGTCCCGCAGGTCGCGGTCGCTGTCGGCCATGCGCAGCGGGCGGCTGTCGGCGTACCAGCGCTGGGCCGGCGTGTCGCCGTCCAGGCCCTCGTGGGGCGTGTGGTTGTAGACCTCGCGCACGAAGTGCTTCAGGCGAAGCTCCAAGGCACCGCAGTCGGGGTCGACGTCGGGCCGCCGGTCGAGGTTCCTGAGCACCTGGTTCAGAGCGGTCTGGTTGAACCGCTCGATGGTCCCTCTTCCAGGCGCGTAGCGGGCCCGTCCATGGACCAGGATGGCGTTCAGGCGCCGCACCACCTCGGCCGTGGCGCGGGCGGCGAAGGCGGCCCCCTGGTCGAGGTAGGTGATGTCGAAGAAGCCGTGCTCCGCGGTCGACTCGTACAGCCCGCGCAGGGCCAGGCGGGTGTTCTCCGACGTGCCGACGACGGCGTTGAGGCCGTAGCGGGTGGCGTTGTCCAGGTAGAACAGGGCCACGCGCTTGTGCCGCTGTTCGCCGGCCCGGAAGTGCTTGCCGTCGCACATCAGCATCTGCATGCGGTGCAAGTACCGGAACGGTCGGACGTCGGTGGTCCTGGGTGTGGCGCAGCGCTGGACCGTGAGGCCCATGCGGCGGGCGGCGCGCCAGGCCGTCGTCCGGTCGAGGGCCTCGTCGGGGTCGACGATCTCCAGCAGCCGGGCCCGGCGGATCAGCTCGGGGATCGAGGCGGCGGGGTCCAGCCCCTTCTGGTCGGTGAGGAAGTCCAGGAAGGCCTGCGACAGCACCTGTGAGGAGTCCGTGCGGGCCCGCGCCTTCGGCTCGAGCGAGGCGAAGCCCTCGCTGTCCCAGGCCGCCAGCCAGCGGTAGACGGTCCGGGGCGAGACCCGGCGCAGGGTTCCCGTCGCGTCGTACCAGTCGGTCGAAGCGGCCTCACGAACGGCGTCCGCACGTCCCCATCCCAGGGCGAGATCGGCGAGCACCGAGCTGATGACCTGGTAGCGGAACAGGGCCTGTGGGCTGGCCGGGAGCGGGTCTGTGGGCCTGGGCATGACGCCTCCCTGCGAGGGGGCGCCTGTCACCCGCCAGCCGGGCCACAGCTACGGATCGAAGTCGTTGGATCGCAGTGCTGCGAGCCGGTCGAGGTTGCGCCCACCCCTTCCGCCTACCCGGAACACCGGTCCCCACAGGCCCAGGTCGTGGCCGACGCGGAGCAGCGCGTCCAGGGGGTCACGCCCGGCCGGAAGGGCACCGAGCACGGTGATAATCGCCCGGCCGGTGGCCTGGTAGCGTCCGCGAGGGCCGGCCGTCGCCAGGTGGCGCCTGGCGTCGAGCACGAGCTGCGTCACCACGCCGAGCACCTGGGCGATCGCGTGCACCTGGTCGAGGGTGAGCGCGCCGGCCACGCCCACGAGCAGGGACAGCACGGCCAGGTGGCGGCGCTGCGTGCCCCATCGGGGAGTGTCTCCGTACCTGCCCTGTCGAGGCCAGGCCGTGCCGCCCGCGGCGTCGATGGCGGCGCCAAACGATGTCTGTCGCCAGCCATCGAGCCTCGTGGCACCCGCGCCCACGCGCACAGGCGTTCCGTCGTCACGAGCCGGCGCGAGCTTCCTGCGGCCATAGGGCACCCAGCCGGGCGGGTAGAGCGTGAACGCGCGCCCATGCGCCGAGCAGTGGACCACCTGGAGCGGGTGTTCGGGGCCCGTCTTGCGATGCCGCTGGTGGTGGGCCCTCACGGCGCACGGGCGATCGTCCCGGTACGGGCACTTCGTCGGCATGACGGGCTGCAGCACCCCATCGGCATCGGGGCGATGGGGGGCGATCACGAAGGCCCTCGTTGCCGAGGGCCGCTGGGCCGGGTATCGTTGCACTGCTGTAAGGCAGCGCGTCGGCCCGGTTCGCGAAAACCTTGGTGGGCCGGCACTTCTTCAGACGGCCTCGGGTCCTGCAAGACCCGGGGCCGTCGCCTTCTTGGGGGTGGGAGTGAGCGACCCGCTGCGCGGGCCCGCCCGGCTACCCCGCGATCAGCTCATGCGCCGCTGGTTCTGCCAGCGGGGCTGCAACGAGCTGCCTCGACCGCTGCCAGGGGGCGTGCACCGCAACACCC
>CAZRFD010000308.1:0-3558 GCA_964599085.1 uncultured Enterobacterales bacterium | reverse complement strand
GACGGGACGCCCGATCTCCTCATCGGGGCCGACGGCCGGGACAGCACGGGCGAAGACGCCGGTGCGGTCTACGTCGTGCTGGGGCCGGTGGCCGGCGTGAACCCGCTGCGCGACGAGATCGAGCTGCTCGGCGAAGCCGAGGGTGACGCCGCCGGCGCCGCGGTCGCGACCGCTGGCGATCTCGACCACGACGGCAGGGACGAGATCATCATCGGCGCCCCCGGCAGCGACCGCAGCGTCGTCGATGGCGGCGCCGCCTACATCGTCTACGGCCCACCAGCCAGCGGCCTCGACCTGGGCAGCGCCGACCTCGTCATCTCCGGAGAGGACGGCGCGCTGGGCAGCTCGGTGGCGGGTGGCGCGGACTACGACGGAGACGGAGAACCCGACATCATGCTCGGCGCGCCGGACGCCGACGGTGCCGCCGGTCAGGTCATGATCTTCCTCGGAGGTGGCCTGTGAGCCGCACCCTTCGTCCCCTCCAGGCTGGGCTGACCGCGGGCCTCGCGGTCGCGGCGGGACTCGCGCCCGTCACGGCCCGTGCCGCCTGCGACGCGCCGGTCAGCCCCGACGAGCTGGCCCGCGTTTTGTCCACGGCGGACGCCGCCTTCACCGAACTCGACGCCGACAGCTTCACCCAGGCCCTCGTCCAGGCCAGGCGGGCGGTGCCCTGCCTGTCGGCCCCCCTGACGACCAGCGTCGCGTCGAGCTTCCACCGCGCCGAAGCCTTCCAGGCCTTCCTCGACCGCGATCATCCCCGTGTGGTCCAGCAGTTCCGGGCGATGTTGCTGGCGTCTCCCGGCTACATCCTCTCCGAGCTCGTCGCGCCCGAGGGACACCCCCTGCGCACCGACTTCGAGATCGCCGAGGGGCTCCCACCGTCCGACATGCTCGCGCTCACGCCGCCGACGGCGGGGTCCATGTGGATCGACGGGCG
This sequence comes from uncultured Enterobacterales bacterium, assembly GCA_964599085.1. Taxonomy (GTDB): domain Bacteria; phylum Myxococcota_A; class UBA796; order UBA796; family UBA2385; genus J125. The sequence goes on along the minus strand of CAZRFD010000308.1, from coordinate 2,621 downwards.
AGAGGGCACGGACGCGCCGACCTCGCTGCCCTACGTCTTCCAGCTCACGGATGAAGCCGGTGCGGTCAGCCTGACGCGCTTCGCCGAGGTGGGCAGCGCGCTGCCGACCTACGACGCCGCTGAACCGGATCGACGCGGGCGCAAGTCCGGGTCTGCGACCGCGTCGGCGTCGAACGATCGTCGGCGTCGACTGGGCCCGCCGCTGGTCGCCGCGGCGGTCGTCAGCGGTGTGGCCAGCGCCAGTCTCTACGCCATGTCGGCGGAACGGAACAACCAGTTCTGGGACCCGGCGACGGCGAACGACGACCTCGCCCGCCTGCGCAGCCAGACCAATTCGCTGGCCTACGCCTCCCTCGCGACGGGCATTGTCGCTGTCGGGACGGGCACGGCGGCGGTCATCACCTTTGCCTGGTGAGTGGTGAGCCCGGCTTCTCACGAGTGGAGTCTGCAGCAAGCGGTGGGGCAGGGGCCTCACGGCCACCTGTGGCGCGCCGTGGACGGCCGCAGGCGGACCTGCCTGGTCGAGCTGTCCGAACAGCCGGGTGATGAGCCGGCCCTCATCCTCCGAGCGCGTCGCATCGAGAGCCTGCGGCATCCCTTCCTGTTGCGCGCCCACGGGCTCGTCACCGTCTCCGACCGGCTGGGGATCCGCTACGACGACTTCGACGGCGTTGGGCTCGACGGGCTGCTCGCCCAGGGCGCGATGCCGGTCGCCTGCGCCATCGACCTGGCACGCAAGATCGCGCGGGCGCTGCACGCGGCCTACGACCGTAAGCCCCGCGGAGGAGCTGCGCCGGGACTGGTTCACGGCAGCCTCGTGCCGGGGGACGTGCTGGTCGATCCGGCCGGGGCCGTGCGCCTGTTCGGCCTCGGCATGCGCCCCGCCGCCAGCGAGGGCGACGGTCCGAGCTGTCTGACGGACCGCCCGGTGGCGCCGTGGACCGCGCCAGAGGTGCTCGACGGTGGGGCCGCGGGGCATGCAGCCGACGTCTACGCCCTCGGGGCGATGCTCGGCCAGCTCCTGACCGGCCAGTCGCCACCCTGGGCCAGCACCTCGGTGGAGTGGCACGACGCGGCGGTGTCGGGTGCCGCCCAGGCGGTCCAGGACCTCACGGGCGACCCGGTGCTGGCGGACCTGCTGGTGCGGACCCTGGCCTTCGATCCCGCGGCCCGTCCGCTGGCGGCCGAGGTCGAGCAGACCCTTGCGCGCCTGCATCGCAAGCAGGAGAAGGGCGCGCTCGCGCGCTGGTGTGCATCGGCTGTGCCGGCCGCCCGCGACGACTTCGAGCTCCGGCGGCGCATGGATGCCGCCGCTGACGATGGCGATGACTCGCTCGTCGACGGGGCCTTCGACTCGCTGGCGGCGGCGCTGGTGTCGGGCGGGGCCGGCGCGGTCGACACCGATCCCGGGGGCATCGCGGTCGAAGACGCCCTGACGGTGCACGCCCCGCTGCACGAGGAACCGGTCGACGACGACGTCACCCTCGAAGCCCCCCCCTCCCGCAAGCTGTGGGAGATCCGGGCCCAGGTGGGGCCGGGGCGGCCGCGCCCCTTGGAGTGGGAGGACCCCAGCCGCGAGGTGACGGCATCGGTCTCGCCGGTGGACCTCCGCGAGGCGCTTCCGGGCGAGCTGTCGGAAGACGCCGCCGAGGTCCTTGCCATGGACCCCAGCCGTGAAGCTCCCGGGACCGAGGAGCTGCTCCTCGACCCAGCGGAGGAGAGCGTGCTGGAGATGTCCGTGCTCCCGCCGGACGACGACGACGTCGACGATGACGAGAGCGCGGAGGACCCAGCGGCGGACGACGCACCGGCGGACGACGCAGCCGCGGACGACGCAGCGGCGGACGATGCAGCGGCGGACGATGCAGGTGACGACGCGGAGGAACCCGCCGCCGGTGATGACCCGGCAGGGTCGGCGGCTGCCGCCGAAGACACCGATGACGCGTACTCCGACCCCGAGCTTCAGTCGCTGTTCGGCGACGACGCGCCCGCCGGCGCAGAGGGCCCGTCGGAGGGGTCCACGCCGGACGCCGCGTCGGTCGCAGCGCAGGATGCCGAAGGCGCGACCGCCACATTGCCTCCGGCCGATCCGGAAGCGCGCATGGACGAGGCCCTGGACAGCCTGTCGGCGGCGCTCGCGGAGCACTTCGGAGAGGAACCCGCGGCCACACCGGACGCCGACGCCGCTCCGGGTCCGGCAGCGCCGCGGCCGGCTGACGGGCTGGCGCCGACGGATCCCGTTCTGTCGTCGGGATCGGGACGCGGGCTGTGGGTTGCGCTCGGCATCGCCGCCCTCGTCGTGCTCGCGCTGCTGTTCTGGCCGCGGGGGGATGACCGCGGGGATGTGACCCCGATGGACGCCGAGCCCGTGCAGGCCGGCGGTGCGGTCGAGACCGAGGACGAGCCCTCCGCCCCGACCGAGGCTTCGACCGCGGCCTCCCCCGAGGCCGAGGCCACCGCCGAGCGCGAAGCCGCCGCCGCCGCCGCCGAGCGCGAAGCTGCCGCCGCCGCCGCCGCCGAGCGCGAAGCTGCCGCCGCCGCCGCGGAGCGTGAAGCCGCCGCCGCCGCCGCCGCGGAGCGTGAAGCCGCCGCCGCCGCCGCCGCCCAGGTGGCTGCCCAGC
>CAZRFD010000307.1:0-3575 GCA_964599085.1 uncultured Enterobacterales bacterium | reverse complement strand
CGTCGGCGACGCCGATGTCTTTCTGTACCCGGGACGGGCGGTGGTGGTGCGGTGACTCGGCCGCCGTCAGCAGCCGCCTCCCTTCTTGGCCGCCCGCTTCACCTTGACTGCCTTGACGGTCACCGGCGGCGCCGCCGCTGCACTCCCGGTGAGCTGGCCGTGCAGGGCCGCGAGGTGCTGGTAGCGCTCGACGGCGTCCCGCGTGTTGTCGGCGGGGGGCTGGGGAGTCTTCAGGAGCTGGTCGTCGAAGGCCTCGAAGCCGCCGCTCAGGGTCTGCAGATCGCCGCTGAAGCTGGCCACGGAGTCCGGCAGCCGGCCCAGCTCGCCGTTGCTGTAGAGCACCAGCGTCCGAGTGGCCGGCAGGTCGGCGATGAGCTTCGCGTCGGCGTCCCCTTCGGGCAAGCAGACCGCGGTGGGGATGCGCTCCTTCACGCAGGCTTCCCGGTCCCGCAGGTCGACCAGCCACACGGCGGTGGGATCGCGGACGAGCTGGTCCGCGAGGGTCACAACATCGACCGACGTGGGGGTCGGGATCACCGACGCGACGGCGGGCGTGGACACCACGCTGTCAGCGGCGAAGCCGGCCAGGCCAAGCCCCAGCATGGTCCCGAACGCGAGGTTGCGCAGGCCGGGCACGTTGGCCGGTGCGGGCACTCCCGCCCGCTGGGAGAAGTACCGCTCGGCGGGCTCGGCAGCCAGGAAGGCGATGATGGCGACGATGGCCACACCTGTGGCGACGACGGCCCAGGGCAGCCCCAGCACGTCGGCCAGGGTCAGGCGGCCCAACCCGCCGGTGTTGTAGAAGCCCTCGAGTACTGGCCAGGCCAGCGCGAAGAGCACACCACCGAACATGGTCCCGGCGATGGACCACCAGCCGTCCCGGTGGCCCGAACCTGCCGCCACCAGCGCCGTGCCCGGGCAGTAGCCGGAGATCACGAAGCCGGCACCCAGCAGCAGCCCGCCGACGAGCTGGGGCAGCCAGAAGGTCTCGGGGATGGACAGCGCACCCAGGTCCATCAGCCCGACGCCGCCCAGCAGCCCGATCCCCGCGGCCGCGGTCGCGATGGCGGTGAACATGACCTTGAGCACCCGGTTGTCGTTGCCGTAGAACTGGCTGACCAGCACGCTGGCCTTGCCGAAGCCGGAGCGCTCGAGCACAAAGCCGAAGCCCAGCCCGACCACCGTGGCCAGGGCCATGGCGACGGAGTAGCCGAAGATGTCGTGGGCGTAGAGGGGGAACATGACTTACCTCCAGGCCTTGCGGATGAGGGGAGCCGTGGCGTAGGCCCCAGCGAAGACGGCGAACATGAAGATCCACGAACCGACCGCGAGGACAGAGCCACCGGTCAGGGCCTGGCCCGACGTGCAGCCACGGGCGATGCGGGCGGCGAAGCCCATGATCGTGCCACCGGCCATGGCCATCCACAGCCGCGAGGTGGCCGAGATCCGCGGGCCACGGACCACGTCACCGTGACGAGTCCGGCCGGCGGTGTAGGCGCCGATGACCCCGCCCAGGAACACGCCGATCACCTCGAAGACCATCCAGTCTTCAAAGATGCCGGCGAAGCCGTCGGCCACGTAGCTGGAGACGTACCCGTTGGACGCGGCCCAGGCCGGCGCGACGAGGTCGACCAGGGCGTAGGCGAGGCGAGTCGGTCCGCTGCTGCTACCCAGTCCCCAACCGAAGAGCGAGTAGGTGAGCAGCAGCAGCAGACCGAGAGCCACACCCGCAAGGTACGGGTTCCAGTAGGGTTCGGCCGCGCTCTCTGTCCGCGGTTCGTGGACAGCGCTGGTCTGGATGCGTGCGTTCTTGAACATGGTCACGGCCTCACTGAAGGAGGGCGAAGGAGGACTGCTGTCCAGCCGCCACCAGCACCCAGCGCAGCGCGAAGCCGCCGCCGAGGACCAGCAGGGGTGAGAACAGCGTCATGTGGACGTGCTGTCGGATCTCGGTCAGGTTCAGCACGAGGGGGACGACCAGGCCGCCGACGACGATGACGGACCAGAACCACGGGGTCCACTCGCCGCCCAGCAGGGCTGCCGCAGCGATCTGTCCGGTGGCACCGGCGGTGGTGAAGCCCAGTAGCATCGCACCGATGAGCCCGAGCTCGACGGCGATGGCGATGCTGTCCCAGCGCACCAGCCAGTTCAGCCGCTCTTCTTCCGCCGGCATCAGCATCAGCAACGCCGCACCCGTGGAGATTCCCGACGTCAGGAAGAGCGGGCCGAGCACAGCCGTGTTCCACTGCAGCCGCGCCGCCATCGTCCCGAGCAGCAGGCCCGTGTAGGTGCCCAGTCCCACGCCCAACCCGATGGTCAGCCACAGGATTCCGACCCGGTGCGCCGTGGCGAATTCCAGCGCCCACTGTACGAGCCCCTGGGCGGGCAGCCGGCCCAGCCGGTCGCGCAGGTCCTGGGACAGCCCCCCGAGCCAGCTCAGGATGAGGGCCGGGTACACCAGCATCAGCACCCAGGAGCCCCAGGACATGGGCGAGGTGGGCTGGAAGCTCAGGTAGAACCGGTAGACGTGGGTCGGGTACTCCAGGTCCATCAGCAGGCTCAGCATGCCGAGGCTGAGCAGCGCGGCGGCCACCATGGGCGCATGCTGCAGCCCCTTCGAGCGGCTCCGCGTGCGCAGCTCGAGCAGCGGGACCAGGACCATGATCCCGGCGACGACGCCACCGAGGAACAGGTAGACGGGGATCTCCCAGCCCCAGATGTGCATGTGGGGGTCGATCATCGGGTTGTGCCGACCGCTGACGACTTCGACGAGGGTGGTGTCCATGGTGTCGTCCGTTGACGGGGTTCAGACGAGGAAGAAGAGCTTGGGCTTCGTGCCGGCTTCGGCGTGCAGCACCTTGAACTCGGTCTCGACCAGCAGGCGGGAGACCTCGCTGTCGGGATCGTTCAGGTCGCCGAAGTGCAGGCTCTGGGTCGGACAGGTGCTCACGCAGGCCGGGTCGAGGCCATCCTCGACCCGGTGGTTGCAGAAGGTGCACTTATCGGCGTAGCCCGCGGGGTTGATGAAGCGCGCGTCGTAGGGGCAGGCCGCGATGCAGGCCTTGCAGCCCGTGCACTTGTCGTGATCGACCAGCACGATGCCGGTGTCCGTGATGTGGCTGGCACCGGTCGGACAGACGGCGACGCAGGGCGCGTCCTCGCAGTGGTTGCAGCGCTCGGAGTGGATCTCCATCGACAGCTTCGGGAAGCGGCCTCGGGTCGCGGTGGTGATCCAGTCCCGGGTGAAGCCGTCGGGGGTTCCGTTCTCGTTCTTGCAGGCCAGCACACAGGCGTTGCAGCCGACACACTTGCGTGTGTCCATGACCATGCCATACCGGATCTTGTGCTCGGTTCGCGTCTGGGTGTTCATGACACTGCCTTCTCGATGCGGACGAAGTTGACGTTGAGCCCGGTCCCGCCCATGGCCGGGTCGATGCGGGTCTTCGTGATGAGCTGCGTGTCGCTGATGCCCCTACCGTGGGCGAAGCGAAGTCCCTTGGCCTTCTGACCGAAGCCGTGCGCGATGTAGACACAGTCCGGGCGGATGCGCTCAGTGACGTTGACGGTGGCGGGGC
>CAZRFD010000306.1:0-3576 GCA_964599085.1 uncultured Enterobacterales bacterium | reverse complement strand
GCGCTCCCCGCTTCGACGATCCAGTGGATCGGTGACTGCAACCAGAACCTTTACAACCGGGGGGATGCCTGCTGGAAGCCTGCTGATGGGACCCTGGATCTCGGAGCAAGCAGGCGGTTCGGGCCCAGGACAGCGGCCTTCGCCAGCAAGATCACAGTGACGAAGCCGCAGGTCATCGTCGGCAATGGCGAACCCGATCGGCTGCACGCCGTGGTTCTCTTCGACCGCTCCACGATCGGCGAGGTACTTCCCGCCTTCGGCCGGCTGGTGTCCGAGGTGGCCGGGTTGCCGCCCAGCCCGAATGTGTGGGCGATTGCGGCCAGGCACAAGGTGCCGGAGAAAAGGCCGACGGCATGGCCGAACTGCATCAGCGACTACTGGGAACGCTACACCCACCCCAAGCCCGCGGGAGACCAGGCGGGCACGTTGCTCGGCGTGCTCCGCGAGGCTCGGCGCCAAGCCCACACGCTCAACTCGGTGAGAACGGCGTTCTCCGGCTACTCCACAGCGATCTTCCGGTACCTCGCGCGCACGGGCTGGGAACCGCCCGAAGATGCTCGCTCCCCGGGCCGCCGGTGGAGTGCCCTGGACGAGGCGTGTCCGGGCGCGCGCCTGGACCTGCGACGCCTCCTGCGCGACGCGCTGGTGTCTCCGCTGCCCAACGGCGAGGCCGACTGGCGACCCATCGCCCAGAGGGTGTCCGCGGTCGTTGAGGGCCTCCTGGGAACCGCTCCCGGGAGCGACGATCCCTTCCTTGCCTTCACCGTCACGTTGCCATCAACAGCCAAGCCGAAAGAGGCAAACGTGTTCACCTGGTCCGATGGACATCGCGAGGTCCAGATCCGCACGGGCACAATCCACAGCGTCAAGGGTCGCACTCACGACATCACGATGGTGCTGGAGACAAACGAACACCAGAAGATGGATGTCGAAGAAGCGCTGAAGCGCGTGTTCGGCGGTGCACCGCCGCCGAAGGGTGTCCATGTGCCCAACGCGCTGACCAACGTGTTCGTCGGGGCCACGAGGCCACGGTTCGGGCTTTGCCTCGCGGTGCGGCGGGAGGCAGTGAGTGTCGCGATGGAGACGGCGCTTTCAAAGGCAGGATGGTCGATGATCGACCTGACCCAACTGGAGCGGGGCTGACAGCGGGCTGCCGCCGGGTGCCAAGCCGGCCCGAGGGAACAGACATGTCGAGGTGCTCCTGCCCGCTGAGGCCGAGAACACGCGGGCGAACGAAGCGACAATCCTGTCCTCGCTGGTGGGGGCACGTCGTGGCCGAGTACGGCCCGCGCCTTGATTGACCGTTGGTGGGCTCGAAGGAGGGGAGAGGGGGAGTCGAACCCCCACGTGCCCTACTTGGAAGACCATCGCTTCCGTGATTTCCTCATTCCTGCGGTGCGGGACGGAGTCTCGGCCAGTCCGGACCTCCCCTAGAGCACGACCCCACTCACACCAACAGTCGTGAAGACGGCAGGAACGGTCATGAGCACCTCCATCAGGTTCTGGGTCAAGGCATAGATGCCACAACAGGTCCAGTCCAGCCCGAGGCTCCAATCCCGCACCGCCAGAATGCCAGAGACCACGTACACGAAGGCCCGCGTTCCCAAGAACTGCCGTGAGTCGGTGGACTCGCGGGACTACCCTTCCTCTCTACTCACGCGGCTGACATGCGGCAAGGAACGGCGGGCGTGTTGAGTCCACCAATCCTCGGGGCAATCCTGCTACGAACCTCGGCCTTGGCAGCTTCGCCTCAGTCCGTCCAGGGCATCCGCCCGCCACGGTAACCGACGGTAACCGATTCCCCTGGCCGCCACCGGCCCAGGCGATGACGATGTTCCCGACGGAGATCTCCGCCCGTGAACGCCACCGCCGACCAGCTCCTCGACCACATTGCCAGCGCCGTCCGGGGCAACCTGCCGCCCGGGATCACCCCCGCCTACCTCGACGGCTTCCTGGCGCGGCACCGGCCCACCCTCGTCTCGGTGCTGGAGCGCAACCTCGCCGCGCGCCAGCGTCGCCAGCGCCCCCGCCTGGTCGAGGCCGCCCCCGAGGAGTGGACCGCAGCCCGCCGCACCGCCGCCAACCTCGCCGCGATGCGCGTGGCCGCGAGCACGCCTCCCGACAGGATGACCGACGAGGACCGCCGTGTGCTCGCCGGCTACTCGGGCTGGGGCGGGCTCTCCATCGAGAAGGTGGCGGACAAGTTCCCTGCGGGCTTCCCCGTGCCCGAGGTCCGGGGGCTCATCCACGAGTACTACACCCCCTCGAAGGTCGCCGCCGAGGTCGCTCGGGTCGTCCGGCCCCTGCTCCCCGAGCTCGCCGAAGGCGGGGTGGTCCTGGCCCTGGAGCCCGCCGCCGGCATCGGCCGCTTCGTGCGCGCCCTGTCCGGCCCCGGCTTCGAGCCCGTGCGCTGGCTGGTCGTCGAGTGGTCCGAGCTGTCCGCCCGGATGCTCCAGGCGATCCGCCCCGACCTGGCCGTCTACCAGGGACCCTTCGAGCGCTGGGTGCGGGAGCACGGCGACGAGTACGCCGGCCGCGTCAAGCTCGTCGTCAGCAACCCGCCCTACGGCGCCCGGGGCGTCTCGGTCACCGAGGACCCCGTCCGCGCCTACCGCGAGAAGCAAGCCTACGCCTACTTCCTGCGCCGGGGCCTGGACCTGCTCGCGCCCAACGGGCTCGGCGTCTACCTCGTGCCCTCGGGCTTCCTGACCGGCCGCGCCGCCCGCAACGTGTCGCTGCGCACCAAGGTCCTGCTCCGGCACCACCTCTCGGCCGCCTACCGGCTGCCCTCGGGGATCTTCCCCGGCGCACACCTGGTCACCGACCTGCTGTTCTTCCGCTCCCGCGGGGGCAGGCTCACCGAGATCGACGCCGAGGACCGCTTCATCGTCGAGGGCCGCTACTTCGAGCAGTTCCCGGCGCACGTCCTGGGCGAGGAGGTCGGCCGGGACGGCGGCGAGGACGACCAGACCAAGAAGCCCCGCTGGGGCTACCAGGTCCTGGGCGAGTTCACGCGCCTGCCCGACCTGGTCGAGCGCAAGGTCTGCGGGGCCTGCGAGATCCAGATCGAGGAGCCCAAGACCGCCCCCGCGCGGTCCCGGGCCGGCCTGCGTCGGCAGGTCCAGGCCGACACCTCGGGGCTGGCCCCGCACCTGGCCGTCGCCGTGTCCCTGGGCCTGCGCGTGGACGCCTACCTCGCCGCCCTGGCCGCCGAGGACTCCCGCGAACCGGCCGAGCTGTGGCGCGAGCTGCACGAGGCGCTGCTCGCGTGGAAGCAGACCCACGGCAACCCCTGGGCCGACGCGAAGCTCCGGGGGCTCGTGCAGAAGGGCCTCACGGGCGCCGAGCGCTTCCTGGCGGCCTTCGAGAAGTCGGGCCGGCTCATCGAGGGCCTCGCCCATGAGCCCGTGTACCGGCCCCGCTACGCCGGCCGGCCCGACGACGTGGTCGCCCAGGCCGAGATGCTCTACCGGACCCACCGGAGCCTCACCGCCGCCGAGCTGCTGGCCTTCCACAAGGAGCAGGGCGGCCCGCTCCCGAGCGAGGACGCCGTCATCGAGGCGATGGTGGACGCCG
>CAZRFD010000305.1:0-3666 GCA_964599085.1 uncultured Enterobacterales bacterium | reverse complement strand
CGATGCTTCCGCGCAATAAAATCCATACAAATGGGGGGAAGATCCGTCAGAGGGCATGACCGGCTGCGACTGGGCGCACACCAACTCCATCTGGACGGACAGCGATGGGACGTGGCTGTTGTCCTTCAAAGACCAGGACAAGCTGATCGAGGTCGATGAAGCGACGGGCGCGCTGGTGTGGGAGCTCTACGGCGACGGCGTCAGCGGCGACCTGCTGCTCAACACGGAGGCCAGCATCGCCGACCCGGAATTCGACAACCAGCACCACGCATGGCGCACGGCGACGCCGAACCACATCATGCTCTATGACAACAACGTCACGGGCCCAGCCGATCCCCGGGCGCTGGAGCTGGAGCTGTCGCCGGCGGCTGGTGTGTACGCGGTGGTCGCCGAGTGGCCGACGCCGCCGTTGGAACCGCGTGGAGACTGCGACAGCAAGGGCAGCGCCTTCGACATGCTGCCATCGGGGCACGTGCTGGCCACCTGCGCCCCGTCGGGGATCATCCGGGAGTTCGAGCCGGCCGGTGCGGAGGTGTGGAAGCTTACGTTGTCGTGTCCGGACACCATGATGGAGCCCAGCGGCAACCTCTACCGGGCGATGCCCTTCAACTTCGGGCCATGACCATGGCATGCATCAGACCCGGCCTGGTGGCGCTGTGGCTGTTTGCGGGCTGCGCCGGCGGCGACGGCAAGGGTGGAGACTCGGCGGGTCCTGCCGGCGACTCGGGCATCCCCGCCGACGGCGGCAGCTCCGACGCTGGAGCGGATGGGGGCAGCCCCGACGGTGGTGGTGACGGTGGCTCACCGCCGGTGGACGCCGACAAGGACGGCTACACGGAAGATGTCGACTGCGACGACGGCGACCCGGCCGTGCACCCCGACGCGGCGGAGATCTGCAACGGGATCGACGACGACTGCGATGGGGCCGTCGACGACGCCGACCCCGACCTGGTGGCCGACGACTGGTTCGGCGATGGCGATGGTGACGGCTACGGCAGCGTCGACGAGCGGGTCGTGGCCTGCGAACAGCCGGAAGGCACCACCACCGAGCCCCTGGACTGTGATGGAACAGACGCGGCCATTCACCCCGGCGCAACAGAGGTGTGCAACGCCTTGGACGACGACTGTGACGGCACCGTCGATGAGGATGTGTGCACGGCGATGCTGTCAGGGACGGTGTCGGCCTCGGTGTTGGAGGGACGGGTGTTGGGGTTTGATGGTGCCGTGGTTGGGGTGTTTGGGGGTGTCGGAGGAGATACCAATGGCGACAGTGTGGATGATGTCCTGGCTGGCACGTGGGACGAGGCGGATGATCCGAGTCGATCGGGACGCACGTTTGTGGTCGTTGGCCCCGTCACGACGGCGGTGAGTGCGGCGGGTGTGGACTCCGTGATCTACGGCACCATCGAGGAAGAGGCTGCGGGAATCCCATCCCCGGCGGGTGATGTGGATGGTGATGGGTACGACGACATCCTGGTGCGGTCCCTCGAGCACACCTACCTTGTTCAAGGCCCCGTGAGTTCATCGGTGTCAGTTGAAGGCGCTGTGGCATTTCTGCCCGCGGGCGACACGCCTATTGATCGAGCCTTCCCCCACGGCGTCGGCGACACCAACGGCGACGGCTATGGAGACGTGATGGTGGGCAACACCTGGGCATCGACGGGGGACACCTACACCAACGGCGAAGCCTGGCTGTACCAGGGGCCGGTGACCGGCCTGCTGGGGATCGACGACGCCGACGCGACGCTGATCGGTCCGTTCAACAACTCGCAGCTCGGCTACATCATGGACGGGGCCGGTGACATGGACGGCGACGGCCTGGACGACGTGGCGGTCTCCGACCACTACTACGATGGTGACGGCGCCGTGTTCGTGCAGTACGCCCCGCTTGAAGGCGACATCGACCTGACCCATGACCGGGACGTTGGGATCTGGCATGAGCCGGGGCCGGGCTTTCGCGGGCTGTTCTCTTCCGGGGCGGACTTCGATGGGGATGGCTACCCCGACATCGTGGTCGGCTCGCCCGACGACCAGGTCAACGGCAAGGATTCCGGCGCGGCCTACCTCTACTACGGCCCACTCTACGGAGACCTGTCCAGCGCTGACGCCGACGTGACCATCGAGGGGCAGCGCGAGGGTGTGCTGGCTGGTGGAGCCCTCGATCTGTGCGCCGACATGAACCTGGACGGCGCCGGCGAGCTGGCGGTGGCGGGTCGGGCTGCCGATGAACTGTACGCGGACGCCTTCGGGGTGTACGTGTTCCACGGCCCGCTGACGGGCACCCTCAGCCTGGGGGACGCCGACCTGCTGGTGGTCCCCGCGACCGAGGACGGGGCCGATGGACCGGTGGCCTGGACCTTCAGTCACGGAGACGTCACCGGCGACCACTACCCGGATCTGGTGTTCGGCAGTCCCTACGAGACCCTCGGCGGCACCGCCAACGGCGTGATGTGGGTGGTGCCCGGGGGGCCGTGATTCCCACTACACCATCACCCGCGGGCGTACTCCCCCCGGAAGCCCGGCGGCAGCTCACGCACCTTGCGGGTGTCGAGGTCGATCATGGCGAAGGTCATGGTGGCGCGGCAGACCTCTTCCTGGTCGGGTCCGCGCAGGACGCGCTGGGAGAGGCGGCCGAGCTGGCGGCGGGCGAACTCGGGTTCGACGGTGATCAGCAGGTCGTCGCCGAGGAGGCACTCCCGCCCGTAGCGGACCTCGACCCGCAGCAGGGCGGGGCCCATGCGTTCTTCGGCCATGAGTCGGGGGATGGGTGCGCCCACATGCTCGGCCCAGGCGAAGCGGGCCCACTCCATGAACTCCAGGTAGGCCATGTGGCTGACGTGGCCGAACATGTCGACGTGGCTGGAGCGGACGGTGACGGGGAGGCCGGGGAAGGGGGTCATGGGCGGGCTCCTATGCTGCCGGCGCCGTCGGCGTCGCGTTGGTCGGCTACGCTGTCGCGGTGGTCCTCCTCTGTGCCTTCTCGATCGTCCTGCTGCGGGTCGCTGGTGCCGCTCCGGCGGACCGCGGTTCGCCCCCTTCGGCCGAGGTCGCGCGCCTGCCGGACCCCCTCGTGGGCGATCGAGGCCTGCACGCGGTGGAGGCGACGCCACCGCCCGACCTGGGGCGCTCCGTGGCCGCCTGCGGCGAGTGCCACGAACGCGCCGTGCAGCAGTGGCGGCGGTCGCGCCACGCGGTGGCCAGCCGAAACCCGACCTTCGTCGCGGCCTGGGAGCGCTGGCCCAACGGCTGGTGTGTGAACTGCCACGCACCCCTGGCCGAGGGGCAGCGGCAGGCGCTGGGGGGGCTGGCGCGCCCGGGCGCCTTCGTCGCGCCGCCGGTCACCGACGGAAGCTCGCTGTGGGACGAGGGCGTGACCTGCGCGGCCTGCCACCTGCGGGAAGGGGAGCTGCTGACCGCCCGGGAGCCCACGGCGGCGGCCGAGGCGGCCCACGACCTCGTGGTGGAGCCGGCCCTGGCGGGGGCCGCAGCCTGTGTGGGCTGCCACGAGTTCCCCTTGCAGCTCCACAGTCCGCCGGCCGGTGGCTTCTCGCTGGGGACGACGCCCGCGCAGGCCACCGCGAGCGAGTGGATGACCTCCACCGCGGCTGTGTCCTCCGCGGCTGTGTCCTCCGCGGCTGTGTCCTCCGCGGCTGTGTCCTCCGCGGC
>CAZRFD010000304.1:0-3667 GCA_964599085.1 uncultured Enterobacterales bacterium | reverse complement strand
GCCCTACAACACCGACCTGGGCGGCGAGGAGCTGCCCACCTCCGACTACCTGCGCTGGCTGGCCATCTGCCGCATCTTCCTCGACAACTTCGAGCACATCCGCACCAGCGTGCTGACCCGCAACGAAGACGCCCTGCTCGGATTGCGCTACGGTGCTGACGACTTCGATCTGCCAACGGAGGACGAAGTGACCGAGAAGGCCGGCGCCATCATCTCGCATGAGTTTGAGCAGATCCTGGACAGTGCACGAAGGCTTGGCTTCACACCGGTCCACCGCGCGCCGCTGCCGGTGGCGGGGCGGGCGGCGTGATGACCCTGGGGGGAACCACGCTGTTGCTGCTGCTCACGGAGAGGGCAGCGCTCGCCCACCTGCCCCACGACATCGTCGATGCCGTGGCCGTCCCGGACAGCCTCGACGACAGCCGGCCGTGGCTGCTCGTCGCCGAACCGTCGGCGAACAACCAGCAGCTCCTACGCTCCACGGACGGCGGCTTGACGTGGGGATTCGTCGGCGGCCCGCCGCTGGTCGACCGGCTGTTGGACGCCGCCCAGACCGCCGATGGCCGATCCGTCCTGCTCGGAGGGGGCCGGCTGTGGTGGACAGACGACGGGACGGTGTGGGAGACCACCGACCTGGACGGTGATGTCTCCCTGATCGAAGCTCGGGGCGACGAGATCGTCGTTGCCGGCGGTTCCGGGATCTTCGCGGTGTCGCCGGACGGCACACAGACACTCGAGCTGGACTCTCAGATCATCCACCTCGCCCCCGGCCCGGGGGGCCTGGCAGCGCTCGACCGATCCGGAGTCGTCTGGGTTGACGATGGACAAGACTGGGTCCCGATCGGCACCCCCGCCGCCCAGACCATCAGCGCCGTCGCCGCCGACTCCAACGTCTTCGCCGCCACCCGCGACGGCACGGTCCACCGCTACGACGGGGAGTCCTGGCACGACTGCGGCGCGGTCCCTGACACCGGCGGGCTACCGGACATCACCATGCTGTCCGCCAGCGGCAGCGCCCTGCTGGCGACGCCCGCGGGCATCGCACCCGTGGTCAGCCGGGACGGCTGTGCCACCTGGGACATCAGCCGGGGGCTCGTCGTGAGCTTCGGGGGCTCGGGGGGGGCGAGCGGAGCAGACGACGCCTGGTCGGTCCTCCGGGCGACCGACGAACGCTGGCTGGTCGGTGGCTGGGGCGGCCTGGTCAGCAGCGACGACGGCGGCGACAGTTGGCGCGACGCGACCCTGCTGCCCGCCGACTACAGCCGCGGTGTGGCCTTCTCGCCACGGTTCTCGGCCGACGGAACCGCGTGGTTCAGCAGCTACATGGGCGGCGTGATGCGGACGGTGGACGGTGGCGCCACCTGGATGAGCGCGAGCTGGGGCCTGACGGAAACCAACGCCCAGGACGTGGCCGCCCACCCCAGCCAGCCGCTCCGCGTGGCGGCGATCGTCGGCCACGTCGGGTGGCGGTCCGACGACGGCGGGCTGTCGTGGCGACGCATCGCCGAAGACATGGACTACGTCGGATCCATCCTGACCGACGAAGAGGGCGTGTACGTCCAGGGCTCGCTCGGAGACGGCGTCATGGCGCTGGTCCACGAGCCGTGGGCAGCCGGCGCCCCGCGGACCCTGCCGACGCCTCCCCCCGGTGGGCACCCCGCCTTGGTGACCATCGCCGGGCAGCAGCGGCTGTGTGAGACCAGCCGCGACGACGGATCGGTCTTCTGCCTGGACGCCGCCCAGCAGGGCTGGTCCACCCTGGTGGAGACCGACGCTGCCCGCGGGACCAGGCTCACGCAGCTCCCCGACGGCACGCTCCTCTTCGGCCACGGCGACGCCGTGCTGGAGAGCGTCGACGATGGCGTCACCTGGGACTCGCTTCCGCTGCTCGACGACGACCTGTGCCAGGCGCTGGTCGCCACCAGCACCGGAGACGCCTTCCTCACCACACGGGTGGGGCGCTTCTACCGCCGCGACGGGTCGGGAACATGGACAGACCTCGGCATCCAGCTCCGCTCTCCGGCCAACGCCCTGGCCGCCCGCCCGGACTTCGACCAGCACCCGCAGCTCGTCGCGGCCACGACCGCGGGCGGCGTCCTGATCGACCTGGAACAAGGGGCCGCCCAGACGCGGCCCTTCGCACCCATCCAGTGGATCGACGACCACTCGGGCTACCTCTGCCCACCATGTGACAAGACCGCCGACTCCACCGCCAGCTTCGGTTCAGCCGCACTGCTCTCCGCGTCGGAGATCCTCACCACGACCGCACGCGGCGACAGCATCGCCCTGCGCGGCCGGCTCGATCCGGGCCAGGAGCTGACGCTGACGGTGCGCAGCATGTCGGGCCTGGTCGAGGCCACGACGACGGCCGACAGCACGTCCTCGCAGGTCACGGAGCTGGCCCGCGTCGCCGGCCTGTCCGACGGCTGGCACCAGGTCTCGGTCACCGGCACCGAGGGCGCGATCGTCGACGTCGTGCTGGCCGAATCCCCCGTCGGCGCGCTGCCCTACGACCGCACCACCGCCACCGGCTGCTCGACGCAGCCGCGGCCGCGCTTCGTCCATGCCATCCTGCTGCTCCTGGGCTTCGCTCTGACCACCCGGAGATCCCGCCGATGACCGCTGCGCTGTCTCTGCTCGTGTCGTTCCTGGCTTGCACCGGGGGCCCCTCCTCCTCCGGCACCGACAGCGGCGCCTCCGCCGACACGGGCCCCGCCGCCAGCACGCCCGCCTGCTGGGGGGAACAGGCGGCGGGCAGCGTCGTCACCTTTGCCACCGGCTTCACCGACGGCACCGAGGGCCTGGCCTTCAGCGACGGCAGACTGTTCGTCACCACGCCGACCGAAGTCGTCGAGCTGCTCCCCGACGGCAGCACGGCCGTGCTGTGGACCACCGACCACGCCCTGGGGCTCGCCCCCATCGAGGGCGGCCTGCTGCTCGCCGACCCCGGCGAGTTCAGCTTCAGTGACAGCGACGCCGACGGCGAGATCTGGCGCGTCCCCCTCGACGGCGCCCCCTCCCTCATCGCGTCGGGCCTGCACAACCCCAACTTCCTCGCCCCGACCTCCTGGGGAAGCGTGCTGATGGCCGACGACACCGTCGACGGCCTCCTCGACATCTCGCTGTCCGACGGCAGCGCCAGCGACTGGCTGCCCGACGTGCCCAGCCCCAACGGCATCGTGCTGACCGACGACAGCGTCACCGTCGCCTCCACCTTCGTCGACGACGGCGCGGTCTACAGGGCATCGGTCAGCGACGGCCAGGCCGGTACGGCCGAGTTGTTCGCGACCACCGTCGTCAGCGGGGCCAACGACGGCCTGGCCGCGGGCTGGGACGGCAGCGTCTGGGTCGCCGTCAACGTCGCCGGCGAGATCTGGCGCATCGGCCCCGATGGCGACGCCGCCGCCTTCGCCACCGGCATGGACAGTCCCGCCAGCCTGGCCTTCGGCACGGGTGATGACTGGGACCCATGCTCTCTGTACGTGACATCACTGTTCGGGGGCGAGGTCTTGCGGGTGGTGGTGGCAGAGGGGTAGGGTGGGGAGGGTGGTGCAACAACTTGCCACACCACCACCAACCGACCCTCCGGTAGGATGCCCATGACCCGGGAGGCAAGTATGCGTCTGGTCTGGTGGTTGGGACTCGCGCGCGCGGAAACGCCGGCGCT
>CAZRFD010000303.1:0-3700 GCA_964599085.1 uncultured Enterobacterales bacterium | reverse complement strand
CGCCTGAGCGCCCGCCCACCCGCGCCGGTCGTGCCGGTCAGTCTGCGCCGGCCACGGCTCCGCGCGCCCCGAAGCTCGATGCCGTTGACCCCTGGACCCACCGAGAGCCGAGGGAAACGGTTCCCTGTTGGCGAGGAGATCGACGTGCGCGATTCGCGTGGCTTCAACGCAACGTCGCGGGTCGCGAGGGCGGCGAGGGCGCGAGGGCGCGAGGCGGCGCGGTGGGGCGATGGATGAAGAATGAACACAGCGCCGCTGGCGCATGCGCGACGCTGATGTCTACTGCAGCGCACCCCAGGCGGTCAGACCGAACACTTGCCCCGCCTGAGGGTCATGGACCTCCAGGGAGGATCCAGATCACGCCGTTTGCGATGCCGGAGAGGTACTCAGTGGGCGCGCCGAATACCAGGTCCGGGTAGCCGTCCCCAGTGACGTCGCCGTGGCTCAGTGGTAGATTGGAGATCCCAAACCATCCGTCAGCACTTGCAGGTGTGACAAGAAGATCAGCATCCGCGAGGCTCAAGGATCCGGCGATCGGGCCATGGAACAAGTACAGGCTGTAGGCGTCAGGGAACGGCATGTTGACCGGAAACCCGGTAACAGCCAGCTCTCCGGCACCGTCGAGGTCCATGTCTTCGACGATCTCCACGCTCCCGCCGACGTTTGCTTCGTCACCGGGGCCAAGGAGGGTGGAGTCAGCGTCGGCTGTCGAGTGGTCTCCGGTGACAGGCCCGCGGAAGAAGAAGGCCGCGCCAGCATCTTCGCCAGTAGTCTCATCCTTATGGGACCCGACCACGATGTCGGGAAGCCCGTCACCATCGACATCAGCCCCGGACGAGAAGTCCCGCGGGCTCTCGGTGTAGGGTTCGGGGAAGATGGCAGCGTCGCGGTCCTCGAGCAGATCGATCGTGCCATCGAGCGGTCCATACTGGATGAAGACCGCCCCGTCGCTCTCGTACCAGTAGTCAGAGACCGCAACCTCATCGAATCCGTCACCGTTCATATCGCCGACCTCCTCGACCCGGTAGCCGAGCTGCGCGTTGTTCAAGTAGCCGACGAGGGTGGCGTCGGCATCCGATGAGTCCATGGTCCCGGTGACAGGTCCCAGGAAGAGCCAGGCTTCGCCGTTGAGGTAGTTGTCACCGCTGTCCACCCAGGTGTTTGCGGTCATGACATCGGCACGACCATCGCCGTTGATGTCCCCGACGCCGCCGTAGTACACCGTGTCTTCGGGCGAGTCGCCCGGGGGAAGACGGCCATCGGCCGAAGCCAGCGATGTCGTCCCGCTGATGGGACCCAGCACCAGGTATGTGTACAGGTTCGAGCGAACGAGGACGTCGTCGAAGCCATCGGCGTTCACGTCACCCGCGCGGGCCGGCTCCCAGGCGTCCAGGCCCTCAACATGACCGGTGATGGTGGTGCCGACATCTGCCAGGGACACCGTGGCTGTGACCGGCCCCTTGATCACATAGGTGACCCCGGAGCTCGGGGGGGCATTGAACTCCGAGACGGTGCCGTTGAGCAGGTCCAGCACTCCATCGCCGTCGACATCGCCCGCCACCCCTCCCCAGTATCCGGCGGTCGCCCCGTCCACGCCCAGGACTCGCGCTTCGAGCGTCGATGCAGACACCGTCCCCTCCGGAAAGGGCGTACACACGTCCTCGTCGACATCGAGGTCGCAGTCGTCGTCGACCGTGTTGCACACCTCCACGGCTCCAGGGTGTACGGAGGGGTCGGTGTCGTCGCAGTCCACGTCATCGCCATATCCATCCTTGTCGGCGTCGACCGGAGGTGAGCCGCCGTCGCCGGCGCCGCCGCCGCCGTCGCCGCCGCCGTTGCCGCCGCCGTCCGCACCGCCACCGTCCGCACCACCACCGTCCGCACCGCCACCGTCCGCGCCGCCACCATCGACGGAAGGCCCCGAGTCTCCCGCAGGCGTCGCCGTGTCCCCACCCGAGCAGCCCAGCCACAGCCAGATGGCCACCAGCCCTGGTCCGGGGGCCCACATCATGGCACCATCTCCGGACCGAGCTTGAACGGCTCGGCGCGATAGAGGTTGCCGCTCGGGGTGGTGGTACTGTCACAGCTCAGCGTCAGCCTCCACAGCTCCGAGCCGTAGGTCCCGAACTCGCGGAT
The DNA here is from genome assembly GCA_964599085.1 of uncultured Enterobacterales bacterium. Taxonomy (GTDB): domain Bacteria; phylum Myxococcota_A; class UBA796; order UBA796; family UBA2385; genus J125. The sequence continues at coordinate 1,564 of CAZRFD010000303.1, read as the reverse complement.
GATCCCTGACGGTGCGCAGGTGGCCATGACGTGGCCCGACGGCAGCATGTTGAACGCGCTGCCCTTGCTGTTGCAGTCGCCACTGCCGGCGGGCTCGGTCACCCACTCGTCGACCACGGCGTAGGTGCCCGCACCCGGGTTGAACTGAAGCTGCAGGGCTCTGGGTTCGGTGGTCGACGCGCCCGCCAGATGTGTGACGTGGTTGTCGTACAGCATCATGTTGTTGGCGGTCGGCATCCACCACGCGTGGTGCTGGTTGTTGAAGGTCGGGTCCGAGATGCTGCTGCCCGTGTCCAGCGTCCAGTCCGTGCTGCTGCCGTCACCCGGCAGCTCCCACATCAAGGACCCGTCGCTCTCATCGACCTCGATGACCAGATCCTGGTCCTTGAAGGAGAGCAGCCAGGTGCCCGCGTCGTCGACCCACATCGAATTGGCGTGAGCCCAGTCGCATCCCGACATTGCGCTGCCCCACAAGGTCGTCCCACAGCTTCCCCCCGCCGCGATGGGGAGGCGCCCGCCGCAGTCGTAGGGGTTGTAGATCTCGGTGAGGCTCCAGGTGTCCACCAAGCTCCACGATGCAGTGTGGTCGAAGGCCATCACGCCGTCCATGATGTAGGTGAACTCTTCGGTCGTGTCGCCATCGGCGTCGCAGTCATCGGCGTCCACGTACGAATACTCCCGAGCAGTCAACACGTAGGTCGTGCTCCCCTCCCGCTTGAGATCATGGTGGACGTACCGGTCGACCGCGCCGTCGTTGAAGTCGCCGCTCGACCGGGACAGCATGCCCAGCAGCTCCCCCGACATGTCGTACTCCAGCACGTACTCCTTGCTGTCGATGGCCAGGACGTGGTGGTCGGGCCGGGTCAGGCGCAGGCCACCGATGGACGCATCGTCCAGGCCCGTCGCGTCCCGGGGGTCCTGGTACCACACGATGTTGCCGACCGCGTCGGCGACGATCATGTAGCCGTTGTCCGTTGAACTGCCTGGGCCTGTCGTCGGCTTGCACCCGTAGTTGAACAACAGGTTCTGCACCGAGGGGGAGCCCGACGTTGTGATGGACAGGTTGATCGCCGACAGCGACGGCGACGGCAGTGCTCCCGCAGTGAACTCATCCGCAGGTGGCGCGGGTGCATAGGTGTCGCTGCCGTAGACGTTGTCGGCGAAGGCCTGCCACTCGTAGTCGTGCCCTGAGATCAGGTTCCAGACGGTCAACTGGAATTCGTAGCAGGAGCTGCCCACCGCGCAGTCTTCGCTGTAGGTGCCGAACGGCACGGACTCGCTCACGCGGTCCTTGGTGCAGGCGCTGCCGCCTGTTGTGGCGTCACAGAACTGAAGCAGCACCTGTGCCTGGACATCCGTCTCGATGCTGCAGTGAAAGCGCAGCGCGTTGCTCGTCGAGGTGCAGGTCGCAGCGTTGATCGTCAGCCCCCAGGCGCTACCACCAGGCACGAGCAGCAGCATCGCGACGCGTGCCAGCAACCGAGAGAAGGCCTGATTGGGCGAGGACCGGGACCGGGTAGGTCCAAAACACGTAGCTTGCGTGACCCAGCTCAGGCTGCATCAC
>CAZRFD010000302.1:0-3749 GCA_964599085.1 uncultured Enterobacterales bacterium | reverse complement strand
CGCCGAAGACCAGACCCCCTACTTCCAGACGGCGCACCACTGCGAGTACACCAGCCGCAACGCCAGCAGCTTCATCGCCTACTGGAACTTCGAGAGCCCCACCTGTGGCGCCCACGGCGGCGGCAGCCTCGACCAGTACCAGACGGGCGCGACCGTCGTCGCCGACTACGCCAGCTCCGACTTCACCCTGATGCTGCTCGACGACGACCCCGACCCGGACTGGGGGGTCGCCTGGGCGGGCTGGGACCACTCCGGTGACACGCCCACCTCGGCGGTCAGCATCCACCACCCCAACGTCGACGAGAAGTCGATCTCCTTCGAAGACGACCCGCTGTCGATCACCAGCTACTCCAGCAACGGCAGCCCCGGCAACGGCACCCACCTGCGGGTGACCGACTGGGACGATGGCACGACCGAGGGCGGGTCCTCGGGGGCGCCGCTGTTCGACCAGGACCACCGGGTCGTCGGCCAGCTCCACGGCGGCAGCGCGGCCTGCAGCAACAACTCGTCGGACTGGTTCGGCTTCTTCACGGCGTCGTGGACCGGGGGCGGCAGCAGCAGCTCGCGGCTGTCGGACTGGCTGGACCCGCTGGGCACCGGGCAGGACACCCTGGACACGCTGAATCCCTCGGCGGTGGGCCTGCAGATCACGCCGGGCAGCGACGCCGACCTCTACGGGCCCGAGGGCGGCCCCTGGGACCCCTCGTCCGCGAGCTGGACGGTTGAGAACGCCGGCAGCTCCTCGCTGCGCTTCGAAGCCTCGGTCGATGTCGCCTGGGCGCAGCTCAGCAACAGCGGCACGACGCTGAACCCGGGCCAGACGGCGACGGTGACGGTCACGCCGGACAGCACGGCCGGCGGGCTGGCGGTGGGGTCGCACGATGCCGTCATCAGCTTCACGAACGCATCGACGGGAGAGGGTGACACGACGCGCGTGCTGACGCTGCACGTCGGCAACACCAGTGCCGTGGAAGAGTGGGACATGTCGTCGGATCCGGGCTGGGATCTGGAGGGTGGCTGGGAGTATGGTCAGCCCTCGGGCGGTGGCGGCACGGTTGCCGGCTCGCCCGACCCCTCGTCGGGGTACACCGGCAACAAGGTCGTCGGCTACAACCTCGACGGTGACTACAGCAACAACATGTCGGTGGAGTACGCCACCGTCGGGCCCATCGACGCGTCGACCTGGTCCGAGGTCAGCCTGGTCTTCCAGCGCTGGCTCGGCGTGGAAGAGAGCAAGTACGACCACGCCACGGTGGAAGTCAGCGCCGACGGCAACTCGTGGACGACGGTCTGGGAGAACGGCGACGAGGTGGCCGACAGCGACTGGACCCGCCAGGAACTGGACATCTCGGCGGTGGCGGACGGCGCCTCCACCCTGTGGATCCGCTTCGGCATGGGCAGCACGGACCGCTCGGTCGTGTACTGCGGCTGGAACCTCGACGACGTGCAGCTCATGGCCATCGACGGCAGCGGCAGCGGCAGCGGCGGCGGGGGAAGCGACGGCGGCAGCACCGGCGACGGCGGTGGTGGCGGCGCGGACGGTGGCGCCGACACCGGCGACCCGAACGGCTGGCCCGGCGGCTCCGGTGGTGGCGGCTCGGACGGCGGCTCGGACGGCGGCTCGGACAAGACCGGCCTCGGGGTCTGCGGCTGCGAGAGCGGCACGTCACCGGCGGCCTGGGCGGTGCTGGCGCTCCCGCTGCTCGCGTTGCTCAAGCGGCGGCGTGACGGCGACGACTGCTGCCGGGGGTGAGTCGCTCCCTGGGTTTTGACCCGCGGTGACAGGCGGACCCGGTAGGGTCCACCCACGCGGGCCAGCGGCGGGCACGCGCGGCTCTCCGAGGCACTCGTGGACGCAGCGATGCCAACGATGCCGCCGTCTCTCGACTGGGGGGCGGGGGATGCGAACATGCGCTTCGACGCCGGCCGTCCGGTCGTCGAAGACGCGCACCGCAGCCTGTTCCGGGCCCGCGACCTGGAGCGGGAGCGCGCGGTGCTGGTGTTGAGCCTGCCCGCCCCTCGGGCGGTGCTCACCGGTGCGGGGGTGTACGTCGCCGCGCTCCGGGCGGCCGCCCGCGAGGCCGCGTCGGTGGTCGGCCCGGGCCTGACCGCGGTGGACGAGGTGGTCGACATCGAGGTCCGCGACGTGGGACGGATCGCGCTGGTGCACGACGATCCTGGCTGGCCGACCCTGACCGAGCACCTCGCCGAGGAGGGCAGCCTGCCCGAGGCCGCGGCGCTCCGCCTGCTGCGGCGCCTGTGTGAGCCCCTGCGGCAGCTCCACGCTCGCGGAGTGGTGCACGGCTGCCTGACGCCGGACCTGGTCCTGGTCGGCCCGGGCGGCGAGCTGTCGGTGCTCGGCGCCGGGTTGATGGGGCCGGTGCTCGGCGACCTGTTGCGGGCGGGCTGCATGGGGGCGGTGCGCAGCGAGCTGCTCGCGCCGGAGCAGCGGCGCTACGGCAAGGGCGACGAGCGGGCCGATGTCTATGCGCTCGGCCGGATCCTCATCGCGATGGTCGGGGAGTGGTGCCGGCCCGACGAGCAGACCCAGGTGCTCATCGCCCGCTGCACGGCCGTCCGGCCCCAGGATCGCTTCGCCCGGGTGGTCGACCTCGCCGCCGCGCTCGACCGGGTGCTGGCGGCGGCGGAGCTGCCCCCCGAGGAACCCGTCCCCGGCCTGGCAGCCCCGGTCGAGTCGACGCTGGCGGCGCTGCCGCCGGTCCAGCCCGATCGGCCTGTCGTCCGCTTCGATCCCGACGATCACAGCGGGCTCGCGCCGTGGGTGCTGCCGCTGTGCCTCGGCATCGTCGTCTTCGTGCTGACGAGCACCCTGCTCATCGCCAACAACCTCTCCGGCGTCGACCTGGGTCGGCGGGGGCCGACGTTCTCGGCCACGGTTCGCTGAGGTGGGGCTCCGTCGGCGGTGACGCGACCGATTGCCACGCGTCGCGATTTTTTCACGAAACTGAAAATCAAATTCATTATGTTGCGGTCCGAAGACGGGGTGAATCCTCGCAGCCCCGTCCCGCAGGAGCCGTCCATGGCGCTCGGTGAACACGAAGACAACACGCTGGACCACGACAACGGCTCCCTGCCGCTGTGCCCGCTCACCCTCGACCGCACCGACGCCACCTCTGTCGCCGTGGGGCAGCCCCTCGACGCCACCCACCTCCACGAAGCCGTCGTCGTCGTACAGCTCGGCGGGGCGCGGGGCTTCCGTCGCCGGCTGATGGAGCTGGGCTTCGTGCCCGGGACGCAGGTGCGCGTCCGCAACATCGCGCCCCTCGGCGATCCCCTGGAATTGGAACTCCGCGGCTGCCGCGTGTCCATCCGCCGGGCCGAAGCGGCCGGCATCACGGTCCGCCCGGTGGCTGCCGCCGGCTGAGAGTGCCTCGACGCTGGAGTCGCCATGACCGCTGTCGCCGACGCCGCGGCCGGACGTCGGCCGTTGGTTGCCCTCGTCGGCAACCCCAACACCGGCAAGACCCTGCTGTTCAACCGGCTGACCGGCAGCAACGCCCGGGTCGGCAACTACCCGGGCATCACGGTCGAGCGGCGGGTGGCCCGGGGCGAGCTGCCCGGCGGTGTCGGGGTGGACCTGCTCGACGTGCCCGGCGCCTACTCGCTGTCGGCGCGCTCCGCCGAAGAGCAGGTCGCGATCCGCGCGGTGCTGGGGTGGGGGGTGACGCCGCCCGACCTCGTGGTGCTGGTCGTGGACGCCACGCAGCTCCTCCGGAACCTGTACCTGG
>CAZRFD010000301.1:0-3769 GCA_964599085.1 uncultured Enterobacterales bacterium | reverse complement strand
CATCGACACCGTCGGAAATGCAGCTACCATCGGTCAGAGCAGGATCTTCACCCATAATCAGCTCCGGCTGTCGCCGGCGCGTGTCGAGCACCCCCACGCGCGGGAGCTGGAGGCCATCAGCGATGTCCTCGATGCCAACCCTACGCTGGCCGCGCTGGTCACACAAGACCTGGTCGGCTCGGAGTGCAGCGCCCTTCGCGGTCGTCAGGGCCTGACCGGCGATCAGGTGCTTCGCATCGCGCTGCTCAAGCAAATGGAGGGCTTCAGCTACGAGGAGCTGGCCTTCCACCTCGCAGACTCGCTGACCTACCGGCGCTTCTGCCGCATCGGCATCGGCGACCGGGTGCGGAAGGCCTCGGCGCTGCAGGACAACGTCCGGCGCATTCGGCCGCCAACCTGGAGAGCCGTCAACCTCATCATCGTGGACCACGCGCGGGTGGAGGGGGTTGAGCGCGGCGACAAGGTGCGCATCGACGCGACGGTCACCGCGACCAACATCCATCCTCCCGATGACGCCGCCCAGCTCTGGGACACGGTTCGGGTCATCACGCGGCTGCTGGACCGCGCAGACAAGAAAGGCTTCTCGGTGTGCTACGCCCGCCGTACGAAGCGAGCGAAGCGTCGCCGGATGGACGTGATGAACGCCAAGAAGGCAGCGCTTCGCCGACGGGCCTACCGGGACCTGGTCCGCGTCACCGAAGAGGTCTTGGGCTTCGCGGACGCCGCGGTCACAGCTCTGCCCGAGCACGACCCCGTTGCAGTCGGCATCGCCGCCGAGCTCGCCCACTTCGCGGAGCTGGGACGGCGTGTCGTCGACCAGACCCGACGTCGGGTCCTGCAGGGCGAGAAGGTGGCGGCCCAGGACAAGGTCGTCTCCATCTTCGAGCCTCACACCGACATCATCGTCAAGGGTCGCCGGGACGTGCAGTACGGCCACAAGATGTTCCTGACCGCTGGAGCATCCTCGCTGGTGGTCGACCTCCTCGTGACCGACGGCAACCCGGCCGACTCCACCTTGGTCGAGACCATGCTCGACCGCGCCGCCGAGGCGCTCGGGCGCGTGCCCCGGCAGGCCGCCCTCGACGGTGGCTTCGCCTCGACGGCCAACCTCGCCGCGGCCAAGGAGCGCGGAGTCGCCGACGTCTGCTTCAGCAAGGGCCGGAGTCTCGCGGTCTCCGACATGGTCAAGAGCGCCTGGGTCTACAAGCGGCTGCGTCGCTTTCGAGCCGGCGTCGAGGGCGTCATCTCCTTCCTCAAGCGAGCCTTCGGCTTCGACCGCTGCACCTGGCGCGGTCTCGACGGATTCAAGGCCTACGCCTGGGCCTCCGTGGTCTCCTGCAACCTCCTCATCATCGCGAGACACATGCTCAAGTAGCCCCAGTCAATCGTTCTTTCTCAGCACTCACCGACCGCCGGCAGCCCGCCGAAGACGGCACGGGTACGACCTCGCGTCGCCCCCTGCAGTCCACACGGACCCCGTTCGCCATCATGGCGGACTCACGCCGCGCCAACCGAGCTGCGGAAGCCCACTTTCTGGATGGGAACTCCCTACACTCATGTGCGCAACGGACGCATGGCGTGGCCAGTAAGACAGCTCCTGAAGAAGGCTCCAAGTGACAGGAACCTCTAAGGTCAACTCCATCCGGCGCGACCACAAGACGCCGGGCTCGAGTCCCAAGGCAAGGCCGGCCGCACCAACACGAAGACCCGAAATGTCGGCAATTCCATGCATAACGACGCCATGCAGCTGTCGGCTGGAACGCCCGGTGGCGGGGCGCTTGGGGGTGGTGGGGGTGCGGGGCGCCTCGCGCCGCAGCTGAAGCGCAGCGTTATGTTCGTTTGGCGCAACGGAGGTGGTGGGGCGGGGCCTTGAACCGCTGCAAGCCGGCCCAGTCCGGCAGACTGCTACCCTCGTGCCCGCAGCTGCCATTCATCCGCCCGTCCGCCCATGTGCCCTCCCCCCCCGCGCTGTCGAGCATCCGCCGCTTCCATCTTCGGCACGCCCGCCATGCCGCCAAAAACCCGGAGCAGCCGGGCCGGCCTGCGCGCCATGCAAGCGAGCGCATTGACGCGCCGCAGCTTCGGTTGTACATTTAAGGTGTACAAGGGGAAGCCATGACGAAGAAGTACTCGGTCGCCGAAGCCCGGAAGCAGCTTCCCAAGCTTCTGCATGACGTCGAAGACGGGCAAGCCGTCGAGATCACCAGGCGCGGACACCCTGTGGCGGTGGTCCTCTCACTGGCAGACTACCAGCGACTCGCGAAGCCGCCCGGAGCCTTCGGGGAAGCCTACGGGTCGTGGCGGCGTTCGGTTGACGACGCTGACCGTGAACTACTTGACGACTACTTCGACGGCCTGCGGGACCGCTCTGTCGGACGGGAGGTCGACCTTTGAGTGCCCGATACCTTCTCGACACCAATGTGGTCTCGGCTCCATTCAAGCTCCACCCGCCATCGGCGTTGCTCGAGCGACTGGACGAAGCAGCCGGGTCTTGCGTCATTGGTATGCTGACCTGGCACGAGCTGCGGTTCGGCCACGCCCTCCTGCCCGAATCGCGGCGCAAGAGTGCTTTGGGACGGTATCTCCAAGAGGTTGTCCTGCCGACGTTCCCAATCCTCTCGTACGACCGCCCTGCTGCCGAATGGCACGCTCAGGAGCGTGCTCGCCTTCGCCAACGTGGGCTGGAACCCCCAATGGTCGACTCGCAGCTGGCCGCAATAGCAGCGGTCAACGGTCTGGTCTTGGTGACCAACAATGGGACCGACTTCGCGAACTTCGACGGCCTAGTGGTCGAAGACTGGCTCGCATAGCAGGGAGCGCGAGGCGTCGTGGCAAGAACATAACGACGGCTTGCAGCTGTCGGCTGGAACGCCCGGTGGCGGGGCGACAGGGGGTGGTGGTGCTTGGGGCGCTCAGCGCCGCATGGTACGTGCTCGCCCAGCCACCCTGCCCCCCGTGGGGCGCGGTGAGCACAAGGGGACCACCCCTACCTGGAGGCCCCCTTGCTCAACCTCTCGTCCACCCGCGCCCTCGTCGCGCGCTCGCTTCCTCGCAACCGCCGTGCCGGGTACCCCGCCGAAGTCCGTGCCCAGGTCGTGGCCGTGGCTGCCGCCGAGCTGGCCGACGGTCACACCCTGACGGCAACGGCTCGGGAGCTGGGGCTGCACCCGACGCCCCTGGGCAGGTGGTTGGAGAGCCCTGGCCCCCGGGAGGTCGGCTTCGTTCCCGTCCGTCTCGACGGCCAGGCCCAGGCTGACGCCTCGCCGCCGTCGCAAGGCCTGGCGCTGGTCTCACCGGCGGGCTTTCGGCTCGAAGGACTCGATCGCGAGACCGCGCTGTTCCTGCTGGAGCGGCTGGCCTGATGCTCGGGCGCACCAACGCCGTGCAGGTGTGGGCCCGGGTGTAGCGTTCCACGCCCCCCGACCCGCCCCGTTTCACGTCGGCTGACACGCTCGCCCCGCCAACCCTGCGTACCGCCTGTCCGCTCCTCGAGTCCGGCCCAGATGTGAGGTTTCCGGCGTTGGCCGGTGGTGATGCGTGTTCCGTTCCGACCCGACCCCCAAGGCGGAAGGGGCGGAACACGACCGTCGGCGAGGCGTCGAAGGGCTCGGGCCCTGCCGGGCCGTCGCCCAGGTCTTCCTCGCTGGTCGCGGCGTCGGTTTCCCCCCCGGGAACCAGGCGCCTTTGGCGTCCCGAAGGCCTGGGTGGCACTGAAGACGAGAAGGCCCCGCCGACCATGCGATCGGCGGGGCCAAGGGACTTCGGTCCA
>CAZRFD010000300.1:0-3814 GCA_964599085.1 uncultured Enterobacterales bacterium | reverse complement strand
CCGGGGAGACCGCCTATGGCCGCTCGCTACGGGTTCCGTCTGCAACATCAGGGTTCAACAACCTGCTGGCCGGGGTGATCGGCAACCTCGAGCTGGCCGAGCTGCTCCCCGACCCGGACGCCCGCGCCCACGCCCTGACCCAGGCGCTCGGCGCCGCCCAGCGGGGGGCAGGGCTGACCCGCCAGCTCCTCGACTTCGCCAGCGACGAGTCCGCCGGCAGGGCCGTCGATGACGTCGCCCAGCTCGTGGGAGACACCGCGCGCTTCAGCCTGCGGGGAACGGCGACCCGGCTCGACGCCGCCCTGCCCGCAGACCTCTGGCCCGTCGCCGTCGACGCCGGCCAGCTCGCCCAGGTGGTGCAGAACCTGTCGCTGAACGCCGCACAGGCCGTCGGCGCTGCCGGGGGCACTCTGTCGGTGTCCGGCGAGAACACCACGCTGTCCTTCGCCAACCCGCATGCGCTACCCGCCGGCGACTACGTGCTGCTGCGCTTCTGCGACGACGGCCCGGGCGTGCCGCCGTCCCTGCGGGACAACATCTTCGAACCCTGGTTCACGACGCGCGACGAGGGCACCGGCCTGGGGCTGGCCGTCAGCTTCAGCATCCTGCGGCACCACGGCGGTCACCTCTCGCTCGCCGAGAGCGCGCAGGGCGCCTGCTTCGAGGCGCTGCTGCCGCGGGCGCAGGCGTCAGGCGCCGTGGCGACCCTGGACCTGCCGGCGCCGCCGCCACCCTTCTCGGTCCTCGTCATGGACGACGAGCCGCTGCTGCGCTCGATCGCCCTACGACAGCTCACCCACCTCGGGTACACGGTGACCGTGGCCTCCGACGGACAGGAAGCGGTGGCCCGCTATCGGCAAGCTCTCGCAACGGGCGACCTTCCCGACGTCGTCCTCCTCGACCTCACCGTCGTCGGCGGCATGGGGGGGCGGCAGGCGCTCCAGGCGCTGCGCGCGCTCGATCCCGATGTTCGGGCGGTGGCGACGACAGGCTCGACAGCAGACGACACCCGAGCCTTCGACGCGATCTTGCGCAAGCCCTACGGGATTGAGGAGCTGACCGCGGCGCTGGGTCAGGCCGCCCGGGCGACGCGGGGCTGATCGGCTTCAGCGCGGCATCCCCTGGGCGATCCACCCGAGCACCATGGCGGTGCCCTCGTCGTCGATGGGCGGAAGGCCCAGCGGCATGCCCGGCAGCTCCGGGCGCTCGATGGCCTGGGGCAGCTCGCCGGGGGCGACGTGGTCGCGGACCGCTTCCTGGCGCCGCCGGAGCAGCGCGTCCGGGATCCTGTCGGCGACGGCGACGACACCCTCGTAGGTCTGCAGCTCGATGCCCGACGCCGGCCACCCGAAGCCGCCGGCGTTGCCGGGGCCGCGGCGCCCCTGGTTCTGGTCCGGGTCCATGTGGCAGTGCACGCAGATCTTGCCGAAGACTTCTGCCTCGACGTCGGCCCAGGTGACGGGAGAGGTCGTCGGCGGCGGGAGCTGTGCGGCCACCGGCACCGCAGCCTCGATGGGCGAGAGCAGGACGTAGTCGCGCAGGGCGAGGACCTCTTCGTCGGTGAGCGGGAAGGTCGGCATGACGGTGTCGGTGGACAGCGCCCGGGGGTCTCGGATCCAGGCCGCGACCATGTCCGGCGACATGCGCTGGCGGGTCACGGCGAGGTCGGGGGCCAGCGGGATCCCGGCGTCGGTCCAGGCCGAACCGAGGCTGTGGCACATTGCGCAGCCCTTCTTGTCGAAGAGCGCGCGGCCAGCGTCGACGCGGGTCGGGTCGGGGGCCGGGGTCGCGGGCACGGCCGCCTTGGCCTTGGCGAAGGCGGCGACGATCTCGCCACGCTGCTCGGCGGTCAGTGCGAAGCGGGGCATGCCCTCCGGCAGGCCCGGGCGGAGGTCGTGGGGATCCTGGAGGTAGCGGTCGACCCAGGCCGGCTCCAGGCGGGCCATGGCGGCGGCCAGCGAGGGGACGGGCAGGTAGGTCGCGACGTTCTTCTCGTAGCGCTCCCACAGCGGGAAGATCTCCATCGCCCGGGTGCGCGCGTCCGGCGAGGCGGCGACCTTGCGGATCCAGGCGTGGCAGTCAGCGCAGGAGTCCTCGCGGGCGGCGGTCGGTTGGCCGGGCACCACGTGGCACAGCGCGCAGCCGCCGACCTGCCAGGCTTCGGACCGTGCGGGTGAGGGGTCAGCGGATGGGGGCACCGGGTCCTGCGCACTCGCCGACAGGGCGAGGCAGCCCAGAACGCCGGCGATCAGCGCGCCAGCGGTCCGCGCGCCACGGTTCGGCACCAGGGTCGGGGCTCGGGACACGGTGGCTCCAGGGCGGACGGAGAGGGGCCATAGCCCGCCGCCCCGCCATCAAGCTGCGGCGGGCTGCGGCAGGATGCGGCCGCGATAGCTGTGCACTTGCGGGTTCGCCCGCCGGATCGGAGATCGCAGATGCAGGCTGTGGCGCTGTCGTTGTTCTCACTGTTGTCGGGCTGCGCCCACACCGACCGCATCAAGGCCGACGCCCTCGCCGAAGCCCTCGCCGAAGACCGCGACGCCTGGTACGTCGTCGACGTCCGCAGCGACAAGGAGTTCTACGGTCCCAAGGGGCACATCGCGGGGGCCGTGCACCTGCCCTGGCCCAACGCGGTCAAGGAGCAGGCCGACACGCTGTCCCCCTTGCCCGATCAGACCGTCGTGCTGATCTGCTTCACCGGGCATCGCTCGCGGTGGTCGCTGGGCGCGGTGCGCGCAGCGGTGCCCAACGAAGTGATCGATCTGAAGGGCGGGATGATCCGCTGGTGGGCGGGGGATCATCCGGTCGAGGTCGAAGACTCGGCACCGTGACGGCCGGGCGACGCCGATCAGATGATGGGAGTGGGCAGGACGGCGGGGGGTGCGGGCGTGGCCACAGCCGCGGCGTCGGCGGTCGGGGCCGCCGGGGCGGCGGGGGCCAGGGCCGGCTCGCCGTCGATGACGGCGAAGATGTCGGCGAGGGACGGCCCGGCCGGCTGGACCTCGGCGGGGCTGTCGGCGGCGAGAGAGTCCGCGGCAGGGGAGTCCGCGGCAGGGGTCGGGCTGTCGGCCTGGGCGACCAGCGCGTGCTCGACCTCGGGCGGGATGTACATGGCGCAGGCGTGCGCGGTCGACGACGCGGCCAGGGCGCAGCCGGCGACCATGACGAGCAGCGCCAGCAGGAAGGGGCGGAGGGCGTGCTGGGGCGGGTTGGCGTTGACGATGGCGGTGGCGAGCTGGCGGCGCATCATGGGGTCCTCTCTGCGGTTGCGAGGTGGGGGGCGGCCCACACTCGACCCGACAACGGACCTCTGGCGCGGTTCCTTACACCCAGCGCTCACGGCAGTGATTGACAGCTCGCTGACAGGGTGCTGGCGGCATCGCCGCGTCGCTGGACCGGGCGTGCGCGTATGGTCCGCAGTCCAGGCGTCGGGCCCGGGGTGCACGGGACGCGAGCCGAGCGCGGGTCTGCCCATTGCTGGAGCGCAGCGAGCCAAGGATCGGTACATACCCACACTACATCCGCGATGTCGAAGGTGTTTACACCGCACCAACAGGCACGATAGGCGGCAAGCCCAATATCTTGACCAGCTGTATAATCACTTCACGCCGTAATCATGAATTGAACGGAACGAATCAACTACACATCTGAAATGTATATGTACTTCATGCCGAGTATAGCGACATATACAGCGCATATGATGGCTTCATACAATGTTGTCTGTAATGTTTACGCCGTTCCCCACTCAAAACCAGTGCAAACCAGTCGCACATCTGTAATGTCTGAACGGTTTGCGCCGCAAACCACCTCCCCC
>CAZRFD010000299.1:0-3857 GCA_964599085.1 uncultured Enterobacterales bacterium | reverse complement strand
ATCGATGGCACCGATCCCTACGACACCGACAGCGACGACGATGGCCTCGGTGACGGTGAGGAAGCCGATCTGGGTACGGATCCGCTGGACGAGGACACCGACGACGATGGCCTGACCGACGGAGAAGAAGCTGGTGACGGTGGCCTGGGCACCGACCCGCTGGATGACGACAGCGACGACGACGATCTGACGGACGGTGACGAAGCCGGTGAGGGCGGCCTGGGCACCGATCCGCTGGACGAGGACAGCGACGATGATGGCTTGACGGACGGCGACGAGGCGGGAGATGCTGGTTTCGGCACGGACCCGCTGGACGATGACAGCGATGAAGACGGCCTGACCGACGGCGAAGAAGTGAACGACTACGGCACCGATCCGCTCGACCGCGACACCGATGACGGTGGCACAACTGACGGTACCGAAGTGCTGACCGATGGCACGGACCCGCTGGACGGCAGCGACGACATCTCCGACACCACCGACAGTGATGGTGATGGACTGCCCGATCGCGATGAGGATACGATCGGGACGGACCCCCACGATTCCGACACCGACGATGACGGCCTGACCGACGGCGAGGAAGTGCTGGAGACGGGCACGGACCCGCTGGACGAAGACAGCGACGACGATGGCCTGGTCGATGGTGAAGAAGTGGGTGACGGTGGCCTGGACACGGACCCGCTGGACGAAGACAGCGATGACGACGGCCTGACCGACGGAGAGGAAGCCGGTGAGGGTGGCCTGGGCACGGACCCGCTGGACGATGACAGCGACGACGATGGCCTGACGGACGGCGAAGAAGCAGGCGAAGAGGGCACGGGTACGAACCCACTGGATGCCGACAGCGACGACGATGGCCTGACGGACGGTGACGAGATCAACGGTACGGCACCGATCCGCTGGATGCCGACACCGATGATGGCGGCGTCTCGGATGGTGATGAGGTTGGTGAAGGCACCGACCCGCTGGACGGTAGCGTTGAAGAGGTCGCCAGCGACACCGGGTCCGGTGGCGACACTGGTGCGGACGGTGATGCAGGCTCCGACGGCGACACTGGCACGGACGGCGATGCAGGCTCCGACGGCGACACTGGCGCGGACGGCGATGCAGGCTCCGACGGTGGCACCGACGGTGGATCCGACTCTGAAGGCGGCAAGGACGGCGGTGGCTGCGGCTGTGCCGCCGCCCCCTCGGGCCGGTCGGGACTCGGCGGACTCATGGGGCTGGGCTTCCTGCTCAGCCTGATCGGCCTGCGCCGCCGCGACTGAGGCGGGGGCCGACGCTGATGGGGACGGCCCGGTGCCGTACATCGACTCGACGGCCTGGCCTCTCCATCGAGCTTCGGCCGTTGTCGACGCCGCCTGTTGTCGGTGGCCCGCGCCACCAGGCCTTTGGCATCGACCCGGCCCCTATCGCGGACCTGCCCGCCGCTCTGGCGGTAGAAGGGCGTGGGTCGATGAAGTTGTTGGAATCGCTCGCGGGTCTACGCGGCGCGCCGGAAGCGGATGCTCACCGTGCACCTCGGGGTGGACGCCCCCGTAGTCCGGTGTCAGCGCGGGTTCGCCTCAAGGCAGTCCAGGGCTGCAGGCGCGGCACCTCGCCGGTCGTCAGGTATGCGCCCTGCGGGTTTCCTGCTCGCCAGCTCTCCATCGCCCTTCAAGGTGGCTATGCCAGGAGCATGACCGCGCTCCGCCAGGCCCGCAGCAAGTGGTACGACGGCGCGCTCTACGGACACGCCATCGAGCCTCTCCTTGACGGTGTACACCAGGTCGTCGTGGACAGCCTGCCGCCCGGCCCCCGCGTGCTGGAGGCCTGCTGCGGGACGGGGGGCCTCGCTCGCCGAATCGCCCGGAGCGGCCGACGGGTCGTCGGTGTGGACCTCGCCCCCCGCAACATCGCCGTCGCGAACCGCCGCCGCGGCGACCTCTCGGCGGACCGGTTGAACTACGTCGTGGGTGACGTCGCCGGTCTCGCCGCGCCGGACGCGGGCCCCTTCGACGCGGCCAGCATCGTGCTCGCGCTCCACGAGATGCCGGAGCGCTTCCGGGGGCCGGTGCTCCGGCGGCTCGTGTCGCTGGCCCGCAAGCTCGTGGTGGTCGACTTCAGCGTGCCCATGCCCTGGAACGCCGCCGGCCTGCGCAACCGCGCGGTCGAGGCCATGGCCGGACCCGAGCACTTCTCCGGCTTCCTCAGCTTCACGCGCGCGGGTGGCCTGCCGGCCTTGTTCGCGGCGGCCGACATCGAGGTCGAGCAGCTCCGACCCCTGGATGCCGGCACCCTGACGCTGGCGGTGGTGCGGGCGCGTTGAGGCGCTGGTCCCGGACCAGGCGGTGAGTGGCATCGACGCGGGGAGTGCCAGAGGCGCAGCTGGGTGAGGAAGGGCTGCTGGTCGGTGACGGGCTCGGTCTGACGGCGGGGGGCCTTTGGGTGAGCCGCTACAGGAAGTCGCCCGCCATGGTCGCCGACTGCAGGCCGACGGCGAGGACCGGCGGCGCCCAGCCTGAGTCGCTGAGTGCGCGCCCTCCCCAACCGGTGCCCAGGTCCACGCGCAAGTCCAGGACTTCCAGGCTGTTGACCCTGTAGCTCTGCGTGTCCGGCGTGAAGAAGCGGGCCGACAGCGACTTGCTCAGGTAGCCGCGCAGCGCCAGCATGGGACCCTGGTCGACGGAGTAGCGGAAGCCGGGCGCGACGATGGCCTGCCAGTAGGGGATGAAGCCGTACTGGTGCATGTCCAGTGATCCCAGGCCCCCTTCCGCCGACAGCTCGACCGCCAGGCGCGGGCCCCCGCGCCACTCCAAGGAGCCCGCCGCACCCGCCAGCGGCCACAAGGACGCGGCCAGTCCGCGACCGGAGCGGCAGTCGGTCTCGCGGTAGCTGCAGTGGTCGCCGATGGCGTAGAGATCGCTGGCCCCCAGGCGGACACCCCATGGCTGGGCTTGCCCCGTGGCGTGCACGAGCTGCAGGTGGAGCATCCACTCGTGGTTGAGGGGATCGTCAGCGTGCGCCGGCGCGGCGCCGAGCTGAGTGGCCAGGGCAAGGACGACCGTCAAGCGAAGGGCGCGCACAGCCACCTCCGGTCGCCATCGTAGCCGGTCCCGCGCATCGGGCGCACCTGGAGACGCAGGCGGGGAGGGGGGCGGGAGCACCCCAGGGTGAGGCATGACGCAGGCGGGGAGGGGAACGAGCGGTCCCGGGCGTGGTCTGGCGGGTCGAGGTTCGTGCCGGCGTGGCCTCGGGAGGTTCCACCTCGCGGGGCCGCGAGGGCGCCAGGGCGTGAGCGGCAAGAGATCGAGAGCGCGGAGCCGCGTGGGCGCGCGTTCGCGAGCCGCGATTCCGTGGGTCCGCCAGGTCGCGAGCCGTGGGGCCTCGGATCCGCGATCCGTGGGTCGCGAGGCCACGAGGCCACGAGCCGCGGCGCCGCGGGGCCGCGGCATCACGAGTCCGCGGAGCCACGCGTCCGCGAGCCGCGGGGCCGCGTGAATGCTCGTGCTGGCCCCTTCGGTCCGCTTCGTGGATCGTGCAGGCGTGGTTGCGTGGTTGCGTGGTTCGAGGAACGAGGTTGGTGCGGGCGCGGCCTCGTGGTGTCGGGTCATGCGGGTCCGCGAGTCCACGAGTTGGCGCGTCCGCGAGTCGGCGAGTCCGCGGGGTCGCGGGGCCGCGGGGCCGCGAGTTGGCGAGCCGCGATCCGCGGGGCCGCGGCGTCACGAGTCCGCGGAGTCACCGGTCCGCGAGCCGCGCGTACGCGGATCCCGGAGGGCGCTCGTACACCACGTGACTCGACACGACTCGGCCTCGGCTCGCTGGGGCCGGAGTCGCGAGCACTGCGAGCGACGGAGCGGGCTGGAGTGGGTCGGAGG
>CAZRFD010000298.1:0-3861 GCA_964599085.1 uncultured Enterobacterales bacterium | reverse complement strand
TCCGCGGGTCCCCTCGGGACGCCGCACCTCGGCCAGCGCCTGCCGTGCGGCGTGCAGCGGCCACAGGAAGACCGGGTCGAGGCCCGCGAGCGCAGCGGCGGGGACCGCGAAGCCCTCGGGATCCCAGACGCGCTGGAAGCCCTGGACGTAGCCACCGCGGTCCGACCAGCAGTGGTCGCCGTCGTAGGCCGGTAGACCGCCGCCGCCGCCCGGCGGTGTGCAGAGCACATCGCCCCGGTCGAGCTCCCAGCGTCCCGGCGGCACCGTTGAGAGCAGGTCTCGACCGGCGACCACCGCGTCGCCCAGGGCTTCGGGGCTGAGCGCGCCCGGCAGGACGCAGCCGCGTCCCACGATGGCGATGGGAGAGAAGCGACCGGCGCCGTCGGGGCCGGTCGAGGGGGACGCGGGCATGGCTGCCTCAGCCGCTCGGGAGGAGGTGGGTCTCGACGTCGTTCAGCTCGGCGACCGTCACCCCCTCGTCGTCGACGAGGACGAGGTGGGAGATGCCCTTGCCGGCCCCGGCCTTGCGGCCCTTGAGCACGGCGTGCAGCCGGCCGTGGCCGACCCGCCCCAGGCGGATCCGCCCGACACCCGTCGGCAGCGAGCGCCCGCCCAGCGCCTGCTCCGTCCACAGCAGAGCGAGCTGCAGGCCGCCGTCGAGGGCTGCCACGTCGGTCTGCCAGGGCTCGAAGCTCCAGCCGGCCGCGTCGACGCCGTCCAGGACGGCGGCGCCGCCCTCGCTGCTCATGCCCTGGACATCGCGGATGACCTGGAAGCGCGGACCGTGGAACAGGATGTCGCCGTAGACCGGCTTGTCCCCCCAGGGCTTCAGCGCCACCCGGGCCGGCGTCGCGTGGGTGTGGACCGGCGCCTCCTGCATGCGGGCGAGCGCGCTGTAGTGCCGCGTGCCGGATGCGCTCCGCAGCTCCAGCGACAGCAGCGCGCCGTCGCCATTGGAGAGCTGGTGGACCACGACGAGCAGGCGGTCCCCGGCGTCGTCGAAGCCCTGCAGGCGCACGCCGCGCAGGACCTTGACCTGCTCGATGCCGGCGAGGTGCAGATCGCTACGGAAGGCCCGCGCCGCCCGGGCGAACCACTCAACCGCCAGCACCACCGGAACGACAGGCACGCCCTGGATGGCGTGGTCCGCGAGCCAGGGGTGGCTGTGCCGGCTGACGTCCACGGCGAGCACCAGCTCGTCGGGACCGGTCGCCGCCAGCGGCCGGCCGATGCGGGGGCGCCCGCCGAACACCAGGCCGACGGCGTCGCGCTGCGGGCTGGCTACCTCGTCGACGAGCATGCGGGCGCCGACGTCCAGGGGGATCAAGGGCACGCCCAGGCTCTCGAAGCGGGCCTTGAGCGCGGGCGTCACCATGCCGCCCTCCCAGGGACCCCAGCCGAAGGACTTGACGACGCAGTCGGGTCGGCGCAGCGCTTCGGCCTGGGCGACCTTGTTGAGCACCTCGTTGGCCATGGCGTAGTCGACCTGGCCCTGGTTTCCGCAGCGGGCCGCGACCGAGCTGAACACCGCCAGCAGGCGGAGCGGTTCGGACTGCGTTGCGTCGAGGAGGGCGCGCAGCCCACCGATCTTGGTGCGCCAGACCAGCGCGAAGTCGTCGCTGCTCTTGTCGGCAATCAGCTTGTCGCGGAGCACGCCGGCGCCGTGTACCAGCCCCGTGACGGGCCCCCAGTCGGCGCGGACGGCGTCGAGCGCCGTGCCCAGCGCGGCCGAATTCGTCACGTCGACGCTGGCGTAGCGAGCCCGGCCGCCGGCTTCTTCGACGCTCGCGAGGGTCCGCCGGATCTCCCGGTTGGCGAGGATGCGCGACACCTGCCGGCCGATGGCCACCGGCGAGGGCTTCTCGCCGCGGGACAGCGCGTCGCCGAGCAGCGCCCGCTTGAGGCTGGCGTCGCCGTCGGCGTCAGCACAGCAGGCGGGCTCGTCGCTGAGCGGCGTGCGCCCGAGCAGCAGGAAGCTGGCGCCGCTTGCCCAGGCCAGGGCCACGACCGTGGCGGCGGTCACGCCGCGGCCACCACCGCTGACGACGATGACATCGTCCTTGCCGAGCGGTTGTCGGCCCTCCTGCACGTCGACGCGGTGGTCCCGCAGGGTCAGGCGCTGGCCGTCGGCACGCAGGCCGACCTCCAGGTCCGGGCCGCCCGCCAGGATCTCGCGGGCGAGGGCCGCGCCGAGCGCGGCGGCGTCGCGGCCGCCACGCTCGATGTCGATGGCCTTGGCGATGGCGCGGGGCCACTCCTGGGCGGCCGTGCGCGCGAGGCCGGCGAAGCCGCTGAGCCAGGCCCTGCCCGCCGCCCCGGACAGGCCGAAGTCTCCGCCGGTGTCCTGGACCGTGACGAACAGGCCGCCCGCGGTGGACAGGGTGGTGGCCTGTGCCCGCGCGGCCTCGAAGGCGGCGAGGTGGACGCGGTCGACATCCGCGGTGGCGTCGGCGAGGCCGTGCAGCAGGATCAGCCCGGCGAGGTCGGCGTCCGCGAGGGCGTCCATGTCAAGCCGGCTGGCGTCCTGGCCTTCCTCTTGGAGCGCTGCGACCAGCGCATCCGCGAGGATGTCGGGGCCCCCGACGACGCCGAGGGTTCCGGCGCGGGGCAACGGCCGCACCAGTCCGGGTGCGGGTGCGGGTTCGGCGCGCAGCTCGAAGCGGCCCAGGCGCGGATCGATGGTCAGCGGCAGCTCGACATCCACGTCGGCTGCCGCACCATCAAAAGGGAGGGCAGCACCCTCCGCGCCGAGCTTGTCGACGATCTGGCCGAGCGTTCGCAGGGCGCCCATCTCGGCGGGGTCGACCTCGGGCAGGCCGGGGACGCGCTCCTTCATGGCGCTGAGGATCTCGACGCGCTTGATGGAGTCGACGCCCAGGTCTCCCTCCAGATCCATCTCGAGCGCGAGCATCTCTGCGGGGTAGCCGGTCTTGTCGGCGACGACGTCGAGGAGCACGGCAGACACGTCGATGTCGGTGCCTGCTGCGGGCGCTGCGGGAGCGGCGGCCGGCGCGGGAGCGGAAGCCGGGGCGGGAACGGGCGCGGAGGCCGCGGCTGCACCCGTGCTGGCACCGAGCTTGTCGACGATCTGGCCGAGCGTTCGCAGGGCGCCCATCTCGGCGGGGTCGACCTCGGGCAGGCCGGGGACGCGCTCCTTCATGGCGCTGAGGATCTCGACGCGCTTGATCGAGTCGACACCGAGGTCACCCTCCAGATCCATCTCGAGGGCGAGCATCTCTGCCGGGTAGCCGGTCTTGTCGGCGACGACATCGAGGAGGACGGCCGAGACATCGGTGGTCGGGGCGGCGGCGGGTGCTGCGGCCGTGGGGGCCGGGGTGGGAGCGGGCGCCGCGACCGGGGCGGGGGCGGGGACTGCGACGACCGGCGCCGGAGCTGGCGCCGCCACGGGTGCTGGCATCGGCGCGACCGGCGCGGGAGCCGGCGCTGCGACCGGCGCTGCGACCGGCGTCGGGGTCCACGTCGGCTGCGGTGCCGCCTGAGGGGCCGGCTGAGGCCAGGGCGTGGGAGCCGTGTGCATCGCTGCGGCGGGCATCGCTGCTGCCGGCTGCGTCGGCAGGGCGCCGCTCAGCGCCGTCAGCCCCATGATGCTGGTCTGGGCGGCCTGAAGGAAGGCGGCATGGCTGTCGGCCATGGCGCGCTGGAAGGAGGCGTGGGCTTCGGCCGTCTGGCGCTGCAGATCCTGGAAGGCCTGCAGCCAGGCGGCGTTTGGGCCGTAGCTGGGAGTCGTCATGGCGGGCGTCCTGCGGGGGGCGGTCGAGGTGGAGGGGGGGGGGGGGTGGGTCGGGGCCTGCGGGCCTGGTGCAGGGGGCCGGCTGGGGTGCTCGCCCGCGCCCCGCGCCG
>CAZRFD010000297.1:0-3886 GCA_964599085.1 uncultured Enterobacterales bacterium | reverse complement strand
CGGTGGGGGCGGGCCCCGGTGACGAGGTCATCTTCGTCGGGTCGGGCGCCACCGGCGCGATCAACAAGCTCATCGACCTGCTGGCCTTGCGCCGTCCGCTGCCCGTGCCCGGGGTCGACGCGCCGGCCGATCCCCCGTCCCACGCCCGGCCGGTGGTGTTCGTCGGACCGTACGAACACCACAGCAACCTGCTGCCCTGGCGGCACTGCGCGGTGGATCTCGTCACGATCCCCGTCGACGCCGACGGCCTGTTGGATCTCGATGCCCTGGAGGCCGCCCTCGTCGCCCACGCCGACCGGCCGCTCCGCATCGGCTCCTTCTCCGCCGGATCGAACGTTACGGGCGTCGCCACCGACGTCATCGCCGTGTCGACCCTGCTGCACCGCCACGGAGCGCTGTCGTTCTGGGACTACGCCGCCGCTGGGCCCTACGTCCCCATCGACATGAACCCGTCGGGGCCCGGGGTGGATCCGACCCTCGCCCACAAGGACGCCGTCTTCCTCTCCCCCCACAAGTTCGTCGGCGGGCCGGGGTCGCCCGGGGTGCTGGTGCTCAAGTCCGCGCTCGTGCAGACATGCGTGCCGACCTGGCCCGGCGGCGGCACGGTCGACTTCGTCACCGGCGACGACGCGCTGTACTCCCACGCGCTGAGCCACCGGGAGGAGGCGGGGACGCCGGCCATCATCGAGTCCATCCGCTGCGGGCTGGTCTTTGCGCTCAAGGACCGGGTCGGCGCCGAGACGATCCACCGGCGGGAGCAGCAGCTCGTGGCCGCCGCGGTGGATGCCTGGGACTCGAACCCGGCGATCCGCGTGCTGGGGCCGCGCCAGGCTGAACGGCTCTCCATCACCTCCTTCATGGTCCGCCACGGTCGCGGCTACCTCCACCACAACTTCGTCGTCGCCGTGCTCAACGACCTGTTCGGCGTCCAGGCGCGCGGCGGCTGCTCCTGCGCCGGCCCCTACGGTGGCCTGCTGTTGGGGATGGGGCCGGCGTCGGGGCAGGGCTTCCTCGACCTCGCCGATCGGGGCTTCGTGGGCATGAAGCCCGGCTGGGCCCGCGTGAACTTCAACTACTTCATCAGCGACGACGAGCTTCGCTACATCGTCCAGGCGGTCAACCTGACGGCGCTCCATGGCTGGGGGCTCCTGCCGTCGTACCGCTTCGACCTGCGCACGGGGCTGTGGCGCCACGTCGGAGGGCGCCCCTTCGAGCCGGTCAGCCTCGGCGATCTCCGCATCGGCGACGATGGCGCGGTCGCGGCTCCTCCGCCGCGGCAGAGCCTGCCCGAGTCCTCGCTGGCCGACGCGCTGGAGGAGGGCCGGCGGGTGCTCCTGCAGGCGTCCCGCTCCGTCCCCGACGACATCGAGATCCCGGTGGTGGACGCCGCCTGCGAACGCCTCCGCTGGTTCCCGCGCGCGCACGAGGGGGCCGCCTGGCTGCGCCACGTCAACGGCGGGCACGCCGCACCGGCGCCGGGGCCGCTGCACGGCGGGCGCTGACGTGTGCCGCGCCCTCGCCTACATGGGGCCGCCGCTCCGGCTGAGCGCCCTGCTGCACCAGCCGGACAGCGCGCTGGTCCGCCAGGCCGTCGACCCGCGCTACCTGCAGATGCTCAACCTCGCAGGCTTCGGCATGGCGTCGTGGAACCACCGGGACGCCGATCCCGACGTGCCGCTGCTGTACCGCAGCACCACCGTACCGGTCTACGACGACAACCTCGTGTCCCTGGCCGGCAAGCTGGCGACGACCAACCTGCTCGCCCACGTCCGCGGGGTCGCCTGGTCCGCCGGGGGGAAGGGCTTCGGCCCGCAGAACCTCCACCCTTTCCGGTACCCCGGGGTGCGCCTGGCCTTCTGCCACAACGGCGACCTGGCCGGCTTCGCCAGGATGAAGGCGGCCATGCAGGACCGGATCAAGCCGGCGATCCGCGCACACATCACGGGCAGCACCGACTCCGAGCACGTCTATGCGTTGCTGCTGTCGCAGCTCGACGATCCGGGGGGGCATCACAGCGCGGCCGAGCTATTGAACGCCACTGGCGCTACGCTGCGCGTCATCCGGCGGCTGCGGCGCGACGCCGGCATCGACACCAGCAGCTCGATGAACCTGTTCCTCAGCGACGGGCGCCAGCTCCTCGCCCTGCGCTTCACCTTCGACTACGGGCGCTACCCCCTGGATCCGACCCGCCTGCACGACGCCAACACGCGCTTCCTCAGCCTGTGGACCACCGTCGGATCGACCTTTGAAGCTGACGCCTCCGGCCGCTGGCTGATGCGGGGGGGCACGAGGCGACACGCGGCGATCCTGGCGTCCGAGCCGCTCACCCGTGACCCCACGGGCTGGGTCGAGGTGCCGGAGTACTCGGCGGTGACGGTGACGGCGTGGGGCCCGGGTGAGCCCGTGGAGGTGGGCACGACGGAGATCGACGCGTGACCGAGGACGCTGGCACGGTCGATGTGTTCGCCCAGCTCCCGCCGGACGAACGGCGCGAGCTGGAGACGTTGTTGCGGCCGGCTTTGTTTGGCGCGGGAGCACGGATCTTCGACCAGGCCAGCCCGGGCGACTGCGCCATGTTCGTCCGTCGGGGGACGGTGCGCCTGGTCATGGAGCTACCGGGCGAACGGCGGCTGGAGGTGGCTCGCCTGGGCCCCGGGGCCTTCTTCGGCGAGCTTGCCCTGCTCCGGGCGGGGCCCCGCCACCTGGCGGCCGAAGCCGTCGACGACGTGACGGTCGACATCATCGAGCGGGCGGACTTCCAGGGCCTGCGCTTCGCCCTCCGCCCGGCGTCGTTCTCCTTGATGCTGGCCATCGCCCGGCGCATGGCCGCGCTGGTGTCGGCCGCCGACGCCGCGACCCGGGCGATGGTGTCGCCCTCGCCGACGCGACCGGTGGGACCCGCGCCGATCGTCGGCACCCTCGGCACGCTGGAGGCGCCGGGCAGCGACTTCGACCCCCGCCCCTTCCTCGGCGCGCTGCGCTTCTTCTCGTCATTCTCGCCGGCCGACCGGGACGCGCTACTGGACCTGGGCACGCTGTGGACGCTGCCCCGCGGCCGGGAGATCATCACGGAGGGCGGCGACTCCACCGGCATGTTCGTCGTGATCCGGGGGGCGGTGGAAGCCCTGGCCGGGCCGGGCCTGTCGCGCGTTGCCTTGATCGGTCCGGGGCAGCCGGTCGGTGTGCTGTCGCCGCTGCTGCAGGTACCGCCCATCGCGAGCTGTCGCATGCGCGAGGACGGCACCGTGTTGCAGCTCGACGACCGGGCGCTGGGCGTGCTGCTCACCCCGTCGCGGCGACTGTCCTACCGCTTCCTCGACGCGCTCTGTTTGGGACTCATCGAAAACGTCGCTCGCGCCAACCGCGTGCTTGGGCGGATCGAGGGGCAGCGGCGTGCGTTGATGGTGTGATCGGCCAAGGGTGCAGCTCCCCTCGGACGACATGATTTGTGCGCAAACACGGCAACTAGCCAGACTGTTAGATGCACATGGGGCACCTGGGGGCGATGTACAGGATGCAGACCACCGTACGTCCAAGAGCCCCCCCGGTGAGAGTCTCCCCCCTCGCGTCCGAGACCACCTTCCAGTCGACGCAGGAGTGCTTCGCGGCGCCCAGGGCCAAGGTCTCATCCGACATGGTCCTTGGTCTGCCGCATGGCTATGTGGAGCGGCTTGTAGAGGAAGTGGGCCAGCAGCTTGCCCGCCAACTCTGCGAGACTGGTCGCAGTCATCGAACGGTTGACGGTGCCGAGGCCGCCCTGCGGCGACCGGAGCGATTGGCGAGGAACGAGCCTGGCGTCGTGGCCGGTATCGGTGGGCGGATCGAACGGGCGAGGCTCGCCGGAGCCGGCGCTGCTCGATCCGCTGAAGGGATCGAACGGGCGAGG
>CAZRFD010000296.1:0-3907 GCA_964599085.1 uncultured Enterobacterales bacterium | reverse complement strand
GCCCTCGCCGGAGGCATGCCAGACGTGCGCACCCCGTGTGCCCAACGTCTGCGCCGACGTATGGCGCCCGAGAATCGGCCTTTCAGGCCCACTTGCCAGACGTGTCATACATGCCAGACGTTTTTCGAGCTCTCGCCCGCACAGGTTCCTGTGCGCACACTGCGCCCGCGCCCGTAGCTGCGCTGGGAAACGTCTGACACGTCTGGCATGTGAGCGTTTTTCCTGGCGTCGGATCGCTGGAAGATCCCCCGCTGCCGCGGATCTTCGGGTTCACCCCCGGCTCCGCGATCACGTCTGGCACACGTCTGGCACCCGGGCGCCGTGACACCCCCGTCGAGCTCGCTGGCCTGTCACGGTGTCCCGGCCGGCCTGGTTGATCCCGCCGAGCTCGCGGCGACACGGTGCCCCGTCCGGCGCGGTGTCCACGAGTGCTGTTGTCGCAGATGGGCTCGAAGCGGCGCCCGCCGGACCTCCCGCTGCCCGCCGGGACGGCCCGCGTCCTTCGAGGGCGCGGGTCAACCCGCCGGGCTACAGCGAGCAGGAGCACCCCCCCGGAAGGTGACCAAGCCGAGACGCGGGCGTTGCGACAGGGGCCGGCCCAACCGACGCGCCTGGGGGGTGCTCACCCCCGCGTCAGTCGTCGTCGTCCCAGCCGCCGTCGCGGTCGTGCGCGTCCGGGTCTTCGATGAAGCCGTCGTCCGTGCCCCAGGCCCAGCCGCTTTGCTGGCCTCCACCGCTCCCGTTGGCCGTGTAGGGGTCGTCGGCCGGCGGGGGCTGGGGCGGGAGCTCGTCAGCGGGCGGGAGGGCGGCGTCAGGCGGTCTGGACGCCCCGTGGCCGGTGTCGGGCGCGTGGGAGCCGTCCTCGGGCTCCTGGGCGGCTCCAGGCGGCGCCTGGGCGCCCTGGTAGGGCCTGGCGGCGTGCGAGCTCATGCCGGGCAGCATGCCGGCCTCTCGCTCCCGTCGCTCGGCCGCTGTCTCGCCGTGGCGCTCCAGCCAGTATTCGGCGCCGCGGCGGCCCTGGCGGGTGCGGATCCGCACGCCTTCCATCACGCGGTCGCGGAGCCGACGGATCGCCTTGCCCAGCCGGGTGTTCTGGCTGCGCTCGCTCTTGTCGCCCATCACCTCGCCGAGCAGCTTCTCGTTGCGGGCGAAGTCGCCGATCTCGCTGGCTCGCATGGCCTTGGTGCGCATGGTTCGGAGCACCCGCGGCCGGCCGTCCTCGGGGTCGTGGTACTCGTCGTACTGACGGTCGGGGTGCTTCTCCCACCACGTCTCGATCAGCGCGTACCACTCGGCCATGTCGCTGTCGGCGCTGTCGTACAGGTCCGCCATGTCTTCCAGGAAGCCGTCGATGCCGGCGGTCTGGAGGATGCCCCCGACCACCTTGGCCCAGGAGTCGAACGAACCGAGCGTGTGGCCGTACTCCGGCCGGCCGCGGGACAGCCACGCCTGCACCAGCGTCAGCAGGGCCGCGATGAGCTCGCCGCGGTGGCGAAGCGTCCAGGTGTCCAGGTGCTTGATCTTGGCGCCCTTCCACTCCCAGGGCCGCTGCATCCCGCGGTCGAGGCGGACGCGCACCGAGCGCCGCGCAATGTCGGTGTTCAACTGCACGTTGTTCGCCGTGGCGACCCACGTTGCGTGGTTCACACACTGGATGGTCGCGTTGGTGCCGAGCATGCGGTCCTTCCACAGCTCGCTCGCCAGGGCGCGGGCCAGCGACGGGGAGGCCATGCGGCCCTGCACGTCGTCGAGGAACATGATGGCGGCGCCGTCGGACAGGTACGACGTGATCGCCTTGCGCGTTTCCTCGTCGTTGGGCGTGTAGGTGACGGGCTCGGGCAGGCGGCCGTTGCCGACGGTCAGGAGCACCCGGGCCAACAGGCTCTTGCCGGTGCCGGCCACGGCGGCTTCCACCAGGTGCAGCGGCGTCGGAGAGTGAACCAGCCGCCGCACGAACGGCAGCAGGGCGATGGCGATGGCGTGGGCGCGGTCGCTATTCTTGACGAACGGGAAGTCGCCGAGCCACACCTCGCAGATCAGCTTGCGGGCCGCTTCCACGGCCTCGTCGCTGGGGGCGACGGCGATGGACGGGAGCTCGAAGCTGCCGGGGGGCTCGTACCACAGGTGCGCCGTCGGGCTGTAGCCAGGCGTGGCGACCAGCCGGCCGGCGGCGTCGTAGACGGGCGAGGCGACGACGGCCTGGAGCGGGGGCAGCGCGTCGTCGGGAAAGACGAGCATGTCGGGGGCGAGGTAGGTGGGCGGCTGGTCGCACTCGGCCTCGATGAAGCCCGCGCGTTCCTCGCTGTCCATGCCGGCCTTCAACTCGGCCGCGGTTGCCCGCCGCCACCGGGTCCACCTGGCGGAGCGGGCCAGGAAGCCCTGCATCCCGGCGCGGTCCACGTCCTCGATGCGCACGGCGTCGTTGTCGCCGCGGCGGATCATGCAGGTGCGACCCGAGCGGAGGAACAGCCGCGGGGGCGTGTTCGCGTGGTTGGTGGCGTCCCACGCCTCGTCCACCAGGTCGGCCATCTGGCGGTTGCTCACGTTGATCGTGCGGAGCTCGTCGTCGTCGTCCTCGCCGCCGCTGCTGGGCGCGTCGGGGTCGGCGGGGGGCGGGGGCTCGTCGCCGTCGCCGGCCGCGGCCATGTTGCCGGCCCGGGCCTGGCGGTCGCGCTCCACCTGGGCGCGGAGGGCTTCGAGGTCCACCCGCTCGGCGGCCTCGATCAGCGCCGCGCCGGGCACGCCGGCCTGGAGCACGATGGAGAGGTCGATCTTCGCGTCGGCGTCGAGGCCCAGGGGCTCGCGCCAGCGTTCGAGGGGGATCCGCTCCAGCGGCCGGGGGTGCAGGCCCTCGGCGAGCTGGAGCAGGTAGGCCCGCCCGGCGGCGTCGGGGTCCAGCGCCGCGTAGAAGTGCAGCGGGGCGTGCGGCAGGCTGGCGGGGAATGGCAGGGAGCCCAGGGTCGGGAAGGAACCGGACACGCCGCCGTAGACGGCGTTGCAGCCGCTCCCGACGTGCGGGTCCGTGTCGAGGATCTGCTCGCCGCCGAACCGGGCAGCCGCGGCCAGCCAGTCGGTCAGACCCTCGGCGAAGAACACCCGCCGCATGTGCGGGCTGGGCGTGCCGCGGGCGACGGCGAGGCCGGACTCGTCGGCGAAGAACAGGCCGGTGATCTCGTAGCGGCTGCCCTCGTCGGGATGCCGGGGCCACAGCGTCTTCGGGCCGCGGTGCTCGTGGTCCGTGCCCTGCTGGAAGATCGGCGCGTCCGGGGTGGACACGCGGGCGTGGAGGCTGGAGAGCCGCCCCAGCCGGTCCCAGGCCCGGACGGCGATGCGCCAGTTGTACCGCCGGCCGGGCTTCCAGCACGGCGGGTAGGGGTCGGGATCCGAGGGGAGCACCCGCACCAGGTCGAAGTGCTGGAGGAAGTGCAGGTAGGGCTCCAGGCCCCGGGCCTCGACGAACCCGGCCACCTTCTTGTCCCGAACGCCGCCGAGCGGGTGCGAGGCCGCCCACAGGGCTTCGAGCTCGCCGCGGGGGGCGCGGAGGGGCGGGGGTGGGCGGTGGGCTGGGCGGGGGCGAAGACGCCTCCGAGCCCGGGAGGCCGCCCGGCGTCGCCCGGGCTTCCACGGGTCGCACCAGCCCATCGACGCGAACCAGTCGCGGACGGCGTGGCGGGACTCCGGGAGCAGTTGCTTGAACGGCTTGCCCTGGAGCGCGATGCAGGCGTAGTCCAGCCAGTCGCCCTTGGCGTCGCAGCACTTACACGACCAGCCCGTCTCGCCCACGATGTTGACGGGACCGCGCTTGCGGTCGTTCTTCGAGCGGCGCTCCCGCTTGCAGGACGGGCACCACAGCGAGCCGCGGCTCGTGATCGCGGACTCGGGCGCGAGCTCGCGGGCCACGTCTGCG
>CAZRFD010000295.1:0-3982 GCA_964599085.1 uncultured Enterobacterales bacterium | reverse complement strand
AGGCGGCGACCCACAAGCTGCTCACCCAGGTCCGCGAGCTGCTCGACGAGGTGGCAGAGAGCCTGACCGTCGCCCTCGAGACCAGCCTCGCCGAGGTGGAGGAGGCGCGGGAGGAGCCCGACGACCACGGTGACCCCGAGTTCGACGACGACGACGCGCACCTGCCGCCCGATGCCGTGCCGGACCTGCCCGAGCCCGAGGACCTGATCGCGCCGGACGACGACCCGGACGAGGACGACGACGGTGACCCCGACGAGGGCGACGACCTCGACGCGGACGACGACGACCTCGACGACGAGCCCGACGAGGACGCTGCCTGATGGGGCGTCCCCCCAACCCCGTCCGCGTGCTCCTCCGCACGGAGGCCGTGCTCGAGCGCGTGGACTGCAGCCGCCACACCCACCGCGCGGTCGCGCAGATGCTCGGCGTGTCGCCCGGCCACTGGTCGGCCCTCGTGCATCGCCGCCGCGCCCTCACCCCCGACCTGCAGGCCCGCATCCTGGCCTGCCCCGTCTTCCGCCGCGCCGCCCCCGGGACCCTCTGGGAGCGGGTGGAGCGAGGTGCCCCATGAAGCCCGCCCGTCCCCAGCCCCGCCGCCGTCCCGAGGTCGAGCCCCGCCAGCCCGCGCCCATCCGCGTGAACCTCACCATGCCGGTGACCCGCGTGGGCTTCGGCCCCTTCTCCTTCGACCCCGTTGAGCAGCTCATCGGTGCGCCGCTCTCGGAGATCCTGTCGTCGCTGATGGTCGCCCCGGTCCAGCGCCGGCCGTCGCTCGCCGGCCCCGCCTGCGAGGTCTACCCCCTGGCCCTGCCTGCCGGCGAGGGGGCTACCGTGCCCCTCGGCCAGTTCGGCGAGCTCGGCTTCGCCAACCAGGACGGGCTGCTGGTGCTCACCGTGCCCTGGGGCATGGGCACCTGGTTGCGCGAGAAGCTCGGTGACGCGCTGGTCCGCGGGCCGGAGGCGGCGCTCAGCCTGGATGGGACGGCGCGGGTGGCGCAGGCCTGGGTGCGGCTGCGGCCGGGGATGCGGGCGAGCTTTCCGCTGGTGGGGCTGGGGGAGATGGGGGTGGAGGCGGGGTGACTGCGCCTGCCCGCCGAGCCTATGGTGGTTATGTCAGACCAAGTCGACCTCACTTCCGGGTACGCGTGAGCCACCAACCACCTCTTGACCACCCACCGATCAACGAAGTCGTGTGCGGCTTCGTCTTCGAACCGCTGCCCTTGTCTACGCTGGACTTCGGGGTCTACTGGGAGGGACGGCGCGATGATTATCCACGCCATGAACTCCACCCGCCGGTCTTGGATGGGGGTGGAATACGTCTTGGACCGGTCGTCGACGCACGAGCTTGGCTGGTGGCTGCCTCAGAGGAGTTTCTGCTCCAGCTGCAGTCCGACCGCTTCTATGTGAACTGGAGGCGTCGAGGGGACAGTTACCCGAGGTTCTCCGACTACGAGGATGGTCTCGGCTTGAAGTCCCGAGCGATTCAAGAGTTTGAGACGTTTGCCGCTTTTGCATCCGAGCGTGCTGGAGCACATCTCGGCATCACCCGCCTTGAACTCACGAAGATTGACCTCTTCGAGAGTGGAAGGGATTACGAGGACTTGGCGGACTTACAGGACCTTATTGGAGTCACGAGAGTCTTCGAGCAGGTGTCGTCCTCCGATCCGCGACAGCTGCAGCTCCGGCTTGTGGAGGGGGATGGCCCTACGTCGACGCAGATTTCGGTATCGATGGACCCCAAGAAAGTCCGGATTGAGACTCGCCACCTGTTCCCGTTCAACGGCGACTTGAACGACGACTTCGACGCAGCGAACAAGAGAGTGAATGAGGTCTTCTTCGGGCTCGTGAACACGACCCGTTTTCGAAGGAGTGCGGAATGACCAGACCCTACTTTGCGGCAAGCGGCCCGCCGATGGGCAGCCTCCTGCAGAAGGCCGCCGTACTCCTGCTGGCCATCGGGCTTTCATCACCAGCGCCTCACGGTGGCGCCGCGACTGGGACTGCGTGGGCCAGCAGCGCCAGCGAGGTGCGAGGCGTTTCCATGTTTGCGGGTGGGTGTGACTTCCAGACACTTGGCTCGATGGACGAGGAGCAGCGCGAAGCGGCTGGGCTTTCTCGTGCTACAGACGAACTCGCGATTGCGAAGCGGCTGCTGCAGGCCATCGCGAGCCGGCAACAGCCTGATACTTCCGACCTCGACTACATGGCCCGACTGGACGAGGTCTTTCGATTCGCCGAGCAACATCAGCATCAGTTGGGTGCTGTAGCCGGCACCCTGGCAGATCACCTCCAAGTGGCGAGAGTCGAGCTGCTTGAAGGCGCCCAGTCGGTCCGCGACTGGACCCTGATTGCCCGCGCAGTGAACCCCTCGGCGCAGTTGCGAGTGCCCCATCGATTCTACGGACCTCGCATCAAGCACGGCCATGGCATCGACACAGGGGCTATCGAAGCCGGGGCATGGGCCCGCTCACTCGTCTCCTGAAGCAGTTCTCTCGGAGTTGTAGTGGGCCTCATATGTCCGCCGTCAGCCGGTAGCCCCCTTCGCCAAGGCGACCTCCTGAAGGCTCCTCAGTTGTTCGAGACGTCACAAGACGGTGATGCGCCTTCGCCTGTGGAGGGCGTGGAGTATGTGCTGGTCCTTTCCCGGCACTGCAACGCCCTTCGCAAGCCGCACGTCTTGGTCGCAGCCATCACAGAGGTGCAGCCGGAAGTCCTTTCGACGCTAGGTGACTCCAGCCTCGACGAAACGCGGCGCAAGCTCGCGGCTCTCCGTGATGGCGATGGAACCCCAGACCGGTTTTACCTGGGGACTTTGCCAGACCGTGAGCCTCGTCGAGCCTTTGCGTGTCTGGATCAGGTCTATGTGGTGCAGGTGCCGGAAGGCGAGCAGGCACGGTCGCAGTGGGTAACCAGCCGACGGGTCAGCACCCTTACTGATGCCCACAGGCGGCAGCTTCACACCCGCCTGTTCCAGGCCGTGAGTCAGGAGGGATACAACGACCTGGAGTGGTGGCCTGATGGCGACCTGCGACTGGCAATCGCGGCTGGCGAACGTGAGGTAGCTGGAGCTCGCCTTCAGCAAGCGTCGGTTGTTCCGAACTACGAGGGCTCGGAGGGCAAGAAGACCGAAGGTGTGCGGAAGCAGGCAGGAAAGGCTGCCGAGCGCTTGGAGAAGGCGCAGAACGCACTGGCTCCGTATCGAGCCGAATGGACTCGCCGCCACGGCGACCGTGACCCCCTCGCGTAGAACGGTCACCGCTTCACCGTGAGCCAGGAGAGTGCCCCCCACTCTCACTGAACGTCCTTTAGCAGCTCCATCTGCACCTTCACCTCATCGCTCGGCGCCAGCAGTGCAGTTCGAGCTTTGTCCAACAGGGGGAGCCATTTTCCCCCTGACCGGAACGTCGAACTCTGAAGTTCTGGTCACCTGGGTCATCGAGGCGGAGCTTCCGCCTCGGCCCGGGTACGGGCGGTGGAGGCCGCGTCCTCCCGCTGAAGCCCTCCGGCCGACTGGCCGGGGGGCTTCCGTGCGTCCGGCGTCGGGGGTCTCGGAGGAGGGGTCCGCGGAATCTCGCCACGATTCTCGCCACCGCGAAGGCCCGTCGGAAGGGGCATCCCGGGGAATCTCGCCACCCCGCCCCGATTCTCGCCACCCTTTCTCGCCACCCTCCGACAACCCCTGGGCGGACCGGCGGGCGGCGATCAAGGCCCACCTGGACCGGGCTCGGGACTTCGAGCGCCGCATCGCCCAGGGCCAGGTGGAGAACGCCGCCGAGATCGCCCGCCGCGAGGGGCTGACCCGCGCCCGGGTCTGCCAGCTCATGCGGCTGCTCAAGCTGGCGCCCGCCATCCAGGAGGACATCGACGACGTGGACGGCGACGGGCCGATGCTCAAGGAGACGGTGCTGCGGAAGCTGGCGGGCGTGAAGCCGGAGGCAGCCCAGGTCGCCCGCTACCGGAAGCTGCTCGCCGAGGAGCAGGC
>CAZRFD010000294.1:0-3990 GCA_964599085.1 uncultured Enterobacterales bacterium | reverse complement strand
TCGCCTACGATGCTGTAGAGGCGGGCCGTCGCCTGGGCGAGGCCGGCGCGAAGCTCTGCGCGCTCTGCATCGAGGCGTTGGATCGCGTCGTGGTCGCGCCCGCAGTGCCTGGGGGGCGGCGCCGTGCCCGGGGCGGGGGCGGGGCCCGCGGGCGACTCCTGCCCGTCGGTGTCGGCGGTTGGAGACACGGCCGCGAGCAGCAGCGAGCCAGCTGGCCGGGCGTCCCGCGGGGCTGCCGTGATCAGGCCCAGCAACGCGCCGGCGAAGAAGACGGCGGACAACATGAGTCCGTGCTCGGCGTGCATGGCCGGATCCGGGCATGGGCAGGAGCGGACACGGGTGCCACCCGGTCCGACGAGTGCGTGCGGGGCAGCGAGTGATGGGGGAGGAGTTGCTGCTTGTGATCGCCCCGATTCTCCGTCGACACCCTGGGGGGCCTGGTTTCAGGGCGGTGTCGACGGAAGGTGTCAGGCGAATTCCATTTCCCATTTTAGAAGGAAATGGAATTCGCCTGGCTCCGGATGCTGGCTGCGGCGCTCTGGCTCGGGCCCTTGCGGCGGCCCGCGCTTGCGACTGCCGTCGACCCCAGGTTAGAGTCCTCTCTACCACCTGGTAGAGAATCATGGTCCAACCAGTCGACAGCGTCCCCGAGCGGATCCTCAGCGAAGCCACGCGCCTCTTCGCCAGCCGTGGCTTCGCGGCGACGTCCATCCAGGCCATCGCCGACGCCGCCGGCATCACCAAGCCGACCCTCGTCTACCACTTCGGCAGCAAGGACCAGCTCCGCGACGCGGTGGTCGACGCGCTGCTCGACCACTGGCGGGACGAGCTTCCCCAGCTCATGGTCGCGGCACAGGCCGGCGGGCCGCGCCTGGACTCGCTGATGGCGGCCTTCTTCGAGTTCTTCCACCGCGACCCATGCCGGGCCCGCCTGCTGCTCCGCGAAGCCCTGGACCGCCCCGAAGCGCTGCGTGAACGCCTGCGGCAGCACCTCCAACCCTGGACCGGCCTGCTGACCCAGGCCATCCGCGCGGGACAGGCCCAGGGGCTGCTGCGGCCGGCGACGGATCCCGAAGCCTTCACGGTGCTCGTGATCTCGGCGGCGCTCGGCGTGGTCGCGCTCGGCGACCACACCGCGGCCCTCGTCTCCCCCGAACCCTCCGTGCAGGCCCAGCAGGACGAGCTGATCCGGGTCGCGCGGACAGCACTGCTCTCCCCTCCCAAGGAGCCCTGATGGCCAGCTTCTACGACGACAACGACGACCTGCGCTGGTACGTCGACCGCGGCATCGACTGGGAGCCGCTGGTTCGCTGGACGGAGTACGACTGGCGGGCAGAAGACGGCTTCCGCGACGCCGCGGAAGCGCTGGACACCTACAAGGACATGCTCGCCCTGGTCGGCGAGCTGGCGGCCGAACAGATCGCGCCCCGTTGGCGGGAGCTGGATCACGCCCACCCCTCCATCGTGGACGGTGCCGTGGTCGAAGCCGACGTGGTCCGCGACATCATGGAGCAGCTCGGAGCGCTCGGGCTGCACGGGCTCTGCCTGCCGCGGGAGCTGGGCGGCATGAACGCGCCGCTGCTCTTGATGCAGCTCAACACCGAGATGATCGCCCGCGCGGACACCAGCGTCTGCGCGCACGTCGGCTTCCACGGGGGCATCGCCCTTGCGGCGCTGATGTACAGCGTGCTCGAGGGCAGCACCGAGTTCACGACCGACCCGCCGGCCATCACCTCGACCCGCTTTGCAGAGTGCATCGATGAGATCCTTGCCGGTGACGCCTGGGGGTCCATGGACATCACCGAACCCGACGCCGGCAGCGACATGGGCGCGCTGCGCTGCCGGGGTTGGCTGGACGATGACGGCCAGTGGCGGGTGACCGGCCAGAAGATCTTCATCACGTCGGGCCACGGACGCTGGCAGTTCGTCATCGCTCGCACCGAAGACGTCGCCGAGGGCGACAGCTTCGCCGGGCTCAAGGGTCTGTCCATGTTCCTGGTGCCCGCGTGGAGCCTCGCGGAAGATGGCAGCCGCGTCATGCACGCGAGCTTCGACGGGGTCGAGGAGAAGCTCGGCCACAATGCGTCGGCGACCGTCTCGATCAGCTTCGAGGACAGTCCCGCACACCTCGTCGGCGAGCGCGGGCAGGGCTTCAAGATGATGCTGCTGCTCATGAACAACGCCCGCGTCAGCGTCGGCTTCGAGAGCCTCGGCGTGGCCGAAGCCGCCTGGCGCAAGGCCGTCGAGTACGCCGGCCTGCGCCACAGCATGGGCAAGCCCATCGACCAGCACGAGATGATCGCCGACCTGCTCGACGAGATGCGGACCGACATCCAGGCCATCCGCGCCCTGGCGGTGGAAGCCGCCTGGCACGAAGAACTCAGCCAGAAGCTCAAGCTGGCCGCACGCTTCATGGACCTCCAGGGCGACGCCGCCGCCGACCTGGCCCGGCAGCAGAAGCGCCACGAACGACGGTCGCGGCACCTCACCCCGCTGCTGAAGTGGCTCGCCGCCGAGAAGTGCGTGGAGATCGCCCGGCGGTCCATCCAGATCCACGGCGGCAGCGGCTACATCCAGGAGACCGGGGTGGAGAAGCTGCTGCGCGACGCCATGGTCTTCCCCATCTACGAGGGCACCAGCCAGATCCAGGCGCTCATGGCCATGAAGGACAACCTCCTGGCCGCCGTGCGCGATCCGCGACGCTTCCTGCGGCGCACGGCCCAGGCCCGCTGGCGCTCGGTGTCGGCGCGGGATCCCCTGGAGAAGCGGGTGGCTGGCCTGCGCCTGCTGTCGCAGCAGACCATCCAGTTCCTCATCACGCGGCTGCTGTCGGCCAAGCTCGGCGAGCTGCGCCACCACCGGCCCGGACAGTGGGCCGAGCTGATGAAGGACTGGGACCCCAAGAAGGACTTCGCCCTGGCCATGCTCCACGCTGAGCGGCTGACCAGCATGCTCGCCGACGCCGCCGCCGCCGACGTGCTCTGGAACCAGGCCTGCAAGGATCCCGACCGCCGGGAGCTGCTGGAGCGCTGGCTGGAGCGCGCCGAGCCCCGGGCCCGTCACATGCACGATCTGATCACCACCACCGGGCCCCGGCTGCTCGGGCGGCTGGCCGCCCCCGACCAGGCCGCCGCCGCCAAGTGAGGCGAAGATGATCCAACACCTGCTGCGCCAGGGTCCCGCCATCGGGGCCACGCTCAAGCTGCTGACCGCCGGCAGGGGGGCCGGTGTGCCCGAGCTGCCCGGACCGACGCTGACCGACACGGTCGCGCCTCGCCCGCGGGCGCTCATCGACGACTTCGTGCGGGTCTGCGGCGGCAAGCCGAAGGCCTGGAGGGGGCGCCTGCCGCCGACCATGTTCCCGCAGTGGGGCTGGCCACTGTTCACGCGCGCTCTGCACGGACTCCCCTACGATCTGACCAAGGTCGTCAACGCCGGCTGCTCGTGGCAGGCCCACGCGCCCCTTCCGGACGATCAGCCGCTGCGGCTCGCGGCCCGCCTCGTCGAGGTGGACGACGACGGACGGCGAGCGCTCATCCGCATCGAGCTGACCACCGGCACCGCCGCGACGCCTGACGCGCTGACCTCGACCCTGACCGTGTTCTGTCCGCTGCCTCGACGAGCGGATGGCGACGCGCCCCGGCCGAAGAAGGACAAGCCCACGGTGCCGGTGGACGCCCACGCCATCGGAGAGCGCCGCCTCCCCGGCACACAGGGCTGGCGCTTCGCCCTCGTCTCCGGCGATCCCAACCCCATCCACTGGCTGTCGCCCTACGCGAAGCTCGCGGGCTTCGGCGGCGTCATCCTGCACGGCGTCTGTACCGCGGCCATCGCCGCCGAGACCTTCATCGACACCCGCGGCGCCGGCGATGTCGACGTACTGCGGGGCATGCACGGACGCTTCACCCGGCCGCTGCGCCTTCCACAGACCGTCCAGGTGTTCACGGGGCCCGCCGACGCCAACGGCGTCGCCCCCCTCCACGTCGGGAC
>CAZRFD010000293.1:0-4002 GCA_964599085.1 uncultured Enterobacterales bacterium | reverse complement strand
GGAGTACGACGCCGACGGCATCGACCAGGACTGCAACGGTGTCGACAGCGGCGTCGACAGCGACGGCGACGGGCTGGACGACGACGACGAGCTGGAGGTCTACGGCACCGACTGGACGGACGCCGACACCGACGACGACGGCATCAGCGACGGCGACGAGCTCGACCCGGACGCCGGCGGCGGGCTGACCGATCCCCTCGACGACGACACCGACGACGACGGCATCATCGACGGCGACGAGGTCGACCCCCACGAGTACGGCAGCGTCACCGACCCCACCGACCCCGACACCGACGACGACGGGCTGTCCGACTACGACGAGGTCCGGGGGCTGGGCACCGATCCGACCGACGCCGACACCGACGACGACGGGCTGTCCGACGGCGACGAGGTCGAGGGCCATGGCACCGACCCCCGCGACGACGACAGCGACGACGACGGGCTGTCCGATGGCGACGAGGTCTCGAAGTACGGCACCTCACCCACGGATGCCGACACAGACGGCGGTGGCGCCGACGACGGGCTCGAGGTGCTGCTGGACGGCACCGATCCGCTGGACCCCTCCGACGACATCACCGACGAGACGGACAGCGACGGCGACGGCCTGACCGACCGCAGCGAAGCAAAGGGCGGGACGGATCCGATGGACGCCGACACCGACGACGACGGGCTGACCGACGGCGAAGAGGTGCTCGAGCTGGGGACCGATCCCCTCGACGCCGACACCGACGGCGACCTGCTCCTCGACGGCGAAGAGGTCGACGAGTCCCGCACCGACCCGCTCTCGGCCGACACCGACGAAGACGGCCTGTCCGATGGCGAAGAGGTCGACACCCTGGGCACCGACCCGCTCTCAGCCGACACCGACGAAGACGGCCTGGACGACCGGACCGAGGTCGACGAGACGGGCACCGACCCGCTGGACGAAGACTCCGACCACGACGGCCTGCTCGATGGTGTCGAAGTCGACGAGCTGGGCACCGATCCCCTCGACCCCGACAGCGACGACGACCAGCTCACCGACGGTGACGAGGAGGGCCGCGGCACCGATCCCCTCGATGACGACTCCGACGACGACCGGGTCACCGACGGTGACGAGGTGGCGCAGCACACCGATCCCCTCGACCCCGACAGCGACGACGACGGCCTCGCTGACGGGGACGAGGCCGACGAGGGCACCGATCCTCTCGACCCCGACAGCGACGACGGCGGCGTCTCGGACGGCGACGAGATCAGCCGGGGCACCGACCCCCTCGACGCCATCGACGATCTCCCGGGTGGGGTCGTGGGCGGCTGCGACGGCTGCGCCTCCGCCCCGGGTGGCGCTGGCGGCCGCGCCGGTGGCCTCGTCGGCCTCGCGCTCGGCCTGCTGGCGGTGCGGCGCCGTCGGCGCTGAGCCTGCGCAGCGGGGCCCGGTAGCGACGCCTCGTGGCACGTCTCAGGGCGCGTCGCCCTCGCTGCCGTCGTCACCATCCCCCACGCCGCCGCCCGCCGCGGGCGCTTCCGTCGCGATGGCCAGGCGGTTGAGCCCCTTGCTGCGGGCCAGATCCATGACCGCCACGACCCGCCCGTAGTCGACGGTCTTGTCGGCCTTGACGATGACGAGGCTGTCGGGGTCACGCTCGACGGCGTCGTCCAAGGTGCGCTTGAGCCCCGCCCAGTCCACCGGCGTCTCGTCGATGAGCACCTGGCCGTCGGCGGTCACCCAGACGCGCACCTCGCTCTTGTCCTTGAGCACCACGTCCGACGAGGACTTCGGCAGGTCGACCTCGATGCCCGGGGTGGTCACGAAGGTGGTCGAGACCATGAAGAACAGGACGAGCTGGAAGATGATGTCGATGAGCGGGGTGACGTCCACCACCGCGTCGGCGCGTCGGCGAGCGGCGAAGTTCATGCCGACACGTCCCCACGGGGCGATTCCGCATCGGGCACGACGCCGGCTTCTTCCGACAGCAGGTCGAGGGAGTCGAGGGCGAGGTCCTCCAGCTCCAGGACGAGGGCGTCGGCCCGCGCGAGCACCCAGCGGTGGGCGATGAGGGCCGGGATGCCGACCGAGAGGCCGGCCATGGTGGTGATCAGCGCCTGGCTGATGCCGCCGGCCAGGGAGCTGACGACCCCGACTCCCTGCTCCTGGATCACCTCGAAGGTCAGGATCATGCCCCACACAGTGCCGAGCAGGCCGAGCAGGGGCGCGATGGCCGCCACCGTGCCGAGCACGGCCGTCATGCGTTCGAGGTCGGCGGACTCGCGACGGCCGACCTCTTCGAGGCGTTCCTTCATGGCCGCCCGCGGACGCCCCCGGCTGTCCAGCGCGGTCTCCACCACCCGGGCCGCCGCCGTGTCGTCCTGGCGACAGCGCGCCAGGGCGTCGCCGTAGCGCTGCTGGCGGAGCAGCTCGACGACCTGTCGCCCGAAGGCCCGCGGCACGATGCGCGCCCGGCGCAGGGCCACCACGCGCTCGATGAAGGCGGCCAGCGCCAGGATGCTGGCGAGGCCGATGGGGACCATGACGGGTCCGCCGCTGACGAGGAATTCGATCAAGGCCGGTCACCTGTCGCAGGAGTTCGCGCGGGAAGGCAGGCAGCGACACGCTGCCGGCACGCTGGCCTATTGGACCGGTGCCACGCCGCAAGGGTGTAGTCGGCGAGGAGCAGCGTCAACGCCTGCACCGGATCTCCACCGCGGACCGCGATCCTGGTGTCGCCCCTCGGGCGGACGCCCGACGCGATGTGTACAAAAACTGGAACATTGTGCCGGTTCTGGTGCACTCCTGCACGACAACGGCACAGGTGGAACGGTCCAGCGGGTCACCCCGAGGCGTCGATGGCACAACTCGATCACGCCGTTACCGCGGTCACTTCCCTCACCCGCAAGGCGTGACGACATTTGGTTGCAAGGTTCTCGCCAGCATGGCACGCGCCTTGCTTTGTGAGTGGGCGAGCAGGACACCACTCTCGAGGGAGACCACCATGGGCTTCGCCGCACGCAAGTCTCGGAGCAGCAACGTCGGCCAGGGCAACCCCCTGCTGAACCGCTACCTCAAGCGCATGGGCGAGATCCCACTGCTGTCCCGGGAAGACGAGGTCGAGGTCGCCCGCCGGGTCACCGAAGCCGGCCCCGACTGCGAGCTTGCCAAGGTCGCGCTGACCACCGCCAACCTGCGCCTCGTCGTCAGCATCGCCAAGCAGTACAGCTACCGCGGCCTGCCGCTCTCCGACCTCATCCAGGAGGGCAACCTCGGCCTGATGAAGGCCGTCGAGAAGTTCGACTACACCCGCGGCTTCAAGTTCTCGACCTACGCCTCCTGGTGGATCCGTCAGAGCATCGTCCGTGCCATCGAGAGCCAGATCCGCACCATCCGCATCCCCATCTACAAGCTCGAGGTGGTCAACCGGGTGCACTACACCCAGAAGGCCCTGTTCCAGGAGCTGGGACGCGAGCCCAGCCTCGCCGAGGTCGCCGAGCGCCTCGAGCTCGACCCGATCAAGCTCGAGCGCCTGATGCGCCTGACCCGCGAGCCCATGAGCCTGGACGCGCCGGTCAGCGACGACAGTGACAGCACCGTCGGTGACTTCATCGACGACCCCGATGCCGGCGGCCCCGACACCGACCTCGACGTCGCCAGCCTGCGCGACGAGATCGAGCACGCCCTGGCCAGCCTGACGCCGCGCGAAGAGAAGGTGGTCCGCATGCGCTACGGCATCGGCGAGCCGACCCAGTACTCCCTCGAAGAGATCGGCAGCCGGTTCAACCTGACCCGCGAGCGCATCCGCCAGATCGAGCTGAAGGCGCTGCGCAAGCTGCGGGCGGCCAAGCGCTGCCAGTCGCTGGAAGCTTTCGTCTGCTGAGCTGCCCATCGAGCACGCCGGCAACGACCAAGAAACCTCTCCAGGCAGCTCACGCAGACCCCGGAGGGGGGAGCCGCCCCGAGGAGTGGTTGGTCCCGGAGCGACGAAGGAGCGAAGGGCCAACTGCGACGAGGGGTGGCGGGGGGAACCTGGA
>CAZRFD010000292.1:0-4032 GCA_964599085.1 uncultured Enterobacterales bacterium | reverse complement strand
TGCCTGAGTTGTTACCCCACCGCCTCCAGAGTCCGGTTCACGCTGAACCAATACATGGCGGGGTGGCCGCTCGGTTCCGCCAGGCGGCCGGGGGCGGTACAAGATTTCACTTGCAGATCTTGATTTTTTTTTTTCTACCTTGTTTTTCGAGCAATTTGCTCCGACCCCTACCGTCCTGTGGGGCCGCAACGCAACGGAGTAGCCATGGAGAAGTTCAAGGGACAGATCTGGGTCCGCGACACTCGCGAGTCCGAAAGCAACCCTGCCGGTGGCGCCCGCCGCTTCCGCGTCCCGCCGGAGCTGGTGCGCATGCTCGGGCAGGGCAGCAAGCTGCACTTCCACGGGCGGGTCTACAGCCTCGACCCCAACGCCCAGGTCACGTTTTCGGTGTGGACCGGCTGCCTGGGCAAGGAGCACCCCGCCGACTCCGGCATCGTCGTCAACCTCGACTCCGGCGCGCTGACCAACCAGCCCTCCATCGTGGTCAACACCGTCGGTCCCTTCGAGTTCTCGACCAACCCGCCCCCCGCGACCGAGTCGCTGATGGCGGATGTCGAGATCATCGCAGAGGTCGCCGACGCCACGGCCAGCGCTGTGGTCCGCATCGAGTTCGAGCTGTGGTGCACGGTCATCTCGTCCTGAACTGCCCCGCCCCCGTCACCGCGCGGCCGACCAGCCCACCGCCGTGCCGCGCCGGTGACGGCGGTGCAAGCGCAGACCCCATCCGCCTCTGCTACCCTGGAAGCGATGATGCCACGTCCGCACCCCCAAGGCTTCGCTGGCCGCGCAGGCGGTCACGGCGTACTCTCCACATGGCGGGATGGCCGGGGACGTCCCATCCACCGGACGCCCCACCACCGCGCATTCCCCCGCAGCTTCCACGGCGGCCTGCGCCGTGCCGGCGACTGGACCTTCGCGGGGCTGCGCCGCCGGCTCACTGATCGGCAGCGGCAGGGCTGCGCCTGCGGGTGCGCGCCCCCAGAATCCGGCCACAGCCGTGCCTGCGAATGGACGCAGGTTGCGGGCACCGCGCCGTCCTGGGCCCGGGTGGGTGACGACCTGGCGGGCGGCTTCGTCCACGTCAACGCCGCAACACATCCGCTCTTCGAGCTGCGCTCGCTGACGCCCTCCACCACAACCGGGGGAACGATCGTCGTCACGTCCGGGCGCGACCGCTTCGCGGTCAACACGCCCAAGTTCTACCAGGCCGACAAGTACGGCCCGGCCGATGTCATCGCCGGCGACCTCCACGCCCTGGGCGCCGGCATCGCGCGGCACCCGGGCCTGGTGCAGCTCTTCTTCCCAGAACTGATCGGCACCTGCGTGGGCACCGAAAGCGGCGGCGCCCGCGTCGATGTCCCCTGTGTCCTGCTCGACGACATCGACCAGGACGTCCTCGACGACCGGGCGCGGACCAGCTCCGCCATCGGCAACCTCGTCGCGCTGGCTGACACCCTGCGGTCGACCGGAACCGACCTGCGCGTGATCTTCACCCTGTTCCACCTGGGCGCCGGCGCCAGCACCGAGTGGAACAGCGCCGAGTTCGACGCCATCAAAAAGGCACCCGACAACCCACCCTACTTCGATCCCCTGGGCCTGCGCTGGGAAAATGCCCACTTTTCAAACACCATCGTCGATGGCCTGACCGGGGCCACCCTGGACTTCGGTGTCGCCGCCACCGACGTCAACGCATGGGACCGCTACACCGTCGACCCCGCCAACCCCTACAAGCGCGAAGTCTACCGCCGCATGGGCCTGGCCGTCGGGCGCGCCATCTCGGCACTCGCCGATGACCACGGCCTGCGCGACATCGTCGCCGGCGTGGAGGTCTTCAACGAGATCGAGGTCTTCCACGCAATCCAGGGCGACGACGGCAAACTGCACCCCGACGGCGCAAGCTGGGGGGACCTGTATTACTACGTCGCCGCCGGCCTGCTGGAGGGCTGCGACTGGCTTCCCCTGTGGATCCCGGGGATCGCGTCCTACAACGACACGGCGGACAAGGTCACCCGCACCTGGGACGGAAAGGAGGAGTTCCTCGACGAGATCCTGGCGCAGCTCGACAAGGTCCGCGCCGAGCTGCCGCTGGGTGGGCGCACGCTGGAGATGGACGAACTGGTTGCCGGGGTCGACTACCACTACTACCACCGCAAGGCTGGCGAAACCCAGTCCCTGCTGTACCTGCCGGTCGAGCTGGCCGCGCTGCGCCAGGTGCTCACAACCCACGGCGTACAGGACGCGAAGCTCACGGTGATCGAGTCCAGCGTCAACGTGGTCTGCGACGCGTCCAGCCCCACCCCGACCACCGCCTACGACGCCGGCTGCGAGTCGGACGACGACGCATGGGCGGCGTACGACGACTTCACCGACCCCAGCGGCGCCACCGCCGATGACCGACCACCCCGGTCCACCTGTGGCACCGGCGGTATCACCCTGCCCGGATTCCTCGTCGCCCCGGCCAACGACTTCCAGGCCGCCAGCCTTTGGAAGCGCTTCGTCGCCGCCATGCTCGGCGGCGCCGACGTCATCGGCTGGCACACCCACCTGTCCACCAACGCCGGCGGCTTCGTCGGCACCGGCATGCGCCGCGACTTCCACGACGCCGATCTCCCGCCGTCCATCGCAGCCGCCCGCCCCTCCTGGTTCGCCTTCCGCCGGCTGGTGGCCATCCTCGGCGGGATCCGCTCAGCGACATTGCTGCACCCGGAACCAGAAGACGACTGGAGCCACGAATTCATCCACAACCAGCTCGCAGCCGGGGACTTCACCACCACCGAGCTTGCCTGGGTCATCGAATTCGACGGCGCCCGGCTCGCCTCCACCCCGCCCGTCGGTCCCAGCATCGCCGCGTCGTGGTGGGCCTACATGATCTTCGTCGACGACACCGCCGACGGCGCCGTGGAACCGCCGACCTGCGCCCAGGCCCGGTTCATGGGCTACGATGTCATGGACGCGCTGGCCGACAAGACGGTCTACCGGGTCGCCACCGGTCCACGGGCCTGCCTGCTCGCGGCCGGCGCCGACGACACCTTCCCACCGCAGGCGTGGCTGGCCGACGCAAAGCAGCGCGCTGACGCCGACACCATCGACATGGACGGCTTGCCGGTGCCCACCTGGACGGTGGCATCGGCACGGGGCAACTGGCCCGGTGTGATCCTCTGCCAGCAGCGCCTGCGCCTGCTGGAGGTGACGTGAACGGGCCGCGCGTCGTGTTGTGCTCCTTTGTCCTGTCAGCCTGCGCAGCCCAGATCGAGGGCCACCGATCCGGGCCTGCCACCGACCGGGTCGCCACCGTGCTCCCCTCCGACGATGTCCGCCTCGATGATCTCCCGCAATACGAGTGCCCGCCGCCCCCCGACGACGCCATCATCGTCGCCATGTCGCGCTCCGAGTCGCTGGACAGCTTCGCCGACCCGGCCTATGGATTCTGGTGGGGCACCTTCAAGCTCGCATCCTTCGTCGATGACGAGGGCTCCTTTCCCCTCTCGGGGCTGGCGACGAACGAGGTGACCGATGAATACAAGGTGACGCTGTACACCAGCGCGGGAGAATCCGACCCGCTGACCTGGCAGGGAGAGTACGCTCTCATCGGGGACAACGCGCAGTGGGAATTCTACGAGATGACGGTCGAATGGAACGTCGGCGGTGTCCATGATTACGCATTCAGCGATGCAGGCCAGAGCAACCTGCCCGACTCGCGTCTGTGCGTCTCCCACCGCCGCCCGGATCGCATGGCCGGCACCGGGTGGTTCGGACCGAACGAGGGCCCCGACGACGGCATCATCCGCGCCGATCCAGCCGTGGATGAAGACGCTTGGCCGGCGATCTGGTTCACCTTCAACAACGCCGACCCGGCGATCTCGATCTGGCCAGACGGCGGAGGACCACCATATTACCTCTACACTGACGACTGGCACTCGTTGATGTCCCTTCGTATCTCGACCACCATGTATACCGAATACTACAAGACCACCCCAGAAGAGGTGTGGTCCTACCTGGCGG
Source organism: uncultured Enterobacterales bacterium (assembly GCA_964599085.1). Classification (GTDB taxonomy): domain Bacteria; phylum Myxococcota_A; class UBA796; order UBA796; family UBA2385; genus J125. Next base: position 30 of record CAZRFD010000292.1, on the reverse strand, counting down.
AGGATGACCGGTGAACGGGCCATTGCTGAT
>CAZRFD010000291.1:0-4045 GCA_964599085.1 uncultured Enterobacterales bacterium | reverse complement strand
CCAGGACCTGTGCTTCGCGACGCCGGCGCTCATGTTCACCCTGTGGAGCATGCAGGCGAAGCGACCGGCCTGGGCGCTGCTCGGTGTGGCGGTGGGCGTGATGCCGCGCGAGGAGTGCGTGCCGCTGGTCGTCGCCTGCGCCCTCGTCACCCTGTGGCCGCCGGCCTGGCGCGGCGCGCGGTGGAAGCGCTGGCTGCTCAACGTGGGCGCCGCGGTACTGGTGGCTGGAGCGTGGGCGGCCTGGCTGCAGTGGGCACACCCGGTGTCGACCCAGCCGGGCCAGGGCCACGACACGCCGCTCGTCAACGCCATGCTCACCGTCTTCAGCATCGACGGGCTGGAGCGCCTGCCGGGGCTGTCGGCGGTGTCGGGCTTCTACGACCTCACCTGGGCGCCGCTCGGCCTGCTCGCCCTGCTGTCGCCCTGGACGGCGCTGCCCGGGCTCGGGCTCATCGTCATGCACATGACCGTGCCGCCGGGGCACGGCGTGGACCGCGCCTGGTCGGGACACGCCCACCACCTCGCCCCGGTGCTGCCCTTCCTGCTGGCCGCCACCATCGAGGGTGCCGGGCGCCTGCTGCGCCTGGTCCAGCGGCTGCGGCCCGCGGCCCTGCCGGCCACCATCCGGCCCTGGCTGGGGCGGGTGCTCGCCGTCGCGCTGGCGCTCGGCGGGCTGGCCTACGGCGCCTGGTGGGATCGCGCCTGGGGCGACAGCTTCCACCTCGTCTGGTCGGCCTGGCCGCGCAGCCCGGCCTACGAACACCCCGTGTGGACCCTGGTCCGCGAGCTGCCCGACGACGCCGTGCCCGTCGTCAGCGTCCAACACGCCATCGCCGTGAGCAACCGGCCGGTCAGCTTCACCTACGAGGAGAGCCTCGACGACAAGGCCCGCTTCCAGGGGCTCGCCCTCGCCACCCACATGATCGTCCACGAGCAGGTCACCCGGGCTGTCGACCGGGCCATGGCCATGCCCGGCGCGCAGGTCCTCGACAAGCTCGACGGCTACCTGCTCATCGGTTGGACGCCGGGCGCCCCCGACCCCGCCGCCGGCCAGGGCAGCGGCGCCCCCGCCGTCGGCGGCATGCCTCGGTACGCCCGCCCGCCGGACTGGACCCCGCCGGGCTACCGCCACGAGACCATCCCCGGGGTGCCGCCGTTCGGGCGGTGAGGGGGTGTCTCCGGTCTCGGTTCACCCTCCGTGAGGCGCCGACGCGTTCGGATCGGGCTCCCCACCACCGCTGACGACCATGTGGTCGCCACTCGCGCAATGGACAAGTCCATCCATCGCAAGGGGAGGTGCTGGCGTCGGCACAGTGGAACCGTCAGCAGCGTCGAGGGATGCGATCGCCGCTCCGTTGACCCACCAGGTCACCGTGACCGGCTCCGAACAGACCACGGTGGTCAGGGCATATGGCTTCGGCACCGGGCGCCAGACGGTTTGGGCCTCAGGGGACAGTGTCAGGCGCGCGCTGTCCCAGCCGTTCGCCGTCAAGGCAATCGCCGTGCCGCGCTCGGGCTGCAGGCCCTCCATCAGCGGGCTCCCCAGAGGAGACACTGCGATTCCCTGGTCGGGATGCCAGGCAAAGCCGAGAAGATGATCAGGCGGTGGGACATCCACCAGGAGACTCGCCGTGGCGTCGTCAAACTCACAGGTGGCATCGACGGGGCTCGTGCGTTCGCACCGCTCCCACCCCCCGGTTCGCCGCCGGGCGAAGACCGGGGCACCGGGCTCACAGCTACAGAACATGGAGTCTGCATCTGTGTCGCGACACTCGGACTTTCGCTGCACGCTGCCGGCCACGAGGCTGCGGTTCGAGCGGTCCCCGCATTCGACTTTCACGTCTTCGCAGCCTCTCGGCTCTCCCCGCTCCACGCACTCGACATGCACTTCGACAGCCGTAGGCAACACCACGGTGGCGTCCTGACGTTCCATGTCGACCCACGCAACCACCGAGACGTATCCTGGCGCCGACAGCTTCAGATTCTGCACGGTCCGATACGAGCAGACCTGCAGCGCTCCGGGGGCGACCTCTGCCCAGCGGGAGGCTACGGCTTCGACCGCCTCCCCTGATGCGTCGACGACATGGACCGTCGTGCACGGCGGCGGTCCGGTCGGGAGAGTCAGTTCGATTGGTCCCTGCTGCATTCGAAAGAAGGCCCGAAGGTCGCCCTCCGGGACGTAGCCCCGGACCACGGTGCCGCAGGCGGTGGTGATGTAGTGCGGGCCCGCTCCCTGGACTTGCCGGAGTTGCTCCCCGTCTGATGCGGTGACGCCGGAGAGGCTCAGGGTGCCGGACCATGGTCCACCCTCCTCCGTCACGAGGCGCAGTTGTGCGCCGCAGTCGGGGACAGCAGCGAATCCATAGGTCCCGGGTCGCGTGGCCAGGACCTGCATGGGTTCGAAGTGTCTGGACGAGGGACGGAGAACTGCCACCGGCTCGATGTCGAGACAGAGCGCATCACCGCCTGGGATGTCTCGGAAGAAGTGCTTCGTCTGGCTCTGTACCTCCAATTCCATGACGGAGGGGGGCGTCAGTCCATCGACCTCTACGCAGATGCGCCGGGCAGCCGGGTCGTACACCGACGGCGCGGTGTCACCGACTTGTGCCCCAAGCGGCCTGGACTCGGGGCCAACGCCGCCGCGGCGGATCCCGGCGGAACCCACATGGTGTGTCCGGTCATCTGGCCCCGTCTCCTTGCAGCCGGAGACCCGGTACCACTGCACCCCAACGAGGATGCCCAGCACGGCTCCCAGTGCGGACGCCGCGAAGATGCGGCGTCCGTGGGGATCACGCTGACGTTTGGACCTGGCCCGGATCATCGTCGTTGATGCTGGCACACGCGTCAGCCTGGCAGCGGCAGTGCAGGTTGATGCACCATGCGTCCGCACAGGTGCATTCACCACACCAGAACTGGTTGTCCTCCGCGTCACAGGTCGCTTCGCAGCTCCGTGAGTCTGGACATGCGACGGTGTCTCCTTCTCGGTCACGCCAGCAACCGGTGAGGAGGGTCAGCGCTCCGAGTCCGATCGACGCGCTGACGCTCGACGCGGCCGCCACCTCGCTCGCTGTCACGGCCAGGGTCGCTCCCGCGCCTCGCGCCCCCGCAGGGCTCACGGCGCCTCGGGTGAGAACCACGCTACACCTCCTTGGTGTCGACCTTGAGGGCGGCTGAACACAGCTCACACGTGGTGCCCGTCGTGTTCTTGCACTCGACCCCGAACTGCACGAGCGCCTTCGCCTTGGTGGTCGCGCTGACATCGACGAAGTCGGCGCCGTTGGTCACCCCGTCCGTTGAGCGCGTGGTGATGCCGATCGACACTGGATTGTCCCAGGTCAGCGCGTCATTCGACATGCGGAGCGCGGGGCGGATCTCTGCGGCGCCGCTCGTCTGCCGCATCTCGAAGCTGACACGCACCTTGTCGATACCGCCGCTGTCCATGGGCCCTGAGAGCGGATGGAACACCCAGTTGCTCGTGGACTTGGACGACCAGACGGGGATCGGGCCCCACGTCTTCGACCTGCTCTGGCAAGACATTCGCACCACGCGCTTGTGAGACTTGCTGAGACTTGAATAGCACGAGGAATCACGGCTTGCAACTGTGATTCTGAGAACCTGACGACTCGCTCGCGCCCCCGACCCCGCCGCCGGCCAGGGTAGCGGCGACCCCGCCGTCGGCGGCATGCCTCGGTACGCCCGCCCGCCAGACTGGACCCCGCCGGGCTACCGCCACGAGACCATCCCCGGGGTGCCGCCGTTCGGGCGGTGAGGGGGCGAGTTTCCGAAGTCGAGGGGTAGCGGCTTACCCCCCGACCTCAGGTGCTGAGAGTTGCCGAAGTCCGAGGGTAGCGGCTTACCCCCCGACCTCGGGTGCTGAGAGTTGCTGAAGTCCGAGGGTAGGTGCTTACCCTCCGACTTCGGGTGCTGAGAGTTGCTGAAGTCCGAGGGTAGGCGCTTACCCACCGACTTCGGGAGCTCCTCGCGCCTCCGAGCCTCGCGGCCTCGGCGCCTCCGCGCCTCCGCGCCTCCGCGGCCTCGCGCCTCC
>CAZRFD010000290.1:0-4163 GCA_964599085.1 uncultured Enterobacterales bacterium | reverse complement strand
GCTTCATGGTGTGGCCGCCCCAGATGGCGTCCAGCTCGACTTCCAGGAGCTGTCCTGTGGCGCCGCTGTCCAGGCGGAGGTTCTTGGCGATCTTGCGGTACATCATGGTTTTCCCCTGGCAGGTCGGGATGGTGTTCCGCCTGCCGGGCCAATCAGTATCTCTCTCTCTCTCTCTCTCTGCAAGCGCCAGGCCGATTTTCTTCTGCTTCCGCGCCGACGATGCCGATGGTGGCGTACGCTCGGGCGAGCAGGCAGTGGGCCCGGCGGACTGCAGGGACCAGGCGACCGGCGGACTGTGAGAGGGCGGCCTAAGTGATCCACCCCGGGGGCACCCAAGGTGATCCACCCCGGGGGCACCCAAGGTGATCCACCCCGAGGGCACCCAAGGTGATCCACCCCGGGGGCACCCAAGGTGATCCACCCCGGGGCGGCCATGGTGATCCAGCCAGGCCGCGACCGAGCCTGACCCGAACGAGGAGCTGACTCGCTACCTCCACGGCCCGCTGTGCCCTGGAGGAAGCGATGAGTGCGAGGAGAGTACCGATGAGTCGACTGCAGGAGCTGGTCCGGCTTCACAGGATGGGCGTGAGCGCCCGCCGCAGTGCCCGGATGCTGGGCATGAGCCGGAACACGGTGAGGACGTACCAGACGGCCCTCGCTGCGGCTGGGTTGTTGTCCGGTTCAGTGGACGAGTTGCCCGAGCTCGACGCCCTCCGCCGGGCCGTGGACGAGCGAGAGGCGTCAAGGAAGCCCGCGCAGGAGGTGTCGAGCGTCAACAACTGGCTGGAGCGCATCCAGGCGCTGAGTGAGGATGGCAACGGCCCCAAGGCCATCTACGACCTGCTGCGCCTCGAGGACCCGGACTTCACCGGCAGCTACGACGCGGTGAAGCGGCTGTGCCGCCGGCTGCGGAGGGAGCGCCCGGTGCGGCCCTCCGACGTGGCCATCCCGGTCGAGACGGCGCCGGGACCCATCGCACAGGTTGACTTCGGCTACGTCGGAAAGCTGCTCGACCCGGCCGAGAAGAGGTTGCGCAAGGCCTACGTCTTCGTGATAGTGCTCGGCCACAGTCGGCACATGTTCGCCGAGGTCGTCTTCGACCAGCGTGCAGAGACCTGGCAGCGCCTCCATGTCGCAGCCTTCCACTACTTCGGCGGCGTGCCTCGGGTCATCGTCCCCGACAACTTGAAGGCCGCGGTGATCCGCAACGCCTTCGACACCTCGGGCGAGGTCGAGCTGAACCGCAGCTACGTCGAGCTCGCGCGGCACTTCGGCTTTCAGATCGACCCGACGCCACCACGGTCGCCCGAGAAGAAGGGCAAGGTCGAGGCGAGCGTGAAGTACGTCAAGACGAGCTTCTTCAAGCCCCGCAAGGGCGAGCACCTGGACATCCATGCGGCCAGCGCCGGCCTGAAGCGCTGGCTGGCAGAGATCGCGGCCGTTCGCGAGCATGGAACGACGCGTCGCCAGCCGATCGAGGTGTTCACCGAGGTCGAGCAGCAGGCACTGCTCTCCCTGCCCATGGCCTCGTTCGAGCCCGTCCGCTGGCAGGTGGCCAAGGTCCACGCCGACAGCCACGTCCAGTACTGCAAGCGCCTCTACTCGGTGCCCTACCGGCTGGTCGGCCAACAGGTCTGGATCCGGGCGACCGCAACCGCCGTGATGATCTACGCCCACGACGAGCGGGTGGCGACGCACGAGGTGAAGGGCCCTTCCCACCGCAGCACCGACGAGCACCACCTGCCCGAGCACCGCAGCGCCTACCGCCACCGCACACGCGAGTACTGGGAAGAGCAGGCCGCCGCCCTGGGTGAGGACGTGCTGACCTATGTCGCCGAGATCTTCGAGGCCGAGGACGTGCTGCTCCAGCTTCGAAAGGTCCAGGGCATCGTCACCCACCTCAAGGGCTTCCCGGCCGAGCGGGCCAACGCCGCATGCCGGAGGGCCAGCTTCTACTGCAACTACAGCACGCGAGGCATCAAGGACATCCTCAGGAAGGGCCTCGACTTCGAGCCGCTTCCCGACGTCCTCCTACCCTCGCATGGCCGCCTGGCCGAGCCGCGCTTTGCCCGCCCGCCATCCACCTTCACCCAGCCCCCAACGGAGGCCTGACCATGAGCCCGACAGACGATCTGATCCCCATCCTCAAGAAGCTGCGGCTGAGCGGCGTGCTGCAGAGCCTGCAGCTGCGGACGAAGCAGGCCGTCGAGGACGACCTGAGCCACAGCGAGTTCCTGTACCGCCTGCTGACCGACGAGGTCGAGCGACGAGAGGCCAAGCAGCTCGCGCTCCGCCTGCGCCGCGCCAACTTCGACCACGCAAAGACCATCGAGGACTTCGACTTCCACTTCAACCCGCACGTGCCCAAGGCCAAGGTGCTGGACCTGGCGACCTGCGCGTTCGTGGCGCGCAACGAAGTCGTCTGCCTCGTCGGTCCCACCGGTGTCGGCAAGAGCCACCTGGCCCAGGCCCTGGGTCACCGGGCGTGCATGGCCGGCCACAGCGTGGTCTATGCCCAGGCCCACCGCATGCTTACTGGCCTGCGGGCCGCGCGCGCCGACCTCAGCTACGACCGCAAGCTCCTCAAGTACACCAGCCCCCAGCTGCTGATTGTCGACGACCTCGGTCTGACGCCCCTGCGCGGCGACGAGCCACAAGACCTCTACGAAGTCATCCGCCATCGCTACGAGCGCAGCGCCACGATCGTGACCTCCAACAGGGCCGTCGACGAGTGGTACCCCCTGTTCGGCGACGACCTGCTGGCAAGCGCTGCGATGGACCGCCTGCTGCACCACGCCCACGTCGTCGAGATGCAAGGCGACTCCTACCGGAACCCGCCCCCCAACAAGCGCCCGCATGGCGAGGCGCAAGCGTGAGCAAGGTGGATCTCTTTGGGTGCCCCAACAGCCTGGGCGGAACGCTGCAGATCGACCCTACGCGATCGGCGCGATCGGGCCGCACCGGAAACCCCGGATCTGCGCACCCCGATCTCGCCCCCATGGGTGGATCTCTTTGCCCGCCCCGAGGGTGGATCTCTTTGCCCGCCCCTTGACAGCGGACACCCGAACTTCCGGGTGGGACCCGGAGCCAGCGATGGTGTCCGGCCGGACTGGACCCGAGCGAACAGGTCGCCGCCGCCGTGAGGACGGAAGAGCAGGCTCAAGGGGGGGCCGGCGGTGTCTTGATGGCGACCGGGTCCTCGTCTGCCGAGGCGCGACGCGGAACGACCGCGACCTGGGGTACGCGATGGGACCCAAGGATCCAAGTGGTCAGGTCAACCCGCTGGTGGCACCGGTCAGGATCAAACATGACGAAGGACGTGTCGGCGCCGTCGATCACGACAGTGGAGCAGGCGTCGACTGCGCCGGAACAGTACTGCCAGCCGAGCTTCAGCGCGCGCAAGCAGTCGGCGAGCGCGGGCTCTCCGACCGCCACCGTGGCCGCGTCGAATCCCACACGCATGCTGAACACCCGGTCCGGCAGGTCGCCCATGCGAGTGCCCTCCGTGATCAGGCCTTCGCCCGGGCCTTCGTCAACCGAACCGTTTGCCGGTCGATGACGGCAAGACGGGCTGCCCAACACGACGACCAGCCCGAGCACAGGCCAAAGACGCGGAACCCGCAGCACTACACGACTGGACACGGTTCGCATGGGCCTGATCCTCCGTGTACACACACCGTCTGACAGCAGCTCCGAGAGCCACAGCCCACGCACGATGCCTGGTAGCAGCCGTTCTCATCGATGTGAGACGGCACGTCCTCACCGAGATCGTCCGGAAGCTCCGGCGGATCCTTCTTCGCCGGCTTCTTCCGCTTCTTCCGCGCCGCCGCGTACACCAGCGACGGATCGCTCATGGCCTGCCCCAGCAGCGACAGGATGGCGGTCGGGTCCTTGGCCAGGACACCTGCATCCTTGTCGGCGCCGATGTCCAGGGCCCACTGGCGCAGATCGGAGCGGGAGACGACAGCGGCGACGTACGGAGCCATGGGAGGGAAGGGTACACCCGGCGGCCAGAAGGACGCCAGGACGGCGTCGAGCCGGTCGGCGGTCCCGGCAGTGGTTGGCGACGCTGCCGCGCAGCTTGCGCAGGTCATGGCGCACCTCCTCAGACGGATCTTCCCCCATCAGGCCATCCCTCCCGATCCCCAAGCCCTAGGTAGAAC
>CAZRFD010000289.1:0-4181 GCA_964599085.1 uncultured Enterobacterales bacterium | reverse complement strand
GCTCACGCCGGACCGGCTGTGCACCCTCATCTACACGTCGGGCACCACCGGTCGCCCCAAGGGCGTCGAGCTGACCCAGGACTGCTGGGTGTTCGAGGGCGAAGCCATCGAAGAGATCGGCATCATCGAACCCGACCATCGGCAGTTCCTGTGGCTGCCGCTGTCGCACTCCTTCGGCAAGGTGCTGCAGGCCGCGCAGATCAAGATCGGCTTCGAGACGGCCATCGACGGCCGCATCGACCGCATCGTCCCCAACCTCGCCGCCACGAAGCCCGACTTCGTGGCCGCCGTGCCCCGGATCTTCGAGAAGGTCTACAACAAGATCGTCCAGGGCGCGCGCGACGCCGGCGGCATGAAGTGGAAGATCTTCAAGTTCGCCATGGACACGGGCATCGCCTACAGCCGCGAAGTCCAGGCCGGCCGCACGCCCGGCGGGCTCCTGGGGCTCAAGTACGCCATCGCCGACAAGCTGGTCTTCGCCAAGGTGCGCCAGGTCTTCGGCGGCAACCTCAAGTGCTTCATCTCCGGGTCGGCGCCGCTGTCCCGCGACATCGCCGAGTTCTTCCACGCCGCCGGCGTGCTCATCCTCGAGGGCTACGGCCTGACCGAGTCCAGCGCCGCGAGCTTCGTCAACCGCCTCGACGCCTACAAGTTCGGCACGGTGGGCAAGCCCCTGCCCGGCGTCGAGGTCAAGCTCGAGCCCGAAGACGGCGAGATCCTCATCCGCGGCCGCGGCATCATGCGCGGCTACTACGAGCTGGCGGACACCACCGCCGAGACCCTGACCGACGATAAGTGGCTGCGCACGGGCGACATCGGCGAGATCGACGCCGACGGCTTCCTCAAGATCACCGACCGCAAGAAGGACCTCATCAAGACCTCCGGCGGCAAGTACGTGGCCCCCCAGGCGCTCGAAGGGCAGCTCAAGGTCATCAACCCCTACATCGCCCAGGTCGTGGTCCACGGCGACCGGCGCAACTACTGCACCGCCCTCATCGCGCTGGCCGGCGAAGAGCTGCCCAAGTGGGCAGAACAGAACGGGCTGGGCAACCTGTCCTACGCAGAGCTGGTCAAGCACGACAAGACCCGCGCCATGCTGCAGGAGAGCATCGACAAGCTCAACAGCGGCCTGGCCAGCTACGAGACCATCAAGAAGTTCGCCATCCTTCCGGAAGAACCGACCGTCGAGAACGGCCAGCTCACGCCCTCGCTGAAGCTCAAGCGCAAGGTCGTCGAGAAGAAGTACATGGACGTGCTGGACGGCTTCTACCAGGGTGCGCTGGCCGGGATGGGCTGAGCAACCGTCAGGTTGCTCGACCCCGACCCTTCGACCACCACCGCGGACCGCTCCGCCTTCGGGGAGAGCCGGTCCGCGGGTTTGCCGTGGGCCCTTCGGCGTGGACGTGGTAGAGCGCGCCCGAGGAGACGCCATGAGCAGCAGCCGCATCCCGGGCTTCTACAAGCTCTCGCCCCAGCAGCGGCTGGAGCGGGTGCGGGGCTTCGCCAGGCTCGACGACGTCGACGCCGCAGCCTTCGACGGGCAGGGCCTCGATCTGCAGGGCGCCGACCTGATGATCGAGAACGTCATCGGGCGCTTCTCGATGCCCCTGGGGGTGGGGATCAACTTCCGCATCGACGGGCGCGATCGCATCGTGCCCATGGTGGTGGAAGAACCCAGTGTCGTGGCCGCCGCCAGCAACATGGCACGCATCGTCCGCGCCGCAGGGGGCTTCTCGACCGACGTCGACCGCAGCGTGATGCTCGGCCAGGTGCAGGTGGTCGACGTCGCCGACCCGGTGGCCGCGGCGGCGGCCCTGCGCGACGCCCTCCCCCGCCTGCAGGACGCGGCTCGCGGCCTGCACCCCCTCGTCGAGTCCCTGGGCGGCGGGCTGCGGGGCATGGACATCCGCGTGCTCCGCTACGACGAGCCCGGACAACGCCCCGAAGACATGGTGGTGCTGCACTTCGAGTTCGACTGTGTCGACGCCATGGGCGCCAACATGGTCAACACCGTCGCCGAACACCTCGCCCCCCATGTCGAAGCCATCACCGGCGAGCGGGTCGGCCTGCGCATCCTGTCGAACCTCGCCAGCCAACGGCTCGCCCGGGCCCGGTGCAGCGTGCCGGCCGACCTCCTCGACATGGACGACTGCCCGGGCGTCGACGTGGCCCGTGGCATCGCGGCGGCCTACCGCTTCGCCTGGGCCGACCCCTGGCGTGCAGCCACCCACAACAAGGGCATCATGAACGGGGTGGATCCGGTCGTGATCGCCACGGGCAATGACTGGCGGGCGGTGGAAGCCGGCGCCCACGCCTGGGCGGCGCGCGACGGCCAGTACCGCAGCCTGTCCCGGTGGACGGTGGACGACGACGACACACTGCACGGCGAGCTGGTCCTGCCCATGCAGATCGGCGTCGTCGGCGGCACGCTGAAGACGCACCCCACGGTGCGGGCGGCCCACGCCGTCCTGGGCAACCCCAGCGCCGCCGAGCTGTCGGGGATCATCGCGGCCGTGGGCCTCGCACAGAACATGGGGGCGCTGCGCGCGCTGGCCACCGAGGGGATCCAGCGCGGGCACATGCGGCTGCACGCCCGCAGCGTGGCAGTCCAGGCGGGCGCCGAACCCCACGAAGTGCCGGCGCTGGTCGACGCCATGTGCGCCCACCAGGACTTCAACCTGGCGCGGGCCCAGGCCACGCTGGACAGCCTGCGGTCGGCGGAGTGAGCCCCCGGGCGGTGGCGGAAGCCCACGCCCCTGGCAAGCTCATCCTGTTCGGCGAGCACGCCGTGGTCTACGGACACCCGGCGGTGGCCGCCGCGGTGGACCGGGGCACCACGGCGCGGCTGGAGCGCATCGCGGGACCCACCCGCCTTCTCGCTGCCGACGTCGACGACGCACGCCTCGGCGACGCCCTCGCGGCCGTGCTGCCCGCCGAGGGTCTCGGCGTCCGCCTCCGCACCGACCTCCCCGTGGGGCGGGGCATGGGGTCGTCGGCGGCGCTGGCCGTGGCCCTGGTGCGGGCGCTGGCGGCGCTGGAGGGGCGCACGGCCGACCTCGAAGAGTGCGTGACCCGTGGCTTCGCGGTCGAGCGGGTCTTTCACGGCACGCCGAGCGGCCTCGACCACACCGTGAGCGCGCTGGGTGGGGCCGTCCGCTACGTGAAGGGGCAGCCGCCGCAGCCGATCGCCGTCGCTCCCCTGCCACTGGTCGTGCTGGACACCGGCATCGCCGGCGACACCGGAGAACTGGTCGCCGGCGTGCGGGCGCGGCGTCCCGCCGTCGACGTCGAACTGGACGCCATCGGCGACCTGGTCGACGCCATGCTGCCGGCCCTGGCACGCGGGGACCTGCAGACCATCGGCGCCGGGATGCGCGACAACCAGGACCGCCTGGCGCGCATCGGCGTGAGCTGCCCCGCGGTGGAGTCCCTCGTCACCCTGGCCGAGGACGCCGGGGCCCTCGGCGCCAAGCTCGCCGGCGCCGGCGGCGGCGGGGTGGTGATCGCCGTGGCCCCCGACCCGGCCCCCGTGCTTGCGGCGGCGAGGGCCCGCGGAGTGGAGGCCTTCGCCGTCGTGGTCCGCAGCGACCGCGCGACGGAGCCGGTGGGATAGGCCGGCCCCAGAGGAGCGCCCCCCGATGACCGCCGCCACCGCCCGCGCCCACCCCAACATCGCCCTCGTCAAGTACTGGGGCAAGCGGGACCTCCGCCTCAACCTGCCCGCCGTCCCCTCGCTCTCCGTCACCCTCGACCGCTTCGAGACCGTGACCACCGTGACCCGCGGGACGGCTGAGGATCGCGTGCGCATCGACGACGCAGAAGCCGTCGGCCAGGCCCGGCGGCGCGTCCTGCGCATCCTCGACCTGCTCGACCCGGGCCGCCCGCCCTGCCACGTGGTCAGCCACAGCAATTTCCCGGCGGCCGCGGGCCTCGCCAGCAGCAGCTCGGCCTTCGCCGCGCTGGTGCTGGCGGCCGACGTCGCCGCCGACCAGTGCCGGTCGACCGACCAGCTCTCGGCCCTGGCGCGCCGCGGGTCAGGCTCGGCCTGCCGCAGCCTGTGGGGTGGCTTCGTGGAGTGGTCGCTGGGGCGCCACCACGATGGCAGCGACAGCCACGGCCACCCCATCGCCGACCCCGACCACTGGGACCTGCGCATCGTCGTCGCCATCGTCAGTGACGCG
>CAZRFD010000288.1:0-4188 GCA_964599085.1 uncultured Enterobacterales bacterium | reverse complement strand
CGATGCTTCCGCGCAATAAAATCCATACAAATGGGGGGAAGATCCGTCAGAGGGCGCGACGCTGATGCCCGATGACGGCGTGACCGTCACCCGGGACGACCCCGACGCCAGCTACGGGACCTACCTCGACTGCCACGGCGACATCGACGGCGACGGCTACGCCGACCTGGCCATCTCCTCCCAGGACGACCAGACAGAGCGGCAGCTCCAAGGCCGCACGGTGATCCTCCACGGTCCCCTGGCGGGCAGCTTGCGGGCCGAAGACGCCGACATCATCTTCGACGGTTCCGTAGGCACCGGAACCAACGTCGGCTACGTGGTCCGCGTCGCTGATGTAACGGCGGACGGGGTGGCCGACCTGCTCTACAGCCTGGGGGATACGTACGGTCCCTGGAGCGACGCCGTCCCAATCGATACGGACCTGCTCGTCGTCGCTCCTGGCCCGATCCCCGACGGTCCCAGCACAGCTCCGCTCGCCGGGCAATTCTGGGTCGAAGGGGAGGGCCACGGAGAGCTGGACGTGGCCGACGTGGATGGCGACGGCATGGCCGACCTCGTCCGTCCCGAGCTGGAGCCGGACGCCGTAGGCAAGCACTGCGGCGCCATCTACTCCGGGGCAGACCTGGCCCTCGCCGGTGAAGGAGATCGCCTGACGTCCGCCGACGACGCCATGGCCGTGCTCGGATGTGATGACTTCGTCAGCGACACCCACCGGGCGGACAAGGCGTGGGTCGCCCGCGCCAACGAAGATCTCGATGGCGATGGCTACCTCGATGTGTTCATCACGACCACCGTGGGTTCGGTCGCCTGGCAGGGCGGTGCGGGCCGCTGGTCGGGGACCATCGAAGACGACTTCAAGCTCCACGAAGACTACGTCCCGTGCGCCGGCGTGCGGGACGCGGCGTTCACCCACGACGACGAGGGCGAGCTGCTGTGGGCGCTGTCGCTTGAGTGCGGGCCCAGCTACGACACGTGGACGTCCTACTTCACCGGTCGCGTTCCGGTGTTCCAGGGCTGGGAGTGGGCCAGCCTGTCCTACTTCGATGACGCCTGGACGTGGGTGGCGGCCGAACCCGACAACCAGGGCATCGACCCCATGTGGCGGGCAGCGATCCCCGTCCGATTCTCACACGAAGATGGCACCCGCTTGTGGTGGGGACAGCCCTCCTGGGCGTCCGACCGGACGGACTCCACGTATGATGACTATGGGCGCCTGACGGTCTACGATCTGGCGACATTCCAGGCGACGCCACTGCCTGAGTGAAGCCGCCCCGCGGCGTCCAGCCCCCTACGGCTCCCACACCTCTCCGGCGCCCGGGGGCAGGGCGCGCGGCCCGGCTGCTGCCTGGGTGCCGCTCAGCAGCTCGGTGCCCCCGGGACCGTCGACGTCGATGGCGGTGGTGCCCAGGTTGAGGAGGCCGACGAGCCGCCCGCCGTCGATGTTCCAGGTCACGGGCACCTGGTCGTCGGGGTTGACCGCCTCGGCGATGGGCGAGGCGTCGATGCCCGACGGGTAGGCGAGGGGGTCGAGGGGGACCGTGCCCACGCCGCTGAGGGCGACGAGGGCCGGATCGAGGGCCAGGGCGAGGCGATCCGCGTCGACGTCCACGAGATCATCGCCGAGCATCCAGGCCCCGCCGCTCGCGATCTGGGCGACGAGGGCACCGCGGACCTCGTCGTCGCTGAGCGGCTGGCGGACGAGGAGCTGGTCGGGATCGTTCCACCACCAGCGACCGTTCATGAAGCCGCGCGCCGCCGTGTTGCGTGCCTGCCAGCGCACGTAGCCGATGTCGGGATCGGGCAGGCGCTCGAACGCGATGTCGGCGCCCGTGCGGAACTGTTCGGCGTAGCCGACGCTGGGCAGCAGCGGGGACCCGCAGGCGAGGATCCAGGCATCCCCGGCGGCCTCCCGCAGCAGCGCCATGCCCCGGTGCCAGGCTTCGATGCTCGTGACGTCGTCGTGGCGCTGACCCACCTGGGCGCCGGCGTAGAGGAAGTCGAGCTTGAGCCAGGTCCAGCCCTCAGCCACCCGGTCGGCCACCTGCTGCGCCATCCAGGCCCCGGCGTCGGGGTGCGTTGCGTCGATGATGGCGTAGTCGCCCGTGCCACCGTTGGTGAAGACGATGGCTTCGCCGTCGTCGCCGCGGACCCACCAGTCGGGGTGGTCGCGGAAGGTGTCGGTGTCGCGGGCGACGTAGAAGGGCGCCATCCACAGTCCCGGCGTCATGCCGGCAGCAGCGATGTCGGCGGCGAGGGCGGGCATGCCGCTGGGGAAGCGCTCCCCCGCCGTCCACACCCCCCAGGTCTGCTCCCAGCCGTCGTCGATCTGGAACAGCTCGATGGGCGCCGTCGCCGGATCCGTGTTGAGCGCGACCGCCGCGTCGAGGTTGCGGCGCACGTCGTCTTCGGTGACCGCGCTGTAGAACTGGTACCAGGTGGCCCAGCCGGTCAGCGGTGCACTGTCCAGGTCGCGGGGAGGCTGCCGGGCCGCCACCGTGTCCGCCCAGGTCGAGGCCAGCGCCGTCGCATCGGATCCAGCGGCGACGAGCAGCGGGTCCAGGCGAAGCTCCTCTCCCGCCGCCACCGGCACGCGGTCGCCGCGCTCTCCCCAGACCAGGGCCACCTCCGGTCCGCTGGTCTCCAGGTGGAAGCGATCCTGCAGGGCGCTGGCGGCAGCGAACAGCACCGCGCGCCCGCCGCTCCGGCCGAGGATCCCGCCCCACCACGAGGTCCCGGCGGTCTCCTCGACGACCGTCATGCCATCGCCGTCCCCACCGGGTGCCGGCAAGGCTTCGCCGCCCTCGTCCGGCGCCACCGCGCCGGAGTCCGCGGCCACCACCCCCGACCAGGACCAGGACTGGTAGCCCTGCCGCCACAGCGCGTCCCAGCCGCCCTCCAGGTCGACCGCGCCTTGGAGCCGCAGCCCCTCGTAGACCCCGCCGTCGGCTGCCCGGAGCACCGGCTGCAGCAGCAGGCTGCCGCCCACGGTCGGTGCCAGCTCGACCAGCTCGACCGTCCAGTCCCCATCTCCCGACACCGTCTCCCCCGACACCGTGACCGCCAGCGTGCCGCCCCCGCACGCGCCGAGGTCGAGGACCAGCCCCGCGTCGATGAGGCTGCCGGTCACGGCACAGGCGGACGCCGTGCCCGCGCGGCCCGAATCCCCGCCAGAGTCCGCTCCGGGCGCGCCACAGCCCCCGACCAGGGCAGGCAGCGACAGCGCGAGGGGGAGGGCGAGCATGGCGGGGGCATCATAGACTGCGGTCATGGCCCTCTCCCTGCCCCTCGCCGCCCTCCTGCTGGTCGGCCTGGGGTGTCGGCCGCCGGCCTCGTCGGACAGCGGCTTCCCGACGGTGCAGCTCGGCAGCCGCGCCGGCAGCAGCATGGTCCTGCAGGAGGGTCTGCACCGGCTCTACGTCGCCGAACCGGACCTGCCCGTCATCTCGGTCCTGGACGCGACCAGCCTCGCCCGCATCGACGAGATCACGGTGCAGGGACACGCCGAGCAGCTCGCCCTCTCCCCCGATGGCGGGGTGCTCTACGCCGTCGATCGCGGGGCCTCGCGGCTGGTCGCCGTCGACCTGCGCACCGGCCGGCAGCGCAGCGTCGGGGCCGGCAGCGACCCCATCGGGGTGGTGACCGACGACGCCGGCCGCATCTACGTCACCGACTTCGCCGGCAACAGCGTCGACCGCTACGACCCCGACACCCTGCAGCGCACCCGGAGCTGGTCGCCGGGCTTCGGCGACGACCTCGCTCCCGTCGATGTCGACGGGCCCCCCAGCCGCGGCTGGGACCCCCGCGACCTCGCCTTCGACGCCACCCGCGGCCACCTGCTGATCAGCCACCACTTCGTCAACCGCATCAGCTTCGTGGACGTGGACAGTGAAGCGGTGGTCGCCGCCATCTTCGGCGACGTGACCGCCACCGACGACGCCGGAGACAGCCAGGGGATCCCCTACGGATTCGGCGCCATGGCGGTGGGAGAGGACCTGGCGGTGGTGCCACACTTCCTGTGGAACCCCACCCAGGCCGTCGACCCTGAACAGACGGTCTGGCCAGCACTCTCCCTCGTCGACCTCGACGCCATGGCCTTCTCCGGGCGGCTGGAGCGTGGCGCGGGACTGGACGTAGCGTCAGACGGATCTTCCCCCCATTTGTATGGATTTTATTGCGCGGAAGCATCGT
>CAZRFD010000287.1:0-4200 GCA_964599085.1 uncultured Enterobacterales bacterium | reverse complement strand
CGCCGGGGAACATGGATATGGCCGCGTAGTAGGGGGACGGCTGCAACATCAGGGTGAAGTCGTGGGCGACCCCCCCGGCCAGCAGCCGCGTGGAGTGCAGGCGCTCGATCTGTCCGCGCTCTCGTTCCGCCCGGCGCTGCGCGGTCAGATCCCTCAGCATCGCCAGGACGCCGGCCCGGTCGCCCGCTCCCATCCGGCGCAGGCGCACCTGCACGGGGAAGCCGGTCCCGTCCGGATGCTTACGGCCGCTGGGCGCTTCAGCCGTCGCTCGTCCTGGCCTCTGCCGGGTCCGAGACGCGCACCACCCCGGAGAGGTCGAGCGGTACCGCGTCAAAGGGCTCGAGAACGACGGCGGGGCCCAGGTCGACGTGGTCCACGACGAGATATCCGGCGTCAGCCCAGCGGTACGCGGTGACGCTGCGGCGGTGCGGGTCGACGATCCAGTAGTGCGGGACGCGGCCGCGGTGGTATCCCCGCAGCTTGTCGCGCAGGTCCCGGGTGGGGTTCGACGACGACAGGATCTCACACACCCAGTCCGGCCGGACCCGGCAGATCGGCCCGTCCGGCGGACCGGGCAGCCGCTCGACCCGCCAGCCTGCGACGTCGGGCAGGAAGGTGTCGGTGCCGGTCAGCTCACAGGCGATCTCCACGCCGAACCACCACCCGCCGGGTCCCCCGCGGCCCCGCTGGAACGGGCCGCCCAGCTCGAAGACGATGTCGCTCTGCATGAAGCCATGGCGAGGCGAGGGCAGGAGCTTCTGGACCAGGTTTCCGGCGATCAGCTCGTGTCGTGGGCGGTCCGGCAGTGCGAGCAGGTCGGCGGTGGTCGCAGGGCGGCCCTGGTTGGCGGCTGCACGAGACATGCCCCCACTGTAGCCTGCTGCGAGGACGGCCTGGGCGCCGTGACCGTCATTCTCCTCCCTCACCCCGCCAGCCGCGCCCCCAGCCGATCCGCGGCCCGGGTGGCCATGGCCATGATGGTGATCTGCGGGTTGACGCCCAGCGAGGAGGGGACGCTGCTGCCGTCGACCACGTAGAGGTTGTCGGTGCCGAAGACCCGGTGCTCGAAGTCGACGACGCCCTCGTCCGCGGAGGCGGCCATGCGACAGGTGGCCAGCGGGTGGAAGGCGGCGAGGCGGAGCTGGCCGGGGCTGCGGATCCGGTGGCGGAGGGCCCGGGCGGCGCCGCGGCTGTCGACGCTCTCTTCGCCGCGGACGCCGGTGAGCACGGACTCGGCGCCGCCGGCCAGCAGCAGCTCGGCGAGGACGGCGGCCCCGCGGGCGAAGAGGTCGAGGAGGTCGGGGGAGAGCGAGTAGTGGATGAGCGGCCGCCCACCCGGCCCGCGCAGCACGCGGCCGGTGTTGTGGTCGCGCACCATGAAGCCGTACTGCACCACGCGATCGGCGGCGTCCATCCAGCGGGTGAGCAGCGCCCCCTCCGCCGGCATCAGGCTTCCCGAGAGCTGCGGGGGCAGGTAGAAGCCCTCGAAGCGCAGGCGGGGGTCGACGAGGCCGCTCACGCCGTAGCCCTGGGGGATCGCTCGCCAGGGCTCCACCGGCGAGGGCAGGCGGGCGAACATGCCGAGGGCGGGGTGGATCGAGAGGTTCCGGCCGAGGTGGTGCAGCCGGATCCCGTTGTCGGCGAGGATGCGGGGACTGTTCAGGGTGCCGGTGGCGAGGACGACGGCCCGGGCGCGGATGCGCAGGCGGCGGGGGGCGCCGGTGGGCGTCTGTCCACGGGCTTCCACCGCGGCCACCCGGCTGCCCCGGCGGTGCAGGGCGCGCAGCTCCATGCCGGTGAAGAGCGTGGCGCCGGCCCGCAGGGCGCGCGGCACGTAGGAGACGTTCGTCGAGCGCTTGGCGTCCGTGGGGCAGCCGACGGGGCAGACGCCCTGGCCGTCGCATCCCGGCGCGTTGCGTGGCAGCGGGTGGTGTTCGGCCCCGAGCGCGTCGGCGCCGCGACCGACGACGGCGGCCACCTCCCCCAACCAGCGCGGGTCTCCCTGCGCGACCTGCAGCTCGTCTTCGACCCGCGAGAACCAGCCGTCGAAGCCGTCGGGGTGGAAGTCGCCCGGGAAGCCGCGGGAGCGCCACTCGGCGAAGACGGTGGCGGGGGTGCGGAAGCAGGTGCCGCTGTTGATGGCCGTCGAGCCGCCGACCATGCGGCCGGTGGGGATGGAGATCACCGTGTTGCCGACGGAGAAGCGCATGCCGGCGTCGTCGTAGAAGCGCTGCAGCCGCGCTTGGGGAGAGCCGGAGAAGGCCGCGCGGGCGTAGAGCTGGCCGGCCTCGATGATGGCCACCCCCAGCCCCTGCTCGGCCAGCTCGGCGGCGACGACGGCGCCGCCGGCACCGGTTCCGACGACGACCACGTCGGCGTCGAGGTCGGTGACGGGTTCCAGAGCGTCGGGGGGCAGGACGTTGCGCCGCCAGGCCGGCGGCGGCTCGGCCACCGGGTTGTCGAAGCGAGGGGCACCGACGGCGTCGACGTAGTCGGTGCGGCCGAAGTGGGCGGCCTTCACCGGCATACCCAGCAGCAGCCGCAGCCCGGCGCCGCCTGGGCCGGCGTGGTCGAGCGCGTCGCACACGGCGGCGCGGCGGTCCAGCGGCAGGCGGTCCAGGGCGCGACCGGTGCGCAGGCGCGCCCACAGCGCCAGGGCGTCGAGGGCGTGGCGAAGTAGCGCCTGCATCGGGCCGGGGAAGCCGGCGATGACGTCGAGGGCGGCGGTGGCCGTGGCCGCGTCCGCGGCTGCGACGCGCCGGCCGGCGGGCAGGATGGTCTCGGCGTAGGCGGCCAGCAGGCGCTGGTGGCGTGGGCCGAGGGGGGAGGGGCCGGGCTGCCCAGGGCTGCGCCGGTCGAGATCCAGCGGGCGGCGGTCGGCGCGCAGACGGGTCGACGCGGCCAGCGCCACGACCTCGTTGAGGTCGAAGCGCAGGGTGCCCGCCGCGCGCTCCTCGCCGTCGAGCATCAGCCGGCTGTGCAGGGTCGTGATCGTCGGCAGCAGCCGCGCCGGGTCCAGGTCCTTGCGACCCACCAGGCGCGCGTCCTCCCCCTCCTCGGTGGTGAACTCCAGGGCATAGTCCATGCCACGGGCGTCGATGTGGAAGCGGCCCTTCACTGGCGCGTCCTCGGCCCAGGGGGCCGCGCGGACGACACCGCGCAGCTCGGCGTCGCCCCGGCGCAGGAAGGCCCGCAGCCGGGGGGCCGAGATCGTGACGTCGAACTCGACGAGGTGGGGCTGTCCGGCGGCGTCGTGCAGCACGCCGCGCATGGTCTCGGAGAACGCCAGCGGCATCAGACCACCTCGGGCCAGCGGGGGTCGGGCTGCTGGCGGAGGAATTCGAGCGCCCCGCCGTGGGGACTGTGGCAGGAGAAGCCGTCGCCGTCCCGCGGATCGACGCGCAGCTCCACCTCGGCCAGCTTGCTGTTGAGGCAGTACCGCCGCAGTCCGTCGGGGTTGTCGTAGCCCAGGCAGGCGACCTCTTCGGGCAGCGCGCGCATGGACAGTCGCGCCCGGCCGGCGGGCCCGCGCATGGACAGTGTCCAGGACAGATCGCCCACGTCGGGGCGCTGACGCCACAGGTCGACCAGCCGGTCGAAGCGGTACTCCCGGTCGCCGCGGCGGATCACCAGCGCCGACAGCCAGGGGGTGAGGCGTCCGGCGATCCGGATCCGCGCCGAGATCCCCTCGACCAGGGTGTGGACGGAGCCATCGGTGTCGAGGAAGAGGGCGTGGCCCCAGGCGTAGTGTTCGGCGTGCGCCGGCCCCCAGTTGTGGCCGCGCATGGCCGGCCAGCCCTCGAGCTCCCAGCGCTCTCCGTCCACGTCGAGGTGGCCCTGCATCGTGGCCGCCGGGGCGGGGGTGATGGTCTTGTTGCGGGGGAGGGGACCGTCGAGCATGCGCTGCGACGGGAAGATGCACAGTGGCGCGCCGAGGGGAGAGGCGTCGAAGCGGAGGTCCCAGCCGACCTGGTGGACGGTGTCCGCCAGGCGACCGCGCAGCGTGGTCGCGGTGAAGCGGCAGCCCGCGACGTCGAGGTCCAGGGGAGCCGGGAAGCGCGCGTCGGTGAGTGGGATGGTTCGCCGCAGTCCGAAGGCAGCGCCGGGGGTGAACACCGTGACCCAGGCGTCGGCCGTCGGCGGGCCGTCGTCGGGGCGCAGCACGGTGGCCTTGATCCACAGCGCGCGGCGCCGGGTCGG
>CAZRFD010000286.1:0-4202 GCA_964599085.1 uncultured Enterobacterales bacterium | reverse complement strand
GTCGGGTCGCTCGCGGTCTCGGTGGCGGCGGTTCCGGTGGCGGGGGGGGCACTGGCGCGGGTTTCGCTGGTGGCGGCCTCGGCGGGGGCGGCGGGGGCGGAATCCCCGGCGAGGTCCGCTGCGCGCCGGTCGGCTTCCTGGAGCAGCGCGTCGATGTCTTCGTCCGGCGCGGTACCGATGATGGCGATGGGGGCCCCGGGCGGAACCTCCGCGCCCTCGGGCACGAGCACCCGTAGCAGCCAGCCCTTGTCGAAGACTTCGATCTCCATGGCGGCCTTGTCGGTCTCCACCTCGGCGATCACGTCCTGCGGCGCCAGCTCGTCGCCCTCATGCTTGCGCCACGCCAGCAGCGTGCCGACCTCCATGGTCGGTGACGCCTGGGGCATCTCGAAGATCTCGGCCATCGTGCTTCCTCGGATCTCTGGGGGCCCGTCAGCGGGACAGCTCGTTGTCGGTGGCAGCGGAGAGCCCCAGCACGCGCCGCGCGGCGGCGACGATGCGATCGGGGGAGGGGACCACCGCCTGTTCGAGGTTTCGGGCGTAGGGCTGGTTGACGTCGCGGCTGTTCACCCGCAGCACGGGCGCTTCGAGCCAGTCGAAGCAGGCCTCCTGCACGCGGGCGGCGACTTCGGCTGCGACCGACGCGAACACGTGGCCCTCCTGCACGACGACGCAGCGGCCGGTGCGGCTGACCGACGAGAACAGCGTGTCGTGGTCGAGGGGCCGCAGGCTGCGCAGGTCGAGCACCTCGGCCGAGATCCCCTCGGTGGCGAGCTGGTCGGCGGCGGCTTCGACGTTGAAGATCTGCTTGCCCCAGCTCACGAGCGTCAGGTCGTCCCCCGATCGGCGCACCCGGGCCTTGCCCAGCTCGATGACGTACTCGTCGTCGGGGACCTCGGCCTTCATGCCGTAGGTGAGCTCGCTCTCGAGGAAGATCACCGGGTTGTCGTCCCGGATCGCCGCCTTCAGCAGGCCGTAGGCGTCGGTCGCGTCGCAGTAGGTGACGACCTTGAGGCCGGGAAAGTGGGCGTAGAGGCTGTCGACCGCGGTGCTGTGCTGCGAGCCCAGGTTCTCGGCGGCGCCGTTGGGGCCGCGGAAGACGATGGGCACGGCATACTGCCCGCCGCTCATCTGGTAGATCTTCGACGCGCTGTTGATCACCTGATCGAAGGCCACAAGGCTGAAGTTGAAGGTCATGAACTCGATGATCGGGCGCATCCCGGCCATCGCCGCCCCCACCCCCAGGCCGGCGAAGCCCCCCTCGGAGATCGGCGTGTCGACCACGCGGTCGGCGCCGAACTCGTCGAGCATGCCCTGGCTGACTTTGTAGGCGCCGTTGTAGTGGGCGACCTCTTCTCCCATCAGGAAGATGGTCGGGTCGCGGCGCATCTCTTCCTGCATCGCGCGGCGCAGGGCCTGTCGGATCTGGAGCCGGGCCATCCTCAGCCCTCCTTGTCGCCGGCGTCCGCCGCCGGCGCGTAGACGTAGTCGTAGAGGGTCGCCGGGTCAGGCTCGGGGCTGTCGATGGCGAACTGCCAGGCGTCGCGGGCTTCTTCTTCGACCTCGGCACGCACGGTGTCGAGGACCTCCTGGCTGACCCCGTGCGGGCCCCGGAGACGGTCGCCGGTGAGGTCGATGGGATCGTGGCGCTCCTTCTGGGCCGCCAGCTCTCCCTTGGGGCGGTACTTCGCGGGGTCGGACATGCTGTGGCCGCGGTAGCGGTAGGTGACGACCTCGAGCAGCACGGGGCCCTGGCCGGACACCGCGTGCTGCCGCGCAGCGGCGACGCGCTGGCGGACGTGCTCGACGTCCCAGCCCTCGAGCTGTTCCCGGACCATGCCGACCCCGCGGGCCCGCAGGCTCATGTCGGTGAGGGCGGACTGGCGGTGCAGGGGCGTGCCCATGGCGTACCAGTTGTTCTCGCAGATGAAGACGACGGGCAGCTTGTAGAGGGCGGCCAGGCAGAGGGCCTCGAAGAAGGCGCCCTGGTTGGCCGCGCCGTCGCCGAAGAAGCAGACGCAGACCCGATCTTCGCCCCGGGCCCGGGCCGCCCAGGCCACGCCGTTGGCCAGGGGCACGTGAGCCCCGACGATGCCGTAGCCGCCCATGAAGTCGACCGAGCGGTCGTAGATGTGCATGGAGCCGCCCTGCCCGTGGCTGGCGCCGGTCTCCTTGCCGAACAGCTCGGCCATGACCTTGCGCGGGGCCACACCCTTGGCCAGCGCGTGGCCGTGTTCGCGGTAGGACGCGATCCAGTAGTCGCCGCCGGTGGCGGCGGCGGCGCCGGTCGCGACCGACTCCTGGCCGATGTAGAGGTGGCAGAAGCCGAGGATGCGCCGCTGGGTGTAGGCCTTGGCGGCGAGCTCTTCGACGCGGCGGATGCGCAGCATGCCGCGGTAGAGCCGCAGGAGCTCGTCGGCGCTGCAGGGCGGCAGGGGGTCGGCGATGTCGAGGATGCGGTCGGCGGGGGCCGGCTCGACGATGTGCTCGGTTCCGGGGGCGTCGTCGCCACCGGGGATCGCTGCGGACATGGGTGTTCCGGGGATGAAGCGGCCGGAGCCTATCAACGTGGCGCGGAGTGGCACGCCCCCTGTCATCGAGGTGGAGAAGCCAGCGTGGCGTGGGGACGGAGGTGTCGCGTGGCCCGAGCGCGGGCGCCCTGCGGTCCCCGAGGGCCGGGGCCCTGCCCTGCTCGCGGAGCACGGGAGGCCGCCCGGTGCAACTCGTGGCACCGCGCCGCGCGCACCGGGGGGGCGGGCGGGGTAGGATTCGGCGAGCATGGAGCAGGCTGCGTCCGATACCCCCCCCGCCACCGGCTCGGGCAGCGGTGCCGAGGTCCTGGCAGACGGGACTCCGGTGCGCCTGGGCCGCTATCGGCTGGTCCGGCCGATCTCGACCGGCGGGATGGCGCGGGTCTACGAAGCCCGCCGCGAGAGCCTCGCGGGGGTCGCGCCGCGCGTCGCGGTGAAGGTGATCCTGCCGGAGCACGCGCGGCACCAGGGCTTCCAGCGCCTGTTCATCAACGAAGCCCGCATCGGCTCGCTGCTCGCGCACCAGAACCTCGTCCAGATCCAGGACTTCGACCACCAGGACGACCGGTACTACCTGGTCATGGAGTACGTGGAGGGGGTCACGCTGCGGCGGGCCATCTCCCTGTGCCGACGGCACGGGCTGCCCGTGCCCCTGTCCATCGTCGCCGAGATCGGGCGTCAGGTCTGCGACGGGCTGCACTACGCGCACCACGCGACCGCCGAAGACGGCAGCCACCTGCGCCTCGTTCACCGAGACATCAAGCCCAGCAACCTCATCCTGAACCCCCAGGGCGTGGTCAAGCTGCTCGACTTCGGGATCAGCCGGGCGCTGCTGACGTCAGAGCGTCCCGGCGCGGTCCGCGGCACCTGGGGCTACATGTCGCCGGAACAGGCCAGCGGAGTGGACGTCGGGCCCCAGGCCGACCTGTTCGGGCTGGCCGCGGTGCTCTATGAACTGGCGGCCCTGCAGCCCCTGTTCAAGGAGAAGACTCCGGACGCCATCCGCCCGCTGCTGGACGCCGACGAAGCCGCGCGCCGGGCCGCGTCCCTGACCGGACCGATGGCCCCCCTCTCGGGCGTGTTGGTGCGCGCGCTGCAGCGGGATCCGGCGGCTCGATTCACGTCGGCGGCGGCGATGGGGCGGGCGCTGGCGGGCCTCGTCAGCGACCCCGTCACCTCACGTGACCAGCTCGTCCGCTTCCAGCAGGATCTCGGGGCGCGGGCTCGGACGGGGGCCGCCGAGCCACGCAAGCCGCAGCACTCCTCGTCGACCATGCACCCCACGTCGCAGCACACGGGGGGACTGCCGGTGGCAGTGGGGGGGGCACGGGCGCCGCACAGCGTCGTCGACCTTCGTGCGCCTCGCAGGGGCGGCGCCGGCGGGCACGGCCGGTTGATGTCCGCGCTGCCGGCCGTGATCTTCGGTGTCGGGCTCGTCATCGTCGGGGTCACGGCCTGGTCCCTGTGGGCGGACCGCGCTGCGTCGGACGGGGGCGACGACATGGCGGGCGCACCCGACAGCCTCCAGCGCCTGGTTGAGACAGAGCCGGCCCCGGGGACGGACGTCGCGCCAGAACCTCCTCCGCTCCCCCCCGAAGAAGCGCCAGATCCGGCGCCGCGCCGCGTCAGCCACTCCGGGACGCGGGTGCTCCAGCCGGTCGCCGGGTCTGC
>CAZRFD010000285.1:0-4215 GCA_964599085.1 uncultured Enterobacterales bacterium | reverse complement strand
CTGGGACCCCGACGGGCTGGACGCCAACGTCGGCCACTACTACGACCCCTACAACGTCGGCAGCATGGACATCACCCGCAAGGGCGACCAGCTCTATGTCTCCATGCCCCTGCTGTCCCGCTACGGCTACGACGTCACGCCGGAGCTGTACCCGCTCGGCACCGACGTCTGGCTCATCGGGATCGACGGCGCCTGGTACGACCTGACCTTCATCAAGGGCGAGGGCGCCGACCAGGCCACCTGGATCCGCAACCGCGCCTTCGTCACCACCCGCGACGCCACGGAGAAGGCGCTGCGAGCGGACCCGCCGACCTCCCGGGCGGCGATCGACCGGGTGCTGCGGGCGGCGCGGCTGTCGGCACACCCCATCGTCGGGCCGCGGCCGCCGGGGCGGTAGCGGCTCCACTGCGGGCGGCACGGGCCCTGCCGGCTACTCCTCTCCCCGCAGCTCCGCCTTGAGCCGCGCCAGCTCCTCGGCGGCGGCCGCCTGGCGCTCGGCCCGCGTCTTGCGGATCTGCTCGGCGTCGCCGGCGATGTCGTGGATGTAGGACGCGATGTCTCCGGCCTTGTCGGGCGAGGGCGCGTAGTCGGGCCGCCCCTCCCGAGCCTTCTCTGCTTCGTCGAGCATGTGCTCGGCGTCATCGAGGAATTCGTCGCCCGCGGCCGCCAGCGCCGCCTTGGCCGCCGCTGCGGCCTGCTTCGCCGCGAGCTCGGCGCCCTTGGTCGCCGCTTCGTCCCGGGTCTCGTCCCAGGCCTGCTTGAGCTTGTCGAGGATGGACATGCCGCAATCCTATCCGCCGGGCACCGCAGCTCGCAGCGATAGGCTGCCGCCCACGGTCCGCCCCCCGGAGCCCCGATGCCCGCCAGCCTCGTCCCCCTCGCCGTCGCCCTCTCCGTCCAGGGGGCGCGCGCCCAGGAAGCCGACCTGCGCTGGCAGGTCTACGAGACCGAGCACTACCGGCTCAGCTACCCGGAGCCCGCGGACGCCTGGGCCCAGCACGTCGCCTCCCGCCTGGAGTCCATCCGCGCCGACGTCGCCGCCGAGGTCGGCTACGAACCCTCCCGCCGGGTCGATGTCGTGGTGCTCGACCCCCTGCGACAGTCCAACGGTTTCGCCATCCCCATCGGCGCCCACCCCCGCATGGGGATCTTCCCGACCTCCCCCGACGCCGGCTCGGTCCTGGCCTGGTACCGCGACTGGGCCGAAGACCTCGTCGTCCACGAAGACACCCACCTCGTCCACATGCTGCGCCGCTCGCGCAGTCCGCTGTGGCGCAGCACCGTTGGCCTGCTCGGCCTCGACCCCATCACGCTGGGCGCGCCGCGCTGGGTCTTCGAGGGCACCGCCACCGTCGTCGAGGGCCGCCTGACCGGCATGGGCCGCCCCAACTCCGACCTGCGGGCCGCCTGGCTGCGCATCCTGGCCGAGGACGGCCGCCTGCCGTCCTACGGCATGCTCAGCAGCACGGATGGCTGGATGACCGGCAGCCACGCCTACCTCGTGGGGTCCGCCTATCTCGAGTGGCTCGAAGCCCGCCGCTGCGGCGGCGCCCCCGGCGAGCGCGTCCCCGGCGACTGCGGCGCCCTGCGGGACCTGTGGGCCCGCATGAGCGCCCGCAAGCTGCGCGGCTTCCGGACCGCCTTCCGGGGGGTGTTCGGCGACGACCCCGCCACCCTCTACAATCGCTTCCGCGCCGAGCTGGACCGCGACGCCCTGACCGTGCAGGCCGCCCGCCCCGTCGACGACACCCTGTGGCAGGACCTCGCACAGACCACCCTCTCCCCCGAGGTCAGCCCCGACGGCAGCCGGATCCTCGCCGTGCGCCGCGTCGACCGCGAGAACCACCTCGTCATCTGGTCCACCGCCGACGATCCCGAGATCGAGGAGAAGTGGTGGGCGCCGCACAAGAAGGCGGTCGACAAGGACCCACAGGACGTCCTCCCCGTCGCGCCGCCCGTCTACCCCCGCGACCCCGAGGTTCAGCGCGACGACCTCTTCCGCCAGGCCTGGGAGCCCCGGTGGATGCCGGACGGCAAGTCCGTGCTCTTCGCCGCCTGGGAACCGGACGCCCGCGGCGAGCTGCGCCCGGATCTGTTCACCTGGGAGCCCGACACCGGCCGTGAGCGCCGCATCACCCGCGGGGCCGGCGTCTCCAAGGCCGACCCGGCGCCGGACGGCACCTGGGCCGTCGCCCACCGCCAGGTCTGGGGAGAGCACAGCCTGGTCCGCGTGGACCTGGCATCCGGTGAGATCACGCCGCTGGTCGAGGTGCCCGTGCCGGTGGCGCTGGACCACCCGCGGATCTCGCCCGACGGTGGCCGGCTGCTCTACCTCCGCCACGACGGCGCCTGGCGACTCGTGCTCCGGGATCTGTCCACCGGCGAGGAGCGCGTCCTGCCCACGCCCGACGACCGCCTGGTGGCCGACCCCGAGTGGGCCCCCGACGGGCGCCACGTCTTCTTCGCGCTCGGCACCGGCGGCTTCATCGAGATCGCCGGGCTGGACCTGGACGATCCCGACGCCACGCCCGTGATCCTCACCCACAGCGCCGGCATCGCCACCGCTCCCGCGCCCACGCCCGACGGCGGCGCCCTGTTCCACCTCTCCCTGG
The DNA here is from genome assembly GCA_964599085.1 of uncultured Enterobacterales bacterium. Classification (GTDB taxonomy): domain Bacteria; phylum Myxococcota_A; class UBA796; order UBA796; family UBA2385; genus J125. Next base: position 1,603 of record CAZRFD010000285.1, on the reverse strand, counting down.
ACAGTGACGGCATCGACCTGCATCGCGCCGACATCGACTGGCAGCGGTCGCCGCCCCCGTCCGTCGACGGCCCGCCCCCCATCCTTCCGCCTGACCACCCGGCACCGCCCGGACCCCTGGCCACCAGCGATCCTGGCGAGCCCCACCGCTACGGCGTCGGTCACCTGGAGTGGTGGCCCCTGCTGGGCGGCGGCGCAGGCGTCGGCCATGGACAGAGCGAAGCCGGGATCCGCCTGGGAGACGTCATCGGCCGCCAGGAGCTGCTGCTGCTCGGCGGCTGGGGCACCACCGCCGACGTCAGCGGCGGCAGCGCCCGCTGGTCCTGGTTCGGACCGCCGCTGGGGGCCGGCGGCCACCTGCGCCTGACCCCCTTCGCCGTGCAGGCGGACGGTCGGGACTGGCGTGGCGGCGCCGAGCTGAGCGTCGGCGCCGAGCGCCAGGCCCCACGCAACGCCTGGGCCTGGGAGGTCGGCGCCTGGGCGGACGCGTCGCTGGAGGGCGGCCCGGCCCCTGCACAGGCCGGCTTCGCGTCCCTGTCGATCGCCCCCTGGGCCGGCAGCGGTGCGTGGATCGCCACGGAGCTGACCGCCGAGGGCCAGGCCCTGCACCAGGGTGCACAGACCGGAGGCCTCGGTCGCGGCGCGCTCGGCCTGGGCCTCGGCGTGCGCAAGCTCGGGCTGTGGGCCCGCACCGACGGCGGCTACAGTGGCATGAACGGTGGCATGAACGGTGGCGGCGGCTGGCAGCTCGGCGGGCTGGACAGCAGCCTGCTGCCCGTCGGCTGGTCCATGAACCGCGTCACCCAGCCCATGCTCGGCCCGGGTGCGCTCACCGGCACCTGGCACAGTGGGGGCGAAGCCGTGCTCGACATCAACGGCCTCGAATTCCTGGCCCGCACCGACCGGGCCGGCACCCGCTTCGATCCCTCGGGCAACCCCGGGCTCACCTGGCTCGGCGTCCGGGCGAGGTCCTGGTCCCCGGCCTTCTCCATCGCCAAGATCCCCTCGCTCCTCGTCGACGTCGGCGCCGGCTGCATCGTCGAAGACCCCGTCACCGGCTGGTCGGACCGCTGGTGCCGCAGCCTGTCGGACTACGGCGGGTGGACGAGCGTGACGTGGGGGTGGTGAGGGCGAGCGGTTCGCGCCATGCGACATGCAGGGGGAGGCGGGGGTGCAGAGCGGGTGGAGTGGTTCACAGCATCCAGCACCAACCCACGAGGTTTCCGAAATAGGACCGCAGGATGTAGTAGGTCGAGACGATGACCAGCCACCACACCAGGGACCACAGGCGAGGACGCCGCGAGTGTTCGATGATAAGCCAGCCACCGAGGAAGAGAGCAACGAGGACGCAGAGATCGACAAACATGATGTCTGGCCCGCAACCGAAACGCGGCTTCCTCATGGTTCGCTGTCTCTGCAGAGCCGGAACAACAACGAACGCGATATAAAGGCCACTGATGAAGGCCCAAGTCAGAATCCTGACCCAAGGGTGTTCCGACAGGTCCTGACCGGCGGCACGTGACCGATCGGCGAAAGCATGGTCGTTGTTCCATGCGTGATCAATTAGCCAGCTTAAAGCAAGTCTATCAGCAAAACAAGCCAAA
>CAZRFD010000284.1:3770-4290 GCA_964599085.1 uncultured Enterobacterales bacterium | reverse complement strand
GCCGTCGACCTCGACCCCGCCGTCAGCTTCTTCCAGTACAAGCTCGGCCAGCACCGGCTGCACGGCGGCGACACCGCCGCAGCCGCCGATGCCCTGCGGGCGGCGGTCGAGTGGGACCTCGTCCCCGACGCCACCCCGAGCATCAACCACATCGCCGCAGCCCAGGCCACCGACCATGGCCTCCCGGTCGTCGACCTCGCCCGCCACGCCGACGCCTGGCTGTCCGACCCCGACACCTGGTACCTCGACAAGGTCCACGTCAGCGCCCGCGGAGCCGACGAGATCGGCGCGCTGCTGGCGCCGGTGGTCGCCGACGCGCTCACTGCGGGGGGTCAGGCGGGGACCGAACAGCGCTAGGCGCGCCGGGTGGCCGCCGAATGGCGCCAGGCGCGCCGGGTGGCCGCCGGAGGGTGCCAGGCGGGCAGCGACGCACGGCGGCTGAGGCGCCACCGGCGCGAGGGCGGGCGCCGGAGGGTGCCAGGCGGGCAGCGACGCACGGCGGCTGAGGCGCCACCGGCGC
>CAZRFD010000284.1:0-3670 GCA_964599085.1 uncultured Enterobacterales bacterium | reverse complement strand
GACGAGCGCGCAGGTCGAACGCCGCTCGCCGCATGCGTGGGAGCCCTCCGTGGAGCAGAGCGGAGAGGATCCGCGACGCCCAGGAGGTAGAGCCCCCGAATTCGCAACAGCGCGGAGGTAGAGCCCCCGTTTTCGCAACACGGCAGGCCCACGCCACCGAGCGCCTCACGTGATTGCCGGACTTATGGGGGCGGCCCACCGCGACGTGACCTCGCCCGGGCCCGAATTGTTGCGAAACCGCCGGCTCTACCTTGCCCATGTTGCAAAAAGGGGGGCTCTACATCGCCCCGACTTCACCCCGCCAGCCCCACCGGCCAGGTGGGCACGTGGCGGTGCAGGCTGTCGAGGCAGGTTGATAGGGGCAGGCGGGTGTCGAGCAGGACGTGCTCGCCGGGGCCCAGCTCGACGATGGGCTCCCAGCGGGCGGCGAAGTCGTCGTAGACCGCGCGGGTCCCATCACTCACCGCGTCGTCGCGCCGCTCGCGCTCTTCGAGGCGGGCCATGGCGGTCGGTCGGTCGGCCCGGCACTCGACCACCCGCAGGGGCACGCCCGCCGCCGCGGCCAGGGCCCGCGCGCGCGCCCGCATCGACCGGCTGCGGAAGGAGGCGTCGACGATCACCGGGCGGCCGCTGGCCAGAACCACAGCGGCCCGGCGGAAGACCTCGTCGTAGACCCGCTCGGTGAACCGCGGATCGTAGGCCCCCTTCCAGCTCGCGTCGCCCACGTGGGTCGTCGCCTCCACACCGAGCATGTGCTTGCGGGTCCGATCGCTGTCCACGACCGGCGCCCCCAGCTCTGCCGACAGGGCGTCGGCGATGGTCGACTTGCCCGCGGCGATGAGCCCGCCCACCGCCACCACCATCGGCGGCAGCAGCACCCGGCGCTCGGTGGCCAGGGCCAGCTTGAAGTAGCTGCGGGCATCGTCCTGCGCGCGCCTCAGGGCGTCGGCTGGCGTCGCGGGGTCGGCAGCGACGAAGGTCGCGATCTTGCCCCGCACAAAGGCGCGGTAGCTCTCGTAGAAGTCGAGGACCGTGTACAGGTCGTAGTCGTCGGCTTCGCGGGCGTAGAGTGCGACCACGCGCTCGGCGAGGTCGGCCCGCCCCCGCCAGCGCAGGTCCATGGACAGGAAGGCGAGGTCGGCGGCGGTGTCGGCGTAGCGGAAGCGGTCGTTGAACTCGATGGCATCGAGCACCCGGAGCTGGCCCTGGTCGTCGAGGTAGAGGTGCTCCAGCCGCAGGTCGCCGTGGCCGTCGCGGACGTGTCCGGCGTCGATCCGGGCGGCGAAGACGTCACCGCGCTCGGCGAGGAAGGCCCGCTGCCAGCGCTCCACCTCGGCGGCCTCGGCCGGCGCGAGGTACTCGCCGAGCACGTCGCGCGTCTGCTCGAAGTTCTCCACGACGTTGACGCCGAAGCGGGCCGGCGTGCCGAAGGCCGCGATCTCGGCGCTGGTCTCGCAGCGGCGGTGGAAGGCGGCGATGTCGGTGGCGATGCGTTGGAGGTGGGCGTCGGTGAGCGTGCCCCGGGCGAGGCGCAGATCCGCGCGATCGGCGTCGGGCAGGCGGCGCATGCGGACCGCCCAGTCCACCGGCGGGCCGGGGCCACCGACCCGGTAGCGGCCCCTCTCGTCGACGGTGAGCGGCACGACGCCGAGGTACACGTCGGGAGAGAGCCGCGCGTTGACCTCGACCTCGGCCTGGCACATGGCGCGGCGCCGGTCGGGGGTCGTGAAGTCGAGGAAGCCGAAGTCCACCGGCTTCTTCACCTTCAGTACCTCGTCACCGCGCAGGAACACCCACGAGATGTGGGTCTGCCGCAGCTCGGTGTCGGGGGTGCGCAGGCTGGCGACGAGGTCTGCCATCACCTGATCCATAGACACGGGGCGGCCGCCGTCCTGGGACAGCGGCCGGGTCGCGGCACCATGTCGCTCAGCTCTCGTCGACGTCCTGGGCGCAGGCGTCGTCGGCGTTGCCGCTGACGTCGACGTCGCCGCCGACCCCGTCGCGGCCGAGCACCATGTCGACGAGGTCTTCGCCGATGCAGGTGGGCAGCAGCGGGTTGTCGACGATGCGCAGGTCGCCGCCGACGTAGCCCAGGGCCGGGGCGCCGAGCTCGGTCAGCGCGTCGTTGTCGGCAACCACGAGGTCTCCGTCCACCGACGAGAGCAACGGCAGGCTCAGCCACTCGATGCCGGTGCGCTCGATCGCCAGATCTCCGTAGGTGACGTGCAGCCGGTCCAGGTCGAGGCTCTGCACGCCCTCGATCGAGGTGTCACCGCCGACCGCGAGCAGGGCGCCGAGGCCAAGCTCACCCTCGCCCACCATCTGGCCGTCGACCTGCAGATCGCCGCCGACGTAGACCAGGTCGTGCAGCACCATCGCCGTGACCTGCGGTCCGGTGGGGTCGCCCTCGTCGTGGGCGGCCGTCAGGTGGAGATCACCGCCGACGTAGCGCAGCGCGGGGAGATCGGCGCGGCTGGCCTCGATGACCAGGTTCACGTCACCGTCAGCGCGCTCCAGGTTCGGCAGGTCGAGCTTGTGCAGCCGGATCCCGTCGAAGTCGCCGAGGTTGCGCACCTCGTGCAGGCTGGGGACCGACAGCTCGCCGTCGGAGGCGGAGATGTCGCGTACCGTGTGCAGGTTTGGCAGAGCGATGCGCGCGCCGCCGTAGTCCAGGTCGAGGTCACGGGCTTCTTCCAGCAGGTCCAGGTCCACGGCCTGCAGCCCGTCGCCCCACAGCGTCAGGTCGCCGTCCACCCGCTCGAGGTTGCCGAGGTCCACCTCGACCGCGTCCTCGCTGAGGTCGATGAACACGCTGCCGCCGGTGAACCACAGGGCCCCGAGGTCCAGGCTGTGCACCGTCGCCATGGCGCCGGTGTCCAGCCGCCCGCCGACCGCGATGAGCGCGGGCAACGCCACGCTCTCCAGCAGCGGGTTGGTGTCGCCGACCTGCGGCCCGACGAGCGAGATGTCACCGGAGATGAGCGTCAGCCCGGCGAGATCGATGCTGCGCAGGTCCGGGTTGGCGATGATCGTCAGATCGCCGTCGACCGCCTTCAGGTCCGGCAGGGAGAGGTACTCGAGGCCGGCCACGCCGGAGATCACCAGGTCGCCGGTCACGGCACCGCAGGCGTCGGCCTGGAAGCTGTCCAGGTCGTCGAGCGCGCCCACCTGCTGATCGCCGTCGCAGGGCAAGGCCGTCTCGCCGCCCTGCCAGGGTTGACTGTTGTCGTCAGTCCAGCCCGGGCCCGCGAACTCGTCACCGACGCCGGGGAGCACGCCGCCGTCCTGCCCGGGGGCGTAGAAGCCGGTCTGGTTCGCACATGCCAGCGTGAGAGCCAGGAACCACATGGGACCTCCTGTTCTCGGTTTTCACACCATCTACTCCTCCATGGGCACGAGCTTGCCCGTTGTGAACAGCCGCCGGTCGCGGGGCCGCGGTGAGGTGCCGCCGGGTGCGGCGAGCGACCGGGGTGTGGGGCGGTGGTGGAGGGGCGGTGGGGAGGGGGGGGGGGGGGGGTGGAGGGGGGGGGGGGGGGGTGGGGGGGCGGGGGGGGGGTGGGGGGGGGGGGGGGGGGGGGGGGGGCGGGGGGGGGGGGGTGGGGGGGGGGGGGGGGGGGCGTGGGGGGGGGGGGGGGGGGCGGGGCGGGGGGGGTGTGGTGGGGGAGGGTGG
>CAZRFD010000283.1:0-4290 GCA_964599085.1 uncultured Enterobacterales bacterium | reverse complement strand
CCCTGCCCCCGAAGGGCAGCGGGAGCTGAGCGTTGTCGTCAGGACGCACCATGTGCACAGCATAGCCTGGCGCCGGGCGAGTTCATCGCTGGTGGCGGGCGGCGGCAGGGAGCCGTCCCCCCAGCCGCCGCCCGCCATCAGCAAGCAGCGACCGGGGATGTCGCACAGACAGCACCCTCAGGTGAAGATCACCTGGGCGCCGTCCGCCATGTCGTAGAAGTCACCGACGGTGATGACGGCCTTGCACTGTTTGACCAGATCCTTCTCGGTTCGCCCGAACATCTCCATGGCGAGCTGGCAGGCGTACAGCTCTGCGCCGGCGCCGTCGAGGATGTCGAGCATCTCGCGAACATCGGGCAGGTCGAGATCGTCCATCTTCTTCTTCATCATGCCCGCCGCCATGCTCTCGAAGCCCGGCAGGCCAGCGAGCACTGTCGGCACCGGGCTGGTCGGGTTGCCCGCCATGTTGACGTGCAGGTGGTCGACCTTGTCTTCGGTGATGGCGTCGAGACCGTAGAAGGTGAAGAAGATGAACGCTTCGATGCCGGCCATGCGGGCGCCGTTGGCCAGGATGAGCGCCGGGTAGACCTCGTCGAGCCCACCGTGCGAGCAGATGATGGCGACCTTGCGGTTGTCCATGGTGTCCTCCTGTCAGATGCAGCCGACGGGCTTGGGGATGCCGGCGATGCGGGCGATGGTCTTGCCAGGGGCCTTGGGGAAGGCCGTGTAGATGGCACGGGTCTCGATGCCCATGCCCTTGGTGATGGCGCGGATGTTGGGCGAGCTGCCCCGCTCCTGGTAGGCGCTGCGGGCGTACTCGAGGATCTTCCAGGCGTCGTCCGTCAGCTCGATGCCCTCGGCGGCCGCCATCAGCTCGGCGAATTCGCGGTTCCAGGTCGCCGGATCGGCGAGGAAGCCCTGGTCGTCGAGCGCCAGCCCGGCCAGCTCTCCACCGACGGGGGCCTCGGCCGCCGGTGGGGCTGCCGGTGCCGCCGCCGGCTTGCGGCGGTCATTGTCCTCGGTCCGCAGCGGACGCCGGGTCGGCGCGAGGCGATCCGCCAGCCGGGAGTCCATGCCCTTGGACAGGCCGGTGCGCGCCTTGCGACGCTCGCTGCCACCCTTCCGGGTACTGGAGGCCGTGCCGATGGCCCGCATGAGCTGCAGCATGACGGCCATGCCCTGCTGGACCTCGGCCTCGCGGCTGGCCCGCATCGCCCCCAGCATGCTGACGGGCTGCACACTTCCGGCGTCGTGCAGCGCTTCCGCGGCCTGGTCGGCGATGGCCAGGACCTCGGGCTGGGTGAAGTTGCGCACCACGTCGAGGATGCCGACCATGTTGTCGGCGAGCAGGCGGAAGTCCTCTTCGTCGTAGCCTTCCACCACGTTGTCCAGGGCCGACAGCAGCGCCTTGCCCAGCGTCACGTAGCCCTTGTCGTCGAGGTCCTGGAGCTTCTGGCCGCCGACGCGCATGGCCGCGCGAGCCACCGGCATGCCCTCGTCGACCAGCTCTTCGAGCCGCCGCTGCCGCGCAGCGACGAACTCCATGTGCTCGACCAGACGGTCGATCTTGGTCTCGAGCCGGTCCAGGGTGGTGTCCCGGCCCACGCCGTTGTCAGGCGTGGCGACCCCGGGGCGGGATGCAGTGTTCGTCTCGGTGTTCATGTTCAGACCCTCTTGCCAGCCATGGTCATGTTGTGCTCGAGCGGCATCTCCTCGCCACGGACGAGGATGTTCCAGTAGATCCACCGGAAGCCGAGCTTGCCCCAGTGGTTGATGTGGGACTCGCCGAGCAGATCGAAGGGGCCGACCACCGGCAGCGGGAACTTGCCGGGCAGCGGCTCGGTCGTGTAGTTGAAGTCGATGAGCAGGGCCTTGTCGTGGCCGGTCTCGATGAAGCAGTTGGCGTGGCCGTCGAAGTCGGGCCGCAGCGGCTCGCCGCGCATGTACCGCAGGATGTTCTCGATGAGCACCTCGGCCTGGAAGTGCGCGACACTGCCCGCCTTGCTGGTCGGCAGATCCGCGGCGTCGCCGATGGCGAAGACGTCGGGGTAGTCGCGGCTCTGCAGGGTGTGCTTGTCCGTCGGCACGAAGCCTAGATCGTTGCCGAGCTTGCTGTCGGCGATGACCTTGGCGCCGGCGTGCAGGGGGATGGACACCAGCAGGTCGTAGTCGACCTCCCGACCGTCGAAGCCCTCGAGCTTCCGGGAGCTGCCGTGGACCCTGGCGGTGTTGAACTCGGTGACCACCTCGATGCCGCGCTCCTCCAGGATCTGGCCGAGCATGGCCGATGCCCGCGGCTTGGTGAAGGCCGCGTCCAGCGGGGTCACGTAGACGATGCGCACGTCGTCGCGCATGCCGCGCTCGGTGAAGAAGGCGTCGGCGAGGAAGAGGAACTCCAGCGGCGCGACGGGGCACTTGATCGGCATGTCGACGACGTTGACGATGAGCGTGCCGCCCTTCCACCAGATGAGCTTGTCGTGCAGTGCCTTGGCGCCGGCCATCGAGTAGAAGTCGAAGGCCGTGTCGTACCAGCCCGACCCGGTCAGTCCCTCGGTGTCCTCTGGGGCGGTGCGCGTGCCGGTCGCGACCAGGAGGAGGTCGTAGTGCAGGATCTCTCCCGTCCCGGTGGTCACCGTCTTGGCGTCGGGATCCACTTTGGCGATGCCGTCGAGGCACAGCCGCGAAGAGGGCGGTACCAGCCGGGTCCGAGGTCGGACCAGGTCGTCGGGGTCGTACATGCCGAACGGCACGAAGAGCAGCCCGGGCTGGTAGATGTGGTCATCGTCGCGGTCGACGATGGTGATGTGCCATTGGGCCGGCGACAAGACCTTCGCCAGCTTGTGGGCCATCATGGTGCCGGCTGTGCCTGCACCCAGGATGACGAGTTCCTTCACGGTGAACCTCCGGTTGCGGGGAGGTTAGAGCCCATACAAGAATCGTGCCATCGAAAAAGGCCCTGTCGCACCGTGTGCAGCCCCGCCGCGTTGGGGTATTTCGCACACATGGTGTGGATTTCCCCCGCGTCCACGAGGGTCGGCTAAGGTACACGCCGCGATGGAGGACCCATGCACCGAATCAGCCTGCCTGTACTGCTCTGCACCACCCTGCTCGCCTGCGGCGGCAGCAAGATCACCGGCGATCTGAGCGACTCTGGCGTCGCCGACGGTGGCTCCACTGGCGACGGCGGCTCCACTGGCGACGGCGGCTCCGCTGGCGACGGCGGCACCACCGGCGACGGCGGCACCACCGGCGACGGCGGCAGCGACGGCGGCACCACTGGCGATGGCGGCACCACCGGCGACGGCGGCGGCGATGGCGGCGGCACGACCGGCACCGACGAAGACCACGACGGCTGGACCGTGGAAGCCGGCGACTGCAACGACGCCGACGAGAACATCCACCCCTACGCCGACGACCCCTGCTACGACGACATCGACGCCAACTGCGAAGAAGACGACGAGTACGACTGCGACGACGACGGCTACACCTCGGCCGACTACGGCGGCGACGACTGCGACGACGCCAACGACGCGATCCACCCGGGTGCCGGCGACGTCACCCCAGACGGCATCGACGACGACTGCGACGACGAGCTGGACGAAGACGTGTGCAACGTCTACGCCCCCCTGGCCAACGAAGCCGGCTACCGCACCTACAACACCCTGTTCTTCGACGGCGAGACCTATTCGGAGCAGGTCGAGCAGGCCGACTACGACGCGACTGCCGGCACGGCGACCGTCTCCCGCACCCTCACGGGCAGCCTGCCCCTCACCACGATCATCACGGAATACTGGCAGTGCCACGACGACGGCCACGTCACCGTGTCGGGCTACACGACGAAGGCTGGCACCTACACCGCTGGCGACATCAACTTCTCCGAGCCGTCCCAGCGGCTGCTCCCCCAGGCCGAGATGGTCGAGGGCGCGTCGTGGTCGACCTCGTACACCGCCACGGACACGGGCAGCGGCGACCTCTGGATGGTCAGCGCCGACTACACGGTGGAGGGCACCGACAGCATCGACGTCGCCGCCGGGACCTTCTCCGTGACCGTCCTGCAGGCGACCTACAGCATCACGGACTACTCGGGGTACTTCGGCGACCGCGAGGGCATCGTCCGCTACTACCTGGCCCCCGGGATCGGCGTCGTCTACTCCATCGACACGCTGTCGGACGCCACCGTGGCCGAGGAGCGCGAGCTGGTTGACTACGACGGTTTCCTCGCGCTGGACCCCGCCTCCTTCTGACGGATCTTCCCCCATCAGGCCATCCCTCCCGATCCCCAAGCCCCAG
>CAZRFD010000282.1:0-4528 GCA_964599085.1 uncultured Enterobacterales bacterium | reverse complement strand
GATCCAGTCCCTGCTGGAGGCCGCCGTCCACATCGCGTCGCTGGACGCTCGGGTCGAGGGCGACGATGTGCTGGTCGACGTCGTGCTGGAGAGCCTGACGGCCGGGCACCACGTCCCCACCGGCTTCACGTCGGAGCGGCAGCTCTGGATCGAGCTGGAGGTCGTGGCCGGCGACGGCGCCACGCTGCTGCACAGCGGCGACCTGGACGGTGACGGCAACCTGCGCGACGCCCACAGCCTGGACGTCCAGGCGGGCCTGGTCCCCCTCGATGACGTCCTCGTCAACCTGCAGTCGTCCAACGTGTCGGTCGTGCGGCCGGTCAACTCCGTCGGGGTCGTCGGCAGCGCCGACCCGGGGGCGGGTGTGTTCGAGACCGACGTCATCTTCCCCACCGACGCCGACAGCATCGACCGCCACAGCCTGGAGCCCCTGGAGGCGCGGGGCTTCTCCTGGCGGGTGGCCAGCGGCGGCCACCCCGGGCCCGTCGAGGTCCGCGCCCGCCTGCACTACCGCAACCTGCCGCCGTACCTGCTGCAGGCGCTGCAGGCAGACGACTACCTCGACCGTCTCCACGTCTTCACCCTCGACGACCAGGTGGTGGAGCTGCCATGACCCTGCTCGCCTCCCTGCTGCTGTCCTGCGGCGGCCCGCCCGGGGGGGACGGCGCGGCCGAAGACCCTGCCGCGACCACCACTCCCGCGTCGGACCCCTGCGCGGTCGAGCTGGGCGAGAGCGGCCTGGCCGTGGGTGAGGCCAATTGCACCGACGGTGTCTGCGAGGTGCCCGCGGGCTCCTTCGTCATGGGTGCCGACCTCGACGGCTTCCCCGATCAGTGCCCGCCGCGCCGGGTCGAGCTGTCGGCCTTCGCCATCGACGAGACCGAGATCACCCGCTCGGCCTGGGCGTCCTGCGAGGCGGCGGGGGCCTGCCCCGCGCTGCCGGCCTGCCCGTCGATCTCGGCCCACGACGACGAGGGCGCGCTGCCCGCAACCTGCGTGACCTGGGACGAAGCGCAGGGCTTCTGTGCGTGGGCGGGCGGCCGGCTACCGACGGAGGCGGAGTGGGAGAAGGCGGCGCGTGGGACCGATGGCGCGCCGTGGGCGTGGGGACCGGTCCCGCCCTCCTGCCTCGAAGCCAACTTCCGCTTCAGCTCGGCGACATGCTACGGCGGGGTCATCGAGGTCGGCCGCCTTGCAGCGCCCGACTCGGTCGACGCCCAGGTCAGCAGCACCCGCAGCGCGTATGGCCTGGTCGACACGGTCGGCAACGCCTGGGAGTGGGTCGCCGACTGGTACGACGCCCGCTACTACCAGGACGCTCCCGACGTCGATCCCCCTGGCCCCGAACAGTGCGCCCAGGGCGTCGACGCAGCCCGTGGGACCTGCCGCTACCGGGTCATCCGCGGCGGGGGCTACAACGTGACCCAGGATGCGACGCGCGGCAGCGCCCGGGCATCCGGTGTGCCCGAGCTGCGCGACGGCAACCTGGGCTTCCGCTGTGCCTACGACCGCTGAGCACCCGCCATGGTGGGGGATCCGGCGGCCAGGTGGGGGGCGGCGAGGTGCAGGCGGCAGCCGCTCTCCAGTTCGGTGACGCTGCCGACCGCGAGCACGAAGTGCTGGCCGTTGGGTTCGTTGACGCGGATGCCGAGCAGGCCACCGTCGACCGGCACGACACCCCCGAAGATGGTGCCGGGGTGGCAGGCGTCGGCGAGCAGCCCGAGGGCGTCGCGGAGGCTCTCGTCGCTGCGGAGCTGCAGGTAGGAGTCGGCTTCCTGCATGCCCAGGAGCTGGCTGGCTTCGTGGGCGTTGAGGAAGAGGTCCCGGAAGCCGAAGAAGTCGCGGCTGCGCGCCACCTGGAACACCAGCCGGCCCAGCTCTTCGTGGTTCATGGCCATGGCGCGATGGTGGGGCTGTTCCACGACGGGCTTGGGGGCCATGAGGCGCGTGACCAGCCACAGCACGAGCAGCGCCACGAGGCCCATGGTGAGGCGCAGGTTGCGGCGCGCGCGGGCGAGGTCTTCATGGGCCTTCTGGGCGCGGGCGTCGGCTTCCGCGACCACGCTGTCGTGGGGGGCCGCGATCGCGGCATCGTCGGCCGCCGCCTGCACATCTTCCACCGCGGCAGGGTCCTGGGCGTGGACCGTAGGAACAGCCAGGGAGAGCAGGAGGGCGAGCAGGGGACCTTGCATCGACGCCATCCTATTCCGAATCGGCAGATCGAGGGAAGCCCCTGGCGATGTGCCGCAGGTGGACCAGGCCCGCGGTGGCCAGCCGGCGCGCTGCGGTGCTAGGAGGCCGACCTCCCGGAGCGCCGACGGCCATGCGCAGCCTGATCTTGTCGATCACCCTGATGTCCTGCGGGTCCTCGCCCACCCTGGTCGGGGGCGCGGGCGACTGGGTGCCGGTGGCGCTGGACGACGACCCCTTCCTGCCGCCGGCTGACGCAGAGGCCTGCGGTCGGTGGTGGGTGACGGGCGACGAGCTGGAGCTGGACACGGCTGTGTGCCCGTGGTTCACGGCGCAACAGCCGCTCTGGGCCGCGCTCGACGGCGGCGACCGCATCACCTCTACCGTGGCCTGGGATGCCCTGACCAGCACCGACGGCTTCACGCTGACCCTCGACCTCATGGTCGACGACAGCGTGGTGTGGGAGCACCAGCACTCGCTGCCGGCGGAAGCCAGCTCGCTGGACATCGACGTCACGCTGGACGCGCCGGCCCTCGTCGGCGCGCCCCTCTACCTCCACGTCGACGGCGCCGACGCGGGCATGGTGCGCTGGGGCCCCGTCTGGAAGCCGTGATCGCCCTCAGCGCCGCCGGCGCACGAAGCCCAGCAGGCTGAGCAGCCCGAACAGGGCGACGCCGCTGGGACGCGTCGGGGCCTGGGCGCAGCCGCCGCAGCCGCCGACCACCTGGCCACCCAGTCCCTCGATGGTCCCCTCGTCGGGGAAGTCGTCGCTGGGGTCGAGCGGGTCGCTGCCGCGGTCGATCTCGGTGCCGTCGTCGACGCCGCCGTCGTCGGTGTCCGCATCGGTCGGATCCGTGCCGTACTCGTGGACCTCAGCGCCGTCGAGCACCGAGTCGTCGTCGGTGTCGCTGTCGAAGGGGTCGGACTCCCAGACGTCGACCTCGTCGCCGTCGGTCAGTCCGTCGTCGTCGGTGTCGTCGTCGAGTGGATCGGTGCCCACCTCGTCGACCTCGCGGCCGTCCGTCAGCTCGTCGTCGTCCGTGTCCGGGTCGCGGGGATCCGTCCCGATCTCGTCGACCTCACGCCCGTCCAGCAGGCCGTCGTCGTCGGTGTCGCTGTCCGTCGGATCGGTCAGCGTCTCGTCGATCTCGCGGCCGTCGAGCAGGCCGTCGTCGTCGGAGTCGTCATCGAGGGGATCGGTGCCGTGCTCGTGGACCTCGGCCCCGTCGAGCAGGCCGTCGTCGTCGGAGTCGTCGTCCAGCGGGTCGGTCCCGTACTCGTCGACCTCTTCGCCGTCGAGCAGTGCGTCGTCGTCGGAGTCGTCGTCCAACGGGTCGGTGGCGTGGTCGTAGACCTCAGCACCGTCGAGCAGGCCGTCGTCGTCGGTGTCGTCATCGAGCGGATCGGTGTCGTACTCGTGGACCTCGTCGCCGTCGCTCAGACCGTCGTCGTCGGTGTCCGGGTCGGTGGGATCGGTCCCGGCCAGGCTCTCCTCGCCGTCCGTGAGTCCGTCGCCGTCGGTGTCGTAGGAGTAGTCGTCGGAGGGGTCGAGGGGATCGGTGCCGTTGACCAGCACTTCCTCCCCGTCGTTGACCCCGCCGTCGTCGGTGTCGGCGTCGTTGGGATCGGTGCCGTAGACGTCGACCTCGTCACCGTCGGAGAGGAAGTCGTTGTCGGAGTCGTCGTCGAGGGGGTCGGTGTCGGTCTCCAGGACCTCGCGGCCGTCGGAGAGCCCGTCGTCGTCGGTGTCGGCGTCGGTGGGGTCGGTGCCGTGGATGTCGACCTCGTCGCCGTCGGTCAGCCCGTCGTCGTCGGTGTCGTCGTCCAGCGGGTCGGTGCCGTGGTCGTGGACCTCGTCGCCGTCGAGCAGGCCGTCGTCGTCGGTGTCCTCGTCCAGCGGGTCGGTGCCCTCGTCGATCTCGTCCCCGTCGGACAGGCCGTCGTCATCGGTGTCGGTGTCGTAGGGGTCCGTGCCATGGATGTCGACCTCTTCGTCGTCGTCCAGGCCGTCGCCGTCGGTGTCGACGCCGCTGTCGACGCCGTTGCAGTCCTGGTCGATGCCGTCGGCGTCGATCTCTTCGGCGCCGGGGTGGATCGTGGCGTCGGTGTCGTCGCAGTCGTCGCCGCCGTAGTCGGCCGAGTCGTAGCCGTCGCCGTCGGCGTCGTAGTCGCTGGCGCCGTCGCAGTCCTGGTCGATGCCGTCGTACCAGATCTCGTCGGCGCCGGGGTTGATGCTGGCGTCGCCATCGTCGCAGTCGTCGCCGCCGTAGTCGGCCGAGTCGTAGCCGTCGCCGTCGGCGTCGTAGTCGCTGGCGCCGTCGCAGTCCTGGTCGACGCC
>CAZRFD010000281.1:257-4623 GCA_964599085.1 uncultured Enterobacterales bacterium | reverse complement strand
CGGCGTCGGCCGACGATTCGTCCGCCGGAGACGCCGCGCGCGCCGGCGTCGCCGCGAACACGATGAACAGTGCAAGCCAGCTCTCCATGGGCGTCAGCCTACCCCGTGTCCCCTGGCGGCTCCAGTTGCGCGGGATCAGGGCAGCTCGGTGAAGTAGAGCTGCAGCGCGGTGATGCTGTCGACGGGCTGGCCGGCGGTTGTCGCCGGGACGTAGCGGTGCTTGCGGGCCACGCGGTCGGCGGCGGGCAGAAGGATCTCGGGGCAGGCGAGGGGAGCGGTCGCGGTGACCCGGCCCTCGACGTCGACGTGGACCTGCAGCGCGCAGGGCTCCCAGGCGAAGCGCCGGTCGGCGTCCGCCAGCGCCTTGCGCAGGGCCCCGGGCGTGCCGGGCATCTTGGCCTTCGTCAGCACCGGGTCGACGTCCCAGGCTGGCGGCGCGTCCAGAGATGCGGGCGCCGCCGCGTCGAGGCCGAGGGGCGGCGGCACCACGGGCACGGTGCCGGCGAAGGTGAAGGCCCGACCGGCGTGGTCACCGACGAGCGGCTCGAAGCGCCACCGCATGGCGGCGTCGTGGACGATATCGACCACCGAGCCGGGGCAGCCATCCAGCTCGACCGCCGTCGGCACGCCGTCGCCACCGACGGACCAGCGCGCGGTGCAGCCGTGGGCCGGCCCGACGATCAGCACTTGGGCTTCATTGACCTCTGCCGGGACGAGGGTGCTTGGCTGGCCGGGGTCGGCGGCGTGGGCGGCGGTCCCGATCAGGCTGAGGCTTGCGAGGGCGAGCAGCATGGCGGCTCCGTGGGTGCTACCCGTCGCGCTATCCTGCGCGGCACACCGAGGCGTGGGCCAGGCTCTCGCTGGCTGCGACACCCCGGTGCGCCCCGGAGCCCCCGTGATCTCGACCCTCATCACCGGTACCGTCCTGTCCGTCACGGTGGAGGGCCTCGACCAGCCGCTGCCGCGCACCCACGTCCTCTTGCAGGCCGACGACGGCCCGGTCGAGGTCGTCCTGCCCGGCAGCAATGGCCCGCCGGTGGTGGTCGGGGGCGTGCCGCTGCTGACTCAGGGCGAGACCTGGCAGGTGCGCGTCCAGCACACGGCCGAGGGGCTCGTGCCCGTCGGGCTCGGTGCCGGAATGGCCCGCCTCGACGCCATGCCGCCGCCGCCCTGGGCGCTCAACGGCGTCACCTACGATGACAGCCAGCTCCCCCTCGACTTCTTGATGAACGAGGAGGGGGCCGCCGACCTCGGCGCCGACCTCACGGAGCAGATCATCGAGAAAGCGCTGTCGGACTGGACGGGCGTGGGCTGCAGCGACTGGGCCTTCACCTACGGCGGACGCACGACCGCGGGCTTCGACGACGACGGGATCAACGTCCTGTCCTGGGAGAACGACTCCTGGACCTGGGGCGCCGAGGTCGCCGGCCTGACCTCGACCCGCTTCGACACCTCGGGCAAGGACGTCGTGCCGGTGGGCGCCGACATCGTGTTCAACGGCGTGGACTGGACCTGGGATGCCGAGACCGGCGACGTCTACCTGCTGTCGCCGACCCTGCACGCCGGCAGCGTCGTGCTCCACGAGCTGGGCCACGTCGCGGGCCTGGACCACGAGCTGTCGCTGGTCACCTCGACCATGTTCTTCGCCTACATCGGTGGCTCCTGGCAGGGCAGCCTCGCGGGCGACGACCGTCGCGGGCTGTGCGAGAAGTACGGTGACGGGGCCGACGAGTGCGCCACCGACGCCGACTGCAAGGGCATCGACGACCAGCCACGCACCTGCGTCGACATCGACGGCGTCAAGGTCTGCGACGAGGTGCGGGACAGCGTTGGCGACTTCTGTTCACGCACCGTCTTCAACTGCGAACAGTACTGCATCTTCACCGACAACCAGGCGCTCGAGGGCTACTGCTCGATCGGCTGTGAGGGCGACGGCGACTGCCCGCCCGACTACGAGTGCGGCACCGCCAGCCTGTTCCTGTACGACGATCCCGGGGTCGATGAGAAGCTCTGCATCGCGCTGCCGCCGCCTTCGGACTCCGGCATCGGCGACACGGGGTCGACCGGCGATGGGGGAGGGGGCGACGGTGGGGGTGCCGACACCGGCGCGCCGGCGGAAGAGGGCGGTTGCGGCTGTGCTGCGGCCCCGGCGGGCCGAGGCTGGCTGGTGCTGCTGGCGCCCCTGCTGGCGCTGTTCCGGCGTCGCTGAGCCACAAGGACGACGGCATCGGGGGCCGCTGTCAGCGGTTTGCGTTCCCCCCTGGGGGCGCCTCGGCTATCGTCGAGGGGACGCGGCACCTGCCCTGGAGACGCCACCATGCACGCCCTGTACGCCCCCGCCCTCCTCGCCCTGATGACCGCCACCCCCGCCCAGGCGGGCTCCCGCTGGCTGGTCAACGACGGCTTCGAAGACGGGGATGTCGCCGGCTTCCAGGGCGGCTTCGTTCAAAACGACTGCTGGGGCTCGATCTACGTCCCCGATCCGTCCGACTACCCCTTCACGCTGGAGAAGGTGCGGATGCTGGTCGGCGGCAGCACGGCCTCATACATCTACACCATCCACTTCTACGAGTTCCCGGGCACGACCTGGGACGCCTCGGCCAGCATGGGCGGAGAGGGCGTCTACATCACGGGGTCGAACGAGTCCTTCAACGACGTCACCGTGTCCGAGCTGAAGCTGGAGCTTCCGGCGATCGAGTCCGGCAACGTCGGCGTCGCCGTGTGCCTCGAAGAGCACAGCGGCTTCCCGGCCATCGCCCGGGACACCGACGGCACCATCAGCTCCGATCTCAACTGGATCTACGACACGAACACAGGCTCCTGGTGGAGAAGCTCCGTATTTGGATTGGCCGGCGACTGGATCATGCGCCTGTGCATCCAGGGGTCCGGCGTGACGGACGAGGGCTGCGCCGACGGCGGTGGCACCGGTGATGGTGGGGCCACGGACGGTGGCAGCGCCGACGGCGGCAGCGCCGGTGATGGTGGGGCCACGGACGGTGGCAGCGCCGACGGTGGCAGCGCCGACGGCGGCAGCCCCGACGGGGGCAGCCCGGACGGCGGCGCCGATGAGCTGCTGCTGATGTCGATCACGCCCGACAGCGTCACCGTGGGCGAGGCCGCCGACGTCGTCCTGCTCGGCCAGGGCTTCGACGTGGGCACCGACGCCCGCATCGGCGGCATCAGCCTGGTCGGACTGGACGTCGTCAACTCCGAGACCATCTCGGGCCGCACGCCCACCACCCTGCCCGTCGGGGTCCACGACGTGGAAGTGGTGCTCGACGGCTACAGCTCGGTGCTCCCCGGCGCCTTCGAGGTCGTCGACGCCGGCAGCACCGGCGACACCGGCATCGGTGGCGACGATGGCAAGGGCGGCGGATCCTGCGGCTGCGCCAGTGGGCCACGCTCCACAGGCCTGTCGCTGCTCGGCGTGATGCTCGGCGCGCTGTTCGCCGGGACGCGCCGCCGGCGCTGACCACCGCCCGGGGCGGGACGTTGGTCCCCGCTCAGGGGTGGTGGCTGTTCAGCGCCCACTGCCCGACGATGGGCAGCTCGTACCACTCGCCCTTGTTCGCCTCGATGCAGGCGATGACCTCGAAGATCAGGTACGGCAGCACCAGCACCGCGCCGGCCCCGCAGGTCAGGATGGCCGCCGGGCCGATGATCGCCACGGCCAGCAGGCCGAAGTACAGCGACTGGAGCGCGTGGAAGGCGACGAACTCGCTCTCTTCGCGCTTCACCAGGTAGACGACGAGGGGCCCAACGATGCCGCCCTCGATGAAGGTCAGGGCGTGGCCGATCATCGCCCAGGTGCGTTCGTCGGCGGTGGGGACCAGCTCGCCCTCGGCGGCCGTGGCCGGGGCATCATCGGCCCTCTGGGGGGCGTCGTCCGGGGCGGAGGCCGCGGCCGGATCGGGAGCGGCGGTGGGGTCGGCGGGGTCGGTCATTGGGGGTCCTGGGCTGCCGTCGGTACGGCGGTGCGGGGCGAGGATTGCATGGAGCGCGGTCCTGCGCTCCGCTGGGGCGCTTGGGGCGGGGGCTGCGGCGCTTGGGGCGGGGACCCGCGAGAGCGCAGGGGAGCGGGGGCACCTGGGGAGCGGGGGCGCGGGGGCGTCTGGGGCGTCTGGGGCGTCTGGGGCGTCTGGGGCGCGGGGGCGCCTGGGGCGAATGTGGCGACAGAAGTCGGGGGGCTGTCGCAGCCATCCGAGAAGTGACGCGGCGGCTGGTCTGTTGCGGCCGCGGCGGGCGAATGTGGCGACAGAAGTCGGGGGGCTGTCGCAGCCCTCCGAGAAGTGACGCGGTGGCTGGTCTGTGGCGGCCGCGGCGGGCGAATGTGGCGACAGAAGTCGGGGGGCTGTCGCAGCCCTCC
>CAZRFD010000281.1:0-157 GCA_964599085.1 uncultured Enterobacterales bacterium | reverse complement strand
TGTGGCGGCCGCGGCGGGCGAATGTGGCGACAGAAGTCGGGGGGCTGTCGCAGCCATCCGAGATGTGACGCCGCCGTCGCTCCTCAATCCTCCGCCGCTGCGTCCTCCGCCGCTGCGTCCTCCGCCGCTGCGTCCTCCGCCGCTGCGTCCTCCGCCG
>CAZRFD010000280.1:0-4663 GCA_964599085.1 uncultured Enterobacterales bacterium | reverse complement strand
GGTCGATATTCAAACGGTGCTAGCCTGAATAATTCGGGCTAGCGGTGTTCAATCAGTACCGGTAGTGGTCGGGCTTGTAGGGGCCCTGAACCGTCACGCCGATGTAGGCGGCCTGCTCTTCCGTCAGCTCGGTGAGCTGGACGCCGAACTTGTCGAGGTGCAGCCGGGCCACCTTCTCGTCGAGGTGCTTGGGCAGGGTGATGACCTCGGGCTTCTTGCCGTCGGGCTTCGCCAGCATGTTGTCGCCGTAGTCTTCGGCGCGGGCATGCAGCTCCATCTGGGCGATGGTCTGGTTGGTGAAGCTGGCCGACATCACCAGGCTGGGGTGCCCGGTGGCGCAGCCGAGGTTGACCAGCCGGCCCTCTGCCAGGATGAGGATGCTGTGGCCGCCGCCGTTGGGTCCGTGGGTGGTGTTCTTGAAGCGCCACTCGTGGACCTGCGGCTTGATCTCGATCTTTTCGACCTCACCGCGCGCGCGCATGGCTTCGAGGCCGGCCATGTCGATCTCGTTGTCGAAGTGGCCGATGTTGCAGACGATGGCGTTGTGCTTCATCCGCGTCATCTGCTCGGCGGAGATGATGCCGTAGTTGCCGGTGGAGGTGACGAACACGTCGATGTCTCCGACCACGTCGTCGAGCCGCACCACGTCGAGGCCCATCATGCAGGCCTGCAGGGCGCAGATCGGGTCGATCTCGGTGACGGCGACGCGGGCGTACTGGCCGCGCAGGCTCTGGACCGAGCCCTTGCCGACGTCGCCGAAGCCGCAGACCAGCGCCTTCTTGCCGGACATCAGGGTGTCGGTGGCGCGCATGATGGCGTCGACCAGGCTGTGACGGCAGCCGTAGACGTTGTCGAACTTCGACTTGGTGACGCTGTCGTTGACGTTGATGGCCGGGAAGAGCAGCGAGCCGTTCTGCTCACGCTCGTAGAGCCGGTGCACGCCGGTGGTGGTCTCTTCGGAGACGCCGCGGATGGCGTGGGCCATCTCGGTCCAGAACTTGTCGCCCTTGGCCAGGCGGACGTCCCGGAGCAGGGTCAGGACGACCTTGACTTCGGCGTTGTCGGTGGTGGAGGGGTCGGGCATCTCGCCCTTCTTCTCCAGCTCGTGGCCCATGTGGACCAGCAGGGTGGCGTCGCCGCCGTCGTCGAGGATCAGGTTGGGGCCGCCGGCACCCGGCCACACCAGCGCCTGCAGCGTGCACCACCAGTACTCTTCGAGGGTCTCGCCCTTCCAGGCGTAGACCGGCACACCCTTGGGGGCGTCGGGGGTGCCGTTGGGGCCGACCACGGTGGCGGCGGCGGCGTGGTCCTGGGTGCTGAAGATGTTGCAGCTCACCCAGCGGACGTCGGCACCGAGCAGCACCAGGGTCTCGATGAGGGCGGCGGTCTGGATGGTCATGTGCAGCGAGCCCATGATGCGCGCGCCCTTGAGCGGCTGGGCAGCGGCGTACTCTTCGCGGAGTGCTGCGAGGCCGGGCATCTCGACGATGGCGAGGTCCAGCTCCTTGCGGCCGAAGCGGACGGTGGCGGCGGACATGTCGGCCACCTTCCAGGGCAGGTCGCTGAACAGCGGCAGACCCGTGTTCATGAAGGTGGTGCTGTCGACGGCGCCGGTCCAGGTCGGGGCCTGGGCGGTGTCGGTGGTGGTGTGGGCGCTGCTCATGGGGGGCTCCTGGGGGCAGGACGCGGTGGGGGAGGGGGGCGGCCGGGCCTGGCGACCCCCTGACTGCTCCATTCGTATATCCGGATAGACGAATGAAGTGCAAGCGGCTATGGAGAATTCGTCGCGGGCCTGCGCCGGATCGCCACGGCGGCCCTGCCAGCGCAGTCGGCTGTGGCCCGGCCCCTGCCCTCCCGAGATCTCCCTCCTCGCCATGACCACCGCGCTCTTCGACCGCCTCAGCCTGCTGTCCGAGCCCCTCCGGGTGCGGATGCTGCGCCTGCTGGAGCAGGAAGAGCTGGGTGTGGGGGAGCTGGCCCGCGTGGTGCAGACCTCCCAGCCGACGGTGAGCCGCCACCTCAAGCAGCTCCACCAGGGCGGGTGGGTGATCCGCCGGAAGGCCGGGACGGCCAGCCTGTTCCGCATGAGCAACGGCGAGCTCGACGGCGCGGCCCGAGACCTGTGGACCCTGGTGCGGGGCGAGGTCGACGCCGAAGCCCGTGACCGCAGCAGCCAGTTCGCCGAAGACCTGCGTCGCCTGGAGACGGTGGTCGCGCAGCGCTCCGTCGACAGCGAAGCCCTGTTCCGCAGCCTGGGCAGCCGCTGGGACGGTGTCCGCCGCGAGCTGTTCGGTGAGGGCTACGTCGCCCCCGCCCTGGCGGCCCTGCTGCCCGACGATCTCGTGATCGCCGACCTCGGCTGCGGCACCGGTGCCACCCTGCCGCTGCTGGCGCCGGTCGCGGGGCGGCTCGTCGGTCTCGATCGTGAAGCGGCCATGCTCGCGGTGGCGCGCGAGCGCACGGCAGGCCTGGGCAACGTCGAGCTGCTCCAGGGACTCCTCGACGAGCTCCCGCTGGAGACCGCCTCCGTCGACATCGCGCTCTGCCAGCTCGTCCTGCACCACGTCGCCGACCTGCCACCGGTCCTGGCCGAGGTGGGGCGGGTGCTGGTCCCGGGGGGGCGCTTCGTCATCGTCGACATGGTCGAGCACGACCGGGCCGACCTGCAGGCGACCATGGGGCACCAGCACCCCGGCTTCTCGGAGGCCACCATCGCGGCTCTCGGCGACGCGGCCGGGCTGTCGCTGCAGCGCTTCCACGTGCTCCCTCCCGACCCGGACGCCCAGGGCCCGGGGCTCTTCGTGGCGGTGCTGCGCCCCCGAGCTTGACGGCCCGGGGCCGCGTGGGCAGGAGTTCAGCTCCGGTCCCTCATCCAGGAGCTGTCATGCGAGCGCTTATCGTCGGCGCAGGCGCGGTCGGCCAGGTCTACGCCCGCTGTCTGCGTAAGGGCGGCGCCGAGGTCTGCTTCTTCGTCCGCGAGAAGTACCTCGATCAGGTCCGCCGGGGCTTCACCATGTACCCGCTGAACCACGGCGGGGCGCTGGAGCGGGTCGCGGGGATCCCGGCCATCGCCACCCTCGAAGACGTGGCCGCGCAGACCTGGGACCAGGTGTGGCTGTGCATCCCGACCACCGGGCTGTTCGGCGACTGGCTGGCGCCGTTCATGGAGGCCATCGGCGACGCCGTGGTGGTGGCCTTCCAGCCCGGGCTGCGCGTCGGCGAGCTGCTCGACCCCCACGTCCCGCCAGAGCGGCTCGCCAAGGGCATCATCGCGTTCTCGAGCTGGCCGGCCCCGCTGCCGGGCAGCACGCGACCCGAGCCGGGGACGGCGTGGTGGTTGCCCCCGCTGACGCCCTGCTTGTTCGAGGGACCCGGTGCCGAAGAGATCGCGAAGACGCTGACCGCCGGCGGCCTGCGCAGCAAGGTCGGCCCGGCCGAACACCAGACGACCCGCGGCTCGGCGGTCCTGCTCACCCTGGTGGCGGCGCTGGAGTGCGCGGGCTGGAGCTTCTCGGCGGTGCGCAAGAAGCCGTGGGCCGGCCTCGCGGCGGCCGCCGGCCAGCAGGCCCTGGCCGTGGCGACGGCGCACGCCGGCATCAAGCCCGGGGCTGTCGGACTCGTCGCAAGCCCCTTCGTCGAGGGCTTGCTGCTCGCCGGCGCGCCGATGGTCGCCCCCTTCGACATCGAGCGCTTCTTCCAGGTGCACTTCACCAAGGTCGGCGCTCAGACCATCGTCGCCTTCGACGGCTGGATCGAGGAGGGGCGGCGCCGACAGCTCCCCGTCGACAAGCTGGAGGAGCTCCGCGCGCAGCTCCTCCAGCGTCGAGGTCCGTCGGCCGGCTGACGGGCCGACCGGCCAGCCCTACCGGGTGACGTCGCTCTCGTCCCGGGGCGAGAGCTTGAAGGCGCCGTAGCTGTAGTTCAGCGGGCCGGCGATCTTGCTGAAGCTGTCGCCGTTTGCGCCGGCGGCGTCATAGAACAGGTCGTCGACGCGGACAGCGTCGTCGATGACGAACTCGCCGTAGTCGTTGTCCGGGCCGTCGGGGTTCTCGTCGGTGACGGTGACGTCGTGGACCTCGATCAGCACGCTCTCGTAGGAGTCGGCGGTGGACTCGTTGGCGAGGTCGGCCGTGCTGACGACGACCGGGGCGATGCTGTCACCAGTGCCGACGTTCGTGATGCTTCCCTTGCTGGTGTCGATCTCGGCGAGGCCGTTGTAGTCCGCGAGCACGCCGGTGACCTCGACCAGCTCGCCCTGGGTGGCGTCGTAGTCGTAGCTGTCGTAGACCCAGATGCCGGTCCAGGCGCCGCTGCCGTCCTGGATGAAGAAGCCGCTGCCGGCGTCGGGCGAGGTGACGGTAGCGGTGACCGTGACCGTGTCGCCGTCGGCGTAGCCGTCGTGGGTGCGCAGCAGGGCGATGACGCTGTCACCGGCACTGCCGCCGTCGCCCGCAGTTCCGCCGTCACCGGGGCTGCCGCCGTCGCCGGCGCTTCCGCCGTCGCCGGCGCTGCCGCCGTCACCGGCGCTTCCGCCGTCGAAGATCGAGCCGCCGTCGCTGCCGCCGTCGTCGCCGTCACCGTCGTTGGAGCTGACCTTGGTGAGGCAGCCGGCGAGGAGGAGGGAGAGGGGGAGGATGAACACGCTTCGGGACATGGGGGTCTC
>CAZRFD010000279.1:0-4718 GCA_964599085.1 uncultured Enterobacterales bacterium | reverse complement strand
CTACCTGCTGTTGCCTGACGCTGGCCGTGCGCCGAGCGGTGTGAAACTCCGAACAGATCGGGGTGCCCGGCTCGGCGCTGGAGGCAAAGATGGCACAGCAGAAGACGGGCCGGCGTTTGTACACGGCCGACCAGAAGGCGGAGGCGGTGGCGCTCGCCGCGGACAAGGGGTTGGTGGGCGCGGGGCGTGAGCTCGGGATCCCGAAGACGACGCTGCACCGTTGGGTGGTTGCGGCCCGGGAGGCGACGGAGGCCGCGGCGGAGGCGGAGCTGAAGCCAGCAAGGAAGCCCAAGAGCCAGAAGCGGTACACGCCGTCGCAGAAGGCCGAGATCCTGGAGTTCGCGGGGACGCACTCGGTCGGCGAGGCGGCGAAGCGCTTCGGGGTGAGCAAGTTCTCGATCTACGAGTGGCGTCGGAGGGTGGAGCGGGCGGCCCGGGGTGAGGGGGACTCGCCCACCTCCGGGCCCGAGCCGGCGGACATCGAGGCCCAGCGAGACCGCGAGATCCTCAACGAGTGGAAGCGGCACCCCGGGCTGGGGCCGAGCCAGATCCGCAACCAGCTGCGGCGCCGGGGGGTGAAGGTCGCGGTGAACACGGTGCGGCGGGTGATGACCGAGGCGGGGTACCGGCCGCCGAAGGTGAAGCGCGACGCCCACGTCCAGCGCTTCGAGGCGGTGCGCCCGAACCACCTGTGGCACCTGGACTTCGTGCACCGCCACGTCAACCGCGCGAACACCTTCACGCTCATCCTCATCGACGACCACTCCCGCTTCGTCGTCGGGCACGGGGTCGACGACGCGGAGCGCGCCGACCTGGTCATCAAGACCTTTGAGGCGGCGGTCACGCGACACGGGCGCCCGGAGGCGGTGATGCACGACAAGGGCTCGGCCTTCTGGTCCTGGCGCGGGATCAGCCGCTTCACCCACCTGCTCACCGAGCTGGGCGTGGACCAGATCGTGGCCGAGCACAAGGAGCACAACGGCAAGGTGGAGGCCTTCTGCTCATGATGCACCCCCAGGCCGGAACTTGGACACCTTCGCCACATGGGCTTTCAGGCGTTCGACCGTCTCCTCGTCGAGCCTGAACCACGCCGGTCGGCCATGTCCGCCGCCATCCACGACCTCCAGCAGCCCGATCTTAGCCCACCGGGTAACGGTCCGGCGCTGCACGCCGAAGCACTTCGCCACAGCGCGCGTGGAGTAGAGGCCATCTCCACGGCGGTCGGGGGCGGGCTGGTGGGAGGGGGTCGCTCCCGGCCTGCGGACTCCGAGTCGGCGACGGACGCGCGCTACCGCCTTCCGGTCCCAGCGCCGCTGGGTACCGGTTGTCCGAGCATCTCGGTTGAGCTCCTCGGCGATCTGCTCGTCGTAGCGCCCGTCCAGGACCCGGCGCCGGATGCGCTCCTCGGTCTCCGCATCGACCTGTGTGCCGCTGACGCAGCGCGCTCGGCAGAGGCGATACTCGGTGACCGCGCCCGACTCCCACAGCACCTGCACGCGGGTGCCACGCTCGGGGATCTCGATCGGGGTGAGGGTCACCTCGCGGACGAGGATGCGCAGCAGGTTCTTACGTTGCTGGTGGCTGGTGGTCGGGGCGCTCCAGACCCGTGGGAGGTTGCGAGCGAGCTCCAGGATCCGGCGACGGTCGTCGTCGTTGAGCACGACCTTGTTGCGCTTGCGGGCCCGCTCGTACTCGCGCTCGGCCTCTTGGAGCTCTCGGAGCCTCTCTTCCCACTGAGCTTCGAGTGTACGCGCCACGATCCTGTTGTCGGGATCGATCGCCTTGTACCTGCGCTCGACCAGCCGCGCCTCGTAGCGAGCCCGCTCGAGCCGGAGCCGCCACTGATCGTCGAGCTTGTCGGCTTGGCGCTCGGCCTCTCGTGACACGGCCAACGCCAGCTCCAGCTCTGGGGGCTGTGCCGCTTCCATGAACGTCGCGGCGACGCGCTCGTCGATCGCGGCGCCCGCCACGGTCCAGCAGGCGCTCGTACCCGTACCAGCCCGAAGGGGGCTGAGGCAGCGGTACGTCACGCGCCGGGTCTTGCCGGCGTAGGAAACCTGCATCCGGCCGCCGCACCTCCCGCACAGCACCAGGCCCTGCAGGAGGGCGGAGCCGTTGAGCGCGGCGCGGTGGCCACCGGGAGTCGTCGGGCCCGCACTGTTCGACCGGAGCTTCTCCTCGTTCTCCAAGTACTCCTCCCATGAGATGTACGCCGGGTGCCGGTCCTGGAGGCACACCCGCCACTGCTCGCGCGGCAACGCCACGGTCGACGTGCGACGAACGCCGTCCACGAGCGTCGTCCGAGACTCCCGTCGACCGTACACGTAAGCGCCGGTGTAGATCGGGTTGTGGAGGATGTCGAGCACGGTCCGAGGGCGAGGGTTGACCCAGCGGACCTCGGCATCGGCTCGATGATGGACCGGCAGCTTCAGGCCGTTGCGGATGAACCAGGTCCGCAGACCGTATGCTGAGCCTTCGGTGCGGAAGCGCTCGAAGACCAGCCGCATCGCTGCTTGCACCTGCTCGTCCGGGTCAAAGACGAGGTGCCCCGCCACATGCTCCCAGACGTAGCCGGTCGGTGGGATGAGCGGCAACTCCCCCCGCCGGGCTCGGCTCAGCTTCGCACCGTGCATCCGCAGGCGCATCCAGTACTTCTCCGCCTCGGACATCTGGCCTTTCAGGCCGAGAAGCAGCCTGTCGTTCGGATCCTTCGGGTCGAAGACGCCTTGCTCATCGACGATGAGAACGTCGCCCCACCCGCACAGGTCGAGGAGTTGGTGCCAATCCGCAGACGAGCGCGCGAACCTGGACACCTCTAGCGCGAACAGCGCGCCGATCTGGCCCTTGCCGACGTCCTCCGCGAGCCGCCGGAAGCCCGCCCGGGCCTCGGTCGTCGCACCGCTCTGGCCGAGGTCCTCGTCGATGACCTCGATGGACTCCTTCGCCCAGCCCAGCGCCTCCGCCCGGACCGCGAGCGCGTACTGGCGCGCCGTGGATTCAGAGTGCTCGACGACCTGGCGTAGCGTGGACTGGCGCAGATAGACGATCGCCCGACGGGAGATGTGCTTCCGCCGGATCTTGCTCGCATTCATCGGTCATCTCCACCGTCGCTGACAGGGCCTGGTGAACCAGCGCCGCCCAAGCCTCCACGAGGCGTTCGGTCGTCGAGCGCGTCAGGAGACCGCGGTGAGGAGCTGGCACCATGATTGCTGCTCGTATGTTCAGCGTTCGATAATGATCCCGGTGATCTCACCGCGTCAAGGTCGCCACTCGCCAAGGCCTCAACCCGTAAGCACAACGCCGCCAGCGCCGCGGCGGTCGAGCGAGTCGCAGACGTGGCCGGCGGCGGCGTCAATGCGAGGTCTGTCCACTCGATTGCGAGCCGGAAGACGTGACCATCGGGATGCTGCACATCGACGTAGAACCGTCCGTCCCTCGCTCGGACTCGCCGGCGGACCTCAAGGGACTGACCAACGAGCGGGTGGACCGGCAGCGTAACGACGACGTGTCCAGGTGCTTCGAGGCAGGGCGCATCGTGGGTGGAACGTCGAGGTGTTCAACGCGAACCTGGCCAAGGAGCTGTTCGACGTGCATCGCTTCTACGACGTGGCCGAGATGAAGCGGCGGCTGGCGAATCACCTGCGTTTTTACAACCACCGGCGCACCAGCCACGCGCTGGGCGGGCTGCTGGTGCCGGCTGATCGCTACTACGGCCTGGCCGACGAGGCGCTGGCGCGCATCGAGGCGGGGGCTGACGCCGGGCCGGAGCTGCCCGACCTGCGCGACCGCGTCCTGGAGCTGTTCAAGGTGGTCAGCTGCAACGGCCGACCGGAGATCTGGCTGCTGGGCCAGCCCCTGATGCGGCCGAGCCCGTAGAAGAAGTGGCTCACAGCGGGTAGAGGAGAGGTACGCAAGCCGCCACCCCTGCCCACCGGAGCCACCATGTCTGTACCACTCTCCACCAACGTCGTCGCGGGTCTTCTGCTCGCGGCGCGTCCGCACCTCGAGCGGATCGGCCTGTCGAGCCCCAAAGCGACCACACTCATCGAGGCCCTCGGGGCGTCGCGCACCACCGCCTACAAGGCCCGCGGCGCGCTCGAGGCCCAGCTACCCAAACTGCTCCAGCCGCCGGGGCGGCCCGCGCTCGACGCGCCGCCGCCCACCCTCGACGCCCGCCCGCTGCATGTCCGGGTCCGCGACTTCCTCTTCGACCACCCTGGCTGCGTGAGCGGTGGCGCCCTGCGGCGGACCTACGCCGACCGCTACCGCCTCTTCGTGCTCGACCTCGTCGCCGAGCAGGCCGAGGTGCCGCTGAGCGAGCTCGCCGCCGTCGTCGGTGTGCCGCTGTCCACGCTCGAGGATTGGCTGCGCGGCGCGCGGCCCCAGGTCGCCCCCGAGCCAGCGGCGCCCGCCGGTCCGAGCGTCGCCCACATCGAGACCGTGCTCGACGCCTGGGCGAGCTGGGATGGCGGCTTCCGCGCCTTCTGTGACCACGTTCAGCGGCACCGCCGGCTCCCCCTCAGCCGCCAGCACATCAGCGACATCCTCGCCGCCCACGGGGTCCGCATCCCGACTTCGCGCCGGCGCGCGCCCGACGCCGCCGCTCGACGGGGCGCCTTCGAGGCCTTCTTCCCCGGCGCCCAGTGGGTCGGCGACGGCATGGAGCTCAGGATCGAGGTCGACGGCGTGCCCTACTTCGCCAACCTCGAGCTCGACGT
>CAZRFD010000278.1:0-4779 GCA_964599085.1 uncultured Enterobacterales bacterium | reverse complement strand
CCCCTCCAGCGCTGGCGTCAGGGCGAAGCGCCACCCGTCGGTGCGGCCCGCCGCGTTGCGCACGAAGACGTCGCGGAAGCCCACGAAGCGCCCGTCCTTCCACGTCGGGTCGCGGTAGCTGTAGCTCCGCGTGCCGGCGCTGTCCGTCACCGACGCGATCACGTCGACGGGCTGCGGCAGCGCCGGGTCGGTGATGATGTCCCAGGACAGCGAGATCGTCCCGCCAAAGGGCAGCATGATCGCGCGCAGCCGCGCCCGCGGCGTCGCGAGCTGGTTGCGGAACAGCCGGGCTTCGAAGGAGTAGACCAGCGTGCTGCTGTCCTGCTCCGGCTTGCGCAGCCGCAGGATGTCGGGGAAACCGTCGGCGTCCCAGTCCGCCACCAGCGACACCGCCTGCGGCAGCGGGCCCTCCGACATGGCGGGGGTGGGGAGGGTGAGGTCGGGGGCGTACGCAGATGCACTGCCATCGGCGGCGAAGTCCACCAGGGACGCGCCAAGGGAGAGGCCCAGCCACGGCGACGTTCCCCAGGCGTCGCATCCCGCGCTCCCCCCCGCACAGCCGGAGTGGTCCTGCTGGAGCATGGACGCGACGCCGGAGCGATCGAGGTCGGCCACACCAAAGAACGCGATGGGGTAGTCGAGGGTGTCGCCCAGGTAGCCCCACGTCGAACTCTCGTAGGCCGCATCGACAGGGTCGGGGGCGCTCAGCGATGGGTCGGTCCCCAGCGATGGCCAGCCCGCGGACACGCCTGTGTCCACGAAGCCGCCCGCCCCGTCCCCGATGAACAGCCGTGAAAACGGCGGCGAGATCAACAGCGACGCCGTCGTCAGGGCGGTGCTGCCGTAGCTGTCTTCGGCCCAGCAGGTGTAGACGGCGACAGAGAGATCTGCGATACCGTCGCCGTTGACGTCGGACAGCCGGGTCTGCGAGGCGAGGAACTCGTCGACATCGTAGTAGTCGGCGTAGCCGGAGGGCACGGTTGGGGCGCCGTCGGCGGGACCCGGCGTCCAGGCGTGGGGGAAGGTCGAGGTACCCCCGGCGGCCAGACAGGCTGCATGGTCGGCTTCGACCTCGGCCCGCGCCGCCGTCCCCGACCCGCTCTCCAGCGGCAGCACGATGACGGCAGCGTCCACCGCCGGGTCGAACCAGGGCCAGTCTCCGCTGTTGCGGACCCACTCGCTGTCGCCAGCCACGCCGGTCGTCGATGGCAGGACCAGGTCGACCAGGCCGTCGCCGTCGATGTCGGCGAAGCGTGCGTCGTCGAGCATGCCCTTGTCGACGGGCACACCCGTGCCGAGCACCTCCAAGGCGCGCGTGCTGCTGTCCACACTGAGCTGGTAGACCGTGGCGTCGACGGCGTCGGCCACCAGCAGCTCGGTCCGTCCGTCGCCGTCGATGTCCAGCAGGGCGTGAGAGAAGGTGCTGGAGCCGCTCGGAGCAACGGCGTCGATGGCGCTGGACAGGTCGTAGTCGACCTGCAAGGCGCCTTCGATGTTGCGGAACACCCGCCAGCCCTCGATCACCAGGTCGGGCCACGCGTCTCCCGTCAGCTCCACGGGCGACGCCAGGAGCTGGTCCTGCCAGTCACCGATCCCCAGCGTCTCGTCCATGGCGTCCAGGGTCTCGCCATAGACCGCGATGGGGGCCGAGGTGTCCAGCAGCACCTCCCCCGCCGGGTCGAAGCTGGCCGGGTCGGTGTCGTAGCTCATGCAGCGGAGCTGCCGCCGCGAAGACCCGCCGGGTGCGACCCGCTCGACCATCTGCAGCAGGCTGACCCCGGGCACGTCCGCCGGTGCCGCGCTGCCCTCCGTGCAGCCGCGCTTTGCTTCATCGACGTAGGTCAGCTCGTAGCGGGCGAGCGCCGCCGTGCTGCCCGACGCCGTCCCCGTCACCTGGACGGCAGCCAGCCGGTCCGCCACCACCCGCACCCGACCGCCCGTGCCGGTGGCTCGCTCGCCGAGCGGCAGGCCCGCGTACTCCAGGTCCACCTGGACGGCGCCGCCGTCGTAGGCGACCGACTTCAGCCGGTGCACCGGCGCCCACTGGCCATCCAGCAGCCAGCTCCCGTCGGTGTCGCAAGCCGCCCGGTAGGTGTACTCGACCCGGTTGCCGCTCGGATCGGTCACCGACGACAGCCACCACCGCGTGGTCCGGTCGGCCAGCCCGGGCCCCACCCCGGCGTTGGCGTCACAGCCACCGTCGGGGCCCTCGTCCACCGTCTCCGTCGCGAAGTGACCGACCAGGCTGCCGCTCCGGCTGTCGGCGCCGTACACCCAGGTCCAGCCGTCGCGCTTGACGACCCAGACGTTGTTGTCCTGGTCCCACCACAGGCAGCGGCCGTCGTCGTGCGCCAGCCGCACATCGCAGGACATCGGTGGCGCCGTGGGCATGTCGCTCGGCCAGCTCGCCCCCTCGACCAGGTGCACACCCTCGATCGCTTCGCCATCCAGCAGCAGCACGTCGTCGGCGCCCATCTGCGGCACGCCGCGCCGCGGGCCCCGCCGTTCGATGCTGCTCAGGCCGTCGAACCGCCAGCCCGTCCCCACGACGCTCTCAATCGCCGAAGCACCCGTCACCCGCGCATCCGACACCAGCGACAGCGACGGCGCCGTCCCCCGTGGCGCCGGCGGCAGATCCAGCGCGACGCGGTGCTGCCAGGCGCCCGTGGGGCTGGGCGCGGCCAGCACCACCGGCGCGAAGAAGGCCAGCAGGCTCAGGCACAGGAGGTGGAGGGGGCGGTGCAGCATGGCGGCGCCGCCAGTCTACGGCGCGGCTGTGCTGGGCGTGTCGAACGGGGAGTTGTCAGGGGATGTCACGCACCCGCCATCACCCGCACCAGCCGGAAGGGGATTCCAACCCGGACACAAGCTGTCCGACTCTCGCCGTGCACTCCGGGCAGGATCCGCTACATGAACCGCGCGCCCGGGACCGCAGCCAGGACCCGGGCCGCTTGAATGCCTGCACCACGCGGGGGTCCCATGCTGCGCCTGATCCACACCGCCGACTGGCACCTCGGCCACACCCTCCACGATCTGCCGCGTGACCTGGAACACGACGGCTTCCTGGGTTGGCTGCTCGATCAGCTCGACGAACACGACGTCGACGCCCTCCTCGTCGCGGGCGACGTCTTCGACACGGCGAACCCGCCGGCGCGGGCGATGCGGCGCTGGTTCCGCTTCCTGGCGGACGCCCGCCGCCGGCGCCCGGCGCTCGACATCGTGGTCATCGGGGGCAACCACGACTCGGCGGCCCGCCTGGAAGCGGCCCACCCGGTGCTGCAGGCCTTCGGCGTGCACGTCATCGGCGGCCTGCCGCGGCTGGCTGGGGGCGACCTCGATCTCGACCGGCTGGTCGTGCCGCTGCACGACCGCGACGGGCTGGTCGCCGCCTGGTGTGCCGCCGTCCCCTTCCTGCGCCCCGCGGACCTGCCGGCCGGCGCCGTGCCGGGGATCGCGGACGGGGGCGACGGCCTCGTCGCTGGCGTGCGCAGGCTCTACGACGACGTGCTGGACCACGCGCGCAGCCGGTGCAGCGACGACGTGGCCCTGGTGGCCATGGGACACCTCTACATGGTCGGCGGCGCGCTCTCCGAGCTGTCGGAACGCAAGGTGCTCGGTGGAAACCAGCACGCACTCCCCGCCGACATCTTCCCGGCGGACGCCGCCTACGTCGCCCTGGGCCACCTGCACCGCGCCCAGCAGGTCGGCGGCCGGGACCACGTGCGCTACGCCGGCAGCCCGATCCCCCTGGCCATCGAC
This sequence comes from uncultured Enterobacterales bacterium, assembly GCA_964599085.1. Classification (GTDB taxonomy): domain Bacteria; phylum Myxococcota_A; class UBA796; order UBA796; family UBA2385; genus J125. Next base: position 1,020 of record CAZRFD010000278.1, on the reverse strand, counting down.
GAAGCGCCCTACCCCCACCAGGTACGGCTGGTCGACCTCGACGGCGGCCGGGTGGCCGACCAGCGCAGCCTCCGCGTGCCCCGGACCGTCGACATCCTGCGCCTGCCGGACGCGGGTCCCGCGCCCTGGGACGACGTGCGCCCGCTGCTGGATGCGCTCCCTGACGCGGTCGAAGGCCCACGTGATGCCTGGCCCTACCTCGAAGTGCGGGTCCGCCTGGACGAACCCCGCCCGACCCTGCGGCGGGACGTAGACGCCGCCATCGCCGACAAGGCGGTGCGGCTGGTGAAGATCGCGGTCCAGCGCACCGGGGATGGCCGGGCGCTGGGGGATGGCGGCGACGGCCGGCAGCTCAGCGACCTCGGCCACGAAGAAGTCTTCTTCCGCAAGTGGCGCCGAGACCACGACAGCGACCCTGGCGACGACGTGCTCGCCTGCTTCCATCAGCTCGTCGACCAGCTCGGGCAGGGGGGTGCGGCGTGAAGATCCTCGGTATCCGCGGAGAGAACCTGGCCAGCCTCCAGGACCGCTTCGACCTGGACCTGCGGGACGGGCCCCTGGGACGCGCCGGGCTGTTCGCCATCACCGGCCCGACAGGCGCAGGCAAGAGCACGCTGCTCGACGCGGTCAGCCTGTGCCTGTACGACAAGACGCCGCGCCTGGCCAGCAGCGGCGGCAGTGCCCTGCGGCTGCCCGGACAGGACGATCCCCACGCGCTGAAGACCAACGACCAGCGCAACATCCTGCGGCGGGGCGCCGTCGCCGGCTGGGCCGAAGTCGACTTCCGCGGCCGGGACGGCCGGGTCTGGACGGCTCGCTGGGACGTCTACCGGGCGCGGCGGCGGGCCACGGGCCGGGTGCAGGCCCAGTCGGTGACCCTGCGGGACGCCCAGGGTCAGGCCCGCGGCGGCACAAAGACCGAGACGCTCGCCGCCATCGAAGCGCTGGTCGGTCTGGACTTCGACCAGTTCCGGCGCTCGGTGCTGCTGGCGCAGGGGGACTTCGCCGCCTTCCTCCGGG
>CAZRFD010000277.1:0-4792 GCA_964599085.1 uncultured Enterobacterales bacterium | reverse complement strand
AGTTCAAGGGCCGGTGGAGTGCGTTGGGGAACCTGACGCCCGAGCGGCTGACGATGCTGAAACGGGTCGCTACGATTGAGTCCGTGGCCTCATCGACCCGCATCGAGGGCGTAGAACTGAGTGACGAGGAGGTCGATGCGTTGCTCAGTGGGCTGCAGACGACTTCGTTCCGAACGAGAGACCAGCAGGAAGTGGCAGGGTACGCCGATGCCATGGAGCTGGTGTTCGAGGCCTGGCCCTACATGAGTCTGACCGAGAACCACATCAAGCAGCTTCACGGTGTCACGTTGAAGTACTCGTCGAAGGACGAGCGTCACCGGGGCAAGTACAAGACGGTCGCGAACCACGTCGAGGCATTCAACGAGCACGGTCAGAGCCTGGGGGTCGTGTTCAAGACGGCAACCCCATTCGACACCCCGCGCCTGATGCAGGAACTGGTGGACTGGACCAACACGACGCTCGAAGAGGGCGAGCATCACGTGCTGTTGGTGATTGCCTGCTTAGTCGTTCGCTTCTTGGCAATCCACCCGTTTCAAGATGGAAATGGGCGACTCTCCAGAGTGCTGACAACGCTGCTGTTGCTGCGCGCTGGGTACGAGTATGTGCCCTATTCATCGCTGGAGCGAGTCGTCGAGCAGAACAAGGAGGAGTACTACCGGGCACTTCGGTCTGCGCAGGGCACCCTGGGTGGTAGTGAGGAGCACCTGAACGTCTGGTTGATCTACTTCCTGCGGTGCATGGACGAGCAGAAGCGGAATCTCGCCGGGAAGATCGAGAGGGAACAGTTGTTCGAGCCACTGGGCGAGCTGTCGGCAGCCATCGTGCGTCTGACGAAGGAACACGGGCGCGTGACCATGTCGTTCTTGGAGGCGGCAACTGGGGGCAACCGCAACACCATCAAGAAGCACCTGCGTGAACTGGTGGAAGCCAACCTGATCGAGCGGCACGGGCGCGGCCGGGGGACCTGGTATCAGCCTGCAAGTCGAGCGCGCACTGTGGGAGTATAGGGTTGGCCAATGGGTGGGACCTTAGTGACTCGCAGAAGCGCTGGAGTCCTCCGAGTTGTACGCTCGCCCTGCCGCCGACGCTGCGCGCTGGGGGTAACGCCCGCGCTAACCTGCGGCCCACCAGCGCCCCGACCACCATCGACGTCCACCGCCCCGCCGCCGACGGTGATGCCGACAGGTTCAGCGCGTCGTTCCATGCCGGCCACCAGTTCCGGTTGTCAGCCGTCCGCCGGCAACATGGGCCCTGGGAATGTCTGGATTGTGTCGTTGAGTGCCCCCGTGGCTCGGTGGCTCTGTGAGGTCGAACGGAAGAGTGGGGTTGCGCATCGGTAATGCTATTAATATTGGAGCAACGAAACTCTTGGAGCGCACCATGACCTGCAGCCAGACCCTCGGGCCCTACCAGTCCCGCCTCACCGCCATCTCTTCGACCGTCCAGTACGCTTGGCTCACCGGGTGGTTCCCGACCATCGGGGTCGACAAGATCAAGGGGGTGCTGCGCAACCGCGGCGTGGACGGGAACTTCCAGTCGCGCATGGCCATGCAGCTCGCCACCATCCGCACCGACGATCCGACCAGCATCGCCCTGCTGGAGTCCAACTACATGCAGGGGGCGGGCGAGCGCTGCAGCGGCGTGCTCGACATCTCCAGCGACACGGCGAACAAGTTCTTCATGCGGCTGGGCGTGGCCTACAGCGTGTCCTCGGGCACCTCGCCAGCAGCCGCCGACGTGGGGCTGGAGCTGGCCTACGACGCCTACGGCCAGGTGGTCGGCAGCACCAGCCTCGACCTGCTGACCCCCGGCACCGCCTCGCGCCACGTGCCGATCACCGGCTGGATCCCGGCGATCCACGCCGACAAGGTCAAGGCCGCCATCGTGGTCACCAACGCGGTGGGCACCTTCCGCAGCCAGCTGGCCTACCGCACCGCGACCACCAGCCAGCAGGACACGGGCTCGTGGAGCACCAACCTCGAGGGCTCGTGGCACTCCGGCGACGGCGAGTTCGCCACCGGCGAGCTGTCCCTGAGCACGGGCAGCGTGATGTGGGTGCAGCTCGGCTTGGAGCACTCGCTGGCGTCGGGCTCCAACGGCGGCGCACAGGTGGACACCGCCGTGGCGATCCGGAGGAGCTGATGGACGCGCAGCCCCTGGTCGCAGAGGTGCACCGTGGCCTGTGAGACCCGGTCGAGGGAGGGCCCGGCGGGGATGGCCTTGTCGGCCGCGCGCTCAGCGAACAAGCGGTCTCGTCAGGCCAGCATCACCAGGGCCCTTCGCTCCCGCATGCCGCTCACCGTCGGCCACGTCCTGGGCGAGCCCTTCGTGACAGCCGACGAGCCACTGGCCACCTTCGCGGCAGCCCACCCGGTCCCGACCCCGGCCTGGGCCGGCGTGGCAAGCCGCATGGCCGGGGGCAGCGCGGGCTGGATGCCGCCGTCGACCCTGACCATGCCGGCGTTCTCGGGCGGCAGCCGGACGCCCTCCTCTTCGGGCCTGTCCAGCTCGGTCCGGGTGTCCAAGCCTGCCGGCGGCCTCATGTCCTCTCCCTTCGACCTGTCGGGGTTGATCGGCGGTGCCACGGGTGGCCGAGTGCTCCGCCGCGACGAGGGCTTCGTTCCCGCCGGGTCCTGTGAGACCTGCCCGGAGACCGAAGAGTGCTACACCATCATGGACGGGGTCTGCCGCGAGGTTCCCTGCGACAGCGACCTGTGTGCCTGTGGGCCGTGTGAGCGCTGGGAGTGCGAACAGGAGCTGACAGCGCCATCGGCGACCGAGCGAAGCACCGGCTGTGAAGACGACGGACAGGTCGAAGGCTCCAATGGTACCTGTTCCCCATTGGCGTGCGACATCGAACGCACCGTATCTGACTTTACGTCGCTCTCCACAAGCTGGATCGACGAAGTCGTCAATATCGATGACGACTTCTCCACCAGCGAGCAGGACCTGCTTCGGCACGCCTGGGCACTGCTGGTCGCCAACACCGAGCTGGTCGACTGGGCTGTGTGCTGGGTCACCGGCAATTCAGGCGCTGGAGACTGCCTGCTCAATCGAATCAACGGTGTAGATGCCAATGTAAACCTCAAGCACGTTTCGAGTGACTCGCATCACTTCTACGTGGGGCCGCTCGACATGGCGGTGCCCCCTCTCTACGGCGGTACGATCCGCATCTACGAGAATTGGCCGTGGGACAGGTACATCGACATCTGGAACAGCGGCGACACCTGCAACCAGCTGTGCTCAGCCCTAGACTTGGCGTGCACCCTGCTTCACAAGCTGACTCACGTCTGCTGGCGTGCGTGGAACGATGAGTCGAGTGACTGCGACTCAAGCTACCTGGTGGAGAACGTCTTCCGCTGGGCCATGTACCGCAGGTACCCGGATGCACTACAGTCTGAGTGTTGTTCCTACCCGGATCTTGGAGGAGACTGGGTGTTTGGTGATGATGCAGGTCACTACCCGGAACGGGAGTGCCTCGATTCCGCAGAATCGTCGAGTTCCGCATCCGCCGACGCCGAAGCACTCGCAGCGGCGAAGGAGGACTGGCTGGAGCACAAGGGCGACAAGCCAGGCGAGTCGATCGCTTCCCCGGAGCGGAAGTGAAGTTCAATGCGAAGCTGGTCTTGGTCGAGTTGGCCGTCGCGCTTCTGATTGCCGCTGCGTATGGCACACTGGCTGAGGCGAAGTGCGCACCGAATGGATGGGCACTTCAGTTCGTGTCTGCAGTGGCATCCTCGTCCGGTGGCGATGACACTGGAGGTGGGCGTCTTGGGGGGGCCGGAGGTTCGTTCTATACATTTGAGGACCCAGACTATCCCGAGGGTACTCGCATAGCCGGGGAGGTCGTGATCTTCGCCGATCCAGACAGCCAGAACACCAGCGGCGTGCTCTTGCGCTTGGAGCTGGCCGATGACTGATGCACAGCACGTTCTCCTCCATGCAGCAGCGCTGACCGCGCTGCTAACATCCACCAGCTGTGGCGAGCGCTGCGACGAGTACCTCGACCGCCCGGTGCCCCAGGCCTACACGGTTGCCTACTCCTCGACGGACCCGGTGCTCGAGGGGGCGACCGTCAGCGTGACCGAGGATACCTTGACCATCGAGTATGAGGACGACGGCACCACCGTCACCGTCACTTACGCCATCGGCGAGCACTTCTGATAGGTCTATCGAGACCAACGCCTGCGCCATCGCGAGGAGTGGAGATCTGGGCTTCTCCCCGCTGCCAACAACGCCCAGCAGTGAAGAGGGGGTCAGTTCTTGAAATTGCTGGGGGACATGTGTTGATGGCGGCCAACAGGCCCTAAGTAACTTCCGGTCCCTTCGCGGGCCCGTACATTCCGCAGCAGAGCAATGCGCCCTGCCACTTTGGAACGCCTGTGCATGGAACGCTGCCGATGACCTGCGGAGCGAGACGCCCCAACCCCCACCCCCCTCAACCGCCCCGCCACCGGGCGTTCCGGCCGTCAGGTCGATCGGCTCGTTATGCCCGGCTCTTGGGGTCCACTTGCGCCGCGCAGTGTATCCGTGGCCTTCGTGGGAGTAGTCGCCATGCCCCGATGGGATCAGTCGGACTCTGGTACCAGCACGGCGTCTTCGCCTACAGGACCGCGCTGATTCTCGCCGACGCGACAGTCAATGAGATCCCCGGGCTTGAACTCCTCGTCACGTGCACCCAGATGCACGAACAGGTTCTGGCGATTGCCGTGGGTATCATCAATGTCGATGAAGCCGAAAGGGTGAAGATCCTGCTCTGACCGATGGTAGCTGCATTTCCGACGGTGTCGAT
>CAZRFD010000276.1:0-4979 GCA_964599085.1 uncultured Enterobacterales bacterium | reverse complement strand
GCCCAGCGACGACCTGCCCGCGCTCACCGGGGCCGACCTGGCGGAATGGCGCGCGGGGCTGGGGCTCACCCAGCAGGCTGCCGCGGATCGGCTCGGAGTGCGGCAGGGCACGATCTCAAAGGCCGAGGGACGGCGGGACAAGGTGCTGGGGGAGTCGGTGCGGCGGGCGCTGACCCGGGCGATCGGCGCGTAGACGCGCACGACAACCGCATCATTCCAGCCGCACCGCGCGGAATATGTCCGGGAATACCTGGGATATTCCAGGTTACCGCGCCCGGGTGAGCAAGACCTTCTCGCGGCGACATGCGGCCAACGAGGCGGCAGATCCCCCGGCCACGGGCGGATCCGCGGCGCTTCCGGCCTCGGCATTCCACCGAAGCCTGCGCGGGTACGGGAATATTCCTTGGGAATACGCCAGCTATCGAGGAATACGTAGCCCCTTCGGCTCCTGACGGCAGGAGGTGGCAGAGGGTCGCAGGAGGTCTCGCGGCCCGTGTCGCGTAGCCACCAGGGCCCCCGCCTGCCCAGGCGGGTGGTCCCACTGCCCAGGCGGGTGGTCCCGGCCCCGACCACCCGCCGCGAGAATAATGATTCCAAGTGCATCCTCGGAATCCGGCGGGTAGTGGCGGGTGGTCTGGCCCGGTCGCCTGCGCTCCCAGGGTCATCACGCGTGCGCTCGCAGCGATCTCACCTGGAAGCGACCCCCATACCCCCCGCCACCTCCTGCCACCTCCCGCCCGCGACGCTCGTTGGTGGCGAACCGAGTCCCGTCCAGGCGTTACCCTGGGTCAGCGCGGCCGGCGGCCGCGAGGAGGAGATCCCCATGCGCTTCGGTAGGGCCGCCCGCGCCCAGCAGGCCCGCTTTCGTGAGACCCTGCCCGAGGCGGCGCGCACGCCCACGGACGACAAGGGACGCCGCCACGGGCACCTGCTCGCCCAGGGCCAGGAGCACCACAACCTCCTGCCCGAGCTGCGAGGCCCCGGAGGTGCCGTTGACGTGTTCCGGTCACGGGGCATCAAGTGGTGGCGCAACGCCCGCAGCGGCGACGTGCCCGGCGTGGACGGCCCCACGCGCAACCTCGCCAGCTCCCAGCTCGCCTGCGTCAACTTCCTGCTCCCCCTGGCCCGCCGGCCACCGGCGCTGATCGCCTTCCTGCGACTGGTCGACCCCGAGGTGATCGCCGTCGAGCCCATCCCCGACCGAGCCGGTGGGGAGCCCGCCCTGGTGGAGTTCGAGTGGGTCGGCTGGGACGCGCCGCTGGAGGGCGGGCGCGTCACCCGGGGGGCCACGCAGACCAGCGCCGACGCCCTGGTCGTCGGCCGAACCGCCGAGGGCCTGCGGGCCTTCGTCTTCGAGTGGAAGTACTGTGAAGAGTACTTGCGCCCCGCCGACAAGGGGGCTGGCTCCTCGGGCACCACCCGCCGCCGTCGCTACCAGGCCCGCTTCGCGGCTCCCGACTCGTCTTTCCGCGGCGACGTTCCCCTCGACGACTTCCTGTTCGAGCCCTTCTACCAGCTCATGCGCCTGCGCCTGCTCGCCGACGAGATGCAGCGCGGCGGCGTCACGCCGTCGCTGGCGATCACCGACGCCCGCGTCGTGGTGGTCTGCCCTGCCGCCAACCGCGACGACCTGGTGCCTGTGGCGAGCACCCCACTCGCCCGCCGCTACCCCGAGCTATCCACCATCGAGGCCGTCATGCAGGCCACGCTGCGCGATCCGCGGGGCATCCAGGTGGCATCCTCCGGGGCGCTGGTCGCCGGGCTACGCGCCTCCGAGGTCGCCGGCGAGTTGGGGGACTGGCTCGGCTACCACGAGCTTCGGTATGGGTGGTGAGCCGATGGTCCACGTGAACGCCACCGTCACCCGCTGGAAGTCCATGGAAGATTCTGGTATCCGTTGAGGCGCTGGAGTCCGCATGGCCGAGCCCGCGATCCTCACCATCAAGGAAGTCGCCGCGCTGCTGCGCGTGGCCGAGAAGACCGCCTACACCCTGGCCCAGGGGGGCGATCTCCCCGGCTTCAAGGTGGGTGGCCAGTGGCGCTTCCGGCGGCGGGACATCGAGGCGTGGATCGACGCCCAGACCCGCCGGGCAGCCGAGGACGCCGACCGATGACCGGCATCGTGCCCGACACCGCCGCGCCCACCCCATGGACGAGGGAGGAGGCGTGACCCCCGAGCAGCGCGCCCGTCGCCAGATCGACGCCATGCTCGTAGCCGCCGGCTGGGCGGTGCAGGACAAGGTGGCCATGAACCTCGCCGCCGCCGACGGCGTGGCCGTGCGCGAGTTCCAGACCAGGGCCGGCCCCGCCGACTACCTGCTCTTCCTCGGCAACCAGCTCGTCGGCGTGGTCGAGGCCAAGAAAGCCGGCGTCACCCTGGCCAGCGTCGAAGCCCAGACCCGGGCCTACGCGGACAGCGCCCTGCGCGAGCTCCAGGTCCCCGTCCGCCCACTGCCCTTCCTCTACGAGAGCACCGGCGTCGAGACCTGGTTCACCAACGGCCTCGACCCCGACCCCCGCGCTCGCTCGGTGTTCTCCTTCCACCGCCCCGACACCCTGCGCGGCTGGCTCGACGCGGAGCTGGACCGCCGCGCCGGCAAGCCGGGTGCGGTGGCCGCGCCCACCCTCCAGGGCCGGATGCGCCTCGCCCCCGCGCTCAACACCACCGGCATGTGGCCGGCACAGATCCGCGCCGTGCAGAACCTGGAGCAGAGCATCCGAGAAGGCCGTCCCCGCGCGCTCATCCAGATGGCAACGGGCTCGGGCAAGACGTTTACCGCCATCTCGGCCCTGTACCGGCTCATCAAGGAGGGCGGCGCGCGGCGGGTGCTCTTCCTGGTGGACCGGGGAAACCTGGGCCGCCAGGCGCTCAAGGAGTTCCAGTCGTACACCACGCCGGACGACGGCCGGAAGTTCACCGAGCTGTACAACGTGGTGAACCTCGCCCACAACACGGTCGATCCCGTCAACAAGGTGGTCATCACCACCATCCAGCGGCTCTACAGCATCTTGAAGGGCGAAGACGAGCTGCCCGAGGAGCTGGAGGAGGGCTCGGCCTTCACGGGAGGCGGAGCGGCGCTGGTCCGTGAGCCACCGCCCGTGGCCTACACTCCCTGGCTGCCCCCCGACTTCTTCGACGTGGTGGTCATCGACGAGTGCCACCGCTCCATCTACTCGTTGTGGCGGCAGGTGCTGGAGTACTTCGACGCCAGCCTCATCGGGCTCACGGCCACCCCCGACAAGCGCACCTACGGCTTCTTCCAGAAGAACGTGGTGAGCGAGTACACCCACACCCACGCCGTGCGCGACCGGGTGAACGTGCCCTTCTCGGTCTACGAGATCCGCACGCGCGTCACCGAGCAGGGCGCCATGGTCGTGGCCGAGCCCGACACGGTGGTGGGCAAGCGCGACCGCCAGACCCGCGCCGTGCGCTGGGAGCAGCTCGACCAGGACTTCACCTACACGGCCAGCCAGCTCGACCGCTCGGTGGTGGTGCCCGACCAGATCCGCACCGTGCTGCGGACCTTCAAGGACAAGCTGTTCACCGAGATCTTCCCGGGCCGCTCCGAGATCCCCAAGACCCTCATCTTCGCCAAGTCCGACGACCACGCCGAGGACATCCTCCGCATCCTCCGCCAGGACTGGCCGCTGTCGAACGAGCAGGCTGTCAAGGTCACCTACAAGCCCGAGCGCGCGGCTTCTTCCGGCAGCGGGGGCGACGCCGCCCGCCGAAGCGCCTCCCGCAAGCCCGAGGCCCTCATCGCCGCCTTCCGCAACAGCTACAACCCGCGCATCGCCGTGACGGTGGACATGATCGCCACCGGCACCGACATCAAGCCGCTGGAGTGCGTGGTCTTCCTGCGCTCGGTGAAGTCCCGCGGGTTGTTCGAGCAGATGAAGGGCCGCGGCGTGCGGGTCATCCCCGACGCCGACTTCCGGGCCGTCACGCCCGACGCCACGACCAAGACCCACTTCGTCATCGTGGACTGCGTTGGCGTGATGGAGGAGAACAAGGGCGACCCGCCGCTGGACCGCGAGCGAGGCATCAGCTTCGAGAAGCTGCTCATACTCGTGGCCGCCGGCAACCGCGACGAGGACGTGCTGTGCACCCTGGCCGCGCGCCTGGACCGCATGGACCGGCGGCTCACCGAGGAGCAGCAGCACGTGGTCGTGCGGGCCAGCGGGGGCGTGCCCCTGCAGGAGCTGGTGGCCCACATCCTCGACCGGTTGGACCCCGACGTCGAGGACGAGCGCGCCCGCGCCATGCACGATCTCGCGCCCGAGGCGGCCCCAACCGAGCAGCAGGTCCAGGCCGCCCAGCAGGCGCTCCGCGAGGAGGCCGCGTCCCCCATCGCCCACAACCCGGAGCTGCGGCAGGCGCTCCTCGACGTGCGGAAGGCCCAGGAGATCACCATCGACGTGGCCACCCTCGACGAGGTGAACCGAGCGGGCGCACGGAAGGATCTCGAGCCGGACCACGACGCCGACCAGGCCCTCGTGAGCGAGTTCGAGGCCTTCTGCCAGGAGCACCGCGACGAGATCGACGCGCTCGCGGTGCTCTACAGCCGGCCCTACGCCCAGCGGCTCACCCGCGAGCAGCTCCTGGACCTGGTGGCCGCCATCCAGCGCCCGCCCCGCCAGTGGTCAAGCGAGGCCCTGTGGGCGGCCTACGAGCGGGTGGAGGCCGGCCGGGTGCGCGGGGCCAGCAAGGGGCGGCTCATGACCGACCTCATCAGCCTGGCCCGGCACGCCATGGGCGTGGACGAGGAGCTGGTGAGCTACGCCGACCAGGCCGCGGACCGCTTCGAGAACTGGCTGGCCCAGCAGGCGAACCGGGGGCGGACCTTCACCGACGAGCAGCGGGCCTGGCTGGAGCTGATCCGCGACCGCATCGCGGTGGACCTGGAGGTGCGGGTGGAGGATCTCGACCAGGTGCCGTTCGTGGAGAAGGGCGGGCTCGGGCGGTTCTACGAGCTGTT
>CAZRFD010000275.1:0-5069 GCA_964599085.1 uncultured Enterobacterales bacterium | reverse complement strand
CAGCCGTCCAGGGATCAGGGGTTCAAGGGTCAAGGGGACGACGGGGCGGCCTCCCGCCTCGCAAGACGCAGACCAAGGCCGCGGTAGCGGGAGCCAGGGGCGCTCCTGCTGCGAAAGGAGAGCCGCCCGAGGCGCGGGAAGCTGTACCAACCGCCGCCGCGTCGGACCCGGTAGGCGCTGTTGCTGGGACCGGTGGGGTCGGTCGCCGAGCCGCTGCCGTACGCGCCGTACCAGTCCCAGGCCCACTCCCACACGTTGCCCGTCATGTCGTACAGGCCCCAAGCGTTCGGCGCGTACTGGGCGACCGCCGCAAGCCCCGCCACCCCGTCCGAGCACGGAAACACGTTCGTCCAGCTCGACCACTTCGACTTTGCTGTCGAGTCCCTTACGTTGCCCACCCGACAGGCCGCGCTGGTCGACTCCGCGCCCGCGTACAGCTCGTGCTCGCCCGCCTTGCCCGCGTACTCGCACTCGGCCTCGGTCGGCAGACGGTACCCGCTTGCCCCGGCACGCTGCCGAACCTCGCCCGCCCTTCACCGCTCACGAAACCGGATCCCCCCTCGCCCACATTCATCGGGATCCCCCCGGTCAGGTAGTGGGATCCCGCTCGTCACGCGCCGGGCGCGGCGCAGGTGGTGCCATCCTTGAGTGGAACGGGGTAGCGGAACGGGAACCCGAAGCGGGTAGAGGCCCGGTGGTTGCGCACCGGACCTCTTGGTCGCCGCGGTGTTGGCGGAGCGCGGCTCCCATGTGAGCCTCACCCGTCGCACGTTGTTCGTCCAGCCCGGTGGAGGCTGGAGCGTTGGCTGGCGAGGCGGACGGCCGGGTAGTCGAGTGTGGTCGCTGCGGTGGCGTGGTAGTGATCTGCCGGAGGTGCGACCGGGGGCAGCGCTACTGCAGCCGCGCCTGCTCGCAGGAGGCGCATCGCGCGTCCATGCGGCGGGCGAGCGCGGCCTACCAGCAAACGCGGCGGGGAAAGATGAATCACGCGGCGCGAGCGCGGCGCTACCGGCAGCGCCAGGCCCAGAAAGTGACGCATCAGGGTTCACCTGGCGAGGAGGAGGTGGGCGTAATGGAGGCGAGCCCCGCGGAGGCGGCACCGGAGCCGTCACCGAGCGAGGCAGAGGCCGTGACCGATGCCCCAGCCAACCCGCCGCGCCCCGAGCCACCACACCCCGACCCACAGCAGCTGGCCCCCGGTGCGGGGGCTCATGATGCTGAAGCCATGGTCCGCTGCGCATTCTGCGGCCGCTGGTGCAGCTTCCACGGTCGCCGGAGCCCCTCGCGACGACGCGGAACGGTCGGTGGGCAGCGTCGCTCTCCACGGCCGCCACGAGGCAGCAGGGCTCCGCCCCCGCTCGTCTGACGGCGCTCCGCCGGCGCCGGAAGGGAGCCGATGATGTTGCTGCGTCGCGAAGATCCGGTCGCCCTGGACCTCTCGCTGGGACGCCTGCGCCAGCTTCCCGAGCCGGCGGTGCAGCGGATGATGTCGTCGCTGCGGTCCAAGGGTCAGCTCAGCCCGCTGACGGTGGCCGAGCACGAGGGTCGGCTGATGCTGGTGGATGGCTTCGTGCGCCACTTGGCCGCTCGGCGGCTGGGCCTGGAGACGGTGCTGGTGGAGGTGGTGCAGCTCTCCGCGGTGCAGATGAAGGCACAGGTCTACCTGCGGAACCGGGAGCGCGGCCTGTTGCTGATCGAGGAGTGCCGGCTGGTGCGGGAGTTGGTGGAGGTCGACCGGCTGAGCCAGGTGGAGGTCGGGGACCTGTTGGAGCGGCACAAGAGCTGGGTCTGCCGGCGGCTGTCGCTGTCGCGGCAGGTGAGCCCGCTCCTGCTCGACGAGGTCGCGCTGGGCCTTCTGGGGGAGGGATCCCTGAGGAGGTTGGCGCAGTTGCCGGCGCGCAACCAGGAGGAGCTGTGGGCGGTGGCGCAGCGAGACGGGCTGGGCTCTCGCGACACGGGAGAGCTGGCCGAGCTGTGGCAGCGCGCACCGGACCCAGAGTCCCGCAGCTTCCTGCTGGCCCACCCACGGCAGGCGCTGGAGCGAGCGCGGAAGCCGCCGAAGCCCCCTGTGGACCCGAGGCTGGGCGCGGCGGGCCAGGAGTTGCTGGCGGGGCTGGTGAGCCTTCGCCGGCTGTGCCTGCGGCTGCTGCGCCGCCTGCGGGACGGGCTGGGCGAGCTCCCGCCGGAAGGCGTGGCGCAGATCGTGCGCGCCCGGGCGCAGGCGGAAGAGGACAGCCGGATGCTGCTGCACGAGATTTCGGCTTGGACGGTCAAGGCCAGCGGAGGTGAGCGATGAGCCCTGAGGAGAAAGAGCGGCGCGACCAACGGATCCTTGAGATCTACCGGGAATACGGGAGCATCCGGGGGACCCGGCGAAAGCTGGGCCACAGCATCAAGACCATCCGCAACGTGATCAACGGTCAGAACAAGCCCAAGCAGCGCCTGATCGCGCGGCCGGCCCGGCGCCCGAGCAAGCTCGATCCCTACAAGGCGGTGGTGAGGCGTCTGGTGCTCGAAGACCAGCTCACCGCGGTCCTTGTACTCGAAGAGATCCGCGCCCTGGGCTATGACGGCGGCTACAGCACGGTCAAGCGCTACGTTCGGCAGATCCGGCCCCGTCCGAAGAAGGGCCCGACCACCGTGGTGGAGCATCCGCCCGGCGACGAGGGCCAGGTGGACTGGTCACCGTACAAGCTGACCCTGGGGGGCGAGAAGGTGACTGTACACGCCTTCTCGATGGTGCTGCCGTTCTCGAGCTGGATGTTCCTGCGCTTCGCCCTGGATGAGACGCTGCCCACCCTGATGGAGCTGCACGACCAGGCATTCGCGCGGTTGAACGCCGTGCCCCACCGCATGTCCTACGACAACATGACCACCGTGGGGCGGCATGTCTCCAAGGACCAGGTCTGGCTGAACCCACGCTTCGAGGCCTACGCGAAGGCCCAGGGCTTCGAGATCCACCTCATCGACCCGTACAGTCCCAACCAACACGCCCACGTCGAGCGTCACTTCGACTACGTGGAGAACAACTGCCTGCGTCGACACCGCTTCCACTTCGACGACCTCCAGGATCTGAACCGCCACGCGGCCTGGTGGTGTGACAACGTCGCCAACGTCCGCGTCCACGGGACCTGGCGAGAGCGGCCCGTGGACCGCCTGAAGCGTGAGCGGCCCTTCCTCAAGCCCCTACCCGCCGCGCGGGTGGAGCCCTACCGGTTGCTGCAACGCACCGTGCGCAGCGACTGGTGCGTGGCCCTGGACACCAACGGCTACAGCGTGCCGCCCCGCTTCGCGGGCTGGCCGGCGACGCTGCGCCTGTACACCGACCGCTTCGAGGTGATCATCGACGGCAGCGTCGTGGCCCGGCACGAGCTCCGTGTTGGTCGCCACCAGCGCTTCGTGCTGCCCGAGCATGAGGACCAGTTCCGGCGCCACACCTCCAGCGCCAGGCTGCTGCAGCAGGCCATCACCCGGCTGGGGCCCGTCGCAGAGGACTACCACCAGGGCCTCAAGACCCAGCGCGGGCGTGGTGCCGGGCATCACATCAAGCGCATCCTGACCCTGGCTGACCGCCACGGCTCGGAGGCGGTCATCGGCGCGATGGCCCACGCCGCCCGCTTCGGCAACTACAGCGCCGAGGCCGTGGCCCGCGTCATCGCGGGCAAGACCCTGCGCGCCGCTACCGCGCCCGACCAGGACGTGCCCATGCCGCCCGAGCGCGTGCGCCGCTGGCTGGACGGCCTGGAGGTTGAGGGCAGCGATCTGGCCCAGTACGACGAGCTGATCGACCGGTCAGACCCCTCCAGCCCGAACCCCGAGGAAGACGACGATGAGGCGTAGGGACATCCCACCCACCGTGCTCGACGAGCTGCGCAGGAACCTCGAACGCCTCGGCCTGAGGGCTATGCTGGGCCACCTCGACGAGGCCCTCGAGCAGGCGTCCACCCTCGAACAAGGCTACGTCGCGTTCCTCGCCGGCCTCGTCGAGAAGGAAGCCCTGGCCAAGGCCGACGCCGCGGCCGAGCGCAGGATGAAAGCCGCGAAGTTCCCATGGGACAGGAGCTTCGACACCTTTGACTGGACCTTCCAGAAGGGTCTCAACGTCCAGTTGGTCAAGGACCTGATGAACCTCGACTTCGTCCGCCAGGGCCGCCCCGTCCTGCTGCTGGGCAGGCCAGGAACCGGCAAGAGCCATCTCTCCATCGCCTACGGCAGGCTGGCCGCCCAGCGGGGCTACCGCGTCCGCTTCTACAACGCCGCCAGGCTGCTGGCCGAGCTGTACGCCTCCCTGGCCGACGACAGCACCGAGCGCTTGATCGCGCGTCTGGCACGTCTGGACCTGCTCATCATCGACGACCTGCGACACGTCCCGGTCAGGCCCGAGCATGCCACCCTGCTGTTCGACCTGGTCGAGGCCAGGCACCTCAGAAAGTCCACGATGCTCAGCTCGAACCTCAGCGTCAAGCAGTGGGGCAAGGTCCTGGGCAACCCCGCCCTGACCGCCTCCATGGTCGATCGCCTCATGGAGCGCGCCCACGTCATCAACATCCGCAGGGGCCGAAGCTACAGGACCGACGGCCCCGACGCAGCACCCGAGGACGACCGCCCCGAGATCCCTGAGGGCAGCGACGAACAACGAGCGGGTACGACCACCGACTGAAGACGAGTTCTGCGACGCCGATGGCGACCGTGGATGGCCCGGGGTCCGGCTGGGGTAGCGCCTGGTCGGGCCCCACATCCGCCGTGGAGCGGTACCTCTGCACCGCCAGCTCGGCCTCCGGCTCCCATGGATGGCCCAAGAACCGCACCGCTGCGCACCCCAACCTCACCGGGTGGGGCCCCAGCCCCCACGGCGAGCGTCAGCCAGACCTGGGACCGCCCAGGGCAGGCACGGCGACGCATTCACGGTCACGCCAATCCCCCGGGTGCAACCAGCCAGGTCCCGAGGGCGTCATCACGCCACCGTCGCGCCCTGCTGCCGGCACACCGTTGCGCAGCTCAGTCTCCAGTCCCCAGCCGTTGCACCAGGGTGTGAGCCCGACGCCCTGGCCACGGGAAAACCGGGGATA
>CAZRFD010000274.1:0-5333 GCA_964599085.1 uncultured Enterobacterales bacterium | reverse complement strand
TCGAGGCGCTGGACGGTGGCGAGCTGCAGGGCGTTGCGCAGCGACTCGCTCCAGCGCGAGAGGCTGCCGTCCCGGCCGGGCTGGGGCAGCGGTGGCTCCCACCAGCGCTCGACGCGCACACCGTCGTCGTCGGCGACGAGGAGGGTGCCGGGCTCGAGCTTGTGGACCCCCTCCCAGACCGACCACGGGGTGGGCACGTACTCCCACAGCAGCACCGAGAGCAGGGCGCGCCGGTCGTGCCGCCGCGCGACCCCCGGGTGGGCATGCAGGGCGCGCAGCTCGCTGGCCCAGACCACGGTTCCGTCGGGGAGACGCGTCCAGTACAGCGGCTTCTGGCCCATGCGATCCCGCGCCAGCCACAGCCGGCGCTCGACCACGTCGACCACCGCGGCGGCGAGCTGGCCGTGGGTGGAGGCCAGGCAGCGGCCCGGGGCCTTGGGGTTGCCGGCCAGCAGGGCGGCCAGGACCTCGACGTCGCCGTGCCCCTGGAAGCGGTGGCCGTTGGCGGCGAGCAGCTTGTGCAGCGACCGGTGGTTGAAGATCTCCCCGTTCATGGTGGTGAGGAAGCGGCCGTGGTCGTCGGTCACCGGCTGGTGGCCGTGCTCGAGGTCCAGGATCGACAGCCGCCGCGCCCCCAAGGCGGCGAAGGGCGCGTCCGGCGGCCCGGCCAGCTCGATGCCCTCGTCGTCGGGGCCGCGGTGGACGAGGCGTCGGACCATCGCCGCGACGGGGTGGGGGTCGACCCCCTCCGGCCGGAACACACCGGCGATGCCGCACACGGGGATCAGCCCTCGGAGGGGGCGAGGGTTGCCGGCTCGATGGCGTCGGGCACGACGAGGTTGCGCGCGACGCGCACCCGGTAGGGCCGCTTGCCCATGGACTCGTAGTGCATGCGGATGAGCACCTCGGCGATGATCCCCAGCGTGACCTCGACGACGCCGAAGCTCATCAGCATCGGTGCCACGACGGTCAGCACGGTCGCGATCAGCGGTTGGTCGACGGCTGCCATCCACATGGGGATCGCCGCCAGCCCCGACAGCATGCCGCCGAGAAACAGCAGGAATCCCACCCAGCCGAAGAAGTAGATGGGCGTGACGTAGAAGTCGCGCAGGAACTTCACGGTCGTGAGGTCGAGGAGCACCTTGGGGATGCGGGACAGCCCGTACTTGCTCTGGCCCCGGGTGCGCGGGTGGTGGCGCACCGGGACTTCCTTGATGCGCGCGCCGGCCCAGGTCACGTAGATCGGGATGAAGCGGTGCATCTCGCCGTAGAGCGGGATGTGCTCGATGTACTCGCGCTTGTAGACCCGCAGCGTGCAGCCGTAGTCGTGCAGGTGGACATTGGACAGCCGGCTGATCAGCCAGTTGGCCACCTTGCTGGGGAGGATGCGCGTCACGGTCGCGTCCTGGCGGTCCTTGCGCCAGCCGCAGACCACGTCGCAGTCGTGCAGCGCCCCCAGCATGGAGGGAATGTCGGCGGGATCGTTCTGCAGGTCGGCGTCCAGGGTCACGAGCACCGGGGCGGCGGCGTGGTGGATGCCTGCGGTCAGGGCGGCCGTCTGGCCGTAGTTGCGGACGAAGTGGATCACCCGGGCCCGGGCATCGCGGCGCGCCAGGGCGTCGAGCAGGCGACCGCTGCTGTCGGTGCTGCCGTCGTTGACGTACAGCACCTCGAAGTCGATGTCCTGCATCGCGGCGACGATGGCGTCGTGCAGTGCGTCGACGTTTCCCTCCTCGTCGTAGACGGGGACGACGAGGGAGACGGCCGGACGCCCCTCCCCGCGGTCGGCGGGGGAGGGTGCGGCGTCAGCGGATGGGGGCATGGGCTGTCGCGCCACGAAGTCCTCGGGTGCGCGTCATCGCCGCGCCAGGGGCGGCGGATCCGCAGCATGCCACGGAAGCGCTGTGTCCCGGTCAGGGTGGCAGGGCCGCTGTCCTACTCGCCGGCTGGAAGGGCGCCCTCGGCGGGCTGCTCACCGCCGGCCGGCAGGCTGCCCTCCGCCGGCGGGGTGCTGCCCTGCGGCAGGCCCCCGGCGGCGGGTGCGGCGCCCTCTGCGGGCAGGGCACCGCTGCCGGCGGCGTCGCCCCCACCTTCGGGCAGGGCGCCCTGTTGCGGCTTGCCCGTGCCCTCGGGCAGGGGTGCGTCGCCCTCTCCGGGCTTCAGGCTGCCCTCGGGCGGGCCCTCTCCGAGATCGGGGGCCTGGTTGTCCACCGGCTCACCCTCGGGGGTCACGCCGTCCTGGGTGCCGGGCTCGCCCCCCTCTGCTGGGGGGACGGCCACGTCGGCAGCACCGGAGCCCTCCGGCGGCGCGCCGGCACCCGGCGAGAGATTGCCGAGGTCGGCGTCGTCCTGCAGCGCCAGCACCACGCCCGTCACCGGGGCCGAGCCGATGTCGATGGGGTCGGCGGTGCGGGCCGCCGGGTCGTCAGCGGAGGGGCCGTCGCCCTTCTTGTCGATGAAGGCGACCAGGTAGACCTCGCCGAAGTTCTTGGGGGCATCGACCCGCCACTCGCCGGTCTTCTCCAGCGTCATGGTGTTGACCAGGGTCGGCGGTCCGCCGCCGTCCAGGGTCAGGAAGTCGATGCGCATGTCGCCCGTGGCGCTGCCCTCGTAGGTGAAGCTGCCCGAAACCTCGACGCCCTCGCCCTCGGCGACGGTGAAGCGGGCCTGGTCGGGGCGTCCGCCGGCGGCACCGGCGTTCATGGGCGGCGCACCCGCGCCCTCTCCACCGGCCATCGCACCGTCGGGCGGCGCACCGGCGGGGCCACCGGCGGCGGGACCGCCGGCCGGGCCGCCCGCGGGACCACCGGCCGCACCGGGGCCACCCGGCGCGCCGCCGGGGCCCTGGGTGCCGTTGCTGCCAGCGGTGGGGTCGGGGCAACCGGCGAGGAGGCCGAGGCCGAGGATGAGAAGGCTGGCGCGGGCGGTTCTGCTGGACACGGCGTTGATGGACACTGGACCTCCGAGGCGTGGGCACCGGGGGCGCGACAGCTCGCGGCACCGGTGGCACAGGCGGGGCGCGGCTGCGCACTCGCCGGACCGTGCGGGGATACCGGACGGCTCTGCTCCTGTCAACGACCCGGACCTCCAGGTTCCCGCGGGGACCGACGCCCCGCTCGTCCTCGTCGTCGACCCTCGCTCGCCGCTGCAGCGCCGGGTGGGCGCGTGGCCCTCGCTTGACGGAGACCCCCACCGCGCGGTAGCAAGGCTGCCCGCGCGCTCGCGGGTCTCGCCCCTCCGTTTCCCCGCCACCCCGGTGGAGCTGCCGTGTCGGTCACCCTCCGCGGCTACGTCTTCCTCGACTCCATGCAGCCCCAGCTCGCGGCCTTCACCGGCACGACCTGCCGGGGCTTCCTGCCGCTGGCCGGCCAGGCCAGCCTGTGGGTCGAGACCGCCCCTGGCATGATCATCAACCGGGTCACGGACGTCGCGCTCAAGGCGACGGACTCGGTGCCGGCCGTCCAGGTGGTCGAGCGCGCCTTCGGCCTGCTCGAGATCCACCACGACGACAAGGGCGAGGTGCTCTCCGCGGGCGACGCCATCCTGTCCTACCTCGGCCTCTCCCAGGCCGACGTGGTCAAGCCCAAGGTCGTCAGCTCGCAGATCATCCGGGCGATCGAGCCCTACCAGGCGCAGATCATCAACCGGAACCGCCAGGGCATGCTGCTGATCCCCGGTCAGAGCCTGTTCATCCTGGAGACCGAACCGGCGGCCTGGGCCGTCATCGCGGCCAACGAAGCCGAGAAGGCCGCCGACGTCAACCTCGTGAACCTGCGTCCCTTCGGTGCCTTCGGCCGCCTCTGGATGGCCGGCTCCGAGAGCGAGATCGACAGCGCACGCGAAGCGGCCATCGCCGCGGTCGAAGCCCTGGCCCGCTGACCTCTCCCGGGGCCCCCGCCCCCCTCTACCCCCTCTCCCTCCCCCTCCTTCGGACACCCGTCCTCCGGGACACAGGAGTTCCAGATGGCAGATGCGCTCGGAATGATCGAGACCCGGGGCTTCACCGCGATGGTGGAAGCCTCTGACGCCATGGTGAAGGCGGCCCGCGTCGAGCTGGTCGGCTTCGAGAAGATCGGCGGCGGCTACGTCACCGCCATCGTCCGCGGCGACGTCGCCGCAGTGAAGGCCGCCACCGAAGCCGGCGCCCGCCAGGCCCAGCGCGTCGGCGAGCTGGTGAGCGTCCACGTGATCCCGCGGCCGCACACCAACATCGACGAGGTCCTGCCCCTCGGGCGGAACCCGGCGGCCAAGTAGCGGCGGGTGGCGCGTCCTCGCGGCGCGCCTCTCCCTGGATCAGGGAGGCCTCGCGCCTCCCTTCCTTGAACCAGGAGCAGCACCGTGAAGCTCGGGCGCATCGTCGGCACGGTCGTCTCGACCCGCAAGGACGAGAAGATCGAGAGCCTCAAGCTCTACGTTGTGCGGGACTTGTCGGTGGCTTCCGACCGTCCGGAAGGCCCCGCGACCGCGCTGTCGGAGAAGTCCTCCTTCGTCATCGCGGCGGACACCGTCGGTGCCGGCCTCGGCGAAGTCGTGCTCTACGCGTCGGGCAGCTCGGCGCGCCAGACGAAGATGACCGACGGCAAGCCCGTGGATGCCAGCGTCATGGCCATCGTCGACACCATCGACCTGGACGGGCGTGACATCTACGACAAGACCCGCGACGACTGGGCGCCGGGAGGTGAAGGGTGAGCAGCACCGCCGGCGTCATGGGCAAGGACGAGCTGGCCACCGTGGTCGAGCGGGTGCTCGCCCGCCTGCACCAGGGCGAGCTGCCGGACAACACCGGCCGCATGCCCGCCAACCCCCGCGGGGTGTTCAAGACGGTGGACGCCGCCGCCGACGCAGCCTGGACGGCCCACCAGACCCTGGTCGCCATCTCCCTGGAGAAGCGGCGGGAGATCATCGCCAACATCCGCCGGCGCTGCGCCGAAGACGTGCAGACGCTGTCGCGGATGGCGGTGGAAGAGACGGACCTCGGGCGGGTCGACCACAAGATCAAGAAGAACCTGCTGGTGATCCACAAGACGCCGGGGGTCGAGATCCTGCAGCCCTCCGCCTACACCGGCGACGACGGGCTCACGCTGATCGAGCGGGCACCGTTCGGGGTCATCGGGTCGATCACGCCGTGCACGAACCCGTCTGAGACCATCATCAACAACGGCATCGGCATGGTCGCCGGTGGCAACGGCGTGGTCTTCAACGTGCACCCCTCGGCCAAGCAGACCAGCGCCTACTGCATCGACCTGATCAACCGCGCCAGCATTGAAGTCGGCGGCCCCGACAACATCATGACCTGCATCGCCGATCCGACCATCGCGTCGGCGCAGGAAGTC
>CAZRFD010000273.1:0-5340 GCA_964599085.1 uncultured Enterobacterales bacterium | reverse complement strand
TCGACACCGTCGGAAATGCAGCTACCATCGGTCAGAGCAGGATCTTCACCCATTCGTACTCGCGGTCGGCGGTGATGGCGACGGCGAACTCGCCGCGACCGTCACCGTCCACGTCGCCCACGTCTGCACACTTCATGAAGGTCGACAGCGTCGTCGTGTCGTCGCTGACAAGGGTGGCGACGCGGTCTTCGGCCGAGAGCAGGCGAGGACTGGTCAGGTCGCCGACTTCGTAGAAGCCGAACATGCCTTCGGGGCGCTGGTCCGACTCCGGTATACCGATCGCCAGGCGGGGCTGCCCATCGCCTGCCGGATCATCGACGACGCACAGGGAGAGTCCGAAGTACAGCTCGCCAACCAGGCCATCGATCGCAAGGTCGGCGTCGGAGAAGCCCTCGACGCCCTCCAACGGCCCGTGGAAGACCGCCACGCGCCCTGACAGCGTCGGTCCCGATGCCGAGAGCGACAGGCCGGCGACGAGGTCTCTCACTCCGTCACCATCCAGGTCGGCGCTGTCCATGGGGTTGGCAGACTCTCGGCCGTCGTCGGCCCAGATCGTCGGTGCGTCCGTGAGATCGGTGCTGTCTTGGAAGTCCTGCTCGGACAGCAGGACGACGGCGGGGTGTTCCGTGCCCTCGTCCTCCCACGACACCGGGCGGAGGTTGGCGGTTAGCGTCCACGCGACATCTTCGCCGGGCGGCTGCATGATCTCGATGTAGCCGGCGAACTCCACGGTGTCACCGGGATAGCGGAGGGTTGGTTCGGCGTCCAGATCCTGTTCGCCGACCGCGGGTCCGTAGGACAGGTCGACCCTGCCCCGGAAGGTCTCGGACTGCGTCGGCCGGGTGGAGAAGATGAAGTCGGTGTAGCCGTCGGAATCGAAGTCGTGGTTGGCGACGATCGTCGTGTCTGTCAAGCTGTGCATGCCTGTCCAGTACGTGTCCGGCTCGGGCATCGGCCAGGTGGCCAGCGTCAGCTCGTCGAGGGTCCGGTTGCCCCCGGATGTCCCCGTCGGTATCTCGATCAAGATATAATGGATGGGCACGGGATCGGGGTTGGTGTGCTTCTGGGGGATGTCGACCTGGAGAGCGACGATCTCGGGCAGGCCATCCCCGTTGCTGTCGCCAGCGTGGGCGAGGTTCTGGCCGAACAGTGCGACTGGGATGGGTCGGTCTGCACCCCGGGACCGGTGGATCTTGAGCCATGCATCGTCGTCGGCGTCCAGCTCTCCGGTCATCAGGCACTCGTCGAGCACGCCGTCGCAGTCCTGGTCGATGTCGTCGTCACAGAGATCCAGCGCGCCGGGGTTGACGGAGGGGTCTCCGTCATCACAGTCGGAACCATCGCCATGGCCCTCGGCGTTGTAGCCGTCGCCGTCGGCGTCATACTCGTCGCCGTCGCCGTTGCAGTCCTGGTCGACACCGTCGAAGACGATCTCGTCGGCGGAGGGGTTGACGGCGTCGCTGGTGTCGTCACAGTCGTCGTCGTTGTCGGCCAGGCCGTCTTCACAGGCGCAGGCCGGTGTGGGCTGGGCGGGGTCGCCAAAGCCGTCTCCGTCGGCGTCGACGAAGCAGGTGAGGGCGTCGATGGCGGTGCCCGGATCGGTGGTGCCGTCGCAGTCGTTGTCGATGCCGTCACACAGCTCGTCGGCGAAGGGGCTGATGTCGGCGTCGGTGTCGTCGCAGTCGTCGCTGTTGGCGACGTAGCCGTCGGGGCGTTCACAGAGCGGCCCGACGGCGTCACCCGCGCCGAAGCTGTCGCCGTCCTGGTCGGGATACCCAAGGATGGGCGTGGGGCAGTCCAGCGCCGGTTCCGTCGCGCCGGTGTCGTCGCCCGACCCGGTGCAGGCCAGCAGCAGCAGGCTGGGGATCATTCGACGGGGCTCTCCGTGGTGGTCCAGAACGACTCACACCCGGTAGAGCCAGAGGAGTCGCAGGTGTCTGTGTCAGGCCCGCCGTTGTCAGTCGTACCTCCGCCGCCGTAGTCCAGGAAGTCATCGCCGGCCCCGCCGTACATGGCGTCCGCACCTGCGTAGCCGCAGACCCGATCGTCGCCGAGGTCACCGTAGAGCGTGTCGTCGCCGTCATCGCCGCAGACCAGGTCCCTGCCAGCGTTGCCGTAGAGCACGTCGTCGCCGGCGAGTCCGCACACCACGTCGTCGTAGGAGCCGCCCTTGAGGATGTCGACATAGGCCAGCGTAGACGCCCGGCTGCCCCACAGGACATCGTCGTCACTGGCGGACTCCTGGCGTCCCTCGAAGGCCACGCCGGTGAAGCTGTGTACTCCTGCAGGTCGTAGTGAGCCGAGGTGCTGGCGTCGTAGAAGAAGGCGATGTAGTCGGAGCGGCCGCTGCCCGTGACGACGACCCGGGTCAGGTCGCCGTCGTAGTCATTCCAGGTGCACCAGAAGTCGGCCCCGCTCGCGTCGACGCCCCACGCGCAGTACTTGTCGTAGCTGCCGGTCGCTTCGTTCCAGCACAGGTGGTTGGTGTCGGTGGGGTCGTCGTAGACGGCCCGCGCCATGCCGCCCACCGTTGCACCCGGAGCTTCGCCGTTGGCGGTGAGCGCGCAGGTGACCGTGACCTGGCCGAGGATGGTCGTCGACGAGCACACCCCGTTGCAGGTCGTCACTGTCGCGTCGGGTGGCTCTGGCAGGTAGTTGTCGTAGTCATTGCAGCAGGTCGAGTCCGACGCCTTCGCCGCACCTGCCCCGAGGACGCAGAGCAGCCCTGCCGCCATCAGCAGACGCGGGTCATGCCGCTTGCTTGCTTGCTTGCTTGCTTGCTTGCTTGCTTGCTTGCCATGCTCGTTCTCCCCGGCGTGCCGCGCCCGGTGTGGGCGGCCGGCCAGCCTGGGCTCAGGCTACACCGACGCCTGACCCCACGCAAGACGCTCGGCTCCACGCCAGATCGTCGTCGACGGCACCTGGCGGCGCGGGGCCGCCCCCGCAGCACCCCTCAAGCGCCGAGGGCAGGCGCGAACGCGGACGCGGCAGGGTGTAGGCTGCGGCTGTGAAGTGGAGGCGGACCGTGCCGAGTCGAGTCGTCAGTCGTAGGGGTGGGTGCGGAGGGGCGGGGGATCACCGCCCGGGTGGTGTCCTGGGCAGCGCGCTCGTGCTGGTGAGCGTCGCCCTGGGGGCATGTCACGGTGCGACCAGCGAGGTGCGCTTCACCTGCACGGTCGAGGAGGAGGGGGAGACCGGTGGGGTCGAGGTGGCGGTGGCGGCCGATGTGACCTGGACCTGCGAGGAGCTCTGCGAAGAGAGCGTCAACCTCTACGAGGGCGTCGAGGCCTGGTGTGAGGGCGCCTCCTTCGAAGTCCCTCCGAAGCGGGAGTGCGACTGTACGCTCCAGGTCGCGCCGGCCTGCGAGCGTTGGATGCGGAGAAGGGGGTGCAACGACTGACGAGGATCTGCCGCCAGTGGTAGGGTCGACCCATGCGGAAGGCAGCGACGATCGCCTGCGTCCTGGCCGGATGTGATCTGCCGGAGGCGACCGACTCGGGAGTCGACAGCGCCTCGCCTGGCGGCGATGGTGACGCGGGGGACACTGGCGGCTCGGCCGCGGCATGGGACGCTGCCGGCAGCGTGGAGGCCGTGGGAAGTTGGCTGCTGGACGAGTCCGCCGACCGCGTGATGCGCGGACCGGGTAGCGGGACGAGCTTCGGCGAGACCCTCACCCTCGCTGACATCGACGGCGACGGGCTCGACGATGCGATCATCGGTGCGCCCTGGGACGACACCGCCGCCCCGCAGGGCGGTGCGGTGCACATCTGGCGGGCGACCAGCCTGGCGACCGACCTCCCCGGTCCGGCCGACGTCGTGCTGCTCGGCGCGGGTGAGGACGAGTACGCCGGGACCGCGCTGGCGGGCGGCGGCGATCTCACCGGGGACGGCGTCGCTGACCTGCTCGTGGGCGCGCCCTCGGCCGCGCCCGGAGGACGGGTGTGGCTCCTCGCTGGCGGCAGCAGCCTGCTGGTGGCGGCGTCGGTGGACGATGCCTGGGCCGCATTGGAGGACATCGGCACGGGGGCGGGCTTCGGTCGGTCGCTCTCCGCGGCGCGAGACCTCGATGGCGATGGCCTGGTCGACATTGTCGTGGGGGCCGGGAGCTGGAGCGGGGATGCGGATCGGACCGGTCGGGTCTCCGTCTGGCAGGGCCCGGTGGCCGCCGGAACATCGAGCGCGGACGATGCCAACGGCGAGCTGCGGGGCGAGGGCATCGAGGAGGGGGTGGCGCGCAACGCCCAGGTCGGCGATCTCACCGGGGACGGGCTGGCCGACCTGCTCGTGGCTGCGCCCGGCCACGACGATGGCGACGTGGTAGACGTGGGGCGGGTCTGGCTTGTGGAGGGGGGGAAGGTCACAGGGATCCAGTCCGTGCAGGATGCCGCGCTCGGCTGGTGGATCGGAGAGAACCGCGCCCAGGGGCTGGGTACGGGCATCGACGCGGTCGGTGACCTCGACGGCGATGGTGCAATCGACCTGGCGCTCGGGGCCCTGGACGATGAGACCTGCGGCGAGCAGACCGGGGCGGCTTATGCCGTGTCCGGCGCAGAGGTGCGCGGGAGCCAGGATCTTGCCGACTCCATCGCGGCTGTCTGTGGGGCCGAGCGGCGCGACCGGGTGGGGCGCTCGGTGGGCGGCACGGACGTGGACGGCGACGGCAGTCCGGACCTTGTCGTCGGAGTGGAGGGCTACCACGCCGATGAGGACGAGGAGGGGGCCTTCACCGTCCTGTGGGGTTCGCTGACCCCCGCGAGTGGCCCGCTGGACGGCACGGCCGGACCGCTGTTCCACAGCGGGATGGACCACGCGGAGACCGGCGAGCAGGTCGCTGTCGGTGACGTGGACGGAGACTTGTACGGTGACATCCTCGTCGCCGGACGCGGCAGCAACGCGGCCTGGCTGCTTCGCGGGGGACCGCGTCGCTGACGCTGCACGCAGGGGGCGTCGCTGACCGTGTACGGAAGGGGGGCGCCGCCCCTGCACCGCGGGGGGCACGGACCCTGGCGCGGAGGGGAGAGTGGCGGCTGCCAGCCCGCGTGCGCAGCGGTCACGGCGGTCGCGGCGGCGATGTGCTCGCTGCGGCGGCTGGTGGCCTGATCGATGCAAGACGCCTGGTGCGTCAGGTGCCCCGGTCAGCGGGGTCGGCACTGTCAGGGTTGCTCATCGCCCGTCGCGTCCTCGCCCGGTCCAGCCGGCATCGGGCTGCCCCATCCGTCCTCGATGAACTCGTGGTGCGGTGCATCGTAGTCGTCGAACTCGTCCGGAGCGGGCGGGGGGGAATACTGAGCCCCCCGTAAGAACCCGCCGCTCTCCGCCATCCACACTACTGTTCAGGCC
>CAZRFD010000272.1:0-5373 GCA_964599085.1 uncultured Enterobacterales bacterium | reverse complement strand
ACGGAAGCGCCTGCGCAGACGACGATGACGGCGAGGACGAGGCCGCCGACACCGAGGACGACACCGACGGCGACGACGTCGAGTGCGAGGACGGCGTGGCCCCCGACGGGAGCGCCTGCGCAGACGACGATGACGGCGAGGACGAGGCCGCTGACACCGAGGACGACGCAGACGGCGATGGTGACGTGGACGAGGACGACGCCCGCTACGCCGCCGGTGGGGCCGCGGCCTTCATCAACGGCGTGCCGAGCCTGATCGACGGCCGCAACGTCTACTCCCTGTTCGGGGTCGAGATCAACCCCGGCGGCGCGACCGTGCCCGAGGGTGCGGTGCGCTTCGACGGCGGCTACGCCAACGGCTACCTCGCCGCGACGCAGACCGCTCCGGGTACGAGCACCCTGTCCGTGGGCGGACCCAGCGAGAGCGTGGCCAGCACCGGCCATGGGACCTGGACCATCCAGCTCCTGGGTCAGACCCTCATCGTCGACGACAGCACCGAGATCGTGCCCGTCTCCAGCCCGTTGCAGGGCGAGGACGAGTCCGCCTCGGACGAAGACGACGACGGCGTCGACTGCCAGCAGGACGGCGAGCACGAGGGCGACAACGAGGGCTGCTGAGCCGCAGCCCTCCCCGGTGGCTCGGCCAGCCTCTCCTCTCTCTGGTCGAGCCACCGCGCGTCCGCGGGCCCGGTGCTAATGGAGTCGCATGACGCCACCGACCTCCTCGCCCGAGCTACGCGCCCGTGGCTGGACCATGTGGCTGGCCGTCTGGCTCGCGACGGTGGTGGCGTCGGGCCTGGCCGTGTTGGGGTCGTGGCAGCTCACCAGCGAGACCTTCGAGGAGAGCCTGGAGGACAGCCTCGCCCAACAGGTCAGTGCGCAGGCGGCGATGGCCTCGGCGTCGCTGGACAACGTTCCCCTGGAGAGCGTCGTCGCGGTCGGCGGGGAGCGCAGCCTGGCACGTCTCACGTCCAATCTGCGTCGAGTGCGGGATGCCGGCGCGGTCCATGATCTGGCGCTGATGGGACCGGACGGCGGGCTGATCTCGGCGAGCGGGACGCCCTGGATCGCGGCCGACGCCGACCAGGATCTGATCGACGGAGCCCACGCGGGGCAGGCCCGCACGGGTCCGCTGTACACGAGCGCGGACGGCGAGGTCTACATGGCGGCCTACGCGCCGCTGGCCGAACACCCGGGCTGGGTGGTGGCGATCGAGGCAAGCGGCTCCCGGCTGGAGGCGGCCGAGCGGATGGAGCGGAGGCTCGCCTGGGTGAGCGTCCTGGTCATGTCGCTGGCGGCGATCGCTGGCGCGCTCCTCGCGGCCACGGCGATGCGCCCCTTGCGCCGACTGGCACACGACCTCAGCGTCCTTCGCCCCGGAGACCCACCGGACGCCGTTGCGATCAAGGGCCCCGTCGAGGTGCGCATGGTCGGGGACGCCGCCCGTTCCCTGCTCCAGGCGGTGCGCGATCGCGACGTGGAGATCCGGGCATCGCACGACCGCGAGGTGCAACAGATCTCAGCGCTGGCGGCGGCCGTCGCCCACGAGGTCCGGAACCCCCTGAACGCGATCGGCTTGGCCATGCAGCGCCTCGACCGCGTGGACGGAGAGGCGGCGTCGAGTCTTCGAGGCCAGGTGCGCGCGTTGCTCGAAGAGATCGAGGGCATCGTCGACCGGTTCATGGACCTCGCCCGTCCCCCGATGCCCGAAGTCCGCATGGTTCCGGCGAGCGACATCTGGGCGAGGCTGGCGGTCGATGCCGAGGCGGTGGGGATCGACGTCGAGTCCCCAGCGCTCGCCAGAGATGTCCGAACCGACCCCGACCTGGTCGGACAGGCGCTTCGCAACCTGCTTCGCAACGCTGCCGAGGCGGGCGCCGGCACTGTGTATGTGCGGGTCGCCCGGGATGCGCCCCTCGTCATCGAGGTCTCGGACGACGGCCCGGGGATCTCTCCCGGACAGGTCGGCATGCTGTTCGACTGGTTCCACACGACCCGGGCCAAGGGCACCGGCCTGGGTTTGCCATCCGCTCGTCGAGCGCTTCGGGCGCTCGGTGGCGATCTCGAGCTGGTGGATGCCACGAGATCGGCCTTTCGAGTCACTGTCGAGGGAGGGAACCCATGAATCGAGCCCGGATCCTGGTCGTCGACGACCATCAGCCAAGCTCGGAGCTACTCGCAGCGACGCTCGTCGACGAGGGATACCCGGCGACGGCCTTCCACACGGCGGCAGCGGCCCTGGCCGAGCTGCGCGAGAACGGCGCCGAGGTCCTGATCACCGATCTGCGAATGGATGGCATGGACGGCATCGCGCTGCTCCGGGAGGCGCGCGCCGTCGATCCCACGCTCCCCGTAGTGCTGGTGACCGCTCACGCGACGCTCGAGCGTGCGATGGCGGCGACCCGGGCCGGTGCCTTCGCGTTCCTCACCAAGCCCCTTCGAAGCGAGGACGTCCTGGTGCAGGTCCGCAACGCCGCCGAGCAGTGCCGCCTGGCTCGCGCCGTCACCGCTCGGGAGGACCGATCCGGCGGCGAGATCGTTGGCAGCTCGGTCGCGCTGCTCCGGGCGCTGTCCATCGCCGACCGTGCCGCGCAGAGCCAGGTCACGGTGCTGATCACCGGTGAGAGCGGCACGGGCAAGGAGATGTTCGCGCGGAGGATCCACGCCCGTGGGGACCGGGCTGACCGGCCCTTCGTCGCCGTGAACTGTGGCGCCATCCCCGAGAGTCTCATCGAGTCCGAGCTCTTCGGGCACGCCCGCGGGGCCTTCACCGGCGCCAACGCCGCGCGCGCGGGGCTCCTGGAGTCCGCGGACAAGGGGACGCTCTTCCTGGACGAGGTGGGCGAGCTGAGCGCCAGCGCACAGACCCGGCTGCTCCGCTTCCTCCAGGAGGGGACGATCCGGCGGGTGGGCGAGATCCGCGACCGCACCCTTGACGTACGCGTCATCGCCGCGACACACCGGGATCTGAAGGGCGGAGAATTCCGCGAGGACCTCTACTACCGGCTGAACGTCGTTCCCCTGGAGTTGCCACCGCTTCGCGCACGCCGTGACGATGTGGCCGTCCTCCTCGCCGTGGCCCTGCGGGGAGCCTGCCTGCGCCATGGCAGGAAGGTCCCCGGCTTCACTGGCCCTGCGCTGGACGCGCTCCGGCGGTACGACTGGCCAGGAAACGTCCGCGAGCTGTTCAACCTGGCGGAGCGCCTCGCCGTGCTGTGCGTCGGTGACTCCGTCGAGCTGGACGACCTGCCGATGGACATGCGGCCGAACCGCGATGACGACGCCATGGTGGCAGTCCCGGACGGCGACTTCGACCTGACGGGCTTTCTCGAGGGCATCGAGGAACGAGCCCTCCGCAAGGCGCTCGCTCGAGCCGGTGGAGTCAAGGCCCACGCGGCGGCCTCCCTGGGGCTCGAGCGCAACGCGTTCCGCTACAAGCTCAACAAGTACGGAATCGACGGGTGATCGCACTCCTGTTGTGGGTCGCGCTCGCCTGGGGCCAGGAACCCGACGAACTCGCCATCGCCCGCCAGCAGGCCCGAGTGACGGACCTCGCCGCCGTCGTCGCACAGGCGCGGGACACAGAGGCTCCGCGAGGCGAGGTCGCCGCGGCGATGAAGGCCTACCGCGTCGAGGCCGAGGCGCTCGCCGAGCTGCGGGCCACACGGCAGCGCGCCGAG
This sequence comes from uncultured Enterobacterales bacterium, assembly GCA_964599085.1. Classification (GTDB taxonomy): domain Bacteria; phylum Myxococcota_A; class UBA796; order UBA796; family UBA2385; genus J125. The sequence goes on along the minus strand of CAZRFD010000272.1, from coordinate 1,694 downwards.
GTCGACGCGCAGCAGGCGAAGCGCGCGGCGGCCGTCTCCGCGCTCGCCGATGCGCTGGCGGCGGGCAAGGCGGATCCGGGCTCGCGCGTGGTGTTGGCCGACTGGCTCGGCGAGCTTGGTACACAGCTCGGCGTGCTCCAAAAGGCGGTGGACGACGCCCGCTCACGGCCCGACGACCCGCTGTCCCGGGACCTCGCGCTCGACGTCGCCGAGAAAGCCCAGGTGGTGTGGCTCGCCGCCTCGTATGACGAGTCGCGGGCGCGCTCGGACGCGCGCGACCTTCGACTTCGGGCCCATGCGATCCGCGCCCGGGCCTCCTCGGGGATGTCCGGTGGACTCGACGAGGTGATCGAGGCGAGAGCGCTGGAAGACGAGGCAGCCCGCAGGTCGGAAGAGGCCACCCGACACCAGGACCTCGCGGACCTCGCGGCCACCGTCCAGCGAGACGCGCTGGCCTTCGCTGGAGAGACCCCATGATGTCGTTGCTCGCCCTCGCACTCCTCGGTACACCCGACGCCATCGCGGGTGGAGAAGCGCGCGTCGAGACGCTGGTTGGCGGAAGAACGGCGCCCCAGGTGACGTCTCAAGGCCCCGCCCAGCTGGTCACGAAGGACGGCCCGGCCGCGTTGGCTGCAGTGCGCGCCGAGGTCGAGTCCGAAGCTCGGAGGGGCGTCTGGGTGGGCGCGGCGCTGGAGTCCTGGGCCTATCTTCCGGACCCGGAGCTTTCGCTGGTCCGGGCGGAGCCTCGCGCGGGATGGACGCCAGCTCTGGGCGCGCTGTGGCGCGCGGACCTGGGAGCTCGATACGCGCTGGAGGGCTACCCCTGGAGCGCGTCGCTCAGCAGTGGCCGCGCAGAGGCCACCGCGGGTGTCGGCCCTACCGTGGGACCCCTGAAGCTGGGCCTGGAGGGTTCCTACGTTCGTCGCGACTTCTTCGGGACCCCTTCATGGAGCTTCCAGATGGCCGAGGGTGGGTGCAGGGTGTCGACCGCGCCCTCCGCGGGCGGCCTCCGTGCCTCCTTGAGGCTGTCGTCTCAGTTCAACGCCGGCTTCACGGTCGACACGGCGGGGGACTCCCACCCCGCGACCGGTACCCAGGCCAGGGGCCGCGCGGATGTCGGGTGGACCGGCGGATCGGTCGACCTCAACGTCGGCTGGAGCATCATCCGCGCCTGGGAGGGCAACGTCGAGGACGCGGCGCGGCCGCAGTTCACACCGATCGGCCAGTACGCCGACGACACGGATGCGCTGTCGGCTGGCGGCTTCGTGCAGAACCGCTTCGACCTCTCCATGGCGTGGCTGCCCAGGCCGGCCTGGACGCTCGGGCTGGACGGGATGCTCCGCCTCCGGACAACCGACCCGGGCCAGGCAAGCGGCAGCCTGGCGACCTCCGCACACCTCCAGGGGCGCGTCGAGCGGAAGCTGTCCGACCAGCTCACGCTGCTGGGCACCGCCGGCCTGACGCACATCGAGCTGGTGACGGGCTCGAACGCGCTCGATCTTTACGGGTGGACGGGGCTCCGGTGGCGACCGAAGCGCGACGAGGCGGAGCACGCCGCGCCACCGACAGTGCCGCCTTGATCTGGGAGCTCGACCGGCAGCCATCCTGGCCCACCACATGACGACCCCCGGTCGCGACATGGCACGAAGACGCTGAGGGCTACGACACAGGAGACGCCACCGCACACTTCGTGG
>CAZRFD010000271.1:0-5423 GCA_964599085.1 uncultured Enterobacterales bacterium | reverse complement strand
TGACGGCGTCGATGCCCCGGACGCAGCGGTCGTCGACGACGCCGTCACAGTCCTGGTCGACGCCGTCGCACAGCTCCGTGGCGCCGGGCAGCACCGTGGGGTCTGCGTCGTCGCAGTCTCCCTGGTCGACCGCGACCCCGTCGCCGTCCGCGTCGCTGGTGGCGTCGGCGACAGGCGAGAGCAGGCAGAGCGGAACGAGGGGGAGGGCCGCCACCGAAGCGATGGCCGAGAGCTGCACGAGGCGATGGGGGGACACGTAGCCTCCTTGTACGTCGGCGATGCCGGCGCGCACCGGGAGGCGCGCCCGGCCGGGACGGCGGGGGACGAAGAGTCTGGGACAGCGGGACTTGTTCGCTCTGGAGATCCGAGCACACGAGCCAGCCGGGCTCAAGCGAGCACGGAATTCGTGACGCAACGTGAGGGAAATCCGGGCTTCTCCCCAAATCGCGCCCGACGGCGCGGCTATCCCCGCCGCCTCCGCCCCAACACCCCGACCAGCGGCAACAGCCCCCACAGCGCCGCCGAGCCGCCGCCGCCACAGCCGCAGCCCCCCTTGTCGCCGGCGCTGTCCGCTACACCCGCGCCGGTGTCGGTTCCACCGTCGCCCATGGCACCGCCGTCGCTGCCCGTGTCGCCGCCACCGTCGCCCGCGGAGCCACCGTCACCCTCGGCCCCACCGTCACCGGTGTCGCCCACGGTCGTGGCGTCCGCCCCGTCGCAGTCCTGGTCGACGCCGTCGTCGAGGACTTCTTCGGCGCCGGGGTAGGCATCGGGGTCGGCGTCGTCGCAGTCGCCACCCTCCGCCACGGTGCCCTCCGGCTGCTCGCAGCCGCTGACCGCTTCGCCGCCGAAGCCGTCGTCGTCGGCGTCGACGTACCAGGTACCGGCGTCGATGGCGTCGTTGTCGGCGACACCATTGCAGTCTTCGTCGCGGCCGTTGCAGGTCTCCGTCGCGCCCGGGTAGACCGAGGCGTCGACGTCGAGGCAGTCCGCCGTCGTGTCGACGCCGTCGCCGTCGTGGTCTTCGACCGGGGCATCGGGGCCGCCATAGGCCCCGATGTCCGCCACGCTGCCGTCGAGATCCGTCGCCCCATCCGGGTCGCCAGCATCGCGCAGCAGCGAGTCGGCCACCAGCCGGGCGTCGACGTCCTCGCAGTCCAGCTTCGTGGACCAGGACACCAGGCCCGCATCGTCGACGACGATGTTCCCGTCACTGCCGTCGGCCACGTAGAAGTAGCCGCCCCCGTCGACCACCTCGTTGTGGCTCCAGGCGCTCCAGCTCACGGGCGAGTTGGCGTAGGTGGTCGCATCGTCGGCGTAGATGCCGGTGCCGGCCACGGTGTCGGCGACGAGGTTGTGCTCGAAGGGGCTGTAGGCGTAGGACCCGTAGTAGGCCCCGCCCCAGGAGCTGGCGCTGTTCCCCAGGAAGCTGTTGTGCAGCGTCTCGGAGTCGTAGTCCACGTAGCGGTGACCCCCGCCACCGAACGTTGCTAGATTGCCCGTGAAGACGTTGTTGCGCCAAGCGTCCAGGGTCGCCCACTGGATGGACGCGCCCCCGCCGGTGCCTGCGGTGTTGGCACAGAAGTCGTTGCGCAGCAGCAGGTTGTCTTCGGCGACGTAGACCAGAATTCCGCCCCCTGTCCCCGACTCGCCGGCGCTGTTCCGCCACAGACGGCTGTCCTGCACATGCACCTGCCGCGCCCAGCCCGCATACACACCCCCACCGTCGGCACCGGCGACGTTGTCGACGATGTCGCTGCCGCTGATGTTCAGGTCGTAGGACGACGTGTCGGCCGGGTAGAACATCACCCCGCCGCCGCTGCCACCGGCCTGGTTGCCGGAGATCTCGCTGTCGGTGATCGACGCCGACAGGTAGTAGTAGAAGCTGAGACCGCCACCCGAGTCCACAGCGGTGTTGCCGGTCACCTGCACCCGCTCCAGCGTCACGTCGGCGTACCACTCGACCTCGAGCCCACCGCCGTAGGCACCGGCGACGTTGTCCTGGATCACCGTGTCGGAAAAGGTCGCGGCGTCGGCGGCGTAGAGCAGCACCCCCCCGCCGTTCGTCGCGGCTTCGTTGCCGACGATCAGGCTGTCGCGGACTGAGAGCGTCGAGTACCACTGCACGTCGATGCCAGCACCGTTGGTCACGACCGTGTTGTCTTCGATGGTGGCGCCCTCGATGTCGACCGAGGAGCTGTTGGTCGCATAGATGGCGGCACCCTCTCGCGCCGTGTTGCCCGAGATGCCACCGCCGGACAGCTCGAGCGTCGAGCCGTCCACGTAGACGCCGGATCCGTACAGGGTGCTGTCGCCCGAGTCGGAGATCTCGACGTCTTCGAGGCGCAAGGAGCTGCCGTCGTGGACGTAGGCGCCGCGCCCACTGGCGTTGGTCAAGGACAGCCCCGACAGCAGCACAGTCTCGCCGGCGCCGACTTCGACGAGGTTCTCGCAGCCGACGGCGCCACCTAGCAGTGTGAGGCCGGCCCCGGCTCCCACCAGGTCGAGGTCCCGCCCCCCCAGGTTGAGGCACTCGGTGTAGGAGCCCGCCGCGATCTCGATGGTGTCGCCACTGGCGGCGGCGTCCACGGCGTCGCCGACGGAGCTGTAGGTGGCCGACCCGTCGGCGGCGACATCGAGGGTGGCGCCGAAGGCGCTGGGGACGAGGAACAGCAGCACGGTCATGCCCGCCTCCGCCGGAGAGGAGCCAGCAGGGAGAGGGACAGCGCCAGGAGGCCCGCGCCGCCACCGCCACCACAGGCACAGCCACCGCCCTTGCCCTCGCCGCCGGTGTCGTTGCCCCCACCGGATCCGCCATCCGCGGCGCCGCCATCCGAGGCGCCGCCGTCCGAGGCGCCGCCGTCCGAGGCGCCGCCATCCGACACACCGCCGTCCGAACCGCCTCCATCGGCGCTGCCACCGTCCGCACCGCCACCATCGGTACTCCCACCGTCGGGCGAGCCACCATCGGCGCTGCCGCCGTCCGGGCTCCCGCCATCCGCGGCCCCGCCGTCGACCGTTCCCCCATCCGTGGTGACGCCAGTGTCACCGCCGCCGGTGTCGCCCACATCGGGTTCGTAGATGAAGTGGTAGTCCCACATCCCCCGGCCGTAGGTCCCGAAGCGGAAGCTGTCTTCGTCGGCGAGGGCTTCACAGGACCAGTAGGTCGTCACCGGCGCGTCGGTGCCAGTGATCTCCCACCACTCCTCGTCCCCCGGGTCGCGCCGCCACGCGCCGGTCTCGGTCCCGGCGACGAGCACGCCGCTGCCGTCGCTGGCCTCGCACAGGGAGTAGACCAGCGTGTCGGGAAGGCCGTCGCCCCAGGGTTCGAAGGTGAAGCCGCCGTCCGTGCTGCGGTAGACGGCCGGCACGCTGTAGCCGGAGCCCCCGATGTAGACCGTGTCGATGTCGGTGTTCGACGCGACGATGGCCTGGCCGTAGTACCAGTTGTCGTCGGCCACGCGGTTGACGGACTGCGTCCAGGTCAGGCCCTTGTCGGCGCTGTACCAGGCGCGTCCGTAGCTGGTCGCGGCGTAGACGCGGTCGCTGTCCAGCGGAGAGAACTGCAAGGCCGTGACGTACTCGCCGCTCGACAGGTCGAACTCGTGATCGCCGTAGGTCGACGGCACCCAGGTGCTGCCCACCTGGCTGTAGCGGTACAGGCGCGTCGCAGGGAAGAAGAAGGCACGCCGGTCGTCGGGGTCGGCGATGACCGGGGGGATCCAGGGGACGTAGCTCTCGCCCGAGGGGAAGTCGGCGCTGTAGAGCGCGGGGTCGTCTTCGCCCGCCTGGATGAGGATGAAGCCCGGGTAGGTCGAGTACACGTAGGCGTGGCTGCCGTCGCTGGACGTGAGCTGGCCGTAGTCGCCGGAGATGATCTGCTCCAGCTCGAAGGGGTCGTCTTCGTCCTGGGTCATCGTGTTGGTGACCTGGTAGCCCTGGTCCTGGGCGCCCGCGGCCACATGGGTCGGGTCAGCCGAGCTGGTCAAGGTGTCGTAGTACTGGCTGACCCGCAGGCCATCGAGCGACAGGTTCTCCACCGTCGCCAGTCCGTCGGTCGACCGGTAGAGCCCACCATCCGTGCAGATGTACCAGGTCTCGCCGCCCTCGCCGTCGGGGAAGGCGTCCATGCCCATGACGTCTGCGTGGAGCTGATCTGAGGGAGAGTCGTAGTAGTCCCACCAGTCGTTGACCGTGTCGAAGCGCCGACCGTCAGTGGTGTAGGAGACCTCGACGCCACCCCAGGCGACGCGGTTGGTGTCGACCGATGAGGCCGTCAACACGCTCCAGTAGTCCGACAGCGAGGTCACCGAGGTCCAGCTCGCGCCGGCATCCCCCGATCGGTACAGGGTCGTCGAGTTCAGCGCGAGCCAGAAGGCTGGCGCGCCTGCTTCCGACCCGGCGAGCTCGGCCGAGGTCGCGCGCATCCCGGGCAGATCGCCCGCCGCCGTCCAGCTCTCGCCGTCGTCGTCGCTGCGCAGGAGCTGGCTGCTGGTGGCCAGCCAGACGGCGCCACCACCATCGCGCGGCAGCCAGGCGTCCCCGTTGAAGCCCTCGAGATCGTAGACCGCCTCCCAGCTCGCGCCCTTGTCGCTGCTCCGGTACAGGAAGCTCCCGCTGTCGCCCTCGGCCACCATGAACAGCAGCTCGCTGCCGTCGGACTTCATGGCCAGGCGGCGGATGCTCCAGGGGTCGTCGAGCCCGGCCACTTCTTCCCAGCTCTCGCCGTCGTCGACGCTGCGGTGGATGAGGCCGCCGTCGGTGGCAGCCACGACGATCGGCGGATCGCCCACGCCATCCGGGCTCATCACCTCCAGCCAGGCCGCGCCGCCGTAGAGGTTGTCGCCGATGGGTGTCCAGCCGACGCCGTCGAGGTTGGCGTGCCACACCCCGCCCTTGCTGCTGCCGGCGTACAGCGTCTCGCCGTCCGGCGCGACCCGCGCCACCATCATCCGGCCCGCCTGGTTGTCGCTGCCCCGCTCGGTCCAGGACCCGTGGGTCGCCGGCGGGGCTCCTAGCATTGTTCGGCGACGTGCCGTCTCCGCCAGGCCATTGCGCCGCTCGATGGCACGCCAGTCCGTGCCCGGGGCGGCCCGGTGCATGGCTTCGAACCAGGCCTTGCGGGCCTTCTTGTTCCGCTGCTCGACGCCCTCGTCCAGCCAGTGCTCGATGGGGGGCGGGTGCTGGATGCGGGCGAGCTGATCCGCCAGGCGCCCGGTCGCTGCCACCGGCTGTTGGTGGGCGCCAGCGGGAGCAGCAGGCAGCGGCAACCCGCTCCGGACTCCAACGAGGAACAGGGCCAGCAGGGCGCCGCTGACGGGCAGGCGAAGCGCAGAGGACATCGGGGACTCCCAGTCGCGCCCAGGGTAGCGCGCGCGAGGCCCACCCACCGGATCGCAACGCCCGCCCTTGCCTGCGCCAGC
>CAZRFD010000270.1:0-5640 GCA_964599085.1 uncultured Enterobacterales bacterium | reverse complement strand
CGCCAACATCGCGCTCCAGGAGCAGCTCGTCTCCAAGGACCTGCCGCTGCTGGCCGAGGTGCTCCCAGTGGAGCTGTCCTTCGCCCTGGTGAAGGGCAAGGGCAACTACCTCTGCCTGGACCGCCTCGACCGGGAGCGCGGCGAGGGGACCCTGCTGCGGGCCGACGATCCCGCGGACCAGCCCGCCCTGGAGCAGGTCGTGGCCTGGGCGGGGCGCACCGCCACCGGCGACGTGAGCGAGCTTCCCTTCGAGCCACCGCCGGCGGTCTGGCAGCGCCTCTCGGTGCGCTCCGAGGACTGCCTGGGCAAGGACTGCCCGCTCTACGAGCCCTGCTTCGCCCGCCGCGCCGCCGAGCGCGCCCGTCGCGCCAAGGTGGTCGTGAGCAACTACCACCTGCTCTTCGCCCACCTCGTCGTCCACGAGGCCACCGGCGAGGACCTGGTGCTGCCGCCCTTCGACCTGGTCGTCCTCGACGAGGCCCACAAGGCGGCCGACATCGCCCGCGACTTCTTCGGCTTCCGCGTGAGCCTCGGCGCGCTCCGACGGGTCGCCCGGCCCCTGGACGAGCTGGGCGCCCGGGAGCTGGGCGAGGCGCTGCGCCAGGAGGCGCGGGTCTTCTGCGAGGATCTGGGCCGGCTCTACCGCTCCCGGGCCTACCGGGTGCGCCTGCGCTCCCCCGGTGCCGTGCCCTCCGACGAACTCCTGGAGCTGCTCGGCCGCGCGGCGGAGGTCTACGCCAGGGCCGTGCCCTCCGCCGACAAGGAGGAGGCCGCTCGCCTCGCCCGCCGCGTGGAGCGCTGCGGCCAGCTCGCCGGGCAGATCCGCCTGGCCCTGGGCCTCGCCGACCCGAACGCTGTGAGCTTCATCGAGCTGGACCGTGCCGGCCGCGGCGTGCTCTGCGTCCGCCCCATCGACGTGAGCGAGCGCCTCCAGGTGGGCCTCTTCGACCGGGCGAAAGCCGCGATCGTCACCTCGGCGACCCTGTCCACCAGCGGCTCCTTCGAGCTGGTCAAGGCCGAGCTGGGCGTGTCCGAGGCGCGCGAGCTCGTCGTCGAGTCGCCCTTCGACTTCGCCGAGCGGGCGCTGCTCGTGGTCCCCGAGGGCCTGCCCGATCCCACCGATCCGTCGTGGCCCGGCGCGGTGGCGCGCGGCGTGCTGGAGGCCGTCGAGGAGGCCCGCGGGCGGACGCTGGCGCTGTTCACCTCCTACCGCAGCCTGGACGTGGCCCACCGCCGGCTGGCGGGCTCGGGCTTCCGGGTGCTGCGCCAGGGGGAGATGCCGCGCACTGCCCTGGTCGAGGCCTTCCGCACCGACGTGGGCTCCGTGCTGCTTGGCACCGAGTCCTTCTGGACCGGCATCGACGTGCCCGGCGAGGCGCTGTCCTGCGTCGTCATCGACCGGCTGCCCTTCCCGAGCCCCGAGGACCCGGTGCTCGACGCCATCCGCGAGCGCGACCCGCGGTGGTTCCTGCACTACGGGCTCCCCCGGGCGGTGCTCGCCTTCAAGCAGGGCTTCGGCCGCCTGCTCCGCAGCGCCGGCGACCGGGGCGTGGTCGTGGTCCTGGACCGCCGCCTGGTCACCCGTCCCTACGGGCGCCTGTTCCTGCGGAGCCTGCCGCGGGTGCGCCTGAGCCGCCGCATGGCCGACGTGGGGCGCTTCCTCGGCACCCGCGACGCCGTGGCGAGGGGGGCCTGACCGTGGGCCCCCGGATGCTGCTCGCCCCGGCCCTGGAGCCGGGCCTGCTCAAGGCCAGCGCCACCCTGCAGGACCCCGACGTGCGGCTGTCCTGCTGGGACGCCCAGATGCCCGTCCTCACCATCGAGGAGGGGGGCGTCGTGATCGAGCTGGAGTTCGCCGATCGCGACGGCTTCCTCCGCTTCCAACGCCGCGTCGCCTCCCTGGCGGTGCGCCCACCCCACGGCCCCCCCGAGGGGGGCGTCAAGACCCCCAGGAGGGACCCGTGAACACGCTCATCCACCTCACCAGCGACTTCGAGGGGAAGACGCTGACCACGCTCACCTACAAGGGTCGCCCCGCCTGGGTCGCCCGGCAGATCGGCGCCGCGCTGGGCTACGCCAACCACGGCAAGCGACTGGTGAACAGGATCACCGGCGAGTGGTCCGACGAGTTCATCCGCGACCGGGACTACGCGGTGCTCACCGGCGAGGAGCTGGCCGCCTTCAAGGCGATGGCTGCCGGCGGCCCCGTGCCGGTGTCGAGCCGGACCAACCGCGGGCTGCTCATCCTCTTCGAGTCGGGCCTGCACCTGGTCCTGGCCAAGACCAGCAAGCCGGTGGGCCGGCGGCTCCGGCGCTTCCTGGTCGACGAGGTCCTGCCGCAGATCGTCCGCGACGGCCGCTACGACCCCGACCGCGAGGTGTCGGGCGACCAGGTCGTGGTGGTGGGCGTGGACGTGGGCGTGAGCACCAAGGTGCTGCTGGACCCGCGCGAGCAGCGGGAGCGCCGACTGGCCGCCAAGCTCGAGCTGGAGGACCGGAAGTTCCGCGCCGACACGCTCCGGCGGGCCGTCGGGACCCTGCACGCCCTGGGGCACATCGACGAGACCCTGCGGGCCGCCTACGAGGTCTCCGCCTGCGAGATCGCCCTGGGCGAGGAGCTGTCCGAGCTGCGGCCCGCCGTCGAGGACGGCTGGCTGTCGCCCACGCAGATCGCCGAGCGCCTGGGCGTGTCCCCGCAGAAGATCGGCCGGGTCATCACCAGGCTCGGGCTGCGCGGGAACAAGCCGGGGCTGGCGCGGGCCATCCTGAACACGGCTCGGGGCTCCGGCCGCACCGTCGTCACCTACCTGTACTCGCCGGCCGCCGTGGTGCGGATCGAGGCGGTCGTCTCCGGCCAGTCCTGAGCGGGCGTCGACTTGACCGACCGATCCACGAGCAACCCTCGCGCGGCCGGGGGCTGGCTGGCCTCCCCCTGGGTACGCGACCACCTGCGGCCCTTCCTGGCCTGGCTGCTGGCCCGGCACGCCGACCTCGGCGGCGTCACCGAGATCCGGGTGCTCCGCAAGGGCCGGGGGCGGGGCACCTGGTCCGGCTACTTCGGCCCGGACGACACCGACGCCCTCGTCGAGCTGCTCGCGCCGGTCTCCGAGAGCCCCCGGAGCCGGATCCCCAGGGGCGACCACCCCCGCGTCGGTGAGGCCAACGTCTACTTCTCGCTCCAGGCGGTGCGGCCCGAGCTGGCCGAGAGTCGCCGCGGGGTGCTGGCGCGGGCCCGGGCCACGACCCGGGACAAGGACATCCTCGCCACCACGCTGTTCGTGGTGGACGTGGACCCCGAGCGCGAGCCCAAGGACGCCTCGGCCACCGACGAGGAGAAGGCCCGGGCCGCGGAGGTCGCCGAGGCCGTGCGCGGCTGGCTCCAGGAGCGGGGCGTCGAGGCCATCCGGGCCGACAGCGGCAACGGCTACCACCTGCTCGTGCCCCTGGTGCCGGCGGTGGGCGCCGACGTGCGCCGCGCGGCGAAGGACGCCCGCGACCTGCTCCGGCTGCTCGACCAGCGTTTCAGCACCGAGGGCGCCAAGGTAGACACCTCCACCTTCAACCCCTCGCGGATCCTCAAGCTCTACGGCACGAAGGCGGTCAAGGGCGAGGACACGCCAGACCGCCCCCACCGCTTTGCCACCGTCGACCTGTCCACGATCCCGGCGGACGTGGACCTGTTCGCCGCAGTGGCCGAGGACCTGGCGGCCTTCCGCGAGCCCAAGCCCAAGCCGCGGAAGAGCCCACCCCGCAGGGCGCGCCCCAGGCCGCGGCGGTCCTCGGGCTGGTCGGCGTGGCGGCGGCAGGCCCTGGACGCCCTGCCGCTGGACGCCGTCTACGGCGAGCTGTTCACCGGCAGCACCTCCGGGGAGGGCTGGCTCCAGTGCCGGGACCCGGAGTCGCCGAGCGGGGACCAGCACCCTTCCGCTGGGGTCGCCGATGGCACGGGGGAGGCCGAGCGCGGCGCCTTCCACTCCTTCCGAACCGGCGAGACCATCAGCGTCTTCGACTTCCTGGTTCGCGCTGGTCGCGCCGCCGACTTCAGGGACGCCTGCGCCCAGGTCGCCGGCCTGTCGGGAGTGCCCCTGCCGGCGGGCGCTGAGCCCCCGCCCGAGCCCGAGCGGGTCGTCGAGAACCTGCGCGCCCGGTGGTCCGACCTCGACGAGGAGGCCCGGCATTCCCTGCTCGGCGAGGCCATCGCCGCCCTGCTGGAGCTGCCCTCGGCCCGGCGCGAGCCCTTCCTCCAGCAGCTCCGCTCCATCGCCGGGCTCGGCGCCCGCGTCTTTCGGGAGACCGTGAGCGAGGTCCGCAAGGGGCTGCGCGAGGCGGCTCGCACCGAGCCAGCGCCCCCGCCGTCGCCGGGCCGCCCGGTGGTCGAGTACGTGGTGAACCGGGACACGGTGGCGGCCTTCTTCGACGCGCTGGTCGACGCCGTCGCACCCGCCCGTCGCTTCTTCCGCACCGAGCGGGACATCGTCTTCGTCCGCCGCGGCGTCGGCCCCGTCGTGGTCACCGACCGCAACCTCGGGGGCCTGCTCTCGGCGCTGGTGGAGATCCGCTTCGCCCGGCAGACCGAGGACGGCGTCGCCTTCCAGCGCTACGGCGTGCAGCCCGCCGACCTGGCGCGGGCCTTCGTCGCCGACCCGCGGGTCTGGTCGCGCCTGCCCCGGCTGCGCCTGTACTGCCGCTCGCCGCTCTTCGACGCCCGCTGGGGCTTCATCGGCCGCACCGGCTACCACCCCGGCCCCGGCATCTTCTACGACGGCCCGGACGTGGTCCCCACCACCGACGGCACGCCGCTGCTGCACAAGGCGCTGGCGGACTTCCACTGGAAGGGCGAGGCCGACCTGGTCAACTTCGTGGGCGTCCTGCTCACGGCGCTCACGATGCCCCATTGGGGGCGCGGGCACCCCTTCCTTGCCATCAACGGCAACAAGCCCGGGGTGGGCAAGACCACCCTGGCCCGGGTGCTCGGGGTGCTCGTCGAGGGGGTCGAGCCGAGCACGGTGTCCTACGTCCCCGACGACGCCGAGTTCGAGAAGCAGCTCGCCACGCGCGTCGAGGCCGGCGACCGGATCATCGTCGTCGACAACGCCAAGACCAACCGGGCCATCGAGAGCGCGGTCCTGGAGCGCTGCATCACCGACAGCCGGCTCAACTTCCGGCGGCTGGGCAGCAACTCGGCGATCACGCGCCCGCAGAACGACATCCTCTTCTGCCTGACGATGAACCTCACGCACCTGGGGCCGGACCTGCGGCGCCGGGCGCTGCCGGTGAACCTGCTGCTCGACGAGGACGTGCGGCGCACGACCTACTCGCTGCCCGACGTGGTGGGCTTCGTGGAGGAGCACCGCCTGGCCATCGTCGCGGAGCTCGCCGGCATGGTGCAGCTCTGGCTGGACAGCGGGCGGCCGGCCTGCGAGAAGCCCGCGCGGCACAGCACCAGCCAGGTGTGGGCCTCGACGCTGGACGGGATCCTGCGCCTGTCGGGCTTCGACGGCTTCCTGACCAACTTCGAGGAGTCGGCCCACGCCTTCGACCCCCGCTACGAGCTGATGCTCGACATCGTGGCCGAGCACCGGGGCAAGTCGCCGGCGCCCGCCGCGGTCTGGGTGGACCGCCTCCAGGAGCAGCTCGCCG
>CAZRFD010000269.1:0-5699 GCA_964599085.1 uncultured Enterobacterales bacterium | reverse complement strand
ACTCGCACCGACGACCGCCCCGCCGCCAGCTACCCCGAAGGGGTTCCGTTCAACGTGGCCAACGGATATGGTTCGCCAGGACGCACCATTGGTCGCTGAAGCGTTCTTCCTGCACTCCGATGGTCGGCGGGAGCAGTTGCGGGTGACAGTCTTGGCAGAACGTTGGCGCTCAGCCGCGTCCCCAGACGCCAATGGCGGGCGTGTCGGTCGGATCACCGCTGTCGTGCTGCAGTCGGTGGCGTGCCCTTCGGGTTTTCCGCTCAACGTAGAGCACGTCTTCGACTACTACAGTGACGACGACGACGATTGGGTGGAAGTCCTTGCTCTCGACGCTTGGACGATGCTGAACGATTGGAGTATCTTCGCTGGCAAAGCATGACGTCTGACGACTGCGCCTCGCCAAAGCACTATTGACGGACCCGTCCCAATAGTCTCCAGGCATCAAGCCAGCTGGGCCGTCGCCGCTCCACCCAGCGATACAGGAGAATCAGGATCTGGTTGTCGCTCGGCCGACCCGGCCATGCTTCGGGCGAGTCCAACCAGCGCTCGATGCGGGTCAGCACTTCGGCGCAGCGATCATCGGGCGCTCCAAAGAGAAGGCCGAGCAGGTGCGAGCCAGGCTGGGCACTCGACCCCGGCCCTGTCAGGGGCGGGCCTTGGGCGGCGAGTCTGTCGACTACCGCCAGAGTCTCTGCCGGTAGCGCAGCCCAGACTGCACCGCCGGGGCCACTGTATTGAACCCCGAGGCGGCCCTGCTCGATGGCCTTGAGCACCAGGTCCGCCGGAATCGCTCCCCACCACGCGTCGTCGAGCCCCATGGCGGCTCTGCCGTCCGGGTCTTCGAGTAGCAGATCCAGTATTCGGGACCAGACCGCACGCGGGACCAGATGATGGGCGTAGGACGCCTGGGCGACGAGGTTGAGATGCTCGGCGCTCACGGCATCCGGCGGACATCCCTGCCAGAGGCGCTCTGCGTGCTCGGCCAGGGCTTCGCCGGAGTTGTGGGGGCTCACCCAGGACAGCGGAGGTGCATTCCAACCCTGGCCCAGCCAGCGGGGCCAGCACCAGGCCAGCACTGCCGCGACATCGACCTCGTGTCGAGCGCAAGCCCTATCCAGGGCGGCTAGTCCCAGAGGCAGGCGGAGAGCTTCCTCCAACCGCTCGTTGTCGAACTCATCGCCCAGCATCGCGCGGACAAGGATCTCGCCGTCCAGTCCGTGCTCCAGCGGGTGCCGAGCCGACTTCAGGCCGAGGCGCTCCCACAGCGCGAGTCCGAGAGTCTCAACCCAGCCCTCCTCGTCCTCGTCGACCCCATGTCGAGCGGCTTGGGGATAGGCGCCCAGGGACATGGCGACGCGCTCATGCAATCGCCAGGTCAGCGCTGCGGACTCGTCGGTCACGTCGCCGGCCCACGGCCACATAGGTCCCAGCGGCAGCTCGCCTCCTGCCTGGTGGAGGGCCCGGCCCAGGACGAGGCCCGCCAAGTACCACCCACCAAGGCCTGTCAGCCCTTCGACAAACGGCGGGTCGGCGCTCGTGTGCCAGCCGCCTCCACGGTCAGGGCGCGGGCGCTCCGCTATACGTATGGCCGGCACCGGGAGGTCCCCCAGCCAAGGAGAAAGCGCCACAGAATCGACGACGTCTACCGCCTTCTGCAGCATGGCAACCGGCACCGTCACACCCGAGAGTACAGCAACGGCCAGCGCCCGGCAGGCCGCGTCCAGGGCACTGGCACCTCGGGGATCGCCAGCCTCTGCGCCTCGCATGAGTTCTTCGACGACACAGAGGTCGGCAGCCCTACCTGCGTCGGAGTCACCAACGGCACGGTCGCACAGCCAGTCCAAGGTCTCCTCGCTGTCCTGAGAGTCGAGGAGAAGAGCGCCGATCCCTCGCCAGCCACTCCGCCGAAGATGCAGCGGCACGAGCTGGCGGAGGACCACCTGCACCAGTGGTCGGCCCGGAGTCCAGCCACCCTCACCCCGAACGAGCAGGCCGAGATCGGCGAGTCCCTGCAATACCTCGGGCGCACGAGGGCGCTCCGCCAGACGCTTCACTTCGTCCAATCGCCCAGCGCGAGCAAGGCGAGCGATCTCCTCGCCCAAGGCGTCGTCGGTCGCCGACTCGGGCAGCAGCCGCTGCCAGACGCCCCAGGGGAGCGGTGCCTGATGGAGTTCCAGCTTGCGGTTGGCCTCAAGGTGGACCAGCAACTCGCGTCCCTGCCCCTTCAGTAGCGCCGCGACAGCTGGGGCATCGTGCTCGAGACGGGGCGCATACAGGCGCAACCACCCGTTGAGCACCTTGCCCATTCTGGCCTCATGATCCTGGTCGTCACTGGCGTCGCCTAGCAGTGTGTCAGTGCCGACCCGATCGCAGAGTGCGAGCAGTTCGAATGCCTCATCGAAGCTCCCAGCCAGGGCGTAAAGCCAGGACTCCGGCTCATCCAAGGCATCGTCAAAGGGCTTGAGCTCCAGCCCACCTCGGCCTAGGTACCGCTCCTCTACCCACCCGATGAGGCGAGGAAGCCAGATGTTCGGAGCAGCAGGACCAGCCAACGCCCAGCCTTGAGGGCCCTTGCGGGAATCCTCGCCTTCTGGAACCGCCGGAGCAGGCCAGGGGCACATCACCCACAGAACCTCCACTTCACCGTCGAGCACTGGAGCCTCTGCGGGAGCCCCCTCCGCCGATTGCAGCACCAGCAAGACGCGACCGGCGGCGGGCATGATGGCCTGGACGTCGTCCCAGTCCTCAGCCTCCACCACGGTCCAGCCCGGGTCGCGCTCGACTTGGCGGCGCACGAGGTCAGCACCGGTGCCAGGACGCACCGTCCACCAAGTTGGAGCCCGCTGCCGCTGCTTGATGTAGGAACTGCGCGGCGGTGACGGCAGCCCCGGTGGTAGGGCCTCTTCGTCAAGGTCCAGTGGGCGCAGGCCTGGAAACTCATCGAACACAAACAGGCTGCGCTTGTCCGCGGGAGTGCCGGGCGAGTTCTGCAGGAGTTCTCGGACCTCGTGGTCGGGCAGGTCCAGAGTCCGTGCAAGGACTGGAATCCATGGGGCTCCAGCACCGAAGAACCAGGCAGAATCTCCCCGGTCAGCCTTGCTTAGCATGTTCGCAAGGTGGACCAGAGTGACGTCGACAACCGGGAGCTCGGGGTCCTCAAGCATGCGTCCGGCCAGCGCTCGCATGCTGCGTTCAGGGTTGTGGTCTTTGATCCAGGCCATGGGGCACCTCAGGAGGGTGCGCCATCCTATCGAGGAGTCAGGGCCGCGTCACGAGCTGCATCATGCAGAACGAAATGCACACTGATGCGTGCACATCTTTTTGCATGATTCACTACATCATGTGCATCTTGCCGGCAGCGACGGTCGGGGCAAGAATCGGGGCACTGCTGGGAGGTGCCCATGTCCTCGTCCTCGTCCCCGTCCATTGCGGTCATTGGGGGAGAACCGAACCGAATCCGAGCCGCCGTAGATGACCTTGCCGTGGCCGTCTTCGGTAGCAGTCGCCACCGAGGAACGCGGCGCCTCATGTCGGTAGCTGCCGCCATTCGCGGCGGTCGCTATCGCGGCGTGATTCTGCGAGTCCGCTGGCTCGGTCACTCCGACTACCGCGCGATTCGGGCAGCGTGCACCGCGAGCGGGGTCCCGCTTGAGCTCGTGCAGGGCAGCCCCACCGAGGTCAGGGCCGCAGTGCAGCGTCTCCTCGTGGGAGAGCGCCATGTCGGCTGATGCCCTGCTGGTGGTGCCCCCGCTCCTCAAGCACATCGGCGGACCGCTTCTCGGTCCTGCCATGCTCGTCGCAGCGGCTCAGGCCGCTGGCCACACGACCAGGGTGCTCGACCTGGCCACAGAGTGGCTTCTGGACGGAGACCCTGACCTCGCCACAGCGCTGCCACTGCCGTTTGTTGGCGACCACGACCGCCCCTCTGTGAGCCTGCGAGCGGCTCAACATCGTTTCCTCGTTGTTGCTGCCCCACTTCTGCCTCCCCCGCCCCCGTCGATGCCTGAGGACAGGGTCCTCACTCTGCCCTACGACCATGACTCCGTTCTTCGGGCTGCCGAGCGCCTTGTTGATGGCCCATGGGGCGCATGGATTCGTGGTCGTTTGACTGCTGGCCCGCGCCCCGACTTGGTCGGCATCTCCGCCCTCTACGGAGGCCAGGTGCTTTGGGGGATTGCTACCGCACTGATCGTGCGACGCTGGTGGCCAGGAACGCCGGTCGTATGGGGCGGGGCCCACGTCACCGCTCTTCATCAGCAGATCGCCACCGATGCTGCCTACGCGAAGGCCGGCGACGGGTTCGTTGTCGGGTACGCCGAGCGAACATGGGCCGAGCTCCTCGACGCCGTCTCCAGCGGTTCGGATTGGCCGCCCGAGGTGCTGCGCCCGGGAGGGGGGCACAGCGTGCGAGCACACTCGGATGCCTCACTCTCGCCGAGCTTCGACGTCGCCGACCTGGACCGACGCCAACACGTCACCCTGCCTGCCCAGGCCAGCAGAGGCTGCGCCTACGGCCGATGCGCCTACTGCACATACCCGGCTATTGAAGGCGGATACCGCCCCCTCGACCCTGCCGGCTGGATGCCCGTGATTGAGTTGGCGGAGGCCCGCGGGGCCCGGGTCTCTTTCAAGGACAGCCTGTTGGTGCCCCGACAACTTGAGGAAATCGCAGCCCGTGTCGCTGGCCGCGTTCCGTGGAGCGCGTGTACCAAGCTGCATCCTCGCCTGAACCACGACCTGCTTGAACGACTTGCGATGGGCGGCCTTCGCACGCTCGAGATCGGCCTGGAGACCCTGAGTCCGCAGGGCCAACTGGTGATCGACAAGCGCCAGAGTCCCCACCTGTTCTGCCAGCTTCTCGATGCTGCCGAAACCACTGGCGTCTGCATCGTGGTCAACACCATCACCGGGTTCCCGGGCGTCGACCCGTCGGAGGCCGATTACTGGCAGCAGTACGCGCGAAGGGCCCTAGTCGAGCGGCCTGGGCTGGTGGCGAAAGTCGAGCACAACCGGTTCCAACTCGAGCGCCTATCACCCATGGCATTGCACCCGGCGCGGCACGGTCTGGAGATCGTCGAGTCTTGGCCCTGGGCGACCGTGGTCGCGTGGAGACCTGCAGCAGCTGCGCTTCCGCGAGCTGTGGCCTGAAGACCACTACCCCCAGACGTCCTACTGCTACCCCGCCTCCACCCCACACTCCCCCAGCGCCCCAAGCGGGAAGCTCGCCCGCATCCCGGCGCGCAGCCGCACCCACGCCTGCGCCACCCGCGCCGTCCCATCCAGGCTCAGCCCTGCCTCCGGCCCGCGCACGATGGCGTCGCCGAGCTTCTCGCGGAGCCACCCGGCCATGCCCCACGGCACGGTGAGCACCAGCAGCCCGCCCTCGTTGGCGAAGCCGATCTCCCCGAACTGGCCGAGCGGGATGGTCGCGCCCTCACCGGGCGGCAGGGCCAGAGGGTAGACCTCGACGGCCGGCCCGGCCAGCGACGGCCGCCGCTGCACCGGCGCCACCATCAGCGACTCGAGCAGCTCGGCCAGCGGGGCGCCGATCATCTGCTCGACGGGGTCGAAGCTGAACGGCCCGAAGCCGATGCGGGTGACGGGCATGGTCAGGTTGACGCGGATGGCGCCAACGGGCGCGACAGTCCCACTCGATCCGGTTCCGTCGAACCCACTGGAATCACTGAGCTTCACCCGGC
>CAZRFD010000268.1:0-5783 GCA_964599085.1 uncultured Enterobacterales bacterium | reverse complement strand
TCGACGCCACGACAGCGCGCGTCCTCGACCTGACCCTGGCGCCGGACGCCGTCGACCAGGCCCTCGCCACACGCGGCACCCGCCGGCTCCGCACCCGCCTCGTCGACGAAGCCGATGCCCGCCCGACCCGTACCTGCGACCAGTGTCACGACGGCCTCATCCGCGACGGCCGCTACGTGTTCGACGACGCCCTCGCCCACCACCCCGTCAACATGGTCCCCGAACGCGAGCTGCCGCCCTTCTTCCAGCTCTCCGAAGATGGCGAGCTGGTCTGCGGCACCTGCCACAGCCCCCACGGGTCCACAGCTCTCGACGACGTCCTGGCCACGGCCTCCCAGGACGAGACGCTGGACCGTTCCCGCCACCGGGCAGAAGACGACACCTTCCTCCGCGTGAGCCGCAACGAAGATGGCCTGTGCCGGGCATGCCACGGCGACACGGCTCACGACGACGCCCTCGGCGCCCTCGGCGGGGCACCGCAGACGGGCGACAGCCACGCCCATCCCAACGGAGAGGCCCTGCGCAAGGCCCTGCGCAGCCGCTCGGACGTCGACCCGGAGGGAGTCATCGACGCACTCGCCGGCTCCCGCTGCACGACCTGCCACGCCCCCCACGGCGCCGCCCAGGAAGAGGGCATCCTGCGCTCTCCCGACGACGCCACCCTCTGCCTCGCCTGCCACGAGGTCCAGGAAGAGGCGGGGCAGAACCACCCCCTCGCTGCTGCGGAGGACCGGAAGGGCCCCCACCCTCGACCCGGCAGCGCGCTGCCGCTGAGTCGTGACGGCGCCGTCACCTGCACCTCCTGTCACGCGCTGGTCGGCGGCACAGGCAGCGCCCTGCTGCGATCGCCGGCCGATGGCAGCCGCCTGTGCACGAGCTGCCACGACGAGGGCCGGACGCTGGCCAACGGCGCCCACCGCAAGGTCCAGGGCCGGCACGGCCTGGCCTGCCTGGGCTGCCACGACGTCCACGGCGGCGACACCGACACGCACCTGCTACGCACCGCCGCCCACGGCACGCCGATGGATCCCCTGGGCTGCCTGGACTGCCACGATCGCGGCCATCGCGCCAGCAAGCCCGGCATCGTCCCGGGCAGCCTGGGGCACCCCATCGCCGACGCCGCGACGGACGACGGCAAGCCGCTGACCTGCATGCGCTGCCACGACAACCACGTCCCGGTCGACGAAGCCACCCGCGACTGCAGCACCTGCCACGAAGAGCAGTCGGCCGCCGCCGACCGCGGCGGGCACGGCACGGCCGTCTGCCTCGACTGCCACCCGGCCCACGCCACGTCGCCCATGGCCAGGGCAAGCACCCTCGACGTCAACCCGCGCAGCGCGGCCTGCCTGAACTGCCACGGCGAGACCACCGGCCGGGGACAAGCTCCCCGCATCGAGGAGTACGAGCACCCCGCCCCCGTCTTCGACCTGGACGGCAAGCGCTGGACGCCGCTGGACGGGCTGCAGCTCTACGACGCGGCCGGCCAGCCGGTCGCCCCCGGTGACAACGGTGACCTCACCTGCGCGACCTGTCACCTTACCCACGGCCCCGAAGCCGAACACCCCCGCGACAAGCTGCGTCGGGGTGGCTGGCAGGACGCCTGCGCGAGCTGCCACGGCGACGACGCCCTGCCGCTGTACCGCTACTTCCACCAGCCGCAGCGGCGGGCCCACCTCCTGCAGAAGGAGACGCCATGAAGTCCCTTGCCTATGGCCTCGGCGCCGCCCTGCTCGGCTTCCTGGCGGTCGCGCTGGGGGCCTCGTCGATCCACTTCATGTACAACGCCTGGCTGCACGCAGGGTTCTGAGCCGATGCCGATCTTCCGCACGATCCGCTCCGACCTGCGCAAGGGCCCGATCCTCGGTGCCAGCCTCGTCGGGCTGCTGGCCGGCGGGGCCGCCGGGGTCCCCGTCAACCACGACGTCTACACCTACATGTGGCGGGACGATCGCTTCTGCAACGACTGCCACGTCCACGACTACGCCAACGAAGCCTACGACCGCTCGCTGCACGCAAAGGTCGCGACCTGCCACGACTGCCACCTCGTGCCCATCCGCCACTACCCGCGCAACCTGTGGCTGACCCTCTTCGACCCGCCACAAGGGCCCGAAGACATCCACCCCCCGGCGGTCGAGTCCGTGCTGTGCGCGGCCTGTCACTCCGCAGAGCTGGCCGAGCACCCGCTGACCGGCCCAATGCCCGACGCCCTGCGCGCCCAGGTGGTCAAGATCGACCACAGCACCCTGCACCGCAAGCACCTGGAGTCCGACACCCGCAGGCCGCACCCCGGCCAGGGCGGCAAGGCCGACACCGTCGATGAAGACGCAGGGGCACCGTCAGCGCACGGCGGGCACGCCGCCGAACGCGCGTCCTGGGACAAGGGCGTCATCCGCTGCGTCGACTGCCACGGCTCCGAAGACAACCGCGCCCACCACTTCCCCGCCGAGCGCGGCAATTGCGTGCACTGCCACGACGACCCGGTGTTCACGGCCGACATGGCGGACGGCGACGCCGCGGCACCCCATGGACTGTCCAGCCTGGAGTGCCGGGAGTGCCACTTCTCGGGCTTCATGGGCGAGACGCCCGCCGTCAACGACTGACAGGAACACGCCGCGGCGACGCCCCGTCTCCTCGAGGCGGTGAAGCGGCGCCCCCCGTCGACCGGGGGGCGCGGTGCCGCATCGCTGCTCAGTCGGAGGCCGGGCGCGTCTTGCCGATGAGGCTGCCGTCCAGGTCGTCGAGGGAGTCGTAGAGGAGCTGGCCCATGTAGTCGAAGTTGTGGGCCCAGGCCCCGGGCTCCTTCTGCGAGAACTGGTAGTTGAAGCTGGCCTTCAGCATCGGTTCGGTCCAGTCCGCGTACTTGTTGCTGTAGGTGGCTTCATCCGAGGAGCAGTCCCCGCTGCCGTCGCCGTCCGCGAAGAAGTAGGGGTAGGCGTCGGCGTCGTAGCAGATCGGGTGACCGCTGGCGGTGGCGATGGCCTGCATCCGCGCCAGGACCGCGGCGGCCAGGCCCTCGATCTCGCCGGCGAGCGGTTCGCTGGCGTCGCCGTCCCCGTCGTAGTCGGCGTCGTGGGATCCACCCCGGATGTCGCTGGCGTCGCGGGCCGACCCGTGACAGCCGCTGCAGGTGTCGAAGTTGTCGTCGATGCGGAAGGTGTGGTCGGTGTTGGCGGGGTTGTGGCAGTTCGTGCAGCCGTCACCACCGAGGTGGCCGGTGAAGGCGCCGGCGTAGCTGCGGCCCTCGTACTGGTAGCCGACCCCCACGTCGCTGCCGTAGCGCGTCGCCGCCGCGGCCAGGTAGTGGATGTTCTGGAAGGACAGGTCCCCGCTGGCGATGGCTTCGTCCACGCTGGCGCCGGACTCGCGGCCCTTGTGGCAGCTCATGCAGATGAAGTCGGCGGAGCCATCCTCGTTGTCGACCACGACGCCGTTGGGGAACTCGACGCTGTCCACGGCCAGCGTCGACTCGTAGGTCGGGATGTCGACGTGGCAGGTCTCGCACTCGAGCCCGTTGTCGGGTGCCTCGTTCTCCAGCCCGACGCCGTACTGCACGTAGAAGTGCAGCCCCTCGGCCCCACCGTGGCAGGAGCTGCAGCTGCTGGAGATGGTCTCGTCTTCGTCCCAGTGGCGGGCGGGCTGCCCGGCCCCGTTGAAGTGACCGGGGTCGTTGCGGACGTAGGCCGACAGGTCGAGCGGCGTGTTCAGCCCCGCGCTGATGTCCTGGAGGCTGTCGTGGAGGAGCTGAATGGTGTACTTGGCGTTGTGGGCGAAGCCACCGGGGTCCTTGGTTGCCATCTGGTAGTTGTAGGCGGCCGCCACCAGCCGCGGTGACCACTGGCCGTAGGCGTTGCTGTAGGACGCCTCATCGCCGTTGCAGTCGCCGCTGCCGTCGGTGTCGGTGAAGAAGTAGGGGTAGTCGCTCGCCGAGTAGCAGATGGCGGAGAGCCCCTGGTCCAGCACGTAGGTCTGGATGGCCGACAGCAGGTCGCCGCGCAGACCCTCGATCTCGTAGTAGATGCCCTCCGAGGTGTCGCCGTCACCGTCGTAGTCCGACGACAGCGACGCCATCATGCGGACGTCCTTGAGGTCATCGACCGTCGACACGCCCTCGTGGCAGGTGCCGCAGTCGTCGACCCGCACTTCGAGGCTGTGGGGGTCGTGGCACTCGATGCAGACGTCCTTTTCGCCGACGTGGCGGAAGCGCCAGTCGTAGGTCTGATCGGCGTACTGGTAGCCGCCCATGACCTCGCCGGCGTACAGCGTCGCACCGGCCGGGTAGTAGTGGATGTTCTCGAAGCCGAGCTTGTCGTTGACCGCGTCGGGGCCGTCGGCCAGGGACGCGCCGGCTTCGGCGAAGGCGTCATCGACGTCGGGGGTCGACGCCCGCCCCTGGTGGCAGGTCATGCAGCGGGCCTCGCCGCCCAGCCCCTCGATGGTCACGCCCGACGGGAAGATCACATAGGAGAGGTCGTTGGCGACGTCGTTGTGGCAGGCCTCGCACTCGATGACCGTGCCGATGGGCGCCGCGGCGTCGACGCTGTCGGCGGCGCTGCCGTCGGCGCCGATGTAGTCCATGAAGCCCGGCGTCGAGTGGCACTTCGCGCAGCTCGTGCTGATCTCGCCGTCTTCGTTCCAGTGGTTGAACGCTTCGGCGCTGGTGTCGGCGTGGCCCGAGCCCGCCCAGGCGTCGAGGTTCGGGATCTCGGTGCTGACGTAGATCCCGGTCGACCCGCTGGCCATGCTGTCGACGCCCGTGGCCGTGATGACGACCTAGCCGGGGGCGACGCCCGTCACGAGGCCGTCGCTGACCGTCGCCACGCCGTCGTCGCTGCTCTCCCAGGTGTACGCCGAGTCGGTGCCGTTGATGGTGGTGACCGTCAGCTCGACCGTCGCCCCCGTCTGCAGGTAGACGGAGCCCGTCACGACGACGACGGCCTCACCCGTCGTCGCGCCACCGTCCGTGGTGCCGCCATCGGTGGAGCCGCCATCGGTCATGCCGCCGTCGGTGCCGCCACCGTCGCCGGGCTGCCCCGAGTCGCCGCCCTTGTCACCGCAGGCGGTGAACAGGGTCCAGGAGGTCATCACAGAGAACAGGACGAGAGCCGATGCACGCATGCGCACTCCTTGCCCGAACCCGCCGGGCACAGAGGGGTGGAACCGCCCAGGGAGACGCGGGTGAACGCCACCCTGGTCCGACCAGGGTAGCACCCCGGGGCAGAAGCGGCCAGTGCTCCTCACGGACGCGACGACGCAGCAGCGGCGGACATCGGCGCGTCCTCGGGGAGCGCCGCGGACAACGCGGCGCCCCACTGTGGCACCCCTCCTCGCAGGCCGCGCCCTCCGGTCGCAGTCGCGCAGCGGTGCGACGCGCCAGTCAGCCCGTCAGCGTGCCCCGGCCGGCAGGCCCACCCGCACCTGGAGCGGGCGGTGGTCCGACAGGCCGCGGGGATCGAGGACCTCGGCCGCGAGCGGCTGGCCGCCCCGAATGAAGACGCGGTCGAGGCGGGCAGCTTCGGACGCATGGGTCGGGCTCGTCACACCGAGCGCGGCGGCGACGTCGACGAAGCCGGCGTCCGCCAGCCGCCCGGCCGCATCGCGGTCGACGTCGAGGTCGCCGTAGAGGTTGAAGTCGCCCATGAGCACCACCGGCCCCGACAGGCCGCCGCTCAGCGCCAGCAGCTCGTCGATCTGGGCGGCCCGCGCCGCCTGGGCGCCGCCGCCGCGGCCCGCCTGGAGGTGGGTGGTCACGACGTGGAGGCGGCCGGCGTCGGGGTGATCGACGG
>CAZRFD010000267.1:0-5786 GCA_964599085.1 uncultured Enterobacterales bacterium | reverse complement strand
CCGCTGTCGGCGCCGGTGTCGGTTCCTCCCCCGGACTTGTCGGTGCAGGACAGCACCAGGGCGAGGGAGCCGAGGAGGAGCAGGGAGGCAGGAGCTCGCTTCATGGGGTCCATCCGTGTCCACCCTGCCGCGTGCGGCGCCGGTGGTCTGCGAGGGAGGGTCGGCTCCCTGTTATCAGGATCGACCCACTGGGAGGTCCCCGTGCGCGAGCCCCGTTGGCTTCGGCCTGTCTTCCTGTTGCTCCTGGCCTTCTGGGTGCTCGAAGCGGCCGGCGTGGACATCGCCGTGGACTGGATGTGGTTCCAGTCGCTCGGCTTCCTGCCGGTCTTCGAACGCATCCTCGGCCTGCGGGTGGGGATGTGGCTGCTGGCCTTCGTCCTGTCGGCCGCCTTCGTCGCGCTGAACATGCGCGTCGCGGTGCGATGGGCCCCCATGGACCTCAACCGGCTGGACGCAGCGCTCGCAGAGCTGCGCCCCGGACCTCGGCGCTTGCAGGCCATCCTCCGCATCGCGCTCGGCGCGGCCGTGGTCCTGCCGGCGCTCATGGTCGCCGCCATGACGGGAGGCGCCTGGCAGACCGTGATGCTGTGGCTGGGGCGGGTGCCGTGGGGCGAGGTCGACCCCGTCTTCGGCCGCGACCTCGGCTTCTTCGTGTTCACCCTTCCGGTGCTCCAGCTCATGCAGGCCGCGGGCATGGCGACGCTGATGCTGACCTTGATGCCGGTGGGCGCCTGGTACGTCCTGCGGGACATCGTCGGGATGCAGCGCCAGCCCAGCCTGTCGGCTCCGGCACGCCGCCACCTGCTCGTGCTGGCGTCGCTCGGCATGCTGCTCGCGGGCTTCGGTGCCTGGCTGTCCCGCTACCAGGCCCTCTACGACCACCACGGCGTCGTCTGGGGGGCCGGCTACGCCGACGTCTCCGCTCGGATCCCGGGGCTGACCGTGGTCGCCGTGCTCTCGGTGGCGGCCGCGGCGGGGCTCGTCTTTGCGGCGGGCCGGCGTGGCTGGACGCTGCCCGGCGGGATCCTCGTCGGCTGGTTCGTGCTGCGGGCGACCGCAACCGGCTTCCTGCCGACGGCGGTGCAGGATTGGTACGTCGGCCCCAACGAGCTGCAGCTCGAGCGCGAGTTCCTCCAGCGCAACATCGACGCCACCAACAAGGCCTACGCCCTCGACCGCATCGAGGTCAAGCCGTTTGACGCCGACGCCGACCTGACCTCGGCGGACCTGGCCGCCAACCCCGGCACCGTCGACAACATCCGGGTCTGGGACGACCGGCCGCTGCTGACCACCTACGGCCAGCTCCAGGAGATCCGGCTCTACTACGACTTCAACGACGTCGACATCGACCGCTACACCATCGACGGGCGCGTCCGGCAGGTGATGCTGTCCGCCCGGGAGCTGAACACCGACCGCCTGCCGGTGCAGGCCCGGAGCTGGGTCAACGAGCACTTCCAGTACACGCACGGCTACGGCGCCACCATGAGCCCGGTCAACGTCGTGACCCGGGAGGGCCTGCCCGAGCTGATGATCCGGGACATCCCTCCGGAGCTGGACCCGGCGCTGGTGCGCTCGGGGCTGCAGATCGACCGACCGGAGGTCTACTACGGCGAGCTGACGGACAAGTACGTCTTCGTGCGGACCGGCGCCCAGGAGTTCGACTACCCGCTCGGCGACGACAACGCGTACACGACCTACGCCGGTGACGGCGGCGTCCCCATCGGTGGCCTGGCGCGCAAGGCCTTGTTCTCGGCGCACTTCGGCAACCTCGACATCCTGCTGTCGCAGTACCTCACCGCCGACAGCCGCGTGATGTTCCGCCGAAGGGTGCGCGACCGGGTGCAGCACCTCGCCCCCTTCCTCCGATATGACCGCGACCCCTACATGGTCATCGTCGGCGGCCGCATCCTGTGGGTGATCGACGGCTACACGACGGCGGGAACCTACCCCTACAGCGAGCCCGCAGGAACCACGTCGGATGGCCGCTTCAACTACATGCGGAACTCGGTCAAGGCCGTGGTCGACGCCTATGACGGGCGCGTGACGCTCTACATCGCGGACGACCAGGACCCGATCATCAAGGCCTGGGCCAAGGCGCTGCCGGGAGCGTTCGCGTCGCTGGCCGACATGCCCGAAGAGCTGCGGGCCCACGTCCGCTACCCTGAAGACTTCTTCAACGTACAGGCCTCGATGTACAAGGCCTACCACATGACCGATTCCACCGTCTTCTACAACAAGGAGGACATGTGGGACCTGCCGACGGAGCTGTACGCCGGCCAGGACCAGGCCATGGAGTCCTACTACCTGATCATGAAGCTTCCGGGGGAGGACAGCGCCGAGTTCATCCTGCTGGTGCCCTTCGTGCCGACGAACCGGGACAACATGATCTCGTGGCTGGCCGCCCGCTGTGACCCGGATCACTACGGCAAGCTGATCCTCTACCAGTTCCCCAAGCAGAAGCTGATCTACGGCCCGCGCCAGATCGAGTCACGGATCGACCAGGACCCGGTCATCTCCCAGCAGATCACGCTGTGGAGCCAGTCGGGCAGCCGGGTCGTGCGCGGAAACCTGCTGGTGATCCCCATCGGCGACAGCCTGATGTACGTGGAGCCGCTGTACCTGCAGGCCGAGAGCAGCCAGCTCCCCGAGCTGAAGCGGGTCATCGTGTCCTTCGACAACCGCATCGCGATGGAGGAGTCGCTGGCGGACGCGCTGCAGGTCGTGTTCGGTGGGGGCAGCGGCACCGCGTCGACCCCCACGGACGACACCCGGCCGGCGGCCGAGGGCTCCCCAGACGCGGCGGGCTGGCAGGACCTGGCGGCGCGGGCCCAGACAGAGCTGCAGCAGGCCATCGAGGCGCAGCGGGCGGGAGACTGGGCTGGCTACGGAGACGCGCTGGATGCGCTGGAGCACACCATCGGCGACCTCGTCGGAGCGTCAGCGAGCGGCCAGGACGACGAGGATGCGCCTGCACCGGGCGCCGTTCCGGGCGCCGAGGGCTCCCCGGAGCCACCGGCGCCGTAGGCGGACCTCGTCGTCGTCGCTCGCCCCCGGGGTGCACCGACGGCATGTGAAATTTCGGCCCCGACGCAATTCCTCGTGCGGCGCCCGTGATCAGCAGAGCAGCGCGGAATACACTGGACGAGACGGTCACCCCGGCCGTCGCTGGCTGCGGGCCCGGACCGCCCGTGAACCGCACAGCGGTGCAGACCGACCGTGGCGATGCCTGCGTTTCTGCACCACAGGACCGAGCGAGCAGGACGACATGAGCACCCGGCTCTTCGTGGGAAGCCTCTCGTGGAACGTCGACGATGGCGCACTGCGCGCCGCCTTCGCCGATCACGGTGAAGTCATCGAAGCAACCGTGATCCGCGATCGCGACACCGGCCGCTCGCGGGGCTTCGGCTTCGTGGCCATGGCCACGGCCGAACAGGCGGCGACCGCCTTGCAGGCCATGGACGGTGCCACCCTGGATGGCCGTCGGATCAAGGTCACGAAAGCCGAAGACCGCGGTGGGCGACGTTCGTCGAGTGGGGGAGGGGAGCGGCGCGCGCGCTCGAGCGACCGGCCCTCTGCTCGCTCCGCCGACAGCCGCCCCCCTCGTCGTGGCCACTCGGACGACGACCGGCCGCCGCGCAGTGCGCCGCGGGCACGCGACCGGGGGAGCGGCCGCTGGGGGGCCGGGGGTGGCGCCAGCAGCGGCGCCGGCTGGGGTGGTCCGCCGCCGGGTGGCGACGACGACGGCTGGCGCTCGGACCGGCAGGAGCGTCGTCGGAGCTGGGACGACAAGAAGTCCGGCAAGAAGAGCAAGAACAAGCGCGGTTCCAAGCGTCGCTTCGACGATGACTGGGACGACTGGGACGGCTGACCGGTGCCGGCGGCTGTGTCGCGATAGCCGCACGCCATGGCTTCTCCCATCGACGACGGCGTGGTGCTCGTCACCGGGGCCAGCTCGGGCATCGGCGCCGAGCTGGCGCGGCAGCTCGCGCCGAGGGCGCGCGTCCTGGTGCTCGTGGCCCGGCGACTGCAGCGGCTCGATGCGCTGTCGGCCGAATTGACGGCCCGGCGAGCTGCTCTCCGGGTCGATGTCCGACCCTGCGACCTCAGCGACCGCGACGCGCTGCGCGCGCTCGTCGACGCCGTCCTGGCAGAGCACGGGCGCGTCGACGTGCTCGTCAACAACGCGGGCTTCGGCGACATCGGCTTTGTCGAGGACGCCGCGCCGGATCGGCTCGCGGGCATGATCGACGTCAACGTCGTTGCTCCGACCCTGCTGACCCGCCTGCTCCTGCCGCCGATGCTCACCGCCGGGCGCGGCGGCGTGCTCAACGTCAGCAGCGGCTTCGGCCTCACGTGGATGCCCTTGTTCGCTTCGTACGCGGGCACCAAGCACTACGTGTCCGCCTGGTCCGACGGGCTCCGGGCCGAGCTGTCCGGCACGGGCGTGGTCGTCACCCAGGTCTGCCCCGGCCCCGTGCGGACCGAGTTCGAAGCCGTCGCCGGCAACGACACCGGGCAGCAGGTCCCCGCCATCGTCGAGCTCGATCCCGACGTGGTGGCGGCGGCTGCGATCCGCGCCTTCGACGCCGGCCGCGCCGAGGTCGTCCCCGGCATCCAGCCTTGGCTGGCCATCAAGTCGGGGCAGTACACGCCGCGCTGGCTGCTGCGCCTGCTCTATGCCGCGGTCGGCCGGCTGCTGCGCGCTCGTCTGCCGCGCACGGCGGCCGATGCAATGCCCCGACCGGACGGGGAGTAGACCGGGTCATGGCCGTCGTCAGCCGCCGGACCATCTCCGTGAACGCCCTCTTCGTGGGGCTGTGCGCGCTCATTCCGATTCCCTTCCTCGACGACGTGCTGCGCCGGGTGCTGATGCGTGGTGCCTACCAGGCGATCGCCGAGCAGGAGGGGGCGCCGCTCTCCGCCGAAGCCCTCACCACGCTGAGCCGCGCGGAGCCCCTGCGGCTGCTCGGCTGCGTCGGCGGGCTCCTCTGGTACCCGATCAAGAAGATCAGCAAGAAGATCTTGTACTTCTTCGCCATCAAGGACGCCCTGGACTGGACGGCCGAGGCCGCGGTGCGCGGCGAGCTGGTGCGCCTTGCGGTGAGCCGCGGCGACCTCCCCGGGCGGGCCGAGGCCGTGCGCGCCGCCATGGACGCAGCCTGGGAGGCCGAGGGTGGGTCCCCCGTCACGCGCAGCCTGCTGCTGCGGCGTCACGGGGACCTCGCCGATGCCGACGAGCCGGGCTTCCTCCCTGGCGTGGGCTCCCTCGCCAGGCGCGGGGCCGGGGCCCAGGTCGTGGCTGCATTCGTCCAGGCCCTCGACGCGCCGGAGCCGCCGACGGAGGCGGCGGAGCCCGGAGAGGGACCTGCGGGACACGCCCGGGGGCAAGGAGGAGGAAGTGGAGCCGAGAATCGGACTTGAACCGACGACCTGCTGATTACGAATCAGCTGCTCTACCAACTGAGCTATCTCGGCACGGCCGCCCTTCTATGAAACCGGCGGGGCCCTGTCAACGACTGTGGTGCCTGCGGCGGCGACCCGGGACAGCTTGGCGCCGCGCGTGCTATCCACGCCCGGTCGGATGCGGGCCGAGGACCGCCCACGCCGCCCTCCAGAGGTCGACTCCACCGATGCGCGCTGCGAGCCACCGCACCCCGTTCCTGGCCGTGTTGCCCTTGCTCGGCGGCATGTTGACCGCGTCGTCGGCGCATGCGGCCGACGTGGTGATGACCGACTTCACGCCGGCCTCCTTCGACGAGTTCGCGCTGGCCGAGGACCTCGGCAAC
>CAZRFD010000266.1:0-5814 GCA_964599085.1 uncultured Enterobacterales bacterium | reverse complement strand
GGGAACCTGCAACGAAGGGCCACCATCGGCGCCATAGGGACTGGGGCGCAACACCGTGTCCGACCAGGGTGGGCCCCACCCTTGAAGCGCCCTCCCGCGGTCCCGCGCCCCTCCGACCGTCAGACCGTCTTCACCCTTCGTCGCTGCGCTCCTCCGGGCGAAGCACGGGTCAACGGTCTGCGGGTCGCTACTACGATCCCCACGGGCGCAGCGCCTACCGCCGACGGGCTCCGGGAAAGTCGGCTCCGCTGCGCTCCGCCGACCTTCGGCTACCGGCTTCCGTTGGGCGACATGCTACCCTCGCGCCCCATTCGCGAGGCCAAGATGCAGCTACTCCCAACTCCTCTCGCCCTCGTCCACGCACGCTGGCAACGGTCCGGGAACCCGCAAACGGCTGAGCGATTTCTCGCCTGCTCGTACCTTTTCGAGGTCGCCCTCAAGTACTTCACACTCACAAGCCTCGCCCTGCTCCCCTCGGGCTCTCAGCTCCGGCTCGGCCACCGGCTGGTGAAGGCGGACGGTCTTGGTGAGTGGGAAACCGTGCTTCGAGAGACCGTCACCGGCCCAGGTGGCGCACACCTCCCGCGCTCCTTGGCGCCCTTGAGGGAGTGGGCGACGAGACGTCGAACCGGACCGGACGACGAGTCCGTAAAGGACGCGTACCGCAGCGCTCGGGATGTCGCAAACTCGCTCGGGTCGGCAGAGGAGGAGGTCCGTCGCCTCAACATCCTGCACCTCCTGAGCCTGCTCGTCCGGATCAGGAACAAGAGCAAGGCGCACGGCGCCGCAGACGCGGAGTTCTACGCTTCCGCGAATGAGCTCTACTACCGCGCTGTGATGGGGTTCATCGAATCGTGTCCGCTCGCCACGGACTGGCAGCTGGGGCACGTTCGAGCCGACGGCGAGACGGTCACCCAGCTCCACGGTCCCACGCCAACCGTTGTGGACCTGGCGATGCCACCGAGTCCAGGTCCATTCGTGCAGCCACCCGGAGAGTCAGTCAAGTTCTCTCTACAGCTCCTCCACGTCGATGAAGCCTGCAAGGCCTTCTCATTCCCCAACGGCGGACTCTCCGGCCGGGGTAGGGCCGAGTTCATCGATTTCGCCACTGGCCACACCTTCCATACCGAAGTCGGCCGGTTTTCCGAGACTCCCGCTCCGCTTCCCCCCTCCGAGTCCGCAGGCACCGACTCGTTGGACATCCTTGGAACGTCATTCAGCAATCTACCCCCCGTTGCCCCAAGCTACGTGGAACGGGCCGGACTACAAGACGCACTTCGCCTGAGACTCCTGGACCGCAACCACCGCGTAATCACCCTCCACGGCCCCGGCGGCATTGGCAAGACCTGGCTCGCGCTACGCGTGTGCCACGAGATCGCACTCCAGGACGAACAACCATTCGAGAACATCATCTGGTTCAGTTCACGAGACGTCGACCTGACCCTCACCGGCCCTCGTCAGGTCAAGAAGGACGTATCAAATATCGAGTCCATCTCGAGGGGACTGCACCGACTCTACCCGGAAGTCGAGTCCGTCGAGGACTTCGCTCTCGTTCTCCAAGACCCCGGCGCGATCGGCTCGGACGGTGGGATCCTCTTCGTCTTCGACAACTTCGAGACACTTGACGGTCAGGAGGAGGTCCATCGTTTCCTCGATCAGCATTCCCACATTCCGAACAAGGTGCTGATCACCAGCCGCACCAGAGAATTCGTGGCCGACTTCCCCATCGAAGTGCGGGGGATGGAGTGGATTGAAGCCGACACCGTCCTAAGGCGAACTTCGCAAGAGCTGTACGTCGAGGGACTCGCTGATGAACGCACACGACGTAAAATATACGAAGAGTGTGCCGGCCATCCGTACCTGATGCGCCTACTCATCGGCGAGCTCGCAAAGGAGGGACGCTACGTACCCATGCACGAGTTCTCCCGTCGCCGAGACGACGTGGTCGGCTCGATCCTCGAAAGGTCTTTCCAACGTCTATCTACGCCGGGGCGATGGGTGTTCCTCACCTGTGCAGGCTCAAACTCACCTGTACCTGATTTTGCCCTTGAGGCCGTGGTCCGCGCTCGCGGTATCGACTTCACCACGGGCTTCGATGAGTGCAGGCGTTTGTCGCTGGTGGATTCGGAGCGTACAAGCGGTGATGGCGTCGATCTAATCGTCCCTCTCGTCGCTCGCCTGTTCGCCAGGAAGAAGCTGCTCGGGGAACCCAGGCGAATCGAGATCGAGGAGGACGGGGCCCGCCTACGAGAACTCTCGACGTCCGGCGGCCTAGCCATCTACGGAAAGGCGAAGGTTGACGCGATCGGGGTATTCGTCGGCGCCTGCCGCTCCCTCGCGGCTCAGGGAACTCCGGAGTCGCTGGCGACCGCAACCAAACTACTTGAGCAAATCGCCGCACGGTATCCCTGGGTCTGGCGCGACGTATGTGTCTTGCTCATCGACTTCGGCGCCCCGAAGGACGAGGTCAGCGTCGCTCTGAGGTCCTACGTGGAGGAGAATCCGCAAGACCCCGACGCCTGGAAGATGAGGGCGAGCTACGCTGAACGCGTCGGTGACGACGATGTTGCTGTCTCAAGCTACCTGAACGCCGTTGCAGCGGCGCCCGACGACCTGCCTTTGGCTGTGGAGGTTGCCTACCAGGTGTGCAGGTACGTCGACGCGAACAAGCATAGGCTGCCGGAGACGCAGCGTGGGGCACACCTTGCAACGATCCGAAGCAGGTTGGTCCGGTCTGCCGACCAGCTCAACCCTACGGCCCTCAGTCGCCTCGCCTGGCTCCATCTACTTGAGGGAGACACGGACAGCGCTCGGCACTATGCCGCACAAGGTCTCAAGCTCGACCCGCACAACATCCACTGCGACCGACTCTGGCGGCGGCTCGAGAACTAGCTTGGGCCATGCCGCACGTCGCCTAACTGGCGTTAAATGCAATATCTACGCTGACTTCCGGCCGGAGCCGGCTCCGCGAATCCATCGTATCACTTCGGCTCGTTCCTCGCCTACGTGTCACGACGGATACGCTCCGCCTCGGGGCTTCGAGCCGTCGGATCGCTCCTCGCTTCGCTCGTCACGTCCCGACAGCTCGCGCTGGCCGTCGGATCGCTCCTCGCTTCGCTCGTCACGTCCCGACAGCCAGCGGCGCCCCGCACCGGCCTCCAGTCCGCTCCGATACTGCATCTACCGCAGGGCGTTGGGGGCAATCGGCCTACGGGAACGAACCTCATGCTCTACCACTCTCCCATGGCGACCGCGGTGGGACCGTCGCCAAAGCTACCGACAGCCCGACCTACGAAACGGGTTCAGCGTCACATGGCAGACAGGAGGCCGTCGCTCAGACGCCCACGACACACGAGGCCGCGTCGTCCCCCAGAGGGAATCGATAGACTCTTCGTGAGCCGCGCGTTCCGGGTGAGTTGCCCAACCGGAACCGTCACAACCAGCCGGGCATCGTGCTACGCTGGCTGAGCCGCCGCTCGGACCAGACTCTCGGGAGGACCTCGAAATGTGGTGCGGACCAGGCCGCTTTCCCTCTCATCCGTGGACACATCTCCGGGTCTTCCTGAACGGCCTGGCCCTGTCCTACTGCATACTGCCGCACACCGGATGTAGCGGCGCACACTGGAACGTGGTCTCGGATCCCTACACAGAAGGACTGGACCTGGCGCCCGACCAAGCGGCCCAGCTCCTTCTTCATACTTCGATTCCCTCGACTGCCCCCGGCTACTTGGAATTGTACGTTCGAGTGCGCCTTGTCGACGAGCTTTCGCCCTTTCCTGACTCTGCCGAGGAGCTCGACACCGCGTCACATCCCACATGCAGAAAGGTCGCGCTCATTCCCGATGAGTTCCGTCTTGTGGAGCATCGTCAACCCGTCCTCGCCGGCCCCGAGTGCGCCCTCCACACTGAGTCCGAAGAAGCTGCATGGTTGTACCGGACATTGGACTGCCCCGCTGCCTCGGTCGACGGACGCTGTCTGGAAGACATCGCCGTACATGCGTGTTCGCTTAGCGGAAGCCGCGGGTAGTCCCACAAGTTGAAATGGGCCGAAGTTCCTGATCTTCTGGAGTTGCTACACAACCAGGAGTTCAAGACCATGGCCCACGTCCATCCTACCTCTCCAGCCGCTGTCGTGGCCAGCCTCCTTGATCGCGAAGCCGTCAGTAGCGAAGCCGCTCGGCTCGGAGTGGTCCAGCGACAGCGGAAGGTCGACCTGTGGGCCTTCGTCTGGGTTCTGCTGCTCGGCTTCCAGGTGGGGGCCTCGCGTACCCTCGAGGGCCTCCGGCAGTGCTACGAGCGGACTGCTGGCCACACTCTGGCGCGTTCGGCCTTCCATGCCCGCTTCACGCCGCGTCTCGCGAGGCTGATGCGGTCGTTGGCGGTATCCACGATGTCGAGCATGGGCCGAGCCATCGGCATCCAGGAAGACCATCTCTCGGGGTTCCGTGAGCTCGTGGCCATCGACGCCACAGTGCTGCGCCTTCACGAACTCCTGGCGGCTTCCTGGCCGGGATGCCGCACCAACCACACCAAGGCCGCCGCCAAGCTGCATGTGGCCATGCGCGTCGTCGACGGCTCGCCCATGCGCGTCAAGCTCACCGACGAGCGCACTGGCGACAGTACCGTCTGGAAGCGACTGGGCCGCTGGGTCGAGGGCTGCTTGCTGCTGTTCGACCTCGGCTACTACAACTTCCACCTCTTCGCTCGCATCCAGGACAACGGCGGCTTCCTGCTGTCGCGCGCCAAGTGCAACTTCAACCCCACCATCCTGGCGGTGAACCGCAAGTGGCGTGGCCAGAGCATCTCGGTCGTAGGGGAGAAGCTCCAGGATGTGCTGCCCCGACTGCAGCGTGAGCTCCTAGACGTGGATGTCGAGGTCTCCTACAAGAAGCGTCATTACCGAGGACGTCGGTCGACAGGGACCCTCCGGCTTCGACTGGTGGCTGTCCGCAACGGCGAGACCGGGCAGTACCACTGCTACCTCACCAACGTGCCCGCCGACCGCCTCTCTGCCGAAGACGTCTCGCGAACCTACGCGCTGCGCTGGCAGGTCGAGATCTTGTTCAAGGCCATGCGCAGCCATGGCCACCTCGGCCAGCTCCCCAGCAGCAAGAAGGCCGTCGTCGAGTGCCTGGTGTGGGCATCGGTGCTCTCCACCCTCGCCAGCCAGGCCCTCTACCGAATGATCCGAGCCAAGGTCCGCAAGCTCAGGCACATGCCACCGCTTCGGTGGGCAGCCCTCTTCGCGCGCGTAGCTGCCGAGATCCTCGACCTGATCTTCCGCCCCGATGCACGGCGCGGCCAACTCCTCCTACGTCGGCTCATCCATGACGCCCCGGACCCCAACCGCTCACGCCGCCACCGCGCCATTCCACAGGTTCCACAACTCCTTACGGCCTAAGCGATCACACATGATCGGCGCACCGGAGATACACGCGACGTGCGCGAGCGGCGTCATTCCGACCTGCTGAATCGACGTCACGTCGTGGGTCCACGACCACCTGGTCCAGCCCGGAATGCTCGGCGAGTACGAGGACAACCGACCGCGGCGGGTGCAGTCGACGTGCCGTGGGGGATGACCTCGGTGGTCAGGCTCATCGGCTCACTGAGCACGTAGGGGCGAAGCTCGAGGGCCGGGTCGTGCTCCAGCTCACGGCTCGACCACCCAGGCCGGGTTGCGGACGTAGTCTCCTTCGAGGCTGTCGCGGCGGTGAGTCCTGGCGGCCTTTGTCGTCGGGGGCGCAGGCGATGAGGAGCAGCAAGAACATGGAGCCGTGTCTACGCGGGTTTGGCGTCTCTGGGATGCCGTGGCGG
>CAZRFD010000265.1:0-5969 GCA_964599085.1 uncultured Enterobacterales bacterium | reverse complement strand
ACGGCGAGGTCAAGAAGCCGGAGACCATCAACTACCGGACGTTCAAGCCCGAGCGCGACGGCCTGTTCTGTGCGCGGATCTTCGGGCCGGTGAAGGACTACGAGTGTCTCTGCGGCAAGTACAAGCGCATGAAGCACCGCGGCATCACCTGCGAGAAGTGCGGCGTCGAGGTCATCCAGAGCAAGGTGCGGCGTGAGCGCCTCGGCCACATCGACCTGGCCACGCCGGTGGCGCACATCTGGTTCCTCAAGAGCCTCCCGAGTCGGATCGGCAACCTCCTCGACATCTCGCTGAAGGACCTCGAGAAGGTGCTCTACTGCGAGAGCTACATGGTCACCGGCTCCGGCGAGACCACCCTCGACGAGGGTGAGATCCTGAGCGAGGAGGACTACCGCGAAGCCATCGAGACCTTCGGCTACGGCTCCTTCGACGTCGGCATGGGTGGAGAGGTCGTCCGCGACATGCTCGCCCGCATCGAGCCTGTCTCCCTCGCCGAAGAGCTCCGCCAGCAGATGCGCGAGACCACCTCGGAAGCGTCGCGACGCAAGTTCAGCAAGCGCCTGAAGATCGTAGAGGCCTTCCGCGACAGCAGCAACCGCCCCGAGTGGATGATGCTCGAGGTGATCCCGGTCATCCCGCCGGATCTCCGCCCCCTCGTGCCCCTCGACGGCGGCCGCTTCGCGACCAGCGACCTCAACGACCTGTACCGCCGCGTCATCAACCGGAACAACCGGCTCAAGCGCCTCCAGGACCTCAACGCCCCCGAGATCATCATCCGCAACGAGAAGCGGATGCTGCAGGAAGCGGTCGATGCGCTGTTCGACAACGGTCGTCGGGGCAAGACCTTCACGGGTCCCAACAAGCGGCCCCTGCGTTCGCTGTCTGACATGCTCAAGGGCAAGAACGGCCGCTTCCGGCAGAACCTGCTCGGAAAGCGTGTCGACTACTCCGGCCGCTCGGTCATCGTGGTCGGCCCCGAGCTTCGCCTCCACCAGTGCGGACTGCCCAAGAAGATGGCGCTCGAGCTGTTCAAGCCCTTCATCTACAACAAGCTGGAGGAGCGCGGCCACGTCAACACGATCAAGGCCGCCAAGAAGATGGTCGAGCAGGGCCGCGACGAGGTGTGGGACATCCTCGACGAGGTGATCAAGGAGCACCCGGTCATGCTGAACCGGGCGCCGACGCTGCACCGCCTCGGCATGCAGGCCTTCGAACCGCAGCTCACCGAGGGCAAGGCCATCCAGCTCCACCCGCTGGTCTGCACGGCGTTCAACGCCGACTTCGACGGCGACCAGATGGCGGTCCACCTGCCGCTGTCCATCGAGGCGCAGATCGAGTCGCGCGTCCTCATGATGTCGACCAACAACATCCTGAGCCCGGCCTCGGGTCGCCCGATCATCCAGCCCTCCCAGGACATCGTGCTCGGGTCCTACTACATGACCCGCGACAAGATGTACGCGCGTGGCGAGGGTCGCGTCTTCCACTCTCCGGCGGAGGTGCTCAGCGCCTACGACGCTGGCGAGGTGGCGCTGCACGCTCGCGTGCGGGTGCGGCTCGAGACCGCGTCGCTCTCCGACCGGATCGCGGAAGTGATGGCGGAAGCCGGTGACGCGCACCTGATCGTCGGCGTCGACGGCGCGCCGGGCCAGCACTCCGTCTGGTACGGCTACCGCGGCAACGTGCGCGAGCTGGGTGCGGACCTCGACGTCGGCGAGGTGCCGAGCCTCGGCGGGGTGCTCCGCGTCGCCCTCGACGGGTCCGATGTGAACGTCGAAGGCTCGGTCGCGGTCATCGACATGGCGCACGGCAGCCTCGAGACCCGCGCCTTCGACGGCGCCTGGTCACTGGGGACGGGGCAGCTCGTGCCCGGGGCCGATGCGGCCGCCATTCTCGGCCCGGACGGCGGAGAGTGCGACCAGCAGGTGATCGACGGTGA
This sequence comes from uncultured Enterobacterales bacterium, assembly GCA_964599085.1. Classification (GTDB taxonomy): domain Bacteria; phylum Myxococcota_A; class UBA796; order UBA796; family UBA2385; genus J125. Next base: position 4,033 of record CAZRFD010000265.1, on the reverse strand, counting down.
CGGCTTCACGGCGCGCATCACCTCGCTGCCCAAGCTCCGCGGCAACAACCGCAAGGTCGCCACCATCGAGCCCTTCGTGGCGGTGGATGGCGGTGGCGAGCCCATCGTCGATGCCCGGTTCAACAGCAACCACCGCATGGCCCTGCTGTCGCGTGCGCTGAAGGCCGTGAAGGCTGCCGCCGGCGAGGACCTCGTGCTCGTCGCGCTGCCCGCCGGCTTCTTCGGCTACAAGGGCCTGGTGCCCACCGAGATGCGCGGGGACCTCGTCGACACGACCGTCGGCCGCGTCCTCTTCTACGGCATCGTGCCACGGGCCGTGCCCTTCTCGATGGTCAACCGCCCGCTGACCAAGAAGGCGCTCGGCGAGCTGATCGACCGCTGCTACCGCGTCGCGGGAGCGAAGGCGACGGTGCTGTTCGCCGACGCGCTGATGGCGCAGGGCTTCGGCATGGCGACCCGCGCGGGGATCTCGATCTGCATCGACGACATGAAGATCCCGTCTCGCAAGTCGGAGATCCTCGACCGCGCACGCAGCGAGGTCGACGAGACCGAGCAGCAGTACCAGGATGGTCTCATCACCGTCGGTGAGAAGTACAACAAGGTCGTCGACATCTGGTCGAAGGTCACCGACGAGGTCGCCAAGGAGCTGCTCCGCGAGATCAGCATCGAGAACGTCACGACGCCCGATGGCGAAGAGACGGAGCAGCCGTCCTTCAACAACATCTACATGATGGTCGACTCCGGCGCGCGTGGCTCGCCCACCCAGGTGCGCCAGCTCGCCGGAATGCGCGGACTGATGGCCAAGCCCTCGGGCGAGATCATCGAGACGCCGATCACCGCGAACTTCCGCGAAGGCCTCACGGTGCTGCAGTACTTCATCAGCACCCACGGCGCGCGGAAGGGCCTCGCCGACACCGCGCTCAAGACGGCGAACTCCGGGTACCTGACCCGCCGGCTCGTGGACGTCGTGCAGGACTTCATCGTCACGGCCCGCGACTGCGGGACGCGCCGCGGGATGGTGATCACCAGCCTCATCGAGGGTGGCGAGATCATCGAGCACGTCGGCGAGCGCGTGCTGGGTCGCGTCGCGGCCGAGGACATCCTCGACCCCTACAGCGACGAGGTGCTGCTGCCGCTGAACGGGATGCTGGACGAGGCCGCGGTCGAGAAGATCGTCCAGGCCGGTGTCGAGCGGGTCAAGATCCGCTCGGTTCTCGCCTGCGACATGCGCTGGGGTGTCTGCGCCATGTGCTACGGCCGTGACCTGGCCCGCGGCAAGCTGGTCAACGTCGGCGAGTCCGTGGGCGTCATCGCCGCGCAGTCCATCGGCGAGCCCGGCACGCAGCTCACGATGCGGACCTTCCACGTCGGTGGTGTGGCCTCCGGAAAGGGCGCTGAGTCCTTCCTCGAGCTGAAGAACAGCGGCATCATCAAGTACAGCGAGTACCTGACGAGCACGACCAACCGCGAGGGCAAGCTGGTGGCCGTCGCTCGCAACGGCGAGATCTACGTCCTCGACGACAAGGGGCGCGAGCGCGAGCGCTACGCGATCCCCTACGGCGCGACGCTGCTGGTCTCGGACGGCGAGCGTGTCGCCGCCAAGACCCGCATCGCCGAGTGGGATCCGTTCACCACGCCGATCATGGCACTCGACAGCGGCAAGCTGAAGTTCGAGGACCTGATCGACACGCGCTCCGTCGCGCAGCAGACGGACGAGCTGACCGGCCGCAAGCGCATGGTGGTCATCGACTTCAAGGACACGGATCTGAAGCCGCGCCTTGTGCTGAAGGACCCCGAGACGGGCAAGGTCAAGGCCCGGTACTTCCTGCCGGTCGGTGCCAACATCCTGGGTGCAGAGGGTGACGACGTGGTCCAGGCCGACGTCCTGGCCCGCATCCCCCGGGAGACGACGAAGACCAAGGACATCACCGGTGGTCTTCCGCGGGTGGCCGAGCTCTTCGAGGCCCGGAAGCCCAAGGAGGTCGCGATCATCACGGAGGTCGAGGGCGTGGTCTCCTTCGGCAAGGACACCAAGGGCAAGCGCCGCGTGGTGGTCACGCCCGAAGAGGGCGAGGCTTCCGAGTACCTGATCCCCAAGGGCAAGAACATCGTCGTCAACGAAGGCGACTATGTGCGCGCCGGTGACTCGCTGATGGATGGCTCGGTCAACCCGCACGACATCCTCAAGATCAACGGCGAGCAGGAGCTGGCCAACTACATGGTCGACGAGATCCAGGAGGTCTACCGCCTCCAGGGCGTCAAGATCAACGACAAGCACATCGAGGTCATCGTCCGGCAGATGCTCCGCCGGGTGAAGGTCAAGAAGGTCGGCGATTCCGACTTCCTGGTCGATGAGCACGTCGAGAAGTGGCGCTTCGACGAGGCCAACAAGCGGCTCGTGGCCGAGGGGCGGGAGCCCGCCGTTCCCGAACCGCTGCTCCTGGGCATCACCAAGGCCAGCCTGTCTACGGACAGCTTCCTGTCGGCCGCCTCCTTCCAGGAGACGACCCGCGTGCTGACCGAGGCGGCGATCAACGGCAAGGTGGACCACCTCCGCGGCCTGAAGGAGAACATCCTGATGGGTCGCCTCATCCCCGCCGGTACGGGCTTCGCCGCGTACCAGAAGCTGGGCATGGTGGTGGTCGACGAGTCCGACAGCGCCGACGCCGCCGGCCTCTCGGGGACGGCGACCGCCTGACGATCACCAAGCTTGACACCAGCCGGCCGCTCTCTTAAATGCCGCCGGCTGTCTTCACAGGGCAGGGGGCTGTCGCGGCACTCGGACCTCATGGGTCCCGCCGCAACGCTCACGCCCGAATGAACGGATCGAGGAGCTCATGCCCACCATCAATCAGCTCGTCCGCAAGGGCCGGAAGAAGGTCAAGAAGAAGACCGCCTCCCCGGCGCTGAAGGCCTGCCCGCAGAAGCGCGGGGTCTGCACCCGCGTGTACACGACGACACCGAAGAAGCCGAACTCGGCGCTTCGCAAGGTGGCTCGTGTGCGGCTCACCAACGGGATGGAGGTCACCTCCTACATCCCCGGTGAGGGACACAACCTGCAGGAGCACTCCTCGGTGCTGATCCGTGGCGGCCGTGTCAAGGACCTCCCCGGTGTGCGCTACCACATCATCCGCGGCAAGCTCGACACGCAGGGCGTGTCGACCCGCCGGCAGGGTCGCAGCAAGTACGGGGCGAAGCGTCCCAAGGACCTGAAGAAGTAGGGAAGCAAGATGCCTCGTCGTCGCGAAGTACCCAAGCGGAAGATCCTCGCGGATCCGAAGTACCACGACATCCTCGTGTCCAAGTTCATGAACGTGGTCATGCAGGACGGCAAGAAGGCGGTCGCAGAGCAGATCGTCTATGGCGCCTTCGACGTCGTGCAGGACCGCACGCGTGAAGACCCGCTCAAGATCTTCCATCGGGCGCTGGACAACTGCCAGCCCGTGGTGGAAGTGAAGTCCCGCCGCGTCGGTGGTGCCACCTACCAGGTGCCCGTCGAAGTGAAGGCCAACCGTCGCATGGCCCTGGCCATGCGGTGGCTCGTCTCCTACGCGCGCAAGCGGCCGGGCAAGTCGATGCGCGAGAAGCTCGCCAACGAGCTGATCGAAGCCGCCCACAACCGCGGGCAGGCGGTCAAGAAGCGCGACGACGTGCACCGCATGGCCGAAGCGAACAAGGCGTTCTCGCACTACCGCTGGTAGCGCGATCGACGCAGACGGAATATCCGTCGCTCCTGGCCCCCGTTCGCGGGGGGCTGGCCTCTCTCCTGCTGATGCGGGAGGCAAGAATCACCCGGCGAGTGGCTGAGGCCGTCGCGATGTCGGGGGAGAAGACCTGAGCGGTCCACGCGATGTCCGCGTGAACCGTGAGTGGCTCCTCCCTCGACGAACGACCCTTCAGCGTCGCCTTCCGAGAACCTTCCAGCGGGTCGCCCCACGGCCCGAGTCGATCGGAGCCCGGTGGCTCCTCGGAGAAGACGATGGCCAAGGAAAAGTTCAACCGCAACAAGCCGCACGTCAACATCGGGACGATC
>CAZRFD010000264.1:0-6049 GCA_964599085.1 uncultured Enterobacterales bacterium | reverse complement strand
GCGGCGACGCCGGCGCGCGCGGCGTCTCCGGCGGACGAATCGTCGGCCGACGCCGCCCCCTCCCTCGACCCCGCCTCGCAGCACGCCCCGGAAGCCCCGCGGCCGTGGTCCCCGAAGCTCGAGCTGCCCGCCGCGGACCTCGACGCCGCCGGCGGGGAGGCCGACTGCGCCGCGGTCTGGCGAGTCACGCCCTCCGGCGAGCTGACGCTCGAGGAGATCGGCCCCTGCCCGAACGCACTGGGCGAGCTGGTGGAACAGCGCGCTCGTCAGCGCGGCGTCGTCACGAGCCGCGGGATCCGCGACCGGCTGGTCGGCGACGCCCGGGCCCACACGACGGGCGCGGAGCCAGTCGCCCCGACGCGACTGTGCGAAGCGGTGCTCGTCCGCGCGCCGGCTCCAGAGAGCGCCGCCCCGGGACCCGACGCCCGTGCAGTCTCCGCGGAAGCTCGGTGAGCTCGCAAAGCGCAAGGTGTCCCCCAAGAAGCCCGACCGCTTCGCCGCACAGCTCGGCTGCCCCGACGGTGCGCTGGCGGTCGCTCGCTGCGCCGTCACCTTCGTCGTCGGGGTCGATGGGGTGCCAGAGAGCGCGGATCTGAGGGCCTGCCCGCTCACCCTCCGAGAGCAGGCCAACCTGGCCGTGACCGGTTGGCGGTTCTACCCGGTGACGGTCGATGGGGTCCGGTCTCGCTGGTCCTCGTCGATGAGCTTTCTGTTCGTCGAGTGAGCGGCGCACCGGCGGCGGAAGCCGCGACAGGCGCCGCCGACGACGCCTCGCAGGCCGGCGCGGCCGTCAGCGGAACACCCAAGCAGCACCCCGCCGACGTGAAGCGCAGGTGTCCTCAGGCACCGAACCGCCGCGCCTGGTCCGGATCGAGCGCCCCCGCCCACCGCTCCCGGAGCGCCGCCCGCGCATCATCGCCATCGGGGTCCGCGGGATCGGCGGCCAGCCAGGCCAGGAAGCGGGCGACGACCCGCCGCTGCCCGGCGGTCAGCAGCTCCCACAGCTCGTCGAGCTGGTGGCCGCAACGCAGCGTGAACACCAGGCTGCCCTCCCAGATGGGACCATCGCTCCGCCGCAGGAAGTAGTGCATGTAGGCCGGCAGGTGGTAGCGCAGCCCTCGCCCGTCCTGAAACGAGAAGTTGCACCAGTGGAAGGCCGCCAGGTCGGCGTCGGTCAGTGACTGCCAGGGCGGCGCGTCCTCGAAGCCCGGGGGCGACGGGTCGCTGGCGGTGCGGGCGGGCAGCTCGTAGTCGTCGATCTTCTCGGCTTCTTCGAGGGAGACGCCGCCGTCGAGGCGGACGTCTTCGAAGGAGGCGTCGATCTCGGCACCGAGCACTGCGGCGGCGTCCGCCAGGGAGAACCACCAGGGAGGGCGAGCTTCGTCGGGGCGCGGGGGCCGCGCCAGCTCCACGACGTCGGGATCACAGGCCCCGCAGCCTTCAAAGCTCGCCTGCTCCATGGCCAGGCCCCCCGTCGGCCGAGGGGTGATCCGATCCTCCCAGCAGCAGACCTCGCAGAGCTGGCCGGTACCGCTCGGGGCGAGCGGAAGCGTGCGGTGGCCGCAGCAGGGGCAGCAGAACGCCCGGTCGCTCACTCCTCAGCCGCCTCCTCCTGGTGCAGCCACGCCGCCCGCCGTGCGCGCTGCACGTCCGTGGCGTCCTCGATCACCTCGAGCCAGGCATGCGTCAGTTCCGGGGCCTGCACCGTGCAGCTCCGCTGCAGCAGGATGTCGTCGCGGAAGGCGACCACGTCGATCTCGTCCCCCGGCGCCGCCCGCGAGAAGCGCTCGACGAGCCCCTTGGGGGTGGCCTTCAGCCCGTCGACGGCGACGACAACGTCGCCGGCGGACAGCCCGGCGCGCATGGCGGTCCCGCCGGTGGCAACGCTGCGCAGCTTGACGGCGCCAGCGCTGCCCGAGACCTCTGCGCCGAGCGAACCGGTGGGCGTCTCCTTGCCCGGCTTGCCGCCCTTGTCGTCGGTGCCCTCGGCCGGGCGGAGGTTCAGCGCCACCCCGAACTCGGCGAGCAGGCCCGCCAGGTCCAGATCGTCTGTGCTGCGGATCGCCCGGTCGAAGAACTCGCGCAGGTCGAGGCCCGTGACTTCCGCCGCCGTCACCTCGACGCCATCTTCCGGCACACCGACCCCAATGGCACCGAAGCGCTGCCACAGGTCGCGCATGACGTCGTCGAGGCACTTCTCCCCCGCCGGCCGTTCGTCGCTGGCGGTGCCCAGGCGGATGGTCAGGTCCAGCGCCAGCGCCACCATCGCCCCCTTGGTGTAATAGGAGACAGCGACGTTGGCACTGTTTTCGTCGGGCTGGTAGAGCTTGATCCAGGTGTCGAAGCTGCTGTCGGCCAGGGTCTGGACCTTGCGCCCCGGCAGCCGCGTGACCCGCGTGAAGCTGCGTCCGAGCAGCTCCAGGTAGCTGTCGGTGTCGATGAGCCCGGTGCGCACCAGGGCGAGGTCGTCGTAGTAGGAGGTGATGCCCTCGAACGCCCACAGCAGGGTCGTGTGGTTTTCCCGCGACAGATCGTAGGGGGTGAAGGCCGCGGGCTTGAGCCGCTTGACGTTCCAGGTGTGGAAGTACTCGTGGCTGCACAGCCCCAACAGGCTGCGGTAGCCCTCGGACACGTCGTCCTGACCGGCGCGGGGCAGATCGTCCCGCTTCGCGATGAGGCTGGTGCTGGACCGGTGTTCGAGTCCGCCGTAGCCGCTGCCGACCACAGTGAGCTGGAAGAGGTAGCGGTCCATGGGGGCGGCGTCCCCCCAGAAGTCGATGTGGTGCTGGCAGATGACGGCGAGGTCGGCGCAGAAGCGGTCGCGGTCACCCTCGTGGCGGCCGGTGAGCGCGAGGTAGTGGGGCACGCCCCCGGCTTCGAAGCGGTCGTGGACGAAGGTGCCCATCTCGACCGGGTGATCGAGCAGCTCGTCATAGTCGGCGGCCCCGAACAGCCCGAACGACCAGGGGTCCCCCGACAGCCGCCGCAGGGTGGTGGCGACCCGCCAGCCGGCGCAGCGCGGGTCTTCGGGGGCGTCCAGCTCGACCTCGCAGGCTTCGTGTTCCCGGCCGGTGGGACACAGGAACAGCGAGGTGCCGTTGAAGTAGCCGTGCGTCTGGTCGAGGTGGGCCTTGCGCACGGACAGATCCCAGGCGTAGACGTCGATCTCGACCCGCAGGTCCCCGCGGGCCGGGTCCGCCCGCCAGGTGCGCTTGTCGAGCTTGTGGATGGAGATGCCGCCCTGGTCGTCGAAGGCCCGGATGGCCACGATGTGCTTGGAGAACTCCCGGATCATGTAGGAGCCGGGGATCCACGCTGGCAACGTCAGCTCCTGACCCGTGGGCGCGGGGTCGCGCAGGGTGAGCAGCACCCGGAAGAGGTGGGCGGAGGGGTCCTTTGGGGTGACGCGGTAGTGGATGACGGCGGACACGGCGAGGCTCCTTGCCGGCGCGACAGCACCGGGCTGCAGGCGGCAGACGAGGTAACGCAGTGCACCGCCGGCAGGACCGCCGAGGGGGCGCGGCGCGTCAGGGTGCGGGCACCGGGGCGGGCGGCAGGGCCCGCACGGCGAGCACCAGGGCGAGCTGGAGGCGAGCGGCGCGGAGCAGGGCCGGGTCGAGGGGCCGCTTGCGGTGGCGGCGCACGGCCTGGGAGGAGACGTGGAGGGCCCAGGCGAGCTGTTCGCTGCCGAAGCCGGCGGCACTGCCGAGCTGCGCGGCGATGGCCCGCGCTGTGGTCGTGGCGGCGTCACGACCCGACAGCGCCGCTTCAGCGGCCACGGCGGCGCACGACCCGGCGACGAGGTCGGCGAGGCCGAGGCCGCGGAGCTGCTCGTCGGTCACGGCTGCCAGCGGCTGCGGTGGCAGGCCGACAGCGTCGAAGAGGTCGCGCTGGCGGAGGCGCGGGAGTTGCTCGGAGAGGGCCGGGGCGAGCGCGGCCGGGGGCAGCAAGCGCGCCCCGAGCAGGTCGGGCAGGCAGGAGCCGCTCCACAGCGCGGGGTGCGTGCCGAGGTGGTGCTTCGCCGGCTGGTGGAGGAGGTAGCGGACGAGCCACTGCAGGTGGGCGCGGTCGGTGACCGCTCGGACGTGGGCCGGGAGGATCCCCGCTGCGGCCACGGCCCGCAGCGCAAGCAGCAGGGCGCGCGCCAGCCGCCCCACCCGGTCACCGTCGCAGTGCACGACGATGTGCACGTGGTCGTCGACCACGCAGAAGAGCAGCAGGGCGTCGCCCCCCACGCGCGCCAGGGCCCGCACGGCCCGCCGCCGCGCGGCTTCGTCGGGGAACAGGGCGAGGCGACCGTCGGCGCTGAAGGTCAGGTGCACGATCTGCACGTCGGAGCCCGGGCCAGGGGGTGAGAGCGAAACTTATCGAGAGGATGTGCACACATCCAGAAGATATCGTTCGTTTTCCATGTCACAGCGAACACATGTCTCATCATCCGAGTATTTTCGGTCGAATGAGACAGCTTGTTGGGGTGATGACCCGACATCCTGGCCGTAAGTTTCGCGCCGCCCCGCCCCAAGTACCCCGCCCCAAGCGCCCCGCCCCAAGCGCCCCGCCGCAAGCGCCCCGCCCCAAGTACCCCGCCCCCGTGCAGCCCCTCGGCCGCCGCCCCGTGCAGCCCCTCGGCCACCGACCCCGGGCAGCTCGATCTCCCGGACGGCGTCATGGTGGAGGTCCACCGCCCCAAGCTCGTGCCAGGCGGCGACAAGGCTGCGGTCCTCGGCGCGCTGGACGGTGGCGATCAGCTCGATGTAGTCCAGGCCGACCTTGGCGTGCGGACCACACAGGCTGCGTTCCTTGGGGGAGGTGCGGATCCGCACCGCAGGCGGCCGGTCCTTCTTCTTGCGCCGCTGGACCACCACCTCGACATCGTCATGGCCGACTGCGAAGCGCAGCCCCCACAACAGGGCGGTCGGGCGGTCCCGCGCGGCGAGCTCCGGGGCGAGTTCGAGGGGTGCCGCGGCGATGACCCGGGAGCCGTGTTTCCGGAGCGCTTCGAGGAGCAGCCGACGGGTCACGACGTCCACCCCGGTGTCCGGCGACAGGACCGACAGGGTCTGTGGTTCGACCTCGACCCGATCCATGAGGTGCGGGCCGACCTGATCCTTGTCCAGCAGACCGCTGCTGCTCACCCCCCCGAACAGCGGCCCGTAGTCGACCTTCTGCGTCACCGAGGCCAGCGCTTCGGGCGGTGGCTGCGGCTCTGCAGGGCGTGCTTCCGATGAGACGGGCTTCGGACTGCAGCGCAGGACGACATGCACATGGTCTTCGGCCACGCCGAAGCGCAGCAGGGCGTCGCCCCCCCACTCCCCCTCCCACGCGATACCGGGCCGGGGTGCGCGCCGTCCCGCTGATCCCACTGCTGATCTCCACCGCCGCTGGCGCGGTGCTGTGCTTCCTGCCGCTGTTCTCGCTGCTCGGCTACGAGTCGGCCGCGGTCATGGGGGCGGTGCTCGGCCTGACCGTGCTGCTGTGGACCGCCCACACGGTCGATGTCCGCGCGACCCTGTCGCCGGACCACCCCCGCGGTCCCCTCGCCCGTTTCCTGGCGCTGCTGCCGACAAACCTCGCGCTGCTGCTACCGCCCGTGCTGCTGCTGACGCTCAACGCCCTGCGGGTGCGCAACTGCGACCTGGGCCTGGGGGTCGCCTTCTTCGGCGTGATCCCCGCTGTGAGCGTCGTCGCCGGCCAGGCGCTCGGCTTCGGCGTCGCCGCCGCCATCCCCCGCCGCGCCCTGCGCGTGCCGGCGGCGCTGCTGGTGGTGGCCGCCCAGACCGGGGCCTTCCTGTGGCGGCTGGCCTGGTGGCCGCCGATCACCGGCCACACCTGGACCATCGGCTGGTTCGCCGGCAGCATCTACGACGAAGCCCTGGCCCTGCCGCACAGCCTGCTGTGGGCTCGCCTCGGCGTGCTCGTCGGCAGCGGCCTGCTGCTGCTTGTGCTGGAGCTGGTCTGGCGATTCCGGGCGCGACGCCCTCTGGGTGGTGCCGCCCTGGCCACGGCCACCCTGCTGGCCATCGCCGCCGCCCTGCACCTCCACCGCGCC
>CAZRFD010000263.1:0-6053 GCA_964599085.1 uncultured Enterobacterales bacterium | reverse complement strand
GCGCCGCGCTGGCGGCCCTGCCGGGCATCGAGCTGCCTGAAGATGCGCTGCTCAACGTCAACCGCCCCGACGAGATCCCCGACGTCCCGGACGCACCCGTGGGATGATCCGGGGCCAGCCGGAGACCGCCATGTCCGTTGTCGCTCGCCTCGTCGCCCTCCCCGCGTCCTCCACCGACGGCGCCGCCCTGCACCGCGTGCTCGCCGATGCCGGCGTCGACCTGCTGCCCGCCGCCGACTGCGGCGCCGACGGCCTCGCCCACCAGCTCCTCTCGGCCCGCGGCCTGCGGGGGCTCACCGTCCTGCATGGCGGGCCCGAGCACCCGGACGCCGCCGTGATGGCGCAGGTCCGGGAAGCCGCCGACGCCGAGCTGCCGGGCTTTGCCCACGGCCTGCGCACGCTGGCCTTCGAGCACCTCGGGGCTGCGGCCGTGCTCGCCGACGGTCTCGCGGCCATGTGCGGGGACGGCGTCATCGTGGCGCTCCCGGGCTCTGTGGATGTCGCTGCAGACGCCCTGCGCTCGCTCATCCTGCCCATCCTCAACCTGCTGCTGCCCGCCCTCTCCGACGACACGCCGCAGCCCGGCAGCCACGTAGACCTCGTCCAGTCGGGGGCCGCAGCGCCGCCGGCCACCCCCGACGGCGCCGAGCAGACCGCCGGCCGCAGCGGCTGGCAGGCCGGCCTCGCCGCCTTGGGGGCGCGCCTCGACCGAGACCGCTGGCCGCCCCTCCCCGACGTCTTCTCGCGGGTGGCGCCCGCGCGCAACGTGCTGGAGACAGCCGGAGAGCGCGCGACCTGCATCCTCCCCGACGGCCGCAAGCTGTCCGCCTTCGGCTGGCCGGACCTGCTCCGCAGCCGCAGCAAGGTCCTGCTCGTGGCAGAGGGACAACCCCTGGCCGAGGTGGTCGCGCTGCACCGCCACCCCCGCAAGGTCGGCGTGGTCGTGGAGGGCGACCGCGGGATGCTGCCCAGCGCCGACAGCGACCTCGACAACGTCGCCCGCGAGCGGACCGGCAGCCCGCCGCCGGGCTTCGGCACGCTGTTCGCCGTGGAGGGGGGGGTGGTCTACTACCAGCGCGACCGGCGGATCTGGTCGTGGGACGGCGGCCGGGAGCGCGACGAGGGCAGCCCGACCCAGGCCTTCGCCAGCCTGCTGCTGCGGTGGTCGCAGCGCTGAGGGCGCCGGCAAGCCCGCGCGACCAGGGGTCCCAGAGCCACTCCCGACCGACGCTCGCCACGTTAGCGGCGCTCCTCATCGCGGGACTCCCCGCCCGCAAAGGAAGTGCCGATGTCTGCCCACGAAGCCGAAGCCATCATCGAGCCCGCCGCCACCCGGGTGCGCGACCCCCTGACGGGCCGCAGCCTGTGGCTGGCCGGCATGATCAGCGACGCCCGCATCGACGACGACGTGCTGTCGTTCACGCTGCGGGCCCAGCCCGCCCACAGCAGCGACGATCTCGCGCGCATGCAGGAAGCGCTCCTCCGCAACATCGAGGGGACCGGCTGGCCGGGCCGCATCGACTGCAAGGTGCGCCCCGCCATGTCCCCGGGACGCTCGGCGCCGGCGCACGACCACAGCCACGGTCACGGCCACGGTGACGCCCCCGTCCGCGGCATGGAGGGCGGCGGCATGCAGCCCCACGGCGGCCCCATCGTCAAGGCGAAGACCCCCGGTGTGCAGCGCATCGTGGCCGTCGCCAGCGGCAAAGGCGGCGTCGGCAAGTCCACCGTCGCCACCAACCTCGCCGTGTCCCTGGCCCGTGCGGGCTGGAAGGTCGGGCTGATGGACGCCGACATCTACGGCCCCAGTGTGCCGACCATGCTGGCCGTCAGCGGCAGCGTCTACGCCAACGCCGACAAGAAGATCGTCCCCCACGAAGCCCACGGCATCAAGGCGATGTCCATCGGCTTCCTGGTCGACGACAGTGAACCCATCATCTGGCGCGGCCCCATGGTCATGGGCGTAGTCCGGCAGTTCCTCCAGGACGTCGCCTGGGGCGAGCTGGACGTGCTGATCGTCGACCTGCCGCCGGGCACCGGCGACGCGCAGCTCACCATGATCCAGGCCGTCGACATCACGGGCGCGGTCATCGTGACCACGCCGCAGGACGTCGCCGTCCTCGACGCCGTCCGTGGGGTCGAGATGTTCCGCAAGCTCGACGTGCCGGTGCTGGGCATCATCGAGAACATGGCCTGGATGGACCTGCCCGACGGCAGCCGCATCCACCCCTTCGGCGAAGGCGGCGGCCGCCGCACGGCCGAACGCTACGACGTGCCGCTGCTCGCCCAGGTGCCGCTCGACGGGCGCATCCGCGAGGGCGGGGACACCGGCAGGCCTGCGGCGCTGAGCGGCGACGCCGGCCAGGTCTTCGTGGACGTCGCCGAGCGGGTCAAGGCCACCCTGTCCTGACGCTGTCTCCACCCGCGATAGGACAGCCCCGATGGAAGCCCTGACCGACAGCCTGGGCCGGGTCCACACCTACCTTCGGCTCAGCGTCACCGATCGCTGCAACTACCGGTGCGTCTACTGCATGCCCGAAGAGGGCATGTCCTGGATGCCGCGGGACGACCTGCTGTCCTACGAAGAGCTGGGGAGGGTGGTCAGGGTGTTCGCCGCCATGGGCATCGAGCGGGTGCGGCTGACCGGCGGCGAACCGCTGATCCGCCGCGACATCACCCACCTCGTCGACGTCATCGCCTCCACCCCCGGCATCGCCGACGTGGCGATGACGACGAACGCCCACCTGCTGGCCCCGCACGCCCAGGCGCTGGCGGACGCGGGGCTCACAAGGCTCAACGTCTCGCTGGACACGCTCCGGGCCGACCGCTTCAAGGCCCTGACCCGTGGCGGAGACCTCGCCCGGGTGCTGACCGGCATCGACGCCGCCCGCGCCGCCGGCCTGACCCCCATCAAGATCAACGCCGTCGTGCTTCAGGGTGAAAACGACGACGAGGTCGAAGACCTGGTCGAATTCTTCAGCCGCCACGCTGCCGACACCGAGCTGCGCTTCATCGAGTACATGCCCTTCGAAGCCCGGTGGCACCAGTGCGTGCCCGCCCGCAAGCTGCGGGAGCGGCTGGCACGACGCTGGACCCTGACCCCCCTGCGGCAGGTCGCCGGCACGGGTCCCGGCAGCGGTGCTGGCCCCGCCCGCACCTGGCGCATCGAAGAGACCGGCCTCGTCGTCGGCTTCATCAGCCCCATCACCGAGCACTTCTGCGCCACCTGCAACCGGCTGCGGCTCATGGCGGACGGCCACCTGCGCACCTGCCTGGCCCATGAAGATACGCCCTCGCTGCGCGACCTGGTCCGCGGCGGCGCCACCGACGGCGACCTGGACGCCGCGATCCGCGCCATGGTCATGGGCAAGCCCTGGGGCCACGACTGCCAGGTCGAGGGCGGGCAGGTGTTCCAGGGCGTGATGACCAGCGTGGGGGGGTGAGAGGGTGTCGGCCCCAGGCGACGACCGATGAGCCCCCGCGCTCCTGCCTCGACGAAGCGTTCCGCCGCCACCGCCCATCCGAGCCCCCCCCGCCTTGCCCCTCCCCTCCCCTCGGTGCTAGCATCCCGCCGACCCCGAGGCCTACGTGAACGCCGTCCCCCCGCGCTCGACAGCCCCGCGCGCCCGACTGAAGCGCACCGCTCCGCTCGCCCTGTCGCTGGCGGCGGGCCTGTGCGCTGCCTCCGACGCCCGCGCCGGCTGGCCCGAAGACGTGACGCTGTCCCAGCTCGACAGCTACGACGGCGAAGCCTTCAACAACAACGACGAGATCGCGGCGGCCTGGCGCGAGGTCGCCCGGGACATCGCGACGGGGATCGCAAACAAGCCCGTCGGCGCCAGCACCCTCGGGCTCGACGGCTTCGACGTCGGCCTGGGCACGACGCTGACCTTCGTGGACGGCCACCGCAAGGGCGGGGGACCGACCGCCTGGGAGCGGGTGCGCGAGGGCTACCAGGGCAGCGGCGCGCTCTTCGTGCCCGGCGTGCACCTGCGCAAGGGCCTGCCCCTGTCCTTCGAGGTCGGCGGCAGCCTCGGCTGGATGGCCTGGACCCGCCAGGGCGTGCTGGCAGGCTACGGCCGCTTCGCCCCGCTCGAGGGCCACCGCAAGCTCCCCGACGTCGCCGTCCAGGTGGGCCGCGCCGGCTACATCGGCAACGACGAGCTGTCCGTGGCGACCACCGACGCCCAGGCCATCGTCGGCAAGAAGATCGCCTTCGCCAGCGGGCGAGAGTCGCGCACCAACACCTTCGAACCCTACGGCGCCTTCGGCTCGACCTGGTCGCGAGCGACCCCGCGGCTGCCGGCCGACCGCCTCGACGACCTCGGCATCGGCACGCTGTCCGCAGACAAGTCCGACACCGAGACCTTCGACAGCGCAATGCGGCAGCTCGAAGCCTCCCTCGGCTTCCGGCTGGTGAGCGGCGACGCCGCCTTCCGCGCCACCGCGACCGCGCCCTTCGGCGGCGTCCCCAGCCTCGAGACCAGCTTCGGCTACGTCTTCTGACGTGGGACCTCCCCCGACCGCTCCGGTCGGCTGCGCGCTGAGCCTGGCCCTGCTCGCGGCCGTGCCCACGGCCACCGCCGGGCCGCCGCCGCTGCTGACCGACGCGCCGGAATTGACGGTGCACATCGAAGCCACCGTCGGCGACGATCTGCAGACCGTGACCGGCACGATCTCCGTGACGCCCCTCGACGGGCTGCAGCTCGTCGATCCCCAGGCGCTGCTGCCGCTGCCGCCCGACGACCTGTGGATCCGCCGCAGCTTCCCGGGCCCGCCCGAGACGGGGCGGATCCGGATGATACCCCTGCCCGAGGCAGGCCACTGGCGCTTCATCTCGGTGCTTCCCCGTCGCACCGACGCCCACGGCAAGGTTCCTGGCCACGGGCTGTTCGAGGATGGGAGCTGGTACCCCCAGCCGCTGGTCCAGGGGCGGCTGCCCCTCGTCGACTGGGACGCGCGGATCTCCATCCCCGCCGGCAGCACGGGCGTGCTGAACAGCACCGTCCTCGACGACCACGGCGCCGACACCACCGACGGCAAGCTGCACTACGACGGCCAGGCCGAGCGCCTCGCCCTCGCCGTGCTCCCGCACGGCCGGGCCACCACCTGGGATCTGCCGGCGGGCCAGGTCGTCATCGTGGATGACGGTCCGCGCCGCAGGCGCCGCGACCGCCGCGTGGTCGACGCGCTGGCCGCAGCCTGGCCGGGGCCGGGCGCTCCCCGCGTCGTCGTCGTCGAGGCCCCGGCGCGGCGGCGCCTCGTGCGACCGGGGCCGGGGGTGCTGTTCCTGTCGGACCGGGCCTTCCGCCTGACCGGGCCCCTGTGGCGCTATCACCGCGCCGCGGTGGAGCGCGGGCTGCTCGCGGCGGGGCTGCCGATCACCGACCCCTGGCTGCGGGGCTTCGCCGCCCACGAGGTCGTCGCCCGCCTCGACACCGGACGGAACCCCCGGGAGCTGCTGGGCTGGCTGTCCTGGCTGCCGGAGATCGACACGCTGCTCTACGACGGCGACCTCCCCTTCTACGGCGAGGTCTTCGACGAGGCCTGGCCCTCGGACCCGGTCGCCGACGACTTCCTGGACCTGTTCTCGCCCCAGACGCCGCCCGCCGTCGTCGCCCACCGCATCGACCAGCGCTTTGGCGACGGCACCGCCGCCCGCATCGCCGACCCGTTGCTCTCCGACATCCCGCTGACGGCGGCCCTGGCCGGGGCGGGCGTGCCCCGCAGCCTCTTCGACGCCTGGCGCCAGGCACCGGTGGAGCAGGAACTTCGGGTCGATGTCCGCCGTTCCTCCGAGGGCTTCGTCGTCGTCGCCGACCGTGACGCAGGCCCCGACGCGCCGGCCGAGCCCGTCGTCGTCGAGATCGACGGCGAACAGCAGATCTGGGAGGCCGGTCCCGGAACCGACCAGCTCCGGATCGAGCTGCACCAGCGCCCCCGGCAAGTGCAGCTCGACCCCGACGGCGACGTCCGCCAGCAGCGCGCCGGCGACCGCTGGCCCCGCCGGTGGACCGCGACCGTCAGCTTCTTCCCCTCGGAGCTCGCCGCCA
>CAZRFD010000262.1:0-6081 GCA_964599085.1 uncultured Enterobacterales bacterium | reverse complement strand
CCTCGCGCAGTGCCGCCTCGCGCAGTGCCGCCTCGCGCAGTGCCGCCTCGCGCAGGGCCGGCCTCTCCCTCGCCCGGGCGCTCGAGGCTGGCCGCCCCGCGGCAGACCTCGCCCCGCTGCTCTCCCCACACGAGACGGCGGTGCTCATCGGCGCCGCCCGCAGTGGGGCCCTGGCCGAGACCGCCGCTGCCCTGGCCGCCCAGCGCCGCGTCGCCCTGCAGCGGCAGATCCCGCAGGTCGCCGCCCTCATTCACGCAACCGCCCTGGTGCTCGCCGGACTGGCCCTGCTGGCCGTGGGCCTGGGCTTCTTCACCGCCTACGTCCATGCCCTCCTTGCCTGACTCCCGTCCCGACAGCCGCGAGGCCCTGCGCCTGCCGACCCGGTGGTTCGGCAGCGAGCTGGTCCCCTACGACGAGGTCGAGGGCTTCACCGACGGCAGCGCCACCCTGCGCGACGGCCGGACCCGACGGGTGCCGACCGAGCTGCATGGATCGCTGAGCCGGGCTCTGGCACCGCCCGCGCCCACCGGGAGGCTCGACGAGGACGGTGCGGCCCTGGCCGCCTACGTCAGCGGCCCGTGGTCCCCTCGCCGCGCCGCCCTGGCCCTGCTGTCCCTGGCCACCACGGCCGGCGCCTCGGACGTCCACCTCCACGCCGAGGAAGCGGGCTGGTGCCTGCGCTTGCGGCTGGACGGCGAGCTGTGCGCGCTCTGCACCCTGCCCCCCGCCGAGGGCCGGCGCCTGGTGGCCGCGCTCAAGCACCTCTCGGGCTGCATGCCCTACCGCTCCGACATCGTCCAGGAGGGACGCATCGCGCGGGCGGGCGTGGCCGCCGACGTGCGCACCGCCTTCCTGCCCACCGCCCTGGGCGAGCGCGCCGCCCTCCGGCTGTTCGGCTGCCTGCTGCGCCTGTCCGACCTGGGCCTGGAGCCCGAGATCGCCGCCGGCTTGCAGGCGCTGCTCCGCCAGCCCTCGGGCCTGGTGCTGGTCGCCGGTCCCTCCGGTGGCGGCAAGACCACGACCGTGTACGCGGCCCTGGCCGAGCTCGCGGGCCAGCGGGGGGGCGCCCACCTGAGCATCGAGGATCCGGTCGAGCAGCGCCTGCGGGTGGCCGGCATCCCGGTCGACCAGGTGGAGCTCCAGCCAGAGCGGGGGCTGACCGCCGAGGCCGCCCTGGCCGCCGCCCTGCGCCAGGACGTCGACGTGCTCGCCCTGGCCGAGGTGCGCAGTCCCGCCGAGGCGGGGCTGGCGCTGCGCGCCGCGCACACCGGGCGCCTGGTGCTGGCCGGTCTGCATGCCGGCAGTGCCCGGGAAGCCCGCCAGCGCATGCTCGACCTGCAGGCGGACCCCGCCGTGCTCGCGAGCACCCTGCGCGGGGTGCTCCACCAGCGGCTGTCGGCGCGTGACTGCCCCGAGCACTCCGGGGTCGCGTGCCCCCGCTGTGGCGGCCGCGGTCGGATCCGCCGGCCGGTGGCCGAGCTGTGGCTGCCCCAGGAGGCGACATGAACAGACGCGGCATCACCCTGATCGAGTGCATGATCGTCGTCGCGATCCTGGGGATCTCCGTCGGCGCCCTGGGAGGAGTCACCCGCCGGGCCGAGCTGGCCGGCTTCACGGAGCTGCAGCGGGAGCGGGCCCTGCTGCTGCTCGAGTACCACGCCGACCGTCTGTCCACCGGGCAGGCCGTCGATCCCGCGGTGGTGGCGCGCCTGGAGGCGCAGCTCCCCGACGCGCGCCTCGTCCAGGAACAGCACGGCCTCCTCACCACCCTGCACCTGCACTGGCGCGACCCCCTGGACGGGCCGTCGACCCGCTCACTGACCGTGTTCTCGACGGGGACGCAGCCATGAGCCGTCGCGGCTTCAGCCTGGTCGAGCTGGCCGTCGTCCTCACCCTGACCGCCGTCCTCCTGCCGGCGGTCTATGTCTTCAGCCGGACCATGGAAGATCGCACCGCACGGGGCCTGTGGCACCTCGAGGTCGCCGACGGGGTGCGCGCCGTGGCCGAGGAGCTGCGCCGGGACGCCCACACCGGCGAGATCCTGCCGGGAGGGGGCCTCGCCTTCACCGTCGACGGTTGCGAGATCCGCTACCAGGTCGAGCACACCGTGCTCGTCCGACAGGCATCCGATGCCTGTGGCGGCGACCGCGGCCTGGCCACGCGGGTGCAGACCCTGCGCCGCGTGCCCGGCGGCCTGGAGCTGGTCTTCGTCCGCGCCCTCCGGGCCGACCGGCCGCACCGCAGCACCGTCTTCCTCCCCCTGGAGACGCCATGAGCCGCCGCGGACACATCCTGGCGCTGATGATGATCGTGCTGGCCGCGGTGCTGGCCGGTACGGTTGGCTTCACCAACCGCTTCTCGATCGACCTGTCGGCCCGGCGCCAGGCCGACCTGCGCATCCAGGCCCTGTGGCTTGCCCGCAGCGCCCTGGACGCAGGCATCACCGGCACCCAACAGGTGCAGACGGCGTCGGGTCCGGCGGTGGTGGAGGTGCGAGCCGGTCCCGACGGGCCCACCGCCCGGGTCGAGCTGGGTGGCCTGTGGGTCGAGGTCGGCGCGGGGACCGAGCGGGTGGGGGAGGGTGTGCCTGCGCGCTGAAGGGGGCAAACGCCGATGGGATCCGCCAGAGGGGGGAATTCCATTGGTCGACCGGGCCTCCTGCATGAACCTCGCCTGGGCACTGACCGTGCCAGGACTGACCCCGGTCATCCGCGCGAGCTGACAGCTCGTCGGTCACCTTTCGCACGGAGGCCTCGCGGACCCGCGGCCTCGCGCCCTCTCGCCCTCGCGGACCCGCAGAGTCGGGGAGTCGGGGAGTCGGGGAGTCGGGGAGTCGGGGAGTCGGGGAGTCGGGGAGTCGCGGACTCGCGGCCCTGGGGCACTGCGGTGGAACTACACGCGAAGGCGGTGCGTCGAACGGCCCTACCGAATAGGATCCGCCGCCCTTGGCTTTCGCCGGTTCTTCCAGGTTATCGGCGTTCGGTCGGCGGAGCGCACGAGGCGCACTCACTGCCTCCCGAGGTACCTGTCTGAGCCTGCACGGAGAAGGAACATGAGCGCCGCGAGCCCACCAGGAGCGCTACCCGTCCGAGGATTGCCCATCGCGATGGTGCTTGCCCTGGCGCTCGGCGCTGCGTTGCTGGGATTCACCGTGATCCCGTCGGCGCAGCGGTGGCATCTGTGGGCGATCGGCGCATACGGAGTGCTCACGTCAGGCGGCTGCCTGTGGCTGGGGTTGGCGCGCCGCCGAGCGGGCGTCTCCGCGCGGATCATGTGGGGGGTGCCCGTGCTCCTGCTGGTCACCGGCCTGGGGTTCATGAGCAAGGTGGTGCACTACGGCGCGCCGCTCCAACCGGAGGTCATCGTACGGATCGACGAGGAGGGCGACGCCTTTGGACCCGACTATCCGACCTGGCCGAAGGTGCTGGTGCGCATCGGCCTGCAACCCGGGGCCGAGGAGTACTGCTTCCGGCCGTTGTACTTCGGCTTCCTGATCGGTCCGGGGTGCGTGCCCTATCAAGGCTGACCCGACCCTCCATCCGTCGAGGCGCGCTGCAGGAGGATGCCGGCTACGCCGTGCCCCACCTCAACCTGGGGCTGCTCTCCGCCATCGCGGACGACACCGAGGGCGACACCGAGACCGCCCGCGACCACCTCGCGGCGGCCCGCCGCCTGGGGATGCGCCACAGCCAGCTCCAGCGCATGGCCCGCCGCGCCCTGGCCGGCACCAACATCGCGGTGGGCGAGCTGCTGCCCGAGGAGTGAGCGGGGCGGATCTGCCTGCTCGACGGGTCGCGCGGGTGGCGCGCGACCAGCGCCAGGTTGCCTGGTTCTGTCGCCTGCCAACAGGGGCTTGAGGTGGTGTACCGTCCTGCACGGCCACCGACCGGCCGTCAGTCGAACCAGCTCATTGTGCTCGTAGAACGCAGCGGCCCGCTCGCTCTTGGCGTAGGTCACGAGCACCCGGACTCCGAGTGGGCCTGCCAATATTCGCTGCAGGAGTTGCCCCGCGACGTGATCATCCCGGGCCCCCTCGGCTTGACCGAGATGGCGGTCAGCGAGGTGGTCGAACAGGTGCTCCACCCGCGCGAGCCCACGGCGATGTTCTTGGCGCCGGGCGCGATTCCACGGCCTGCTGAGCCTGCGGGCTATCGTCGGCCATGACCGCGCCCGACACGGAGCCCCGCAACCTCGACGAGGCCGCCGCCTTGCTGCGGGCTCGCGGCTTCGACGCTCGACGTCGCGACTGGGCCATGGGCAGGACGATCGCGGTTCCATGGGGGGCGTCCGACGGAGGGATGGGCATCGTGCTCTGGGAGCGCGTGGTCTGGATCGTAGAGGAGGGCCCCAAGGTACTGGTCGTCGATCCAAGGCCGCAGGTGGGCACCATCGCCAGGTGCGCGTCCATCGCGGCCGCCTGCCACTCGGCGGAGGAGTCGGTGGTGCGGCTGTGGGACAGGCTCGGCGCGGTCGGGTGTGTCGTCGAGATGGAGGCTGTGGTCCCGACGGGCTCTCGTACCTACGTCCTGGTCCGGCCTTCCCGCTCCAACGTCGGGCTCGTCGTCGAGCCAGGATCGGCGCTGGACGGATTCCCGGTCGAGCCCTGGCTGGACGTGCCCAGGCGGATCTCCGAGGCGGGTGTTCCCCTGACCGACGTCTTCGCGCTCGCCCTGGTCGAACCCATCGGCGCCGAGGCGCTGGTCGTCGGGAAGCACTACTCCTTCATGCCAGGCTCGGCGAGGTCCACCTTGAGGACCTGACCGGCCCGGCAGCCTTCGAGCTCCGAGAGCGAAGAAAGCCCCTCGGCAACCAGGGGTTCCCGAGGGGCCGTCCACTATGGTCGGGGAGACAGGATTCGAACCTGCGACCCTCGGCTCCCAAAGCCGACGCTCTACCAGACTGAGCCACTCCCCGGCTGCTGGCGCATGTAGCCGCGGGCGAGGAGGGCGGCAACGGCGAAGGGGCCTGCGGCTGGCGAGGGACGCCGCTATGGTCAGGGGGTCCCGGAGTCGTGATGCTGTCCTCGTCGCTGCTGTCGCTGGCCCTCCCCCTGCTGCTGGCGACGCCCGCGGACGCTACGGTCTGCGTGCTGCCGCTGGGTGACTCGATCACCCAGGGCCCCGTGCCCGAGCTGAGCTACCGCTACTGGCTGTGGGAGGACCTGGTGGCGGCGGGCTACGACGTGGACTTCGTCGGCACCATGGACAACGGCTACGGCGGCGGCACGCCGGACTACCCCGACCCGGACTTCGACCGCGACCACGAGGGCCACGCTGGCTGGCGGGCCGACCAGGTCCGCGACCGGCTGCCGGGCTGGCGATGACGACGCCCTACACGCCCGATGTGGTGCTGCTGCACCTGGGCACCAACGACATCTTTCAGGGCCAGAGCAACAGCTCGACGGTGGCCGAGATCGGCGAGGTGATCGACGAGCTGCGGGTCGCCAACCCCGACGTGACGGTGCTCCTCGCGCAGATCATCCCGGTGTCCTGGGTCGGCGGCGACCGGATGGTGGCGGGCCTCAACCGTCGGCTGGAGCTGTTCGCGGCGGGAGCCAGCACGGCGAGCTCGCCGGTGGTCCTCGTCGACCAGTACACGGGCTTCAACGCCTGGTGGATGACCATCGACGGGGTCCACCCCAACGAGATCGGCGAACAGCTCATGGCTGACCGCTGGTACGACGCGATGGTGGGCGCGTGGAGCGGCTTGTCGGAGCACTGCCTGTAGATGCGCGGCGGCGCCCCGCGCGGGTCGGCCGCAGCGGGAGGTGGGCGCGTCGGAGCGACCTGGACACTGGGGCGGTGGGGCGCGAGCGTGAGTCGGACGTAACTGGTGTGACTTCGAAGGAGTCATGGGGTTTACGTCCGGTCGCATGGGGCTGACCGGGTATATTGTGCGCAACACAGTTATATGTACATTGTGTTTGCGCCTGTGGGCGCTGGAAATGCGGACATAACTGGCTGGACTCCTCAGGCCTGTGCCGGGTTGCGTCCCCCGCCCGCCCCGCCGCCCTTCGCGTCCGCCGCCCTTCGCGTCCGCCGCCCTTCGCGTCCCCCGCCCGCCCCGCCGCCCTTCGCGTCC
>CAZRFD010000261.1:0-6167 GCA_964599085.1 uncultured Enterobacterales bacterium | reverse complement strand
AAGGGCCAACTGCGACGAGGGGTGGCGGGGGGAACCTGGAGGGGTTCCCCCCTGGCAAACGCTGCTGAGATCCTCACAACCGCCGGGGCGTCCTGCTCCGGGAGGATCGGCAAGAACGCCCGAGGGCTCCTGGCCTCGGGCGTTCTACTTTCTTGACACCCGTCGAGGACGCAGCTTCGCTGGGGGGGGGTGGCCCGTGCAGCCGGCGCCGGTTGTAGGATGGCGCCCCGCGCCGCCCGTCCTGTCCTTGCGTGCATGGGCGGGCCGCCTCCCCTCCCCCGCAGCCCTTGCCATCGCGGAGTGGCCCGATGCTCCTTGCCTTGTTGCTCACGCTGTGTGCGCCCATCCAGGCGGCGTCCGACCACCAGAAGGAAGCATTTGTGGTCAAGCACGTCGAGTCGGTGGTGCGGGTGCCGGCCGCTGTGGACTCGGCCCACGGCGACGCCGAGTGTGTGGTCCACATCGTGGCGGAGCCCTACACCAAGCCCCAGGAGCCCACGATCGTGGACTGCCCCGACGCCTACACAGGCCCGGTGCTGGCCGCCGCCCGGCGGTGGGAGATCGGCGTCAACTACGGTCGGACGGACATCCTCGGCATCGTCCTGGTACGGGCCGACGACGACGCACCTGCCGCGGCTGAAAAACCGCCGCGGCCGCCTGGCGACGACCAGCGCGCGCCTCTCCCCCGCCCGGGCGACGACAGCGCCGTTCCCGAAGTCCACGACATCACCAGGGTCCTTGCCGAGTATCCGCGGGAGGGAATACGATTCGCGCGGAAGCTGCGGCGCAAGCTTGGCCTCGACAAGGAGCAGAGCCACCTCGTCGCCGCGTGCAGGGTCCGCATCATCATCGACGAGCAGGGCGTCCCAACCGACACCGACCTGAACCTGTGCCCGGAGCTGTTCCGCGAGAGCGCGGACACAGCCGCTCGTCAGTGGCGCTTCCCGCCGACGAGGGTGAACGGGGAGGCGGTGAAGGCCACGTACTTGCTGACCTACAACTATGTGCAGCAGTAGGACCTGCGGCACTTCAGCGAGGCCGCGCCCCCCCCCTCTCCGGTCCCCGCGTTCAGTCGGCGGCCAGCTCGAAGCGCGTCTGAACCGACAGATCC
Source organism: uncultured Enterobacterales bacterium (assembly GCA_964599085.1). GTDB lineage: Bacteria > Myxococcota_A > UBA796 > UBA796 > UBA2385 > J125. The sequence continues at coordinate 5,056 of CAZRFD010000261.1, read as the reverse complement.
TCCGCCGCGGTGACGCCCAGGCAGCGCTCGAGCTCGTCACCGTACTGGCGGGTCCGGACGTCGAAGTCCCCCGCCACGCGGAAGCCTCGGGCGGTGCGCTCGATGACCCAGTCGACCTCGACCGGTCGCTCGATGCCGTCCAGATCGAAGCGCGCCATGGTGGAGCCGTGGGCGACATCTCCCGGCTCGGAGGGGAAGGCCAGGACGCGGCGAGGCAACAGCAGCGTCGCTGCGGCCGGCCGGCCGGCGTCGACCGCGCGGCCCCTCCCCTCGAGCTGCGGGCCGTCGACGCCGCCGCCCGTGCCATCCGGCCCGACGGTCACGACGAGGTAGCGCTCGTCCTGCGACACCTCGAGCGCGGCGTTCCGTCCGACGAGGTCGAGGCCGCCTTCGGTACGAAAGCTCGCAGACGGCCCACGCACGAGCCGGACGCCGGCGTGCGCTTGGGGGGTCGCGATCGACAGCGCCAGCGGCAGCGCGAGGAAGGTTCCGAGGGCGGCGGCGGCGTGCATGCGGGGCTCCGGGTCATGCGTGGCGACCCCACGAAGAGCAGGAGTCGTGCCAGGCCTGACGGCCGCCCGCCGATGGCGCCGGAGACCTCGACCGCGCCTGGCTCCTGGCCACATCTCGGGCGCCGGCTCCGCCCCACGTTCGCGCTCCAGGGGCGACAGTTTCCTGCCGCGCCGGCGTCGTCCTCTGCCGCCCCGCCCGTCTACCGGCGTCTGTGGGGTCCCTCAGCCGCGCGACTCCCTGCGCCGCCGCCCCACGCCGAGCAGCCCGAGCAGCCCCAACACGATCCCGGCCCTGCCGGGCGCCTGGCTGCAGCCGCCCTTGACGTCGGTCAGCGGGACGGCGCTGCCCGGAGGAGAGCCCGGCTGGCCGCCGGAAGGCTGGGGTGGATCCTCACCCGGGTCGCCGCCCCCGGTGTCTCCGGTGGTACCGCCTCCGCCGTCTCCGGCTCCGCCATCGCTGCTACCGGCGTCGCCCGTGGTGCCGGAGTCCCCGCCCCCATCGGTCGCCCCGCCGTCACTGGCGCCGCCATCCCCTCCCCCACCCGTCGAGGGTGTCAGCGCGATGGAGCACCAGTTGTCGCCCTGGCTGAGCGTCTTGGTGCAGGAGGCCGGTTCATAGCCGGCCATGCTGGCCCACATGGTGTAGGTGCCCAGCGGTTCGTCGTAGAAGTGGTAGTAGCCGTCACCGCCGACGGTGGTGGTCTCTCCCGTCTCGGCGATCTCGACGGTGGCCCCGATGAGGTCGGCGCCGTCGTAGATGTCGGTGTCGCGCACGACCCCGACGATGTCCCCCGTCACCTCGCCACCCGTGATGAGCGACATGTAGGTGTCCCAGTCCCAGCCCGAGCCCGGGTCGGTGTGGGTGGCGTGGGGCACCTCGGAGTGGCCGATGATGTAGCTGCGGCTGGCGGGGATCCCGTTGCGGGCGATGATGTCGGCGGTCAAAGCCGCCGAGCCGGCGTACATCTCGTCGGTGTACCAGGTGCCGGGGTCGTCGACGTAGCCCTCGTGTTCGATGCCGATGCTGGCGAGGTTGTAGTCCCAGTTGCCCGCGTGCCAGGCGACGTCTTCTTCGGCCACCATCTGGGTGACCTGGCCGTCGCTGGACCGGACCACGTAGTGGGCGCTGACGTTGGCCGAGGAGTCCTGGAACCAGGAGATGCAGCCGCTGTAGCTGCCCTGCACCGTGTGGATGATCACGTAGGAGATGTCGGAGGCGGTCCGCGAGTAGTCGCTGTAGTTGCTGCTGTGGGCCGGCACGAACTGGTAGCAGCCGCTGTAGTCGCAGCGGGATGCCGGAGGCGGCGGGACCGCCGGCGTAGCGGCCCAGTCGATGGCCCGCGGCGCGACGCCGAGCGGCCCCCGGGCGAAGCCTTCCTCGACCGAGGCGAAGACCGCCTGCGCGTACATGTGCTGGAGGTTTTCGGCCTGCAGGCCGGACATGGCGACGACGGAGGGCCACCAGGCCTCGAGTTCGTCGACGGAAGGCAGCGCGCCGTCGTGGCCGATCCCCGCCGTGCGAGCCAGCACCGCCGCGGCGGCGTCGATCTGCAGGGCGGGGTCGTCGATGACGTCGTCGGGGCTGACGCCGAGCAAGCTGGCGGCGTCTTCGATGTCGACACCGGGGCCCTCCCCGGCCTCGCGAAAGTCGAACAGGCCGTAGCCCCCCCACTGGCTGGCGGCGTCTGCGTCGAAGTGGCTGGCTTCCCAGGCCAGGGCGACCAGCAGGTCGCGCGGCACCTGGTAGTCGGCGGCGGCGGCGTCGAAGTCGTCGACCAGCATCGCCAGTTCATCGGCCGAGACCGGCGCTTCGAGGTCGGCGGAGCGGCCGGAGCCGTCGATGGTGTCGAGGCCAGCGGCGGACGCCAGCGAGGCTCCCAGCAGTGCGACGAGCATGCTTCTCCCATGTCGAGCGGCCGCCGGGCGGCCACGCCACGATGACGCGCGGGGCGACGCGCCAGCGATGTGCTCCGGTGCCGCCGGCAAGGTATCACTTCTGTTGTCCACCCACAGCCGGACCGGGCAGCCCGACCGAGGTCCCGCCCCCCCGCTGCCGTTGCGCCCCCCCCCCTCGCCCACCGAGGAGCCTGCCGTGGCCGATCCCACCGCCCTCATCGCCGCTCTCCAGCCCGTCCTGGAGGTCCTCGCCGACGCCGACCCCGCAGAGGAGGGGCTCGCCGCGCAGCTCGCGGCGAAGCTCCCCCTCGACGGTGATGTCCTGCAGCAGGTGCGCGTGCTCATGGATCTCGGCCTGGAGCAGGGCTGGTTGTGCCCCAAGGAGAGCGGCGGGGTCCGCTTCGGTCGCCTCGCCAAGGCCGGCCCGGCGACCGAGGGCTACAGCATCGACGCCGTCGACATGTCCGGCCCCGGCCCGGGACACACCCACCCCGAGGGCGAGATCGACCTGTGCTTTGCCATCGAGGGTGACGCGCGCTTCGACGGCCGCGCGCCCGGGTGGACCTGCTACGGCCCCGGGAGCTGGCACGTCCCCACCGTCACGGGCGGCCGCATGGCGATCCTGTACTTCCTCCCGGATGGCGCCATCCGCTTCGAGCCCAAGCCCTCGGCGTGAGCGCCGCCCGGCGGGAAGCCGGCCCGCTGCACGTGCTCGGCGCGCTGCTGGTGCTCGCCGCCACGCTCGGCCTGGTCGAGGGCTGGTTGCGTGTGGCGAACCCGCCGCTGCGGGCCCAGGTCGTCCGCTCGACCCTGGACACCGACCTCGAAGACATCGACGGTGTCCCGGTGTGGACGGGGCGGACGCACTCGCCGGGGCGCTGGAACCTGTCCTGTGCCGATGCGCGGCCCGAGAGCCGGGGCGTGGTCGCCGTCGGCAGCTCCATCTTCGCGGGCGTGTCGCTGACCGCCGACCAGACCTTCGGCACGCTGCTGCAGGCCCGGCTGGACGATCAGCCGCCGCCGGGAGCGCCGGCCTGCGTCCACAACCTCTCCCAGCCGGGCTTCGCCTTCCGGCAGAAGCTCGCCGTGGCGACGCACCCACCGGAGACGCTCCGGCCGGCGGTCTACCTGTGGGAGCTGTGGAGCACCGACACCGCCGACTACGTCTGGCTTGGCCCCCGGGCGGCGATGCGGGTGGGGACGCTGCGGACCGGCGCCGACGGCCTGCCGAACCCCCTGCACCTGCCGGCCCGCCTCAACCGCTTCCTGCTGCGCTGGTCGCTGACCTGGCTGCACGTCGACGTCGGCCTCGCCAAGGCCGGCACGGTCATGGGCTCGCGGTCCTGGGAGCAGATCGTCGACGAGGATCTCCCTGCACTCCTCGACCTCGTCGACGCGCAGGGCGCTCGCCTCGTCCTGCTGACGACGCCCCCGCTGCACGACAGCTTCCGCGCGAGCCTGGCAGAGCAACCCGAGCAGGTGCAGCTCATCGCGCCCATCGCCGCCGCCCGCGACGACGTCGACCTGGTGCGCATCGAGCAGCTCCTCGTCGACGACGACGTCGAGGCGCTCCGCCTGGACCCCTGCTGCCACTACAACGCCGCCGGACACCGACGCCTCGCCGAGGTGCTCGAGCCCATCGTGCGCCGGGCGCTCGCTGGCGAAGCGCTCGTCGAGGCGTCGCCGACCGGTGATGATTCCTCGGGTCGCCGCAACAGCGATCCGCGCGGGGCACCTCCACCACAGGAAGCACCATGACCGCCACCGACCCCCGCCCGCCGGTCAGCCAGCTCCTGCTGTCGGTCCGCGACCCCCACGGCCGCCCGGTCGCCGGCGCCCGCGTGCAGCTCGCCGGCGGCGGCCAGCTCGCCACCGGCGTCGAGGCGGCGCCTGGCAGCTACGGGGTGCCACTGCCCGTGCCCGGCGACTACCAGCTCCGCGTGGGGCGCTTCGGCCACGCCGACGGCATGGACCACCGCACCCTCCGCCAGACCCTGTTCCTGACCTGGCACGGCGACCGCCTCGAGCTGCGCGCGCTGCGTCCGAGGAACGGGGACGGCTCGCGCATCGCGACCATCGCGCCGCTGGCCGACGACGGCACGAGCTTCCGGGTCGACATCGTGCTCGACTACCTGTGGTTCACCCCCATCGGCACGCCACCGGAACGCGGCAACGAGGTCCGGCTGCTGGTCGATGGGGAGGCTGGCTGGGGCGAGGTGGCGGACGCCGTCGAGCAGGCCGAGCGCTCCGTCCACCTGACGACCTGGTGGTACCAGCCGACGACGGAGCTACGGCGCCCCGACCCGCTGCTCCCCAAGACCGAGCGCCGCCAGCACACGGTCCACCACCTGCTGTCGGGCCGGGCCGCCGCCGGCGTGACCGTGCGGCTGCTGCTGTGGGACGTGCCGGTCCTGCCCATGCAGGGCGACGCCCGCAAGGCCGCCCGCACCGACCACGACAACTTCGAGGTCATGCAGGAAGCCAACGAGACCGAGACCCGGCTGCTCGACGACGGGCAGCACCCCGAGGAACCTGGAGGGGTTCCCCCCAGACCCCGGAGGGGGGAGCCGCCCCGAGGAGTGGTTGGACCCGAAGCGACGAAGGAGCGAAGGGCCAACTGCGACGAGGGGTGGCGGGGGGAACCTGGA
>CAZRFD010000260.1:0-6170 GCA_964599085.1 uncultured Enterobacterales bacterium | reverse complement strand
CTTCGCCCGTGCTGTCCCGGCCGTCGGCCCCGATGAGGAGATCGGGCGTCCCGTCACCGTCGACGTCCCCCGCCGCGGCCACCGCGTGACCGGCGAGGTCGGTGGCGTCCCGACCGATGAGGGCGCCGTCGGCGTCGTCGAGGGAGGAGCTGCCCGTGGCGCCTCCGAGCACGACATAGACGGCGCCCGCGTTGCTGCCGCCATCGTCGTTGAAGGAGGCGCCCACGGCGATGTCGGTGAGGCCATCGCCGTCGATGTCGCCGACCGCCGCCAGCTCACGGCCGGCCTGGTCGCCGGCCGCCGAGCCCAGCAGCTCGGCGACGGCGAGGTCGCCGATGGCGCCATCCGCGAATGGCCCGGCGACGACGAGCGCCACGCCGGCCTGGTTGCCCGCCGTGTCGTCACCGGAGGCGCCGATGATGAGGTCGGGGATCGCATCACCCGTGAAGTCGGCCACGCCGGCCACCGACCGGGCGGCGTACTGGTAGGAGCGGTCGTCGACGAGCACGACATCCGCACCGTCGAGCCCGGACGCCCCCGTCGCCGGCCCGTACACGAGGTACACAGCCCCGCCGTCCGAGGCACCGTCGTCGGCCCCCGGGGCACCGACGACGAGCTCCGGGTTGCCGTCGCCGTCGACGTCGGGCAGGCCCGAGAGCCCGCGGCCCGCGTGGTCGTTGGTCGACGCCCCGTCGAAGCGTCCGTGGGCGTCGAAGTCGAGCCCCACGGCACCCAGCGTCGGCCCCTGCAGCACGTAGACCATGCCGCCGGTGCCGGCGTCGGGCGCGGCCATCCCGGCTTCGGTGTCACCGTCGGCGTCGAGGTCACCGACGAAGGCCACCCGTTCTCCGGCGCGCCCGCCGGTGGCGCCCGTTGCGATGAGATCGGCTTCCCCCGACGACCAGTCGCCGCTGAGCCGGCAGCCGACGCCGTCGCAGTTGTTGTCGACGCCGTCGAAGCAGACCTCTTCGGCGCCGGGGTTCACGTCGAGCAGGTCGTCGTCGCAGTCACCGAGCAGGGGCGCGCGGTACTCGCCGTCAGGTTCGCACCAGCACTGGGAGTCCCCCGCGTCGACGCCGTAGCCGTCGCCATCCAGGTCCCGATAGAAGTCGGTGCAGGCCAGGGCGTCCTGTTCGTTGGGGTTGGCGTCGCAGTCGTCGTCGTAGGGCGTGCTGCAGTCTTCGACCGCGTCGGGGCTGACCTGGGCGTCGGTGTCGTCGCAGTCCCCGGCTTCCGCGGCGTAGCCGTCGGGCCGGGTGCAGGCGTCGATGGTCTGTTCCGGCGTGCCGTAGCCGTCGTCGTCAGCGTCGATGTACCAGGTGGACCCGGTGCCCACGTCGGGGTCACCGTCGTCGCAGTCATCGGCGTTGTCGACGTAGCCCTTGGGCGCATCGCAGGCGTCCTGGCTGACGTCGGGATCGCCGAGGCCGTCAGCGTCGGCGTCCTGGTACCAGGTCAGCGGGTCGGGGCAGTCGGAGCCGCCGTCGGCGACACCTCCGTCGCCGACACCGCCGTCGGTGATGCCGCCGCCGTCGCCGACATCCCCGCCACCGCCGGTGCGGTAGTCGTAGGCGTCCTTGCTGATGACGGTGCAGGCGGACTGGAGGATGAGCCCGAGGCCTGCGAGGATCTGCAAGACTTCGGGCAACCTGCGCTTCGGAGGTACCTGGGACATGTGGCCTTCCGTGTTGCCGCGAGCAGCCTACCCTACCCGATGGGGGCTCGCTCTCCGGCTGTGACTCCGGCGGTGACTCCGGCTGTGACATGCCCGTCGCGGCCAAAGGCGGCGGCGGGGTCCTCGAGGATGGCGGCGAGGTGCATCACCAGCTTGCCGGCGACGACGCCGTCGATCAGCCGGTGATCGAAGATGAGGACGACCGGAAGCATCGGCCGGACCTCGACCTGCCCGTCCACCACGACGGCTTCCTCCTGGACGGTCGAGACCCCCCACACGGTGCCGGCGTGGGCGAGGCGCGGTGGTGGCGCGAGCGCCGCCCCGCGGAAGAGCACGCCGGGGCGCTGGCTGATGGGGCCGCCGACGTTGGACAGCAGGGTCGTGGCGGGCGCGACGTCGAAGAAGCGGCGCTCGACCACGGGGAGCTGGCGCAGCCGCTCGTAGACGTCCATGGCCCGGAAGAAGACCGGCTGCGGCGCGCGCTCGGCGAGCTTGACGAAGAAGTCGACGATGCCGTTGCTGCTGCGGCCTTCCCGCTCCTGGGCGACCGTCCGACGGGACCGGGCCGCGATCTCGCGGAGCGACAGCCGGTCGCAGTCCTCGACGAGCATCAGCCCCAGCTCCCGCTGCGCGCCGCCGGGGTGCCCGAGCAGGTTGACGGGCATGGCCACCCCGACCCGATCCCGCATGCGGATGCGGTTGCCGACGATCTGGGCGTTGGCCAGCGGCCAGGCCGCCAGAGTGCGCGCGACCGCGGCGCACAGCAGGTGCTGCACGCTGACCCGCACGCCGTCCCGCTCTTCGAGCTGGTCGAGGTAGGCCCGGGCCGCCGAGAAGTCGATGGAGACGTTGACGGAGACGTGGGCCGTCGCCGGCGCCTGGAACCACCACAGCAGGGCGCGGCGGATGGCGGAGTCGGGATCGCGGGGGACCTGGGACGAAGCGGACATGGCCGCCCGGCTAACCGCCACGCGGGGGCGGCGTCGCAACCGGCGGGCGGCAGCGGCGCGGGGGCGCAGGGGCGCAGTGGCGCAGGCATGGTCCGGCACGCGCGATAACCAGATGCCATGCCACGCCCCGACACCGTCATCGTGGGCGCCGGCCTCGCCGGCGCCAGCATCGCCGCCCGCCTCTCCGGGACCTGCATGGTCGTGGAACAGGCCGCCCAGCCGGCGACGGAAGCATCCGCCCAGAACGCCGGCATGGTGCGCCTGCTGGTCGAAGACCCGGTGGAGCGCCGCCTGGCACTCCGCGCCCAGGCATTGCTCGAAGCGCTCGACGACGACTGGGAAGACGCCCCCTCCGTCGTGACCGGCGGGCTGCTCGCCCTCGTCCACGACCCGGCCCACCTCGACCACGGCGTCGCCCACCTCCGCCTCGCTGGCGTCCCAGTGGACGCGACGGACAGGCCCGCCGACCTCGCCCCGGCCCTGGCTGGCACCCACGTCGCCCGTGCCTGGTGGCTGCCGACCGCCCGCACGGCGGATCCACACGCCCTGGTCATGGGCCAGCTCGCCCGCAGCCGGGCCACCCTGCGCTGTGGCCTCACAGCGCTAGGTATGGACCTGCGCGGTGGACGCGTCGCCGGCCTGCGCACCACCGCGGGGACCATCGAAGCCGACCGCGTCGTCCTCGCGACGGGAGCGTGGAGCGGGCGCTTCGCTGCGGCGCTGGGCCTGCGGCGTCCCCTCATCCCCATCCGGCGCAGCCTGCTCCAGACCGCGCCGCATCCCCTCGCCCGGCCCGACCACCCCTGGACCTGGCTCGACGACGTGGGGCTCTACGTCCGGCACGAAGCCGGCGGCTGGCTGGTCAGCGGCTGCGACGAGGCCGTCGACCCCGTGCCCGAGCACCCCGGCTCCACCGGTGACGTCAGCGAAGCGTGGCGCGAACAGCTCGCCGCCCGGCTGCTGCACTACATGCCTGCGCTGTCGGACTGCCAGCTCCGCGGCGGGTGGACCGGGCTGCGCACCTTCGCCCCCGACCGCCGGCCCATCCTCGGCGCCGACCCGGACGTGCCGGGCCTGGTCTGGGCGACCGGCCTCGGCGGCTTCGGCCTGACGACCCACCTCGCCGTCGGCGAAGCCGTCGCCACCTGGATGGAGGGCGGCAGCGTCGACTGGCTGGACCCCGCCGACGTCGCCCCGGGCCGCAGCTACCCGCGCCGGTGGCCGATCCTGCCCACCGGGCAGCTCGGGCGGTCGCGGCTGGTGGCCGGATAGACACGCCCGCAACCTTACAGTGTAAGGGTTCCTCTCAAGGGGCACGAAGCCTTACAGTGTTCGGTTCCCCATCAGAGCCCCCGCAGCTCCTCGGGGCGCAGCGGGATCGCGCCGTCCAGGGCCAGGTCGATCACCTCGACGATGCGTTCCCGGTCGGCCGGTAGCCGGCCGCCGAGCGGCAGGTAGTTGCTGGCGTGGTTGGTGCGGAACAGGGCGTCGCTCGGCCGCGCGAGGTCGACGAGGGTGCGCAGCTCGCCCAGCAGTCCGTAGATGTCGGGAAGCTCCCAGCCTCGACGTGCCCGAGTGCGTGCCAGCGGCGTGCCCTCCACCACCGTCAGCGTGAGCGCCGCCAGGAAGTCCGGATCCATCGCCGTCACCAGGGCGGCGCTGCCCCGGGCGTGCGCTTCGGACCGCTCGACACCACCAGCGCCCAACAGGAAGATCGCCGACAGCTTCATCCCCGCCGCCTTCGCCCGACGGGCAGCGTCGACGTGGGCATCGAAGATGTAGTCGTCGTCACGGCGGGCGCCGTCTGGGCGGGGCTGCTTGGCGAGCTGGCGCAGCGTCGCCTCGTCTCCGGACTCCGGCCCCATGTAGAGCACCGACAGCCCGAGCTGCCGCAGGCGCCGCAGCTCCGCATCCGTCTTGGCCGCGACGTTGCTGGCCATGGCGTAGCAGCTCACCTGGCGCAGGCGGGGGAACGCGCGTTCTAACGATGTAAGGATCGGCTCCCAGTGGGACAGCGGCATCACCAGCGCGTCGCCGTCCGCCACGAAGACCTTGTCGACCGCCGCCCCGTACGCCACGCCCGCCGCCTGGATCTCCGCCAGCAGCTCGTCCAGCGGGCGGATCCGGAACTGCTTGGTCCGGTACATCTGGCAGTAGGTGCAGTTGTTCCAGGAGCAGCCGAGGGTGGCCTGGAGGATGTAGCTTCTAGCTTCGCTAGGCGGCCGGAAGAGGGGCATGTCGTAGTGCATCGGGGGTTGCTATCCGGGTGGGGCTGGGGGGGTGACAGACCGGACGAGTCGACAAGCCGCATGATTGTGTGACACAATCAACCCATGCAAAACGCCGCCCACGAGATCGAGCGCACCCTGGCCGAGCGGATCCTGCGCGGCGAGTACGCGCCAGGGCTGCGGCTGGCACCGGTAAGGGCGCTGGCCGCCAGCTTCGGCGTCAACCCCGCCACCGTGCAGCGCGCAATCGCGCGCCTGGAGCGGGCCGGCCTCGTGGTGGCCCGCCGCGGCAGCGGCATCACGGTGCGCGACCCCCGGCAGGTCAGCGATCTGGGCCTGTTGCCCCTGTGGCTGCAGGTGCTGTCGGACCGGCCCGACGAAGCCGCGGCCCTGCTGCGCGACTTCCTCGAGATCCGCCGCCTGGTGGCGGTGCGCCTGCTCTGTCGGCACCGGGCGGCGCTGCTCCAAGACGCTGGGGTCCTGACGGCGGCAGTGCAGGCCCTGGCAGAGACACCGCGGGACGACCTCGCGGCGGTGGCTGCCGCGGACCTGGGCGTGGCCCGGGCCATGATCGGAGCCACCGGCAACCTCGCTGCCCTGGCGGTGCTGAACACGCTCGGCCACGTCCTCGACGAGCTGCCGGCCGTCGCCGCTGCGATGTACGCCGATCTGGACGACAACCTGTCGGCGATGCAGGCGGTCGTCGCAGCGCTGGCCGGACCACCGGACGCCCTGGGGCCGACGGTAGAAGCTGCGCTGCAGGCCATCGACGACCGGACCGTGGCCCGCTTCCGGGCGGGGCTGTCGGCGTGACCGACCTGGAGCGCCGCTGCTGCCGCCTGGTGCTGGACACCTGCCTGCCCGGCGCCGATGGGCTGGCGCCGCTGGACCTCCAGGCGTTCTGGCGACGCTTCGACGCGGCCGCGCCACAGCACCTGCGCCTCGGACTGCGGCTGGCCACCTGGTTCTTCACCCTTGGCCCCCTGTTGCTGCTGTGCCCGCCGCTGCCGACCATGTCGCCCGCGGCTCGTGACCGCGCCCTGCAGCGGCTGGCCCGCCTCCCCGGCGGTACCGCTCTCGCCGAGCTGGTCCGGCTGGTGGCCTGCTGGGCCCTCTTCCAGGACGCAGGCGTCCAGGACCGGGTCCGCGGCCGATGACCCACGTCGACGGTGCCCGGGTGACCAGCCGCCTGCAGCGGAGGGCCGACGTGATCGTCATCGGCAGCGGTCCGGCAGGCGCGGCGGTCGCAGCGGTGGCCTCCACGCGGGGTGCCGACGTGCTGGTGGTGGAGGCCGGCCCGCTGATGGAGCCGGCCGA
>CAZRFD010000259.1:0-6196 GCA_964599085.1 uncultured Enterobacterales bacterium | reverse complement strand
GCGCAGGTAGTCGGAGGTGGGCAGCTCCTCGCCGCCCAGGTCGGTGTTGTAGGGCTTGTAGGTCCAGCACAGGAAGCTGGCGAGGGCGCCTCGCGCGCCGGGCTGCAGGCGACCGTCCTGGAAGCGCCGCAGGCGATCGATGTGTTCGAGCCGTTCGTCGAGGGTCTCGTCGAAGCCGATGACCATGGTGGCGGTGCTGCCCAGCCCGGCGTCGAGTACGGCGGCCTGGGCGTCGTAGAAGTCTTCGACCTTGTACTTGCCGGGGCTGTGGCGCAGGCGGAAGCTGTCGGCGAGGACTTCGGCCCCGCCGCCGCTGATCCACTTCGTGCCGGAGTCGACGAACTGCTGTGCACCCTCTGCGTAGGAGATGCCGGTGCGCTTGCAGATGAACATGAACTCGGCGACGGTCATCTCGTAGTAGGTGATGGCGTCGGGGAAGCGGCGGCGCAGGCCCTGGAAGAGGCGAGTGTAGTCTTCAATGCGCAGGTGCGGGTGGAAGCCGCCGTTGAAGCTGACCATCGTGCCGCCCAGGCTGATGATGCCGGCGATGCGGCGGGCGACCTGGTCTTCGGTGAGCAGGTAGGTGTCGGGCGCCCCGGGGAAGCGGTAGAACGCGCAGTAGTCGCAGCGGGCCACGCAGATGTTGGTGTAGTTCACGATGCCCATGACCAGGTAGGTGGCCCGGTCCGGCGGGTGGAAGCGGGCCCGGACCCGGCTGGAGAGGTCCTGGAGCTGGTCGTCGGTGGCGTGCTGGTAGAGCCAGCGGGCGTCATCGACGGAGATCCGCTGGCGGGCGGTGACCTTGGCGGTGATGGCGTCGAGCATGGGGGAGGCTCCGGCAGGGACGGGGCGTGCGCTGCGCAGTGGTCGGCGAGCGAGGGGCTCAGAAGGCGGACATGGGGCCGAGGTCGTGCAGGTCGGTCACGCCGGCCTGGGCGAGGATGCCGGCGGCGCGACGGCTGCGGGAGCCGCTGCGGCAGTACAGGACGACGGGTCGGTCGCGGGCGATCTCGTCGAGGCGGCGGGGGAGCTGGTCCACGGGGATGTTGAGCGCGCCGTCGAGGTGGCCGCTCTTGAATTCGAAGGGGGTGCGGACGTCGACGAGCTGGGCACCGGCGGCGAGCAGGGTGCGGGCGGTGTCGCCGTCGATGCGCGGCGCGGCGGGAGGGCCGCCGCCGAACAGCTTGCTGAGCCAGGACATGGGATGCTCCTCTCGAACCGGTCGGGCGGCCGGGCTTCGGCTGGCCCGGAGCTTGCAACTAACCAGCCCGGTTCACGCCAGGAGCGACCATGTCCACCGACACCATCCTCGTCCCGGTCGACTACTCCGGCTGCGCCTTCGAGGTGGCGGCCAGCGCCAGCGACATCGCCGGCCGCCTCGGCGCAGACGTTGTCCTGCTCTACGTCGTCAAGCTGCCCGCGGGTCTGCCGGCCGACACGATGATCCACCCGCACGGATCGGCGATGGCGATGAAGGCCATCGAGTACCTCGACGACGACGCCCGCGAGCACCTCAAGCCGCTGGCGGCGCTGTTCGAGGACGCCGGCTGCACGGTGCAGATCGCGCTGCGCCACGGCGAGATCGCCGACGCCGTGCTCACCGCAGCGAAGGACGTCGGCGCCACGCTGATCATCATGGGGACCCACGGTCGCCGCGGCCTGCGGCGGCTGGTGGAGGGCTCGGTCGCGGAGTCGGTGATGCGCAAGGCGACCTGTCCGGTGATGACGGTGCGCACCCAGGCTCCGGAGTCGCACCCCGGCCTGAGCGAGGCCCAGCAGCGCGCGCTGGAGGAGACGACGGGCTGACCGATCCTGGGATCGGGCGCGCGCAATGACCCACATCGACCTGGGCGATGCCGCACAGGCGTGGACGCTGGGGCGCGTAGCGAGTCAGCGACCAGCGGCAGCCCGCTACACTCGGCGCCGTGAGGACGGACACCCCAGCGTGGAAGCGAGCGGTGGCCCTGGTCGGCGCGACGGCGGCGACCGAGGCGGTGCTGCTGCGGGTGACGTCCGGCGCCGCGGTTGCGGGCGCCGACCTCGGCGGCCAGCTCGCGGTGGGCGTGGCGCTCGTGCTGCTCATCACCCTGGCCGCGCGGGCCTCGGCGCGTGCGGGAGCGCTCGCCGCCGGCCTTCCTGTCACGCTGACCTCGCTGTACCTGTCGGTGCCGGTGGTGATGGACTTCCCGGGCTCCGGGCCCTTCCTCGTGGCGCTGGCGGCGCTGTCGGTCACCTTGGGCGCACGGACCGCGCTGCGTTCGGTCCCCTGCTGGCCGAAGCCGCGGGCGGCCGTCGCTTCTGTCCTCGGCATGGCTCTGCTGACCTGGGCGGTCGACGCGCTGTCCCAGGGGACGGTGCCCGCTGGCTGGCAGGTGGCGGGTCTGGCAGGCGGCGCCGCGCTTGTGTTGGTGCTGGGCCCGCTGGCCGGACTGGCGCTGCCAGTGGCGCTGCTTGGCGGTGGGCCGCCGACGGAGCGCTGGACCGCGACCGGCCCGGTGCCCGAGGGGCCCGATGTCGTGCTCATCACGGTCGACACCCTCCGGGCGGACGCCGCGGCTGAGATGGGGTCGGTGTCGCGGCTCGCCGCGGGCGGAACAGTGCTCCAGGGTCAGGCCTCCTCGCCGTGGACCTTGCCGAGCATGGCCACGTTGATGTCCGGGCTCGAGCCGCACCACCACGGCGCGGGGCGGGACGCGGATGGCGGCTTCCACGGGCTCGCAGCGGACATCCCGACCCTCGCGAGCACGCTGGCCGCCGCCGGCTGGGACACGGCCGCCACCATCGAGAACCCCTTCGTGGCGGGCAGCTTCGACGTGCCCCGCGGCTTCGCCCGCGTGCGCGAGGCCGCCCCGGTGCCCTTCGCCCTGGCACGGCAGCCGCTGTCGGATCGCTGTCGCCTGTGGGAGGCCCGCCTGCTGGTCGCCCTCGGCCTGCTGCCGCCGCTGCCCGAGGGGGCCACCCTCCACGTGGCCGATGCCGCCGATCTCCTCGCTCTTCGCCGCGACCGCCCGCTGCTGCTGTGGGTCCACCTCTTCGACCCGCACCTCCCCTACCGCCACGCCCTCGACCTCGACCTGTCCCTTCCGCGCCGGCTGTCGCTGGCGACCCTCGTCCGAGAGGCCGAGGATGAGCCACCGCCCGCGGACCTCGATGGCATGCGCGTCGCCTATGATCACGAGGTCGAGGTCGTCGATGAAGCCCTCCTGGAGCTCCTCGACCGGCTCGGTCCGCCCTCGCCCCGGGGGCGCGTCGTCGTCTTCGCTGCCGATCACGGCGAAGAATTCGGCGAGCACGACGGCTGGGAGCACGGGCACAGCATGTACCAGGAGCTGCTGGCCGTGCCGCTGGTGATCACGGGTGTCGAGGGGCTGGCGCCAGGGCGCGGAGGGCTCGTCGACGTCGTGCCCACGGTGCTGTCCGCTGTGGGCGTGTCGCTTCCGGATCTCGACGGGCGGGATCTCGCGGGGGGGCCGACCACGGTCGTTCGCTCCAGCGCGCCGCTGTACGGGCCCGCCGACCTGCGCGCCGTGCTCGCCGGTGACCGCAAGGCCATCGACGTGGGGGGGGAGACCCTGGCCTTCGACCTGGCCCGGGATCCCGCTGAGCTGCAGGCGCTGCGGGCCGATCCCATCCTGACCGCCCTGCTGCCACCGCCCTTCGCGCCGGTCAGCAGAGCCCAGGCCGTCGATCCGGCGGTCCGCGCCCGCCTGGAGTCGCTGGGCTACGTCGACGAGTGACCGCGCTACCAGTCGATGGGCTGGCCGTCGCGGAAGAAGCCGCCGGTGGGGCCGTCGGGGGGCAGGGTCGCGGCCCAGGCGATGCCGGCAGCGCCCTCGGCGACGCTGCGCGGCGCTCCCTCGCCCCCCATGTCGGTCCGCACCCAGCCGGGGCACACGGCGTTGACCTTGATGTCGCGAGGTGACAGCTCGCCGGCCAGGATGCGGGTGGCGGCGTTGAGCAGCGCCTTCGACGTGTTGTAGGCGGAGCGGGGCCAGCCCTCGGCCTGGCAGCGGCCGGTGGCCACGGCCTGCTCGAAGGCTGCGGCGAGGCGGTCGAGGTCGGCCCAGGTCGGCGTCGCCGCCCCCAGCGTGGCGCGGATCGCCGGGCCGAAGCCCGCCAGCTCGCCGAGCCCGCTCGACACCATGACGACGCGGCCCCCGGGCACCAGGAGCGGCGCGCAGGCCCGGGTGAGGGCCACGGCGCCGCGGAGGTTCACGTCGAGGGTGCGGCGTGCCACCCGCTCGTCGAAGCCCGAGAGCGCGACGCCCGCGTTGTTGACCAGGGCGTCGAGGTGGCCGTGGGTGCTGCGCACGCTGGCGACTGCGGCGTGGAAGCTGTCGTCGTCCGTCACGTCGAGCTGGACGGCGTCGGCTCCGAAGCCCTCGGCCACGCGGGCGGCGGCGTCGAGGTCGCGGCCGCCGAGGATCACCTGCATGCCGCGCGCGGCGAGCTGTCGACCGGTCTCCAAGCCAAGGCCCCGGTTGCCGCCGGTGACGAGGACGATCTCAGGAGAGGTGGACATGGTCGGGCCGGGGAGGGGAGGAGCGCAGCCCTCGACGAGGAGGCTGGGGCGGCGGGCAGCGAGGAACCGGGTAGCTTGGGCCTATCCCAGGGTGTCCACATGCTCCGAAACATCGCCGCGGTCGTCGCGGGTCTGGTCGTCGGCGGTGCGCTGAACATGGCGCTCGTGCTGCTCAACGCCGAAGTGCTCTACCCGATGCCGCCGGGAACCGACATGAACAACCCCGAGCAGCTCGCGGACTGGATCCGGGGCCTGCCGGCGCCTGCCTTCCTTGTCGTGATGCTGGCCCACCTGCTGCAGGCCGGTGTCGGTGGCTATGTCGCTGCCCGCCTGGCGGCCTCCCGGCCGCTGCTGCTTGCGCTCGTCGTGGGTGGCATCACGCTGGTCGGTGGGCTGATCAACCTCGTCAGCCTGCCCGGACCCGACTGGCTGTGGATCGAGGTGCCGCTGTACCTGCTCGTGGCGTGGGCGGCCGGTTCCCTGGAACTGCGGCGGCGGGCTGCCCGGACCGGTTGATGCTCACACGAGTCGCCGGTGGCGGAAGCGACCGGGCATGTGGGAGACCACCGACCCGCACACGAGCACGACCCACAGTGCGGGCAGCAACAGGTCCGGGTGCAGGCCCCCGAACACGACGAGGCTCAGCTTGAGGGCGACGACCCAGAACTGGACCATCCGCAGGTAGAGCGGCCCCCACTTGAAGAGGTCGTCGCCGACGATGACGAGGCCCGAGAACATCACGACCTCCCACCACGGATCGGCCGGCTGGTGAAAGGCGGCAGCGCCGAGCAGCATGCCGGCCGCCCCGATGTGGACGGTGCGCGCGGCGATGCGTAGCCCCCGCTGCCCCGGGTAGCGGCGGGGATCGGGGAGTGGGGCCGTGCGGTCCATGCCCTGGCGTCGGCTACTCGATGGGGAAGTAGTAGAAGCCGATGGTGGCGTAGTAGCCGTCCGGCGGCGTCGTACCCGACATTGTCGCGACGTCGCCGGTCAGCTCGTAGCTGCTGTCGACGGCGAAGGCGTAGCCCACGCCCCACTGGTTGGAGTCGATGATCCCATCGGTCAGGCCGAGGGCGTCGGACCACACGTAGGTGCCCCACAGCATCGTGTCGTCCCAGCCGGAGTCCTCCCAACCGTACTTGACCAGCAGGTCGTCGACGTAGCCGGCCTCGTCGGGACCGTAGCCGTAGATCACGTCGATGCCTTCGAAGCCGGTGGCGGGGTCCTTGCCCCAGGCGTCCGGGTCGAGGCCCTCGCAGTTGCCCTGGGTGTCGGGCTTGTCGTCGGTGGTCAGCTCCCAGGCCATGCCGTCCCAGCAGCTCGGGCACTCCGTGGATGCTGCGGCGCCCCCGGTGTCGTACTTGAACAGGCAGTAGTCGTCGGTCAGCGTGTAGTCGAAGCCGAAGTCGTCATTGGAGAGGAGGATCCCCCAGAAGGAACCGAGGTCCACGCCGCTCGACGTCACGGTGTCGTGGGTCTGGTCGACAATGCTGTCCTCCCAGATGAGGTACATCCCCGTGGGTGTCAGGGAGACCGTGGCGCCGCCGTCGCCGGCGCCTCCATCGGCTGAGCCTCCATCGGCCGAGCCCCCATCGGGCGCGCCGCCGTCGCCCATGCCGCCGTCGCCGAAGCCGCCGCCGTCGCCCATGCCACCGTCGCCGAAGCCGCCGCCGT
>CAZRFD010000258.1:0-6212 GCA_964599085.1 uncultured Enterobacterales bacterium | reverse complement strand
TGTCTTCGCCGGTGTCTTCGCCGGTGTCTTCGCCGGTGTCTTCGCCGGTGTCTTCGGCGGTGTCTTCGCCGGTGTCTTCGCCGGTGTCTTCGGCGGTGTCTTCGGCGGTGTCTTCGGCGGTGTCTTCGCCCATGTCGGCGTCGTCGGTGCCCCCCTCGTCCAGCTCGGGCAGCTCGGACTCGAGGGCTTCGATGGGGATGTCGTCGTCGTCGATCGGGTCGGCCGCGGCCGGCGGGGTGGCCAGGCTGCCCACGAAGAGGCGGGCAGGGGCGGACGACAGGCCGAGGTCCTGGTCGAGGAAGGCGTCATCTTCCTCTTCTCGTTCCCAGGGGGCGGCGGCGCGGGGGCGGGGGCGGATGGGCGGTGGCGCCTGGGGCAGGCGGTCGAGTCCCCAGGTCGGGCCGAGGCTGTCGAGGGCCTGCTGCTCGAAGTCGGGGTGGCGGGCGAGGATCGCAGCGATGGCCTGGCGCACGGCGCGGCCGGGCTGCAGGCGGAGGCGCGCGCGTTCGCGCCGGAGGCCCCGCATGAGCAGACCGACGGCGTCGTCGTCCACCAGCTCCAGGCGCAGCGCGTCGAACATGCGCGCCAGCGCGAGGCAGTCGGTGGCCTGTGCCGAGGCGTCGGGGTCGGGATCCGGCGAACCTGCGGCGGTGATGGCGGGGCGGATCGAGAGCCGCCCCAGCTCGTCGATGCCGGAGGTGGCCGGGTCGAGCGCTCCGTGAGCGGCGCCGCTGTCGTGGAGCTCGGCCACACAGGCGGCCAGGTGCCAGGCCAGCACCAGCGCGGCTCCTGGCGTGAGCGAGCGCCCGAGTCCCGGGAGATCGTGCTCCAGCCGGCCGGGGATGGCGATGTAGACGCGGCCCTTGTCCTCACCCCAGGCGGGCTTGGGGAAGGGCCCCCAGGCCGGCAGCGTGCGTGCGCGCTTGAGCAGAAGCTTTCCGCCGACGTAGACCGTTGCGGCCCCCACCGGGCCGACAGCAGCCCAGCGCTCGACGCTCCCGCCGTCGGTGGGCAGGCGCTTCGTCAGGGTGTACGGGCCGCAGGTCCGGTCGTTCATGCGGCGGGAGTATAAGGCCGAGCCTCCACGTGCACGCTTCCTCCGTTCCCGGTGTGAACATGGCTGCCTCCGCCGACCTCTCCTTCCGCCCCGACCTCTGGCCCGACCCCGTCGCTCGCCTCGCCGACGGGCCCTCCGACCCGGTCGACATCCTCTTCGATATGGACGGGACCCTGCTCGATGGTGACATCGGGGACGCGCTCGTCGGGTGGCTGATGGAGCGTGGGCACCACCCGGAACCCTTCGCGACCCGGGCCCCCGACTTCGACACCTACTTCGAGGTGACGCGCGGCTGGGAGCGCGAGGACCAGTCCGTCCTCTGCGCGCGGATCATCGTGGGCTTGACACCCGCCGAGCTGGACGCCCAGGTCGACGCCTGCCGCCGGGCGCGTGTCCCCTGGCGCAAGCCCGTCCTCGCCCTCGCCCGGAAGCTCCACGCGCTCGGTCACCGCGTGTGGATCCTCACCGGCTCCGCCGAGCCGCTGGCGAGGGTCGTGGCGCGGGCCGCCGGTCTCGACCCCGACCGCTGCATCGGGATCCGGCTCGCCCGCGACGCCCAGACGGGCCGCTACACCGAGCGGATCGTGCCCCCGGTCTCCTTCGGCGTGGGCAAGGTCGTCGCGGCGCGAACCCGCCTGGGGCGCAGCCCGGGCCTGGCGCTGGGCGACTCGCTGTCCGACCTGCACATCCTGCGGACCGCCCGTGTCGGTGTCGCCGTCCCGCCCGCCGTCGGGCGTCTCACGGCGGTCGCAGCGGCCGCGGGGGTCCACGTCCGGCTCCCCGACCAGCTCGGCGGCTGAGGGGTCCGAGCGCGCGCACGCGCTGCCCGGCAGGAAGCGCGGGTCGCGGGTGCCAGCCTGCGGCGCATGGCCCCGGTGCCGGCTTGCCCGTTGAACCGCCCGGGAGCGCCCGTTAGGCACCGCGCTTCGCTGAGTGGGGTCCACCGGGACCCGATGGCCTGCACCTCCTGTGCAGGTCGTGGGTCCGAACCCGGGCGGGCCGAGGCCCTCCCGCTGCCGAGGTCAGAATGAACCGCGTCGAAGCCGCCATCCAAGAAGGCCGCTGTGTCATCGCCGTGGGCGGGCGTGCCCTGTCCAACCCCGACGTCCTCATGGAGCTGCGCCGTCGCTCGGCGCTGCCGCTCGTGTCGCTCGGCGGCACGCCGGTCGATCCCGTCGTCGAGCTGTCGGCGGACGCGCTGGCGCCGGCCACGGCGGCGGCAGGTGGTGTGCTCGTGCTCGTCGAACCCGAAGGCGGCACCGATGGTCGCGCGCTGGGCTCGCTCGAGGGGCTGATGAAGTCCGCGGCGAACAAGCCCCGGCTCGTGGTCGCGGCCCGGTCCTACAACCCCTTCATGATGCCCATGGGTGTCCGCCTGATGAAGACCGAGCAGGTCAAGCAGCGCGCCCAGGACTTCCTCGCCAGCCTGCCGGTCCCGGCGGCCCCCGTGGCGGCCCCCGTCGCCGCTGCGCCGGTCGCGCCGGTCGAAGCGGACCGCCACCGTGCGCCGGCCCCCGATGTCGTCGGCCGCGACGACGAGATCGCCGCGCTCAAGGCGCTGCTCGCCGAAGGGGGCGGCCCCATCGTCGTCAGCGGCACGCGCGGCGTCGGCCGCCGCTGGCTCGTGGAGGCGACCCTCGGCGAGCTGTGCGGTGACGAAGGCCTCGTGCGACTCCCCGACCTGACGCTGGGCCGCGGCGTGGGCGCCGACACCTTCCTCGCCCGGCTGTCCATCGCCGCGCGCAAGGCCGGCGACGACCGCCTCCACCAGGCACTGATGGCAAGGGAAGCGCTCAAGCCGACCGACCTGGCCGCGCTCGTGGTCGAGGTCGCCCAGGGCGACGCCCTCGCCGACCGGGTCATGGTGCTGCACAACCTCGACGCGATGCTGGACCGCCGCGACGGCTCCCTGTACCGCGAGGGGCGCTTCGAGCTGATCCTCCGGGCGCTCCTCACCCACCCCCTCAAGCTCAAGCTGGTGTTCATCACGGACCTCCAGCCCGAGTTCCACTCCGAGGGGCGCGCCGCCCACCTGCGGCGCTTCACCGTGCGCGGGCTCGCGGGCAAGACGCTGCACGAGCTGTTCGCCGCCTGGCACGCCCCCGAGTTCGACCGGGATCGCTTTGGCCCCATCGTCGAGCGCACGCTGGGCCACCCCATCGCTGCCCGCAGCATCGCCATCGCGGCGCGGAACACCCCCGTCGACGAGCTGCTCGAGCAGCCCCGCTACCTCCGCTCCCTGGAAGAGGGGGATCTGGCGGCGCTGGAGCGCAACCTCAAGCGCCGGCTCGGCAGCCTCGACGCCGCCCACATGGACGCGCTGTGCGCCGTGGCGCTGATCCGCGACGCCGCCACCCCCGAAGAGCTCAACGCCCTCGGCGTGAACCGCAGCCTGCGCATCGAGCTGATGGCCCGCGGCCTGCTGGAGCAGACGCCGGTCCGCAACGGGCGGCGCTACTACGTGCACAGCCTGGTCAAGGCCCTGCTCGACCGCCGCAAGGTCGAGGACTTCGGCCGCATGGAGACGCTGGGCAACCACCTTCTGGACAAGGCGCGCTACTTCAAGAAGAGCGGCGATGACGTCGCCTCCATCGCCCTGGCCATCGAGGGCAACCGGCTGCTGGTCGGCGCCCGGCGGGCCCGCAGCCGGATGCGGCTGCCCTACTCCGACATGGACGCAACCATTGACGACATCCGCAGCCTGCTGCGGCGTCGCCAGCCCCGCCTGGACATCGCCCGCATGCGGGTCAGCGAGTCGCTGAAGGCCGGCAGCACCATCCCCGAGCTGCTCCAGTCCCAGGCCGAGCTGCTCGCCGCCGAGAAGGCCCCCCTCGACAAGGTCGAAGCCGCCTGGGTCGCCGCGCAGGAAGCGGCGCCGACCCCCGAAGCCTTCCATCAGGAGGCGAGCTGGCACCTGTCGCGCGGTGCGCGGGGCAAGGCCGTCGACGTGCTGGTCCGCGGCACGACCGTGTTCCCGGACAACGCGCGGCTGCGCCGACGGCTGGCCGGGCTCTACATCCAGCAGAACCGCCTCGACGACGCCGCCACGACCCTGCGCGAGGCCATGGACCTCGAGCCGATGATGGCCGACACCTACTCGCTGCTCGGCGAGGTCTACGTCGCCATGGGCCAGGAGCACTGGGACCAGGCCGGCCAGGTGCTGCAGGAAGCCCTCGATCTGGCGCCCGGTGACGCGCACCACAAGTTGCGGGTGGCGGGCCTGGTCCGGGCGCGAGGCGCCGCCGATCCCGAACAGCGCGCCGCGCTCTGGGAGGAAGCCGAGGGGCTGGCGCGCGAGGCGTGGCAGGCCGACAAGACCGACCGTCGAGCCGCCGTGCAGCTCGCGCGGATCACGCTGGACCGCCGCGACGCCCTCGACGACACCCGCATCGACCAGGTCGAATACATCCTGCGCCAGAACATGAAGAAGAAGACCGACGAGCCGGCTGTGCTCGTGCAGCGGGCCCGCGTGCTCATCTTGCGCGAGGCCTGGCGGGACGCCGGCGAGCTGCTCGATCGGGTGCTGCAGAAGTCCGGTGGTGACGCCGAGGCCTTTGCCGCCCGCGGCGAGCTGTGGGAGGCCCAGCACCAGCCCTTCCACGCGCTGCACGCCTGGGAAGCCGCGCGCGAGCGCACGCGCCCCGGCACGGCCGAGCGCCTGCTGGCCGACGAGCACGTGCTGCGGCTCAAGACGCTGATCGAGTCGGGCAAGGCCGCCGAGGAGATGGCCGAGAAGGGCGTGGAGCGGGCCGAGGCGCCGGAGTCTGCCGGCTTCACGCCACGCCGTGAGCGCAAGGTCAAGCGTCGCCGCAAGGGCGAGGCCGAAGCCGTGGAGGTCGAGGGGGCATCGGTCGAGGACGCCGCCCCGGTCGAGGACGCCGCGCCGGCTGAAGACGTCGCCCCGGCCGAGGACGCTGCCCCGGCCGAGGAGCCCGTGGCGGAAGAGCCCGCGGCGCAGGAATCCGCGCCTGAGGAGCCCGCCCCGGCCGAGGAGCCCCCGGCCGAGGACGCCACCCCGGCCGAGGAGCCTGCGGCCCCGGCTGAGGAGCCCGCCCCGGCCGAGGAGCCCGCCGCCGACGACGCCTGAGGCTATACCTGCCGGACCTGCTCAGGTGGCCATCAGCGCGTGCCGAGCAGGTCCCTGCAGCGCCTCAGCACCGGGGCGAGCCGGGCCGGATGCAGCTCCGACGCATCGTCGACCATGACGGCGATGGTCGCCTCTGGCGGCGCGGCGGCGGGGTAGCTCGAGGCGCAGAAGGTGGTCGTGACCCCCGCGGCGCCCATCGACGCGACGAGCGCGTCGATGGCGTCGTCGAAGTCCCCGACGGGCTGCCCCGGTCCAGTCAGCCGAAACAGGCAGGGGCGCTGGCTGCAGTCGGCTTCGACGACCTCGAGGCCGAGGGGGCTTGCGGCTTCTTCCACCTGCGCCGCGCGCCGGTCACTGGACTCCTCGGACACCGGGGCGCCGAAGGGCCCCTCCAACTCTTCGAGGCGCGCCTGCACGTCGTCGAGCTGGCGGTGGAGGCTGGCCACCTCGTCGGTGAGTGCGGCTTCCACTGGATCCTCGGGGCAGTCGTGCACCGAGGGCGACGGACTCGCAGATGGTGGTTCCGGGCCGCCGACATCGCTGCTGCCCGACGGCGTCGACGCCACGTGGGCGGGCCCGGGGCCCCCCTGCTGGGGGCGAAGCGAGCGCCCCGCCAGGAAGCCGGCCACTCCCGCGGCCATCGCCAGGACGATCGGCGCTCGGTTCACAGGGGGATGCCGGCGAGCTCGCCCGCTCGCCACTGCGTTCGGAGGTCTTCGCTGCGTGGGACATCGTCGTCGGCGTGCACGGCGAGGACGGTCTGCCAGCGCTGGTCGTCGCGTGCGGGACCGACAAGGGTCCGGGCGATGGTGGTCTCGTCCAGCGGCCATGTGCCGGGCAGGTCGAACCGGTCGAGCTGGCCCCGGTCGTGCTCGACCGCGACCAGGCAGGGGTACTCGCCGCAGTCCACCTCGACGACGTGGGCACCGGTGGGCAGCGCCCAGTGGTCGAGGGCCTCCTCGACCCGATCCGGCGGTGTCGCGGACTCCAGGTCGGGAGACCATGGGTGGGGTTCGCCTACGATGCTGTAGAGGCGGGCCGTCGCCTGGGCGAGGCCGGCGCGAAGCT
>CAZRFD010000257.1:0-6219 GCA_964599085.1 uncultured Enterobacterales bacterium | reverse complement strand
CCATCGACACCGTCGGAAATGCAGCTACCATCGGTCAGAGCAGGATCTTCACCCACCGGATTCCAGTTCCATGACCAGGAGAATGGATCGTCGCAGACCGAAGCGTCGCCCGTCGCGCCCTGGATCTCGAGCAGGTAGCTGGGCGAGGTGATCTGCCGGAAGCGGGGTGCGGTCGCGGGCTGATCTCGCCAGAAGTACTCGCGACCGTGGATCGAGGTGAACTCCAGACGCTGGAGGTCTGCACCCAACTCGTCACACAGGGAGGCCGGGCCGTCCGGTTGTCCGAGGACATCCACGGTGCCGGTGTCGTCGCCACCGCCATCGCCGCCGCTACCACCACCACCCGTCGTGCCACCGTCGCCCGCGGCCCCACCGTCCACGGACGCCGTGCCGCTGTCGGTCGGAACGGAGCCGTCCCCGCCCGCCTTCGGCGACGGGGCGCCTCCACCACAGCCCAACCACAGCAACAGCAGGGTCACGGCCACACCCCACTCCACGCCAGGTCCTGGGGCGGAGACCAGTAGTAGTAGTACGAGCAGGGGGCGTCACCGTGGACGCGCCAGTAGGGGCTGTCGGCGCGTTGGAGGTCGAAGGTCACGTACACGCTCTCCACGCCGTCACTGTAGGCGTCCAGCTCTTCGCAGTAGATGGTGCCGGCGATCCGGTCGGGTGTGAACCGGCTGATGCAGATATCTATCGCCCCATCCACTGACGTGGAATATGAATCGTGTAGGACGACAAGATAGTCGTGATCGGGATCGTCTGGTTTGTATTCGGCGTAGCAGTACGCCGACACACCGTCATCTGCTATGGCATCAAAGATCCCCACCATCTCGGCCGGCGACCTGTTGGAGATGGTGAAGGAGCCGTCGAATGATGCATCCCCAACGTCCTCAAACGGTGTGCCCAACCCAGCGTCGCAGCCTTCGGTGAAGTTGGACAAGCTCAAGTCGACCAGCGTGTAGCCCGACCCGGTGCCGAGGGCGTTGGAGTCCCACCAGTGGATCCCCGCGTACGCTCCGCCTTGCTTGACCACCACATCGGGCGTCTTGGGTGGCCCCGGGCAGTCGTAGGTCGGCAGGGGCCCCCACCACCCGGTGTCGGGCGGGGCTGGCTCTGTCAGCCCGGACGACGGAGACGCCACCAGCCCACTTCCCGTGGGCGTCACGGAACCGAGCCCCGCCACGGTGGCGTCCGCAGCGATCGCCGACGGCTTGTGCTTCGGCCACCAACGGTCGCATGCGGACACCCACGACGCCGCCGCCAGACCCAACAGCAGGGCGCGCCTCATGCCGTCTCGGCCGTGTCCACCACCAGCCGACGCGAGCTGGTCAACAGCACGGGGTACTGTGCCTGGCCGACCACCACCTGGTAGCGCGGCGCCGCAGCGCCTTCGTCGGAAGGGGCGACGGGTCGGTCCGCAGGAAACCACCAGAGGGTCGTCGGATAGCCGGATGTCGATGCGCCGGTTGCCATGCCGGACGGCTTGAGGTAGCGACGCTGCACCGCCGGTGCCGACCACGCCGGCGCGTAGGGGCGCAGGGTCAGCACGCCACAGGCGGTCGACACCGACACGTCGGGATCGACAAAGCACAGGTAGGCATAGGGGGCGACGGTGGAACCCGTCACCCGACCGGAGAACTCGATCACCCACAGGTGGTCCAGGTCGTTCCAGGACATGCCCATGTACAGCGCGTGGATGTCGATGTCGGTGTCCGCTGGCTCTGGGAAGCTGGCGCCGGGGACCGACAACCGGCGCACGACGCCGTAGTCTCCCAGCAGCGTACCGAAGCGCCGATAGGCCGCATACGACGGTCGCTGGAAGGCGCGGGTGGGATCCAGAACTTCCGTGTCGTGCTGGTCGCGACGCAATCCCATGCCGGCGAAGGCACCAGAACGAACGGACATGTGGCTGTGCCAGCCCACCACCGAGGCACCACCAGCCAGCGCCGCAGCCAGCCGGCACCACAGCGACACCGCCTGGTAGTCGTTGGCGCCCGACGGCTCGGACTCGGTGCGGATGAGATCCGGCAGCACCAGGCAGTCCTCCCGGTCGGGGCGCTGCGTCGCCGCAAGCTTTGCCCCGGAGTCGTCCAGGGGGTTGTGATAGTCGGGGTACTCAGGGACAGCGTCATCGCGGGTGACGTCCAACTCGCAGCCCCAGTCATAGACCGCACCCGGCGGCGTCTCGGCCCCCGCGCCGTCACACACCACGTTGACGCCCGCTTCCTGCACGGTGATGGGCAGCCCGGCCAGCTCCCCACCCCGGGCCGAATCCACCATGCGCCGCAGCGACTCCAGGTCGGCCAGGATCCACGACAGTGGCTGGTAGTCTGTCGTCACCTTGTGGTGGTAGTAGTGGTAGTCCAGCCCATGGACGATGTCTTGGATGGACGGCGCCGGGGCGTAGGAGAAGGGATTGGCTGTGCACAGATCGCGAACGTCGTCCACAAGCAGGGAGAGAACGGTGAACCGACCGCTCCAGCTCTGACTCGTCACCCGCGCGTCGACCGAATACGACGCCATCGCCGGCAACCACAAAGGCACCCACGAGGCGTGCTCCCAGATCCCCGTCGCACACCAGTAGTAGAAGTTCGCCCATGCCTGGTGGTCGCCGACCTGGTCGTCACCGGCTTCCGCGGCGTAGACGATGGTGGTGTGCCGATCGCAGAGCTCGTTGCCGATCTCGATGCCGCCGATGAAGTCGGCGATGTCCAGGTTCGCGGTCGACAGCAGTTCATCCCGCGTGGTGGTGAGCCACTGCCCCAGCCCCTGGGCCATCCAGCGGTAGTACTGCAGCTTGTAGCCGTTGCTGGGATCCATCGTCGAGGTGTGCCACAGTGTCGGGCCCTCTCCCTCGGCGAAGGCGTACGTCTCTCCATCGTCGGCAACCAGGGTCGCTTCCTCCGGGTCCCAGTGGGCGGGATCCCACTGCGCGGGGAGCCCCTTGGCGTGCTCTCCTACCGGGTCGGACGCGCTTGCGTCGGGGTCTTCACCGCCACCCAGCGTCAGCCAGGTGATGATGAGCTTCAGCTCGATCCCCTCTTCGTGCAGCGCGACAAGGAAGTCCCGCAGGTTCGCCAGCGGCGGGCTGGAGCCGACCAGCGACCGCATCCGGGAGGGGTCGCTGACCCGCGGGATGTCGATGGCATTGCCAGCATCGTCGACGAACAGGCTGCCGATCTTGAGCTGCAGCACCCCGGGGTGCCACGCGAAGGTACACCCCAGTTCCTTCAGGTCGCGGGCGATCTGCCGAGCGCTGCCGAAACCGAGGTCCACACCAGTCTCGTCGTGGTAGAGCTTGGGCGTGCTGACGGCCATGGAAAAGGCCGTCGCTGACGCCGCTGACGGTTCCCCCGCGCCGCCGATGTGGTCGCCCAGGCTGACCTCCCCAAGACGGTCGCTGATGATCGGCGTCACCCGCACGGCATCGCCGCGCACGAGAGCACCGTCGGGGCGCCCGGCCACTTCCGCCAGGCCCGTCGTGGCCGCCAGCACACGCCAGCGGCGGGCTGGGTGTGCAGCCATCCCCGACAGCGCCGCGTCGGCCTGGCTCTGCCAGGTGTCTACCGCCCGGGTGTCACGTCCACCGAACAGCCCATCCGTGGCACGCCGGGACAGGATCTCCAGGCCACGCCCCCCGCGGCCGGAGCCACGCCAGAAGCGGTGCGCGACGAGCCGTACGCGCGCAGCGCGCGGCAGGGTCGACAGGTCAGCAGCCCGGGTCATCACGCCTCCAGCCTGGCTTGCGCACCGACGAGAGTCAACATCGGTGTCGCTTGTTCAGCGTCGAGGTCCAGACCTCACCGCCGCGACACCGGCACGTTGGGTGGCTCAGGCGACCACCGTCGCCCACAGCTCAAAGTCGAGCCCCACCTCGTTGCCGCCCACCGTGTTGTCGACATCGGCTTCCACCTCGACATCGGAGAGCAGATCGCCGCTGGTCTGGAACCGGAATCCCCCGGTCGCCGTGCGGGTGGTGCTGTCGCCCGTGGTGGCGACCACGAAGCCCTCGGAAGACGGAAGCTCGTCCCCCAGGCCCCCATGGGTCACACGGAACACCACGCGGCTGTTGGCATCCATGGTGTGCACCTTGCCGTGGAACACGACGAGGGTGCCCTGGCCCAGCGCAGCCGTGAGATCCGGCTCCATCTTGTGGGTCTTGATCGAGCCGTCCGACTGGCTGACCCGACGCTTCAGCACGCTTCAGCTTGAACACCTGCCCCTTGAACTTCATGGCCATGAACCCTCCGATGCGTGCGGAGTGCACACACGATTCATGGCTACCCCCCCCCCACCACACTTGTCAAGCATTTTCTTTCGGTACCGGTCAGTGGGCGCTCTCCATCGCAGCCTGACGCGCCCGCCCCCACCACCGCGTGGTTAGGCTGACGAACGATGCCGACCCTCTCCCGCCGCTTCTTCAACACCACGGGCCCCTGCCGGCCGGAAGACCACTACATGCTCCCGGCGAGCCGGCGCCTGCCCGATGTCCACCGGCTGATCGCCGAGCGTCGCTACTTCGTCGTCCACGCCGCCCGCCAGACGGGCAAGACCACGGCGATGCGCGCCCTGGCTGAGGAGCTGCGGGGCGAGGGACAGGTGGCCCTGCACGTCTCGCTGGAAGCCAGCCGGCAGACGCCGTCGCTGTCCGACGTCGAGCCCCGGTGGGTACAGGCGATCATGGACGAGGCGCGCTGGATGCTGCCCGCCGCGGACCGGCCACCCGAGGGGGCCGGAGCGGGGGCGACCGGCACCCGACTCGCAGCACTGCTAGCCGATTGGGCGCTGGCGATGCAGCCGCGCCCCCTGGTCTTGATGCTCGACGAGGTCGACACCATCGAGGGGGAAGCCATGGTGAGCTTCCTCGCCCAGCTCCGCAGCGGCTTTCCGCGGCGCCCCCGCGCCTTCCCCTCCAGCATCGTGCTCGTCGGCCTCCGCGACCTGAAGGACTACCTGGTCCAAGCCAAAGGCGGCCTGCCGCCCAACCCGGGCAGCCCCTTCAACATCAAGGCCGAGTCCCTGACGCTGCGAAACTTCGACCGCGACGAGATCGCCGAACTGTACGCCCAGCACACCGACGACACCGGCCAGCCCTTCACCGTTGACGCTGTCGACCGGGCGTGGTTCTGGACCCGGGGGCAGCCCTTCCTGGTCAACGCCCTGGCCTACCACCTGACCCGACGCGACCCGGTGCCCGCCCCCACGCCGATCACCGGTGACGACATCGACCGGGCCAAGGAAGCGCTGGTCCTGGCCCGCACCACCCACCTCGACAACCTCGTCCAGCGCCTCGCCGAACCCCGGGTGGCGCGCGTCCTGGAACCGATCCTGCTCGGTGAAGCGCCGCCCGATGACGTCCTCGACGACCTCGACTATGCCATGGATCTGGGGCTCATCGCCCGCAGCGAGCGGGGCTGGGAGCCCGCCAACCCGCTGTACCGGGAAGTCCTGGTCCGCGCCCTGACCCGGGTGCGCCAGGACAGCCTGCCGGTGCCCTGGTGGCCCTGGCAGACCGATGATGGTCGCCTGGACATGCCCGCCCTCATCGACGCCTTCGTGAAGTGGTGGCGCCGCCACGGCGATCTGCTCATCGACCAGTCCAACGCCGGCTGGCGGGAAGCCGCCGCCCACCTCGCCTTCATGGGTTTCCTGCAGCGGGTCGTGAACGGTGGGGGCCGGGTGACGCGCGAGTACGCCAGCGGACGCGGGCGGCTCGATCTGCTCGTCGAGTACGGTCCCGACCGCTTCGTCATCGAGCTGAAGCGGGTGCCACCGGCACACGTGTCACTGGAGACTGTTCGCGAGGAGGGCATCGACCAGCTCTGCGGCTACCTCGACCAGCTCGGCCTGGCCGAGGGCTGGATGATCGTCTTCGACCAGCGCCCCGGCCGGACCTGGGAGCAGCGACTGTGGAGAGAGGAGGTCCAGCGGGAGGGGCGGGACCTGCACCTTGTGGGGGCTTGAGGGCTCCCGCGAAGGAGCGAAACGCACGTCTGGTTGGCAGATGGGTGCGGCTCTCTTGAAGCGACGGGTCTCCTCGTCCATCCAGCCGCCCCCCTGCGGTGTTGGACCTCGGACTCAGCGGATCGAGCAGCGCCGGCTCCGGCGAACCTCGCCCGTTCGATCCCTTCAGCGGATCGAGCAGCGCCGGCTCCGGCGAGCCTCGCCCGTTCGATCCCTTCAGCGGATCGAGCAGCGCCGGCTCCGGCGAGCCTC
>CAZRFD010000256.1:0-6439 GCA_964599085.1 uncultured Enterobacterales bacterium | reverse complement strand
GCCGCCGCGCCCGCCCCGCTGCGCCGCGCCTCGGCGCCCTCACGCCCCTGCCTCGCTCCGCCGCCCGCCGGACCCACGCCCCCGGGGGCGGCCCTACGCGGCCCGCCTCGGGGGTGTGCTGTGTCTGGGGTGCGTCATCGGGGGGAGCCGGGTGGCGGGTGGCACGGGTTGGACCTACCGTGGCGTCAGGGCACGTCGGAGACACCATGGTCCCAACCCTCGTGGCCGTCCTGTTGCTGAGCGCCTGCAGCGAGTCCTCGGGAGGGCCGGCAGGCGATGCGCCGCTGATCTGCGACACCGGGGAGCGCACCCCGCTCGCCCTCGACGAGGTGAGCCCCGGCGGCTTCTCGGCGGACGGCTTCCTGTCCGCCCACGGCAGCACCACGGCGACGCTGTCCTGGGTCGACGGCGGCACGGTCCCGCTCAGCGTCGACTTCGCAGCGGACGACGAGCTGGCCGCTGAGATCGCCTGGGTCGTCCCCTACGACGACTGTGACCCCTTCCTGGAGCTTCCCGTCTGGCTCGGGATCCACACCGACGACGGCGCCTTCGACGATGAGCTGCGCACGGTCATCTCCATCGTGAACCTCGACGCCGCCGTCGCCTGGGCGGACACCTACGGCGACATGCTCGGGGGCGACGTGGACCTCGCGCGCTTCGGCGAGATCGCCTCCCTCCAGGACACCATCGTCTACTTCCAGGCGGTGGTGTCTCCGGCGGGCGCCTGGGGGACGGTCCAGATGCGGGCCCAGGACGAGGTGCACGGCAGCGACCTGGTCGACGTCGCGAGCTGGATGGAGTGACCTGGCGGGATAGCTGGTGCACCCTGCCTTCCGGGGTGCCGCCATGCCCGCTGCAGCGCTGACCACCGTGATCCTGGCCGTCGACGACCTGGCGCGGGCCCGTGCCTTCTACGACGCAGTCCTCGGCTGGCCCACGCGGATCGAGGCCCCGGTCTTCGTCGAGCTGGGCCTGCAGGGGGGCACCGGGGTCGGGCTCTACCTGCGCCCGGGCTTCGCCGCGAACCCCGGCGCCGATCCGCTCCCGGCCCCGCGCGGTGGGGTGACCGCCACGGAACTGTACGTGCACGTCGACGACCTCAATGCCGCCCTGGCCGCCGGCGTCGCCGCGGGCGGGCGCCTGCTGTCTGCGGCGACGCTGCGCGGCTGGGGAGAACGCGTGGCCTACCTCGCCGACCCGGACGGCAACGTCGTGGGGCTCGCGGCGCGTTGAGCGGCGCGCGACCGCCCCGCCGCGCTGCTGCTCACCCCCGCTCCCCCTCCTGCCACCACAGGCTGGGCAGGCCGATGGCCAGGAAGGGGACGTGGGCGATGAGCCAGTACACGCCAGCGTAGACGAGCGCTTCCTCGGCGCTGTGGCCGGCGGCGGTCAGGACCAGCCGGCTGGCGGCGGCCGGTCCGACGCCCCACGAGGGGGGGAGGAGCACGCTGGCGAGGGAGGAGATGGCCAGGACCTGGCTGGCGGTGGCCACGGCGGGCAGGTCGTGGAGGCCGACGGCGGGCAGGCCCGCCGCGAAGGCTGCGACCAGGAGGCCGACCTGGGCGAGGGCGAGGCCCGTGTTGGCCGCCAGCTCGCCGGGGCTGGTCAGCAGGGCGGCGGTGTCGACCAGGGTCCGGTGCAGCACGCCGGCAACGCCTGTGGGCTCCGGCCTGCTCGCGCGCCAGCGGCCGAGCGCCACGGCCACGCCGACCCCCGCGACGGAGGCCGCGGCTGCGGCGGCGACGGTGGGGACCAGGTCCGCCAGGGTTCCGGCGTCGACCACGCCGCCGGAGCCGGACAGGGCGGCGCCGAGGGCCGCCAGGAGGATCAGCCCGAAGACCGCCGCTTCGATGAAGCTGGTCACGCCGACGACTGCGGTCGCCGTCCCAACGGGTACGGCGAAGCGGCGGTTCAGCGCGGCGATGATGCCGATGTCACCGGCTCGCCCCGGGAAGACCAGGTTGAGCATGCCGACCCCCAGGCACATGCGGACCAAAGGGGACAGTGGCGGACGGGGCCGCGGCAGGGGCATCCAGGTGCGCACCTCGTGCAGCACCAGCGATCCGAGCTTGAGCCCGAAGGCCGCGGCCACGTAGCGCCAGTCGGCGGACTGCAGCAAGGTGCCGAGGCGCTCGCGGTCGATGTCCCTCGCCAGCCAGGTCAGCACCGCCGCCGACAGCAGGACCTTCGCGAGCAGCAGCCAGCGCCGCCCGGTCGGCGTGCCGGCCGGTCCCCCGTGTGCGA
Source organism: uncultured Enterobacterales bacterium (assembly GCA_964599085.1). Classification (GTDB taxonomy): domain Bacteria; phylum Myxococcota_A; class UBA796; order UBA796; family UBA2385; genus J125. The sequence continues at coordinate 4,195 of CAZRFD010000256.1, read as the reverse complement.
CCTCCGTTCCGTCTGGTCCCGTGGTGTCGCCTATCGGTAGGTCCCGCAGGACACGGAGATGCGGAAGTTGCCCTCGTCGCCGTTCTTGCCGTCGACGCCGACCAGGAAGGTCTGGGCCTTGGTCACCGTCGTCAGCGTCAGCTTGCCGCCGCCGCCGTGGGTGTCCATCTCGCACTCGGCGATGCGGTTGACGTGCTGCACGTCCGGCACGCCGTCGAGCTTCCAGGCCACCGACACGAGGTCGAGGTCGGCGCAGGGGCTGTCCAGCGTGATCTCGGCCTTGGTGTCGGCCGGCAGCTCCAGGCGGTAGAGCACGTCGGGGGCGTCGTCGTAGTGGTTGCGCGAGGTCGTGCAGAAGGCGTGCTGGTAGAAGTCATCACCCCAGCGCATCCCGCCCTTGCGCGAGCTGCCCTCGACCGAGCCGCCGCAGGAGATGCTGCCGACGGCGTCGCCCTCGGGGGTCGGCAGGTCGCCCTCACAAGACAGGTCGCCACCGTCGGTCGTCGTCGCGGTGCCGCCGGACGAGGTGGCCCGGGCGCTGCTTCCGCCCGACTGGCCCGCCGCCGTGGCGGTCGTCACCTCCTCTCTGCCCTCGGTCTTGGACCAGGGGGTGGGGATCTTGTCGCCGCAGGCGACGAGGCTGAGCAGGCCGAGGAGGGCAGGGGAGGGCATGGAGGCTCCTAGCGGAACGTGTAGCACTTCACGGAGAGGCGGAAGTTCCCGCTGACACCGCCCTTGCCGTCGACGCCGACGAGGTAGACCCAGTCCTTGCCCACGGCGTTCAGGCGCAGCTTCCCGCCCTTGCGGGAGATGTCCATGTCGCACTGGCTGATCGAGCGGCCGTGTTCGGGCTTGGGGATGCGGTCATCGGCCCAGGACACGCCCACGAGATCGAGATCGACGCAGTCGCTGACCAGCTTGACCTCGGCTTCGAGGTCGGCGGGGACGTTCAGCCTGTAGATAAGCTCGGGCGCCTGCTCCCACTGGTCGCGCTCCACCGAGCAGTGGGCGGCCTGGTAGAAGTCCTCTCCCCACAGCTTCGTGCCGCCGCTGGTGTTGCCCTCGATGACGCTGCCGCAGGTCAAGGTCCCCACGATGCCATTGGAGCGGGGGGAGGGCGTCGGGTAGGCCGGGTCACAGTCGATGGATGGCTCGGCGTAGTCTTCGTTGACCTTCTCGAGGACCGGGAAGACCTTGGCGGCGTTGCGGCCGAGGTCGTCGCAGCCCGTCGCGAGCAGGACGATGAGGGGCAGCATGGAGACCTCCGTCATGCGGTGGGACCGCCCGCATCCTTCCAGGCGGGGAGGCCCCCGTCCAGCAGCCAGCTCTCGTCCAGGCCGCGGTAGCGCAGGAAGCGCGCCACGCGCCGGGCCTGGCGGCCGGCCCGGTCGCTGTAGACCACGATGCCGCGGCCTGGGGGGATCTCGGCCAGCCCCATCACGATGCTCTCGTCGGGCATCGACAGCGCGCCGGGGATGTGCCCGCGCGTGAAGGCCACGGTCGAGCGTACGTCGACGATGGCTGGTTCGTTGCCCTCGGCGCGGAGCGCCAGCAGCCGGCTGACCGGCATGGCGAGAGCGCGGGTCTGGAAGTCGTCGGGGATGTCGAGGGGGGAGCGGCGCGGGCCGAGGTCGACCTGGGCCACGGCGTCGGCGTCGGCGGTGCGGCGGCGCTCTTCGTCGTGCAGTCGCACGGCGCGGGCGGCGCGTCGCAGGGCCACGAGCGGCAGGTTGATCAAGGTGTCGAGCACGAGATGACCGAGTCCCCTGTCGCAGGAGTTCGCGCGCGAAGTCGCGCCGGGATCGGCGGCGCTGACAAGGAGCGGCGACGCCGGTGTGGCCGTGTCACATCAAGGAGCCGCGACACCGTCAGCGGCGACGAGAGCCAGCGAATTCGCATGCGAACCTCCAAGATGGGGGACCAAGCCGGGACTATAGCCCTGCGGCCTCACCGGGCTCTGGCCGTGGGGGCAGCGAGGCGGGACGACGCCCGTACAGCTCGACCATGTCGCGAAGGCGTGCGGCTGCGTCGCCCGGCAGCCCGGAGGCGCGCCACAGCCAATTGCCCGTGGCGTTGCCGGGGATGTTCATCCGAGCATCGGCCCCGAGCCCCAGCACGTCCTGGAGGGGAGCGATCGCCCAGCGGGCGGTGCTTCGCTGCAGCAGGCGGATGAGCTGCCAGTGCGGTTCCAGCCCGTCGCGGGCGACGTAGCGTCGGAAGTGGTCCCGGACCGCTTCCGTCGTGCTGTCGTACCAGCCCCGGACCGTATCGTTGTCGTGGGTGCCGGTGTAGGCCACCCAGCGATCGTGGGTCCAGGTGTGCGGCAGGAAGGGGTGGTCGGCCCGCTCGCCGAAGGCGAACTGGAGGATCTTCATCCCGGGCAGCGACAGGCCATCGCGGAGGGCTTCGACGTCGCGGGTGATGATGCCCAGATCCTCGGCGATGATCGGCAGCGGAGCGTCGGGGTCGATCCCGGTGGGAGGATCGCTGCACACCGAGCGCGCGACGGCGTCGAACAGCGCACGGCCGGGGCCGGGGGTCCAGCGACCGGCCCGGGCGTCCGCGGCGTCAGCGGGCACCGCCCAGGCCGCCGCGAAGCCGCGGAAGTGGTCGATGCGGACGGCGTCGACCAGGCCCAGCACGGCGCGGAAGCGACGGACCCACCAGGCGAAGCCGTCAGCGCTGTGGGCGTCCCAGGCATACATGGGGTTGCCCCAGCGCTGGCCGATGGGCGAGAAGTAGTCGGGTGGCACGCCGGCGACCGGGTCGGGGCGTGGCGTGCCCTCCGCTCCCGGCGCGCCCCACCAGAACAGCTCGCGGTGGGCCCAGGTGTCCGAGCCGGCACCGCTGACGAAGATGGGGAGGTCGCCGACGATCTGCACGCCGTGAGCGTGGGCATGGCGTCGTAGCGCCTGCCACTGGCGGTGCACCAGGAGCTGGGCGGCGAGGTGGCGGCGGAACCCGTCGCCGTGCTGCTTGCGCGCGCGCGCCAGGGCGCGGGGATCGCGGTCGCGGAGCCGAGGGGGCAGGTCCCACCAGCCCTGGCGAGTCTGGTGGACGCTCGTGAGGGCACAGAACAGCGCGTACTCTTCGAGCCAGGGGTGGGAGGCGGCGAAGGCGTCGAGGGAGGACGGTTCATCGGCGGCGAGGCGCGCCGCGGCGCGCTCCACGAGAGGCGCGTGCCAGGTCTGAAGCGCGCCCCGGTCGACCTGCGGACCACCCTCTGGTCGTCCGCCCAGCTCGCTGCGGCGGAGCCACCCCTCGGCGACGAGGTCGTCGACGCTCAGCAGGTGCGTGCCGAGCGCGCTGCCCGCTGGGCTGTCGTAGGGCGAAAACCCCGCCCCCGGTGGCACCAGCGGCAGGACCTGCCACAGGGTCTGGCCGGCGGCTTGCAGCCACTCGACGAAGCCACGAGCCCCCGGGCCCAGGTCGCCACAAGGGCCCGGGCCGGGCAGGGAGGTGGGGTGCAGCAGGATGCCGGCGCGACGCATGGCCGCTCGGCTAACCCGCGCTGCTCGTGGCCGTCGTGTGTGGCCAGCAGCTTCGCCTGCGGCCCCGGTTGCCTACTTGATGATGAAGTCCGACAGGGCCGGGCACCAGCAGGCCGTGAAGCTGCCCTCGAAGTACTGGCCGTCGGCGTCGGACGCGGTGAACTTGGTCACCACGAGGTCGGTGCCGATCTTGCCGCTGGCGACGCCTTCGCCGCCGACCGCGCTGAACTCGGAGTCGAGATCGTACTTGACGATGAATTCCATCCACTGGCCGCCCTTGGGGTAGCCAACGGTGAACGGGTCGGCGTACGACCCGGACACGGCGTAGAAGCGCGCCTGGGCAAGCATGTCACCCGGCCCGCCCGTTGACAGCGTGTCGACGTAGTCGCAGATGTCGGGCACATCGGCGCCGAAGATCACGTTGTCGGGGCCGTCGGCGTACCACGCAAAGCTCTCGAAGCTGTAGGTCGTGGTGCCCAGCAGGCCGCTGAGGTCGACGTCGTTGCAGGTGTCGGCGCTGCCGCCGTCACCGGTCGTGCCGCCGTCGCCGGTCGTGCCGCCGTCGCCGGTGCCGCCACCGTCGCCGGTGCCGCCGCCGTCGCCGGTGCCGCCCCCGTCGCCGGTCCCGCCCCCGTCGCCGGTCCCGCCCCCGTCGCCCGTGCCGCCGCCGTCGCCCGTGCCGCCGCCGTCGCCCGTGCCGCCGC
>CAZRFD010000255.1:0-6449 GCA_964599085.1 uncultured Enterobacterales bacterium | reverse complement strand
GACAGCGACGGCGACGGGCTCGACGACGGCGACGAGGTCAACCACCTGGGCACGGATCCCTTCGACCCGGACACCGACGAAGACGGCGTCGACGACGGCACCGAGCTGGCCGAGCTGGGCACGGACCCCTTGTCCTACGACAGCGACGGCGACGGGCTCGGCGACGGCAGCGAGGTGGCGGTCTGGGGCACGGACCCGGCGGTGGCGGACACCGACGGCGACGGCCTGGACGACGGCGCCGAGGTCGACTCCTACGGCACCGACCCGCTGGACGACGACACCGACGGCGACGGTCTGACCGACGGCAGCGAGGTCTTCGACAGCCACACCGACCCGCTGGACGAGGACACCGACGCCGACGGGCTCTCCGACGGCACGGAGGTGCTGGACACCGGCACGGATCCGGCGCTGTGGGACACCGACGCCGGCGGCGCGGGCGACGGGGTGGAGGTGCTGGTCGACGGCACGGACCCGCTGGACCCCTCCGACGACGCCGACGACGGCACGGACAGCGACGGCGACGGCCTGACCGACGACGAAGAGGCCGCCCACGGCACCGACCCGACCGACAGCGACAGCGACGACGACGGCCTCGCCGACGGCGTCGAGGTCACCGACTTCGGATCGGACCCGCTCGACGCCGACACCGACGGTGACGGCCTCGGTGACGCCGACGAGGTCGGGATCCACGGCACGGATCCGACCCGGCCGGACACGGACATGGACGGACTGGCCGACGCCGACGAGATCGAGGACCTCGGCACGGATCCGGTCGACCGCGACACCGACGACGACGGGCTGGAAGACGGCGACGAGGCACGCCTGTGGGGGACCAACCCATTGGATGTCGACACCGACGACGACCGGCTGACCGACGCCGAGGAAGTGCGCGAGGTCGACACCGACCCGACCGACTACGACACCGACGACGGCGGCGTGGGCGACGGCGACGAGGTGCTCAGCGACGGCACCGATCCCTTCGACGGCAGCGACGACCGCCTGGACAGCGACGGCGACGGCCTGTCCGACTACGCCGAGACGCACGAGTGGGGCACGGACCCCGAAGACGCCGACACCGACGACGACGGCCTGTCCGACGGCGACGAAGTGCTGGTCTGGGGCACGGATCCGCTGGATCCCGACAGCGACGACGACGAGCTGAGCGACGGCGACGAGGTCGTCGTGTACGGCAGCGACCCACTGGACCCGGACACCGACGACGACGACCTGTCGGATGGGGACGAAGCGCTGGTGACGGGCACGGACCCGACCGATCCGGACACCGACGACGACGGCCTGCTCGACGGCGCCGAGGTCGACGAGCACGGGACGGACCCGCTGGACGCGGACAGCGACGACGACGGGCTCTCCGACGGCGCCGAGATCGACACCTGGGGCACCGACGCGCTCGACCCCGACAGCGATGACGACCGCCTCTCCGACGGCTCCGAGGTCAACGACCACGGCACGGATCCGCTGGACGCCGACACGGACGACGGTGGCGTCGAAGATGGTGACGAGGTCGACGTGGGCACGGATCCGCTGGATCCGAGCGACGACGACCCCTCGGCGCTCGCGGGCAGCGGCGACTACAAGGGTGGCGCCTGGACCTGCTCGACTGGCGGTGCGCCGGCGGGTGGCTTCGCCGCGGTGCTCGGCGGGCTGCTGCTCGGGCTGCTCCGGCGGCGCCGGGACTGACGCGCGTGGGAGCGGCGGCTCAGCCGTTGAGCCGCCGGGCCAGGGCCGCGGGCGTGCGCGCCGGGAGCTGGCAGGCGGAGCCCTCGCAGACGTAGGCGGTGGCCTGTTCCTGGCCGTGGACCCGCTCGGCCATCCACGGCAGCAGAGAGAGCGTGTCCGCGTCGGCGTCAGGGTCGACCCGGGCGATGACCGAGAAGGGCAGGGGGCGGCGGCGCAGCTCGGCGAGGAGGGCGGCGGTGTCGTCCGCGTCGCGCTGGCCGACGATGCCGATCTCGCGGGTAGGGCCGGTCAGCCAGGCGGCGGCCAGGGCTTCGGGGCCGAGGGCCCGAGGCGCCCGGTCCAGCAGCATGCGGTAGCGGCTGACGATGGCCCGAGCCTTTTCGGCGAGGTCGGTCCGGCCGGTCAGCGTGGACAGGCGCGCCAGGGCCAGGGCGGCGACGCCGTTGGCCGAGGGCACGGCGCCACCGAGCATGTGCTTGCTGCGGGTGATGAGCGGCTCGGCGTCACTGCCGGTGTAGAACAGCCCGCCGTCAGCGTCGTCCCAGAACAGGTCGACGAGGCGGTCGGCGAGGTCGAGGGCGGCGCGGAGCCACCGTGGGTCGAAGTCGCCGGCGTACAGGTCGAGGAGGGCGGCGACGAGGAAGGCGTGGTCGTCGGCGAAGCCGGGGATGTGGGCGCGGCCGCCGCCCGCGGTGGCCTTCCAGGTGCGCATCAGGCGGCCGTCGACGGTGACCTGTCCGAGCAGGAAGGTCGCGGCCTCGACGGCGGCCTGGTGCCAGGAGGGCTGGTCGAAGGCGGAGGCGGCGCGGGCCAGGCCCGAGATCGCCAGGGCGTTCCAGGCGGTGAGCACCTTGTCGTCGAGGCCGGGGCGGACGCGGCGGCTGCGGGCCTGTCGCAACAGGGGCAGGGCCTCGTCGAGGAGGAGCTGGTCGTCGGCGGGCAGCGTGTCGAAGGGCGCGGACAGGCGCAGCACGCTGGAGCCGTGCTCGAAGCTGCCGCGGCGCGTGACCTGCAGCAGGCCGGCGACCCGGTCGGCGTCGACGTCGCTGTCGGCGAGGGCGTCGCGGAGCTGGTCCGGCGTCCAGACGTAGAAGCGGCCCTCCTCTCCTTCACTGTCGGCGTCGAGGGCCGACCAGAAGCCGCCGGCCGGATCGCGCAGCTCGGACAGCAGGAAGCCGACGGTCTGGCGCACGACGCGAGCCCAGGCTTCCCGCCCGGTCAGCCGCCAGGCGTCGGTGGTTACCGGCAGCAGCAGGGCGTTGTCGTAGAGCATCTTCTCGAAGTGCGGCACCCGCCAGTCGGCGTCGACGCTGTAGCGGGCGAAGCCGCCGCCGATCAGGTCGAACATGCCGCCGAGCGCCATGGCGTCGAGGGTCTCTGTGACCATGGCCAGGCTGTGGGTGTCGCCGCTGCGCTGGTGGTGGGCCAGCAGCACCGAGAGCGTGGCGTGGGGCGGGAACTTGGGGGCGCCGCCGAAGCCACCGCGGGTAGCGTCGAAGTCCCGGGCAGCGGCGGTGGCGATGGTGGCCAGCCAGTCCGTGGCGGCGTCGGTCGAGGGGCCCGGCAGCCGTCCGCCCTCGTCGAGGTAGCGCTGGATGTCGGTGGTGACGCGGGCCAGGGCGTCCTTGTCGTGGTGGTAGATCCGGTGGCAGTGCTCGAGCACCTGGGCGAAGGAGGGCATGCCCGGGCGGGGGAAGGGGGGGAAGTAGGTGCCGGCGAAGAAGGGCACCCGGTCCGGCGTCAGGAACACCGTCATCGGCCAGCCGCCGTGGCCACCGGTGAAGGCCTGGACGGCGCGCATGTAGATCTCGTCGACGTCGGGTCGCTCCTCGCGGTCGACCTTGATGTTGACGAAGCCCTGGTTCATGGCGCGGGCGGTGGCCTCGTCCTCGAAGCTCTCGCGCTCCATGACGTGGCACCAGTGACAGGCCGAGTAGCCGACACTCAGCAGGATCGGCCGGTCCTCGGCGCGGGCCCGCGCGAAGGCTTCTTCGCCCCAGGGGTACCAGTCGACGGGGTTGTGCTGGTGCTGCAGCAGGTAGGGGCTGGTCTCGTGGGCGAGGCGGTTCGGCACCGGGGCCTCCTTGGGGTGCAGGCTGGCGCTAACTGCCGTGATGGGGCTGTCAGGGGGCGTTGTCGGGCGGCCTTGCCGAGGCGACTCCACTGCAGTGCCTCGGGGCTGCGAGTGCACAGAGCTGCGAGTGCAAGCGACGAGAGTCCGCAGGGCGCGAGTCCGCGAGGGCGCGAGTCGACGATGGTCCCAGTCAGAAGCCTGTCGGCCCGCCGTGAAACACCACCAGGCGGCCCCAGGGCTGGGAATCCACGTAGGGGTCCGTGGTGTCGTCCCAGCCGGGCTCGGCCACCATGACATCGACGAAGCCGTCACCGTCCAGGTCCTGGCCCCCGCTGCTCCAGTGTCCGAAGTCTCCGTCGGCGTCGCCCCACAGCATGGCATCGGCGTCGGATACCTCGACGACGCCGCTGTCGGGCAGCGCGAGTACGGCCAGGGCTTCGTCGACATCGTCCACCGCGACGCTCACCCCGAGGTAGCTGCCGCCGTCGGCCATCAGGTTGCCGAGATCGGAGACATCGATCCCCACCCCGTAGCGATCGGTCGTGGCCAGTGCGGCGACGGCGTCATCAGGTCCCGCGTTGTCGGCGGTCGAGACGTCGAAGACCATCCACGGGGTGTCGATGTCGGGCGAGACCTGCACGACGAGCAGGCGCGGTCGCCCGTCTGCGGCGTCGCGGTCCACCACGGTGATGTAGCGACCAAACCAGGTCGCGCCCGGGCCGCCGCGCAGGGTCACGTCCGCGTCGGCCGTCGTCATGTCGCCTTCGATTGGCCCGAACTGGACCCACACCTCACCCGGGGGCGGATCGATGTCGACGGCGGGGCGCGAGCAGGAGGCGATGTCGGCGATGCCGTCACCGTCGAAGTCGGCGACCTCGAGCTGGTCGGAACCCTCGAGATCTCCGCCGGGGCTCCACACCTCGACGATGTCGTCCCAGCCTTCATCTCCCTGCATGGCCTGCGGTCCCAGCAGCGCCACCAGCGGCCGGGCGTCCCCGGGCTCCAGGCTCACCAGCAGGCCCGCCGCGAGCACCCAGTCGTCGCCTTCCCTCGGGGGCTCCAGCAACGCGAGCGGCCCACCGAGGGTCAGCCCGATGGCCGTGGGATCGGGCGGGCTGGTGATGGTCAGTGCGCCTTCGTCCAGGTTCATCGTGCCGGATGCGGGCCCCAGCCACAGGTCGACGCGCGCTTCGGGACCGTAGTTGTCGGGCATGCTGCTGAACGCGTAGTCCAGGTGTCCGTCGAGATCGAGGTCAACCCCCGCGACAGCGGGCTGCTCTCCGCCGCCCAGGGTCCACAGGCGGTCGTTCATGATCCAGCTGCCGACGAGGACATCGTCAGGGTGTACGACGCCCTCAGCCGGTGGTTCCAGGAGTAGATAGCCCGACGAGTATGCTTCGGGTGCGTCGGAATCGTACATGATCTGGCTGACGATCTCGCCCAGTCCGTCCCCGTCCGCGTCGCCGGCCATGATCGCCTGGTCACCCCACCAGGCACGGGGATCGTTGTCCGGGTCGCGCTCGATGCGGAGGTCGGCGTCGGAGGCGTGGATGTTCCCCACGATCCCGCAGCCGTGCGCGTCCCCGTCGCAGTCATCGTCCACACCGTTGCCGCAGATCTCGGTGGCACCGGGGTTGACGGAGGGGTCGAGATCATCACAGTCATCTGTATCCGTGGTTCCGGCGTCGAAGCCGTCGCCGTCGGCGTCCCAATCGTCGTTGCCCGCGCAGTCCTGGTCGATGTCGTCGTACCAGGTGTCGTCGGCTCCCGGGTAGATGGTGGAATCGGTGTCATCGCAATCCCCCGGATCAGACGCATAGGGCTTGTCGCAGGAGCAGGCCACAAAGGTCGCACTCGTGGTGCCAAAGCCATCGGCGTCCCCGTCCCAGTAGCAGGTCAGGCTGCCTCCTGAGCCGGCGGGGTCCACCGTGCCGTCACAGTCGTCGTCGACACCATTGCAGGTCTCGGCTGCACCGGGATTGACCGCCGGGTTTGTGTCATCGCAGTCCCCGCTCGTGGCGACGTGACCCGACGGTGCGACGCACGACGTGGTCGCGGCACCACTTCCGAATCCGTCGCCATCAGTGTCTGCGTACCAAGGGGAGGGAACGCAGCCGCTGTCGGCCCCGGAAGCCCCCGGTCCGCTTCCAGTGCAGGCGGTCATGGCGAGGACCAGCACGTTCATGGGGCGCAGAGGTCGTCTGGATCGAGCCCGCTCTCGCAACTCGATGGATTCTCAACCTTTCCATCCAGGCCGCAGATCAGGTCCGCTTCCCCATCGCCATGAAGGTCATCATGGTAGTAGCTGTTCGTGGAACGCGACCCTTGGACATGGTCGTCGCCGTCGCCGCTGTGGATGATGCCTTGGAAAGTCGCTTCGTTCCAGCCATCCATGTCATAGGCGGTCGAGGGGTTGCCCGGCGTGTCATATGCCGATGTCGTGTCCCCGTTGACTGTGAGGTCACACGTGAATCGAGAGGTCGTGGGCGTGATGGCGCTTGGATAGCACACGCCTCGGCAAGCATCTGCGTCGTCAGGCCCGGTCGTAGGCCCTGTGAGCGGACACGCGTACGCGGTTCCCCCCACGAGGGCCTGCGCGATTCCCATCGACCACGCTAGTGCTGCTTGCTTGCTTGCTTGCTTGCTTGCTTGCTTGCTTGCTTGCTTGCTTGCTTGC
>CAZRFD010000254.1:0-6537 GCA_964599085.1 uncultured Enterobacterales bacterium | reverse complement strand
CGATCAGGAGGGCGGGCTGCTGCTGGTGAGCAACGACCCCGCCCAGCCTGAGTTGGAGATCCCGCTGAGCGCCGGCGTGGACCCCGATCAGGACGGCGACGGCTTCGACGCCAGCGAGGTGGGGGGCGATGACTGCGACGACGGCGACGCGGCCATCCACCCCGACGCCACCGAGACCTGGTACGACGGCGTCGACGCCGACTGCGACGGCGCCAGCGACTACGACGCCGACCACGACGGCCTGGACTCCGCCGACTACGGCGGCGACGACTGCGATGACACCGACCCCGACCTGCTCGACACCTGCCCCCAGGGCTGCGCCGACTACAGCGACGGATTCCCGCTGCAGGTGCCCGGCAACCAGCCCACCATCCAGGACGCCATCGACGCAGCGGTGTCCGGCGACGGGATCTGCGTCGCCGCGGGGACCTACGTCGAGAACCTGGACTTCGGGGGCAAGGATGTCTGGCTGCTGGCCGACCAGGGCCCGGATTTCACCCTGATCAGCGGTGGCGGCGCGGGCTCCTGCGTGCAGTTCGTGTCCAGCGAGAGCGCCGACGCCATCCTCGACGGCTTCACCCTGACCGGTGGCGAGGCCACCCACGGAGGCGGGGTGTACGTCGAAGGCGCCGACCCGACCCTGCGCAACCTCGTCGTCGAAGCCAACACCTCCTCCGAACAGGGGGCGGCGATCTTCCTCGACGCCGCCGACGTGACCCTGTCATCGGTCACGATCACCAACAACCACACGGATTGGGCGTGCAGCGGTCTGTGCCTGTGGTCAGGATCGTCGGCGGTGCTTCAGGACGTCGACATCATCGACAACAGCAGCGCGGGCTGGGCCGGCGGGGGCATCTACGTGCACGAAGACGGAGAGCTGATCGCCAGCAACCTGCGCATCCTGGGCAACCAGGCCACCGGCAGCGACACCGGCGGCGGGGGCGGGATCATCGCCATCGGCGGGAGCATCGACCTGAGCAACGCGATCATCGCCGGCAATGAGACCGAGGGACGCGGCGGCGGGATCGATGTCAACAACACTGTGCGGGGCATGCTGACCAACGTCACCATCACGGGCAACACGGCGCTCAACGGCGGCGCCGTCTTCCTGCGGGACTCCTCCTCCGCCTTCACCTTCCACAACGTCATCATCTCCAGCAACCGGGCGACGGACCAGGGCGACGGCGTCATGGACTACGGTGGCAGCAACCCCACCTTCTCCTACACCGACGTCTACGACAACGACTTCTTCGGCACGACCCCGGGAAGCGCCAGCGACGGCAACCTGACCACCGACCCGGGCTTCGTCTCCTTCTCGCGATCGAAGTCCCCGTCGAGCTGGGACCTGCACCTCAGCGCCGACTCCGACCTCGTCGACGCCGGCGATCCGACCATCTCCGACGCCGACGGCACCCGGTCGGACATGGGGGCGTATGGAGGGCCGTATGGATCATGGCCGTGATGTCCGGCCAGGCTGTAGGTGATGTGAACCCCGCCGGGTGACAGGCGGACTTCGTCGAGGAGCTGATCGAGGGCCTGGCGGCGGTCTTCGAGGGGGCGGTCGTGCCAGGCCTGGCGGACGGCTTCGGCGAAGGCGGTTGGGTCGACGGTGTCGACGGCCGGGGGTGGGGTTGGGGAAGGGAGCGCGGCACGCTGGAGGCGGGCCTGCTCGCGTTGTTCGAGGAGGGGGGCGTTGAGGGCCTTGGCGTCGTCCTCGTCGATGAGGCCGTTGACGACCTGCCGGGCCGTGCGGCGGATCCTGGCGTCCAGGTCGGCGAGCAGCGCGTCCAGGCGCTCGCGCTCGGCGGCGGCGTGGTCGAGGGGGTGGGCGTTCAGGCGGGCCAAGGACTCGCGGACCAGGGCCTGGACGTTGTCGGGGGCGAGGACCTGCTCCTCGACCACGCCGAGCACCAGGGCGTCGAGCTTCTCGACCCGGATGGAGATGCCCTCGCAGGCCTCGCGGTTGTCTTGGCGCGTGGCGCAGTAGTACAGGAAGGTCCGCTTCTTCGGGGTGCCGCCGGCCGAGACGCAGACCCGCCCTCCGCAGGTCCCGCAGCGCAGCCAGGGGGTGAGCAGGCCGCGCTCCGAGAGGGTGACCGGGTTGGCGCCGTTGCCCTGGCCGGCCTTGCGGTTGCGGTCACGGAGGCGGCGCTTGGCCTGGACCCGGGCGAAGGTGTCGTCGTCGACGGCGGCCTCGTGGGCGTCGCGGGCGACCACCTGGCCGTCGTGGGTCAGATGGCCGGCGTAGGCGGGGTTGTGCAGGATGGAGGCGACGTGCTTGGCCCTCCAGGCGCCAGGGGCGACGGTCTTCGGCAGGTCGGAGCGGGCCGGTGGTGCGATGGCTTCGCGGGTCAGTCGGGCGGCGATGCGGGTGGCGCCGTCACCGTCCTCGTCGGCCATCTGGAAGACGCGCCGCACGACCTCGAACTGCGGGCGCGTGTCGTCGGTGACGACCAGGGTGCCGTCCTGGACCTCGTAGCCGAAGGGCGGGAGGCCGTAGACCCAGCGGCCCTTCTCGGCCTGGGAACGCATGCCGCGCTGCACGTTGGTGGACAGCTCTTCGCTGTAGCGCTCGGCCAGCCAGGCCAGGATGGGCCGGATCAGGCGGCGCAGCGAGCGGTCGCCGGCGTCGGGCTCGGTGAGCGAGACCACGTCGATGTCGGCTTCGTCGAGGGCGGCCAGGGCGCGGAGGGCATCGAACATGTTTCGGGCGATGCGGGAGAAGGCCCAGACGTAGAGGCGATCGATGCGCGGGACCTCACGGTGGGAGCGGCCGCGCTGGGCGTCCCGCTGGGCCTCGGCCCGGCGCAGGAGCTGCTGGTAGGAGGTGCGGCGCTTCGTCGAGCGGCCCGAGATGCCCTCGTCGATGAACCAGTTCTCCGGCGGGATGACGACGCCGTCGGCATCGGCGCGACGGAGGATCTCGGCGCGCTGTTGGTCGATGCTCTTGTCCTGGCGGGGGTCGGAACAGCGCAGGTAGGCGGCGCCGATGGTGGGCATGGTGGGGGCCTCCGGTGAGGGGGACCCGGTCAGTTGGACATAATGCCGAGTCATGCGCTACCCCCGAAGTCCTTGGCCGCGGCCACGCGCTACGCTGAGCCTCGGAGGTCCGATGCGGTCTGCCGTAGTTGCCCTGTTCATCGCAGCCTGCGCGACGGCGAAGGGGCCGGCCTGGACTGTCGTGGAGTCGAATTCGCCCGCAGTGCCGGCTGGGGCCGACAGCTTGGTCGAGCCCATCGGGATCGAGACGCTCGGAGGGGTGTTTACGCCGCTGCTGGCGCAAGGCTGCACCCTGCCGTGCTCGACGACCGAGGTGTTCAGCACCGCAGTGGACAACCAGGACTCCATCAAGATCTTCGTCTTCCGTGGAAGCGGTGCCCGAGTGGTGAGCGACGCCACGAGCCTCGGCCAGTTCGAGGTGGTGGGCATCGGTCCCGCCCCCCGCGGCACGCCGCAGGTTGAGGTCACCTTCGAGGCGGCCGAAGGCCAGGTGAGACTGGCGGCCAAGGACGGGGCGAGCGGCTCCGAGTACGTCATTCGCCGAGTCCAGGAGTAGCGCCCCCGACCCGTGCGCTTCGGTGCAGGGCGGCCTCCAGGTCGCCGAGGGGGAGGCACGAGGCCCAGGCCGAGAGCGCGGGTGTGCCGGTGCAGGTGACGGTCTCGGCGACGGTCGGGATTCGCTGGCGCCGGCTGGCCACGGCGGCGCGGACCGTGGCCAGCAGCGCGGCCAGCAGGGGCAGCTCGTGCGCGAACAGGTGTGGGCGGGCGGCCTGCTCGATGCGGGCGAGGCCAGCGTCGAAGTCGCGGTTGGCGACGGCGACCGCGGTGGGCTCCGCGGGAGCCGGCGGCACCCACAGGCGCAGGGTCGGCGTGGGCGCGGTGAACCAGGCGCAGCGCTCGGGCGGGATGCCCTTCGGGCCGAGTACGTCCAGCCAGCACAGGCCCCGCGGACCCTCGAAGTCGGCGATGAAGGAGCGGCCCTGGCGCACGTCGGCGCCGAGCAGCTCGAGGGTGGCGGCCTGGGCGGTCACGGCGTCACCGGAGCGAGGGCATAGACGTTCTGCTTGCGCTTGCCGTCGCGGCGCACGGCGAGGCGCCAGCCGCCGAAGACGCGGTCGCGCCGCCGCGCCAGGGCTATGCCGAAGCGGGCCAGCTCTGAGGCACCGCCGCGCGGGTCGGGAGCCCACAGCCCGCTGTCGACGGCCAGGGCCAGCAGTTCGCGGCCGTCCACCTCGGCGCGGCCGTGCTCCTCGGCCCAGCGGGCGACGAAGGCCTGCCACAGCGCCTCGTCGGGGCTCGTGACCTCCACGGGCTCGTCGCGGTCGGCCAGGAAGCCCTCGACACCGGCGCTGGCCAGGATGCCGCCGAGCACGCCGGCCCAGGCGGCGAAGCTGCCGAGGGTGGCCGAGGCGCGCGGTGCGCCGTCCAGCAGCCAGCCCCGGGCCAGGGTGAGCGCGGCGGCGACGAGCCTCGGACGGTTGGCGGCAGTCCAGGCGAGCAGATCGGGGTGCCGGAAGCCCTCGCGCAGCCAGGGTCGCTCCAGGCCGGCGTCCAGGCGAACCCGGCAGCAGCGGCGGGCCAGCTCGCGGGAGAGCGTCGGGTTGTTCGCGGTCGCCACCCACACCGCGCGGTTCGGCAGGCGCACCACTGTCGACGAGCCCAGCAGGCGGTCGGCCCAGCGCTCCTTGGTGAGCGCCGAGGCCAGGGCCGCCGAGTCAAGTGAGCGGTCCACGTTGTCGAGCAGGACCATCGTGGGCGCGCCCATGAGCAGCGCGGTCAGCTTCTTGCGGGTCTCCTCCTCGCGGGCCGGCAGCGTCGTCGGGTCCACTGGGTGCCCGGTGGCGACGAGGTGGACCACGTCGGCGAGCAGGGTCTTCCCCGTGCCCTCCGAGGGCGCCTCGACCAGGTGCAGCGGCGTCGGCCCGTCCACGAGGTGCCGCACGAACGGGAGCAGCAAAAGGGCCAGGGCGTGGGCGCGGTCGCTGTCGCGGGCGAAGGGGAAGTCGCCGAGCAGCTCGTCTTGGAGCAGGGCGAGCGCGGCGGCGCAGGCCTCGACGGTGGGCTCGGGGAGCGTGACGGGGGCGGCGCGGCAGAACAGACCGCTTTGGGGGTCGAAGCCCGGCTCGGCGAGCACAGAGCCGTCGCGGCGCAGGACTGGCAGCGGCGTGATCCCTGCGAGCCGGGGCAGGTCGCGAGCCGGAAGCGCCACCATGTCGCGGGCGATGTCGGCGGGCACCCGTGCGGGCCGGGTGTTGCCGTCCTCCTCGCGCACCCAGTCCGCGGACCGCAGCAGCAGGCCGGTGAGCTTCACGGGGTCGAGCGGCTCGATGGGCTCCTCGTCGTCGGTGACGCGGACCAGGGCGCCGCCGTAGCGGAACAGCCGCCCCCCGAAACGCGAGGCGCGCAGCACGCGCCAGGACTCGGCCACCAGCTCCCGGGCCTGCCGGCCGCTCACCACGACCTGGGGCAGCGGGCCGTCCGGCACGCCGACCAGGGTGGCGGCGCGGGCCGGGTCCAGGTCGAAGCGCTCGCCAAGGCGCTCGGCGAGGGCGAGGCGCTCGTCGGTCGTCGCGTCGCGGAGCTGGCGGTCCAGGTCGCCCAGCGCGGCGGGCAGCGCTTCGGCGGCGACGCCGGCCGGCACGCGGTCCACCAGCCAGGCGTGGGGCCGCCAGGGCCCAGCGACCTGGGCGAGCTCGGCGAAGGCCCCGGCGCCCTCGGCCACGAGGAAGTCGTCGGCGCCGGTCTTGTCGAGGTGCGGCAGCGCGGGGAGCGTGACCACGCGCACCACCGCCCCCTCGGCCGTGAGCGCCTTGCAGAGCCGTTCGCAGGCCAGGCCGACGCCGTCCTTGAGGAGTCGGTCGCTGTCGAAGCAGACCAGGACCTCGCGGCCACGCCAGGCCCAACGGCGAAGCGCCGGG
Organism: uncultured Enterobacterales bacterium; assembly: GCA_964599085.1. Taxonomy (GTDB): domain Bacteria; phylum Myxococcota_A; class UBA796; order UBA796; family UBA2385; genus J125. The sequence continues at coordinate 619 of CAZRFD010000254.1, read as the reverse complement.
TGCAGAGGCCGCCTCGCCGCGGGCGCTTCCGAGGCCGGGTCGGTGAACAGGAACACCCCCGGCAGCCCGATCGCCGGCCAACCCGCCTGCGTCAGCGCCAGCGCCTTCTTCTCGCCCTCGGTCACCACGACGGCGCGGCGTGGGTCCTTGCGGAGCCCGGCGACCTCGGCGGGCACGAAGGGGTAGAAGGCCAGCCCCTCGGAGAGCCGTGCCGTAAGCGGGTTCTCGTAGCGCCGTCCCGGCTCCCGTGGCCGGTCCACCCGGATGCGCGTGTAGGGCACCCGCCGCCCGTCGACCACGACCTCGCAGCCCGGGTACGGGAAGCACAGCCCCGCCACGCCGCGGGCGTAGCCCAGGGCTCGCGCCTCACGCTCGTCGACGCTGTGCAGCCCCGCGGCGGCCACGGTGGCATCCTCCAGGCCCGAGGCGCGCAGGTGGGCGCGGTGCTCGGCGCGGAGCGGGTCGCGGGCGATGGCGGCGGGCAGGGCGGACATCGATCAGGCCGAGGCGGACGGGGTGTGCTCGGTGTCGACCCGCTCCCACAGCCGGTCCTCGGGGATGTCCCGCAGGTAGCGGCTGGCCAGCAGGTCGCGGCGCACGTCGGGCGAGAGCGCCCGGC
>CAZRFD010000253.1:0-6561 GCA_964599085.1 uncultured Enterobacterales bacterium | reverse complement strand
CGTCCGACGCCCACCCAGCGGGGCCCCCCCCTTTCCCTGCCCGCTGCCCTTCCGCATGGGCGGCCCCTCCCCGCGGCCTGCGCCTGTTGGGTTGGGCCCCGGGGCCGGGCCCCCGCCCCCGCCCCGCCCCGGGGGGGGCCCCCCGCCCCCCCCCCCCCGCCCGGTCGTCCGCCGACCGCCCCATGAGGTCCGCATGTCCGCTGACACGCTCTTCACCGCTGACACCCTCTGCCCCTTCAGCCACCGCGTCCAGATCGTCGCCGCCGAGCTCGATCTCGACCTGGACGTGGTCGTCGGCGCCGACATCCCCGTGGAGGTCCGCGAGGTCAACGCGTCCGGGACCTGGCCGGTGCTGCGGCCCGCGGGGGGAGGAGCGCTGATCGCGGACTCCGGGGCCATCGTCGCCCACCTCCTCGACGCGGCCGGCCAGGCGGCGGAGGGCTTCCGTAGCTCTCCGGCCCACATCGCGATCCTCGACCGGCTGGTCCGCAACATGAGCCGGGTCATCATGGCCGGCAAGCCCCCCATCCAGGCGGAGGCCCGCCGCGAGCTCGACGCGGCCCTGCGAGAGGTCGACGCCCTGCTGGCCGAGTCGGGCGGTCCCTTCCTCGGAGGCGCCCGCTTCACCCAGGGCGATGCCCACGTCGCCCCCTTCCTGCACCGGATGGCCTTCGTCCGGGAGATCCGCGTGTGGTCGCCGCCGGCGCTCGCGGAGAGCGGGCGGCTGCAGGAGTGGCTGAGCACCGTCGTGACGCGCCCCTCCTTCGCCCCGCTGAAGCCGCCGATGAAGGTGCTGCGCGCCTTCTACGAAGAGCGGGCCAAGCTCGGCAAGCCCATGAAGATCGGCCGGCTGCACCACTCGGCCTTCCGCGCCATGTACGACGACCTCGTCGCGCGCCTCGACGCGCTGCGTCCGCCCGAAGCAGACGGCGACGCCGCCTTCGCCGACGCCCGGGGCCTCGCGGTGCTGCTGTTTCGCACCATCGCGCTGCACGGCAGCTTCGAGAACCGAGAGCTCTTCCCGGCCCTCGACGTGGCCCACGGCGCCCCGCTCACCACCCCCGCCATCGACGATCATGACCACGAGGGCGCGGTGATGGACGAGATCCTCCAGCTCTTCGACGCCGCCGCGCAGCTCCCCGTCGGCCAGCGGTCGCTGGCGATCGGCGCGGTCGCCGAGGCGGTGCGCGACAACCGCGCGGGCTTCCTCGACCACCTCGCCTACGAGGAAGCCAACTTCATGCCGGTCCTCAGCGCACTGGACCTGCCCACCCACACGCGCCTGCTGCGGGCAGCCTTCCTGGAGTGCCTCGCCGAGCGGCCCTACCTGATCGGGCCGCTGGTGGCCTACATGCCGCCGGAGAACCGCCTGCTCTTCATCCACTCCTTCTGCCAGATCGTCGACCCCGATCACCCGCAGTGGCGCCTCATCATGGGTCGCATCCACCAGCACCAGGACGGAGAGGGCTGGCTGCGGATCCAGCGGCGCTTCGAAGACCTCATCCCCGCGGCGCTGGCCGTGCTGCCCCCCGGCACCGGCAAGCCCTGCCTCGCGCAGGCGGCCGCCGAGGTCGAGGCCGCCTTCCCCCTGGACTCGATGCGGATCGAGCGGGCGCCGCGCGATTCCGGGCATGCAGCGAGCGAGCGATTCGAGGCTGCGGCCCACTGACTCGCTCACGGATCGGACCGTTCCAGCCGGGTTCCGCCGCCCCCTGGCGGAGTTCCCTCCCTCCCAGCGCCTACGGTGTCGAGGCGGCCCGTCCCGCCGCGGCCTGACCGACCCCGCCCCGCCCTCTGCCGCCGCGCAGCGCTCGGGGGCCACCCTCCCCCCGTTCATCGACTGGAGTCCCGCATGCGGCGCGTGTTCGAAGCCCTCGTCAGCATCGCCGACCGGCCGGGTGACGACAGCGAGCTGAAGCTGCGTCACCGCCTGTTGATCGGCGGCGGGCTGATGATGAGCGGTGGCGGGCTGTTGTGGGGGACCCTCTCGGTGATCTTCGGCCTGAAGACCGAGTCGCTGGCCCCCTACTCCTACGTCGTGATCACCGCCGCGAACCTGCTGTTCCTCTGGCGCAGCAAGAACTTCCCCGTCGCCCGCACCGTGCAGATCTCGGCCAGCATGCTGCTGCCCTTCGCGTTCATGTGGTCGCTGGGGGGCTTCCGCACCAGCGGCACGATGATGATCTGGTCGATGATGGCGCTGATCGGGTCGCTGAGCTTCGACGACGTGTGGCACAACGCCCGCTGGCTGGCCATGTACATCGGCCTCACCATCATCTCCGGCGTCATCGAACCGCGGCTGTCCGCCCCCGCGGCCATCGAGAACGAGCTGGTCGGGATCACCTTCTTCGTGCTGAACATGGTGGTCGTCAACTCGGCGGTCTTCGGGCTCACCCTGTTCTTCGTCCGCGGCCGGCACCGGGCGCTCGCCGAGCTGGAGCTTCGCAACCAGCAGCTCGCATCGTCGCAGCAGGCGCTGATCCAGAGCGAGAAGATGGCGGCGCTGGGGCAGCTCGTCGCCGGCGTGGCCCACGAGCTGAACACGCCGCTGGGGGCCATCCGGGCGTCGGCGGGGACCATCGGCGTGGCCACCGAACACGTGCTGGGCGAGTTCTCGGAGATCCTCTCCGGGGCCACCGCAGAAGACATCGAGGCGCTGCAGCGGATCCTCGCGGCCAGCGCTCAGGGGCAGCCGCCGCTGACCTCGCGCGACGAGCGGCGGCTGCGCCGTGCGGTCCGCAAGCGGCTCGACGACGCCGGTGTGGCCGCTTCCCAGCAGCTCGCCCAGCTCCTGGTCGAGATGGGCATCGGCGACGTTGCCCCGCTGGTGCCGGTGCTCACCCGGACCTCCAGCCCGGGGCTGCTCGCCTGCGCGCACACCGTGACCAACCTCCGGCGGAGCGGAGAGAACATCCGTCTCGCAGCCGATCGCGCCGCGAAGATCGTGTTCGCGCTCAAGAGCTACGCCCACCCGGGCTCGACCGAGGGCGAGGCGGAAGCCGGGTCGGTCACCAGCAACCTCGACACGGTCGTCACGCTGTACCACAACCTCCTCAAGCACGGCGTCGAGCTGGTCCGGGAGTACGACGGCGACGACGTGGTGGTGGCGCGTCACGACGAGCTGAACCAGGTCTGGACCAACCTTCTGCACAACGCCTTGCAGGCCATGGAGGGCAAGGGCCGCCTGGTGCTGCGCGTCTTCGAGGAGTCTGACGACGACGTCGTGGTGGAGGTCGAGGACTCCGGTCCGGGGATCCCCGCCGACGTGCAGGCCCACATCTTCGAGCCCTTCTACACCACCAAGCCCAAGGGCGAGGGTAGCGGGCTCGGGCTGGCCATCTGCAAGCAGATCGTGACCGAGCATGGAGGAGCGATCTCCCTGGACAGCCGGCCGGGCCGTACGGTATTCAGGGTGTCGCTGCCGCGGGTTTCCCAGCCGCGCCAGGCGGAGGAGGCCGCGTGAGCCAGGCCATCGTCATGCTGGTCGACGACGAGAAGACCGTCCTGGACGCGCTCCGCGGTCAGATCCGGGCGCTGTTCGGATCGACGTTGAGCTGCGAGACGGCAGAGGGCGTGGACGAAGCCTGGGAAGTGCTGGGCGAGCTCATCGACGAAGAGGGCGAGACGGTCATCCTCATCGTGTCCGACTGGCTCATGCCGGGGACGAAGGGCGACGAGTTCCTCGAGGGCATCCGGGCGCGCTACCCGGGCATCGTCCGGGTGATGCTGACCGGGCAGGCCGACGAAGCCGCGATCCGGCGCGTGCAGGAGGGCGGCCTCGCCCAGCTCCTGCTCTACAAGCCCTGGCGGCAGGACGACCTGGTCGAAGCCATCAAGCTCGCGCTCGCAAGCTAGCCCGGAGCAGATCCGTGACCCAACGCAAGGTGGTGCTGTGCGTGGACGATGAGCGCATCGTCCTCTCCGGGCTGCGTGACCAGCTCCGGCGGGCCTTTGGGGCCGGCCTCCTCGTCGAGCTCGCCGAGAGCGGCGAGGAGGGCCTGGAGGTGATCGAGGAGCTGCGGGAGGACGGCGATTCCGTCGCCCTCGTCATCTCCGACCAGCTCATGCCCGGGATGCGCGGCGAGGCCTTCCTCGCCGAGGTCCACAAGCGCGATCCGCGGGCGCTCAACATCCTGCTGACTGGACAGGCCAGCGCCGATGCGGTCGGCGCCGCGGTCAACAACGCCCGCCTCTACCGCTACATCGCCAAGCCCTGGTCGGAGTCCGACCTCGTGTTGACGGTGCGGGAGGCGCTCCGTAGCTACGACCAGGCACGGGAGATCGAGCGCCAGGAGGCCGAAGCCCGCCGCGCCCACCAGGCCAGCCTGCGCTTCGTTCCACGGGAGTTCCTCGCCCTGCTGGGCCGCGATGCGCTGGTGGATGTCCGCTTCGGCGACCACGTGCTCCGCCCCATGCACATCCTGTTCACCGACATGCGGGAGTACACGGCGCGCATGGAGACCCTGGCGGCCGCGGACGCCTTCTCCTTCATCAACGAGTACGTCCAGCGGCTCGACGCCTGCATCCGTCGGCGCGGCGGCTTCGTCGGGAACCTGGAGGGAGACGCCGTGCTGGCCCTGTTCCCGGGCGATGCCGACGATGCCGTGGCCGCAGGTGTCGACTGCCACCGCGAGATCCAGCGCTTCAGCGACGAGCTCCAGGCGTCGGGTGCGCGGCCCGTGGGCATGGGGGCCGGGGTGAACTCCGGCCCGCTGCTGCTGGGGACGGTGGGGGGGGAGGACCGCCTGAAGTGCGATGTGGTCGGCGACGCGGTGAACCTCGCGTCGCGGGTCGAGAGCCTGACCAAGAAATATGGCACGCCGATGCTGATCTCGGGCAGCACTCGCGCCGAGCTGAAGCAGCCCAGAGAGCTTCGCCACGTCGACCGTGTCCAGGTCAAGGGCAAGCGACAAGCCGTCGACCTCTACGAGGTCCTCGATGCGCTGCCGGACGACCTGCGGCAGCGGCGGGTGCAGACCCGCGCGCTGTTCGAGGAGGGGGGGCGGCTGCTCCGTGCCGGCGACCTGGCGGGTGCGGGTGCGCAGCTTCGCCGCGTCGTGGACGAAGACCCCGACGACAGCGCTGCCCGCCTGCTCGCCGCTCGCTGCCAGCGCTTCGACCAGGGCGGCCTGCCCGACGACTGGTCGGGCGTCGTGCGCCTCGACCACAAGTAGATCCCCGACCCCGAGGTCCCCGCATGCCGAGTGCTCCCCTGTTGTCCTGGATAGCGTCGATGGACGACGCCGAGCGGGGGCGTTGTGGCTGGGAGCCTCGCGCGCTCGACGTCGACGACCGGCTGTTTCGGCAGGGAGACCCCGCCGACACCCTGTTCGTGGTCGAGGAGGGGCTCCTCACGGTGCTGCTGGACGGCGTCATCGTCGACGAGCTTGGCCCGGGGGCGTCCATCGGCGAGGCTTCGGTCCTCTTTCCCGGCGACCGTCGCCGGGCGACCGTGACCGCGCGCACCGCCGCCAGGCTCTGGGCCCTGCCGGTGCGCCGCGCGCGCGCCCTGCGGGCGACCCAGGACCCGAGCTATGACCGGCTGCTCGACGCGGGCCTCGCCGCGGCCTGGGCCTACCTGCGGGCGCAGAGCGACGAGATCAGCCGGCGGAGCGAGGGGCGCATCCCAGCACCTCGCAAGCCGAGAGCCGCTCAGCAGGCCTGGCGGCGGGTGCGCGGCAGGCGGGACATCGGCATCGCGCGCGAGGCCGCGCTCGCCCGGGTGCCGGCGCTTTCCTGGCTGGGGACGGTCCGGCGGGCACAGCTCGCGGGCGCCATGGACGAGGTCGGGCTGTCGGATGGCGACGCCTTGTTCCTGCAAGGGGATCCGGGGGACGCGCTCTACGTCGTGGCGGAGGGAAGCCTCGACGTGCTCCGTCCTGACGACACGGACCACGCCGTCCGCCTCGCCAGCCTCGGCCCGGGAGCGTTGCTGGGCGTGGGGGGCTTCCTGGCCGCCGAGCCTCGGTCCGCCGCCGCTGTCGCCCGGGGTGACGTGGCGCTGCTCTCCCTGACTCGGGCCGCCGCCGCCGGGCTGGACGTCTCGGTGCGCCGCGGCCTCCGAGAGGCCCTGCTGGCGACCGTGCGGGCCCAGCTCGACGTCGCCAACAGGCTGCTGGCGGATGTTGCCCACCCAGAAGACAGCTTTGACCGCATGATCCACGCAGTAGCGGCCCTCGAAGCCTGGCAGGCCGGGGGGCCCTCCCACCAGGCGCGCGTCGAAGATCTGGCCGAGATCCAGCTCCCGGAGCAGCCGCCCCAGCGGGCCCTCTTCGATCTCATCCGGACCAGCGTGATCGGCAGGGACACCGCGTTGCGCACGCCGTTTGGCCTGCGGCGCATGGTCTACGCCGACTACACGGCGTCGGGGCGGAGCCTGACCTTCATCGAGGACTTCCTGCGCGAGCAGGTGATGCCCCTCTACGCCAACACCCACACCGAAGCATCCGCCAGCGGCCTGCAGACCACCCGCCTGCGCGAGGAGGCCCGCGCCCTGGTGGCCCGGTCGGTGGGGGCGGGCCCCGGTGACGAGGTCATCTTCGTCGGGTCGGGCGCCACCGG
>CAZRFD010000252.1:0-6728 GCA_964599085.1 uncultured Enterobacterales bacterium | reverse complement strand
GAAGTCCGGGGGTAAGCCCTTACCCTCCGACTTCAGCAACTCTCAGCACCCGAAGTCCGGGGGTAAGCCCTTACCCTCCAACTTCAGCAACTCTCCCACCGCGTTGTCTCCCCCCCGGCCGCGACACCCGGTCGTGCCGGCCCGGCAGCCCGCCAGGAAGCAGTTAGACCCGCGCCTCTCCACGGAGGCGCCATGACCACAGGCTCGCTCTTCCTCACCCTCGCGCTCACAGCCTGCACGCCGGACGGCGCCGGCAAGACCGGTGACTCCGGGACTGTGACCGACGGCGGTGCCGGCGACGGCGGCGCCGACAGCGGCAGCGCCGACGGGGGGGCTACAGCTTCCCCGCAACACTGGTACCGCCTGGTCGAGATGTCGGGCACCTACGACAGCGGCGAAGCCGTCACCATCACCTACGACGGAGAGGAGTACGACCCCGGCACCGGCCCGGTGCCCCGCGCCGCCCGCGGCTTCCTGTGGATGGACGACGACGCCGGCACCATGGACATCCGCATGACGGTGCTCACCAACTACATCCCCTCGGGCATCATCAGCGGCCAGGGCAGCTTCACCTGGGAGGACGACGGCGCGAAGCTGGTGTTGGACGACAGCTCCACCTGGGTCTACACCGCCAGCGTCGACGGCACCCGCCTGACCCTGTCCGTCGACGACAGCGACGCCCGCAACGAAGCCAGCCCCGGCGTCCTCGACACCTACGTCTTCGAGCTGGAGGACGCGCCCGACAACCCCATCGAGGGGTCGTGGACGCTCATGGAGCGCTCCGACACCGACGCCACGCTCACCCCGGACTGCGGGCTGGCCCAGGACCTCATCGTCATGCAGCTCTACGGCACGGCCGACGGCGTCTGGACGCTGGGGGGGCCCGGCGGCATGGACTTCACGCTGCACATCCAGGAGTGGACCGACAAGACCTGCGCGGACGCAGCACTGCTGGACCTCGACATGTCCGGGACCGGCCTGTGCGAGCTGGACGCGAGCAGTGAGAGCATCGCCTGCGCCTACAACCGCACCGACCAGAGCGGAACGACCACCCACCTGTACTATGACGGCTTCTGGACGCTCGACGTCGACAGCCTGGTCGTCGACGTCAGCCGCTTCGCGTCGGACACCACGGATCCGCGGCTGATGCAGCTCGTCTACACGCGCACCGAGTAGAGTGCCGCTCCGGGACGGTCGGTCGACCGCGGCATGATCGCGATGCCGCGATCACGGGCGACGCCGGGCCGGCCACAGGCGGGGACCTCGATGACCAGTGGGTTTCCGAACCGGCACGCCGGTTGCAGCACTGGTCCACGTCACCCAGGAGCCACCATGCCCCGCATACTGATCGCCTCGGCTCTCCTCACCCTGACCACCGCCTGCGGTTCCGACCATGTCTGGCTGGAGTCAGGGAGCTACGACCTGCAGGACGTGTGGGCGCCCTCGGGCTTCGACGGCACCCTGTCCGGCCAGCTCGTGCTCGATGTCGACCTCGCCCAGGTCGCGATCACCGACGCCGACGGCGCCGAGACCACGGCCGGCCTGGACTTCCGCCCCCGCCGCGAGTGGGCGTCGGGCTGTCCCGGCAACGTCAGCAACTCCATCATGGAGGTCGCCGTGCTCGGCGTCGACGACGTGGTCCTGGCCGTGAACGACACCGACGACCCCATCACCGTGCCCGCCCCCATCCTGGTGGCCGAGTGCGGCACGGCCCAGGGAACCGAGCTTGTGCTACGCGAAGATCCGGCCGACGGCGACCTGACCAGCGGGGGCTCGGCCTGCGGCGGCGCGGACGTCTGCCTCGTCTACGCGCTGCCCTGAGCACCCTCCAGGATCTGGCGGATGGCCGCGAGGTCCTTGTCGTTGGCCTTCCGCATCGCCGCCGCCATCATCGGCGCCACGAGCTGGGAGAAGCCAGCGGGCTCGCCGCGGTTGCGGAGCCGCATGCGCGTGCCGCCGGGCGCGTCGTCGAAGTCGTACGTGGTCTCCATGGGGAAGGGGCCCTCGGCGGTGCGCATCACCAGCTTCCGGCCGGGGTCGTACGCGACGATCTCGTAGGTGTAGGCGAGGCGGCGGCCGAGGAAGCGGGCGACGAAGGCCACCCGGCTGCCCTGCGCCAGTGGAGGTTCCGTCCGCCACTCCACGCTGTCGATGTTGGCGTACCAGGCCGGCGCGTTGTCGGGGTCGCAGGCATAGGCCGCGACGCGGTCGCGTGGGCAGGCGATCAGGATCTCGGTCTGGACGTCGACAGGCACGGTCAGGCTCGGGGCGCGGGGTGTCCCTCCTCTACCACCCTCCACGAGAGCCCCGCCCCTTGGCATCGCCCCCACCCACACCCCGCGGACGGCGCCGGCTGGTGCTGGTCGGCGGCGGAGCTGGGACGTGAGTATTCCGCCCACCAGCGCATCCGAGAGACCGTCGGCGCTACAGGTGCAACGCATCCTGCAGGCTGCTCCACATGTGCGACGTGTCGCCGAAGCAGGTGACCTGCCCATCGTTGTCGAGCGCACAGGCACCACCGGTGAACACGCCGACCTGCTGCCAGCCGCTGGATGTGGGGATGTCGGTGGGGAGGAACTTCTCATGGAAGCTCCAGCAGGCGATCCGCCCCTCGACCGTAACGCCGCAGGTCGAATAGGTGCTTGAGTCAAGCTGCGCGAAGCGCAGTTCTTCGACCGCCGCCATGTCCTCGGCGTCGACCCATCCCCAGCACGTCGCTCGACCATCGTTGTCGAGGGCGCACGCATGGTATCGCCCGCCAGACACAGACCGCCAGCCATCCCCATCCGGCGGCGTCTCCAAGCCGTACGCGCCATCGTACTCCTTGTCCAGCTTCGGGTGGCCCTCGCAGTTCTCGCCCGTGTACAGCGAGTGGATGACGCCATCCATGTCCACCAGCATGATGCAGACACCGGTGAAGCCTACCGACTGCGCCTGGTAGCTCTCGATGGTGTCGCTGAACGGGTAGGTCTTTGGCCAGTTGGCCACGTACCCGTCCTGCTTGATCCCCGCGCCGCCCACGCCCCACGCGACGTTGGCCCAGAGGTCTACGAATGGCAGATCATCGGGATCAGGGCAGTACATCGACTCGGTCTCCGGTTCGCCGGAAAACCAGTCGTAGCAGCCGATCTGTCCCGACGCGTCTTCAACGAACACCCGGGAGCCGCAGCGCAGCCGCGTGGCGTGTATGTCCAGGATCATCGGTTCCAGGTCGCCCCAGCAGGCCACCCGCCCGTCGTCGAGGCGTGCGCACACTGCCGCGCCTACGTTGCAGATCTCTTCTGCCCGGTAGGGTAGTGGTTCCGGTGGCGCCGTGTCGCCACCGGCGCCGCTGTCGGACACAGCCCCCGTGTCGGGTGGGGGGTAGCAGGCCACAGAGGACAAGATGCAGGACAGGCTGAAGGGCAGGGCGACGACCGCGGGACGCCAGAGCGAAGGAGGGGAGGATTCGGTCATAGGGTCAGCAGGGTGTCAGCGTCGGTGAGGATGGCCACGGGGGCCGGTGCGGTGTCCGGGTCGGCCTTGCGGATGCGCAGGTACACCACCGACCTCACCCGGTCGGCCCAGTAGTGTTCTTCGCTGTGTTCGAGGAGGGCACCGTCCCATCCGTCCCACAGCCAGTCCCGCGGAGTGACCTGGCGGTAGCCGTTGGAGTCCGTATCCCCGTCGGTGTCGCTGGGGGCGACCTGGGGGACGAGGGAGACCAGCTCGTAGCCCTGCCCCAGCGCATCCAGCAGCACGACGATGGCTTCGTCGCTGCCCGCCGACCCCGACGGACCCGATGACTCCGATGGATCGTAGGCTTCGTGCAGACAGGCGTTGTCGGCGTACTGGTCGACCCAGGCGATCCACAGCGTGCGATAGCCGTGGGTCGGGTGCAGCGAAAGGCTGAGCGGCGCCCGCAGCCGATAGCGCAGGACCGTGAAGCCCTTGGCGTTCTTGACCACAGCGCCGGCGTCTTCGGCAAGGGACAGCAGCCAGGCGACCCGGCGGTAGGTGAACCATGCCGGTCGACGCCAGGCCGCCGTGGCGGCGAAGGAAGCAGACTCGCCAGGGAGGGCGACGTCGTTGTGCAGGCCGGTGCCGATGCTGGGGCTGGACCACTGCCTGATGACGCCATCGTCATCGGCTTCCAGCGGGCTCAGTAGCGGGCAGAACCGCGACGCGCGGCGCACGCCCAGCGTCCGGAACAGAAACAGCATCCGGGCGAGCATACCAGCCTGAAGGAGATGGGTGGTGCCCTCGTAGAAGAAGTCTGTAATCAGAGACAAGCCCGAGACTGGAGCCACCGCAGCAAACGCTGCCGCCCCGACCGTCCGCTCCAACGAGAAGCCCAGCGAGCGGAGCCCGTCGACCACCACGCTGTCCAACCGGTCGAGGTCCTGGGCCAGGCGGATGGCGTCGGCGTAGCCGGGGATCCACGGTTCGACGACCAGCTTGTCCACGCTGGTCCCGACCACGCGCCGGTTGAACTGGTGAAACCAGTGCAGCCCCACCTCGTCGACGAGGTCGGGCGCCGTCAGGACACGCACGTCCGCGGGGGCGTCGACCCGGGGTGGCCACCAGTAGCCAGCAACCGCGCAGCTCAGCCACCAGTCGGCGACGTCGGCCGGAAGCGCGACGCTACCACCGGACGATGTCCAGATGGCGGTGGCGTACTGGTTGAGCACTTCCACGCTCACCGCGTCGGGCATACCGTCTCCGATGGCGCCAAGCAGCCATCCCAGCCGCTCTTCGTAGTCATCCGCGACGCAGCAGCCGGGCTCCGGTTCGCACGCACCGTCCTGCTCCATCGGCCGCCACGCCGACAGCTCTGATGCCCGGAAGCGAAGGCCCGTCAGCAGCGCCTGGAAGGGAGACGCCAGCGCCACCATCGTACGTCCGGCTTCCCGGTGCGACGCTTGGAGCACTTCGGGGGACGCACCACTCTCAGAGCGGTAGACGAAGAAGCCGTTCAGCTCGTTTCCAAGCTCGACGGTGTCGACCGCCGCGTAGACGCCAAGGTTGTCCAGCAGATCCAGCCACACTTCGTGCAGGTCGGCCAGGTGTTCGGCCACCCCCTGGCAGAAGGCCGACAGCGCCAACGACTTGCGGCGGGCGCACTCCCGGGTGTAGTCGTCGCTGGTGATCGGATCAGACGCACGAGTCGGCCACACCTGCAGCGCGTAGCGCTGGAAGTGTTCCTGCTCAGCGCTGTGATCGCCGCTGTGGTCCCAGTAGAACGGATCCCACCCCTCGGTCGACGGGACCCGCACCCCGTGCTGCCACGAGGGCTTGTGGGCCAGAAGGTCGGCCCACGAACCGTCGGCGAGAGGACGATCGGCATCGTTGCGAGTTGCATCCGCCGCGGTATTCACGTTCATCGCGCTGCCGCCACCCGAGTCAAACGGCGTGATCGCCATGCGGATCCCGGCCAGGCGGCAGGCGATCAGCAGCTCGGTGAAGTCTGCAAGAACGGCGTGGTCGTCGGCTCGCAGCGACGCCAGGATCTCGGCTGGCGGTGGGACCTGGGTTCCGTTGACGAAGCTGCCCCGGTTCGGGAACAGCGAACCCCAGTACACGTCCCGGTACTTGCACCGCCGGACGGCGCCGGCCCCCATGTCGCGCAGGTCACCGATGATCTGTGCGGCGCTGCCGAAGATGGCTTCCTTGGGTGCGGTCTTCGGGCAGGCCGGTTCGGCGACGCCGAACAAGTCGCTGGGCGACAGGCTGCGTTCAGGTTCAACAAGCGAGGCGGGTGGGTCGATGTCCGGGTTCCGAGCCGGGGCGCCGGACCCATCCGGCAGTAGTCCAACGAGCGACCGGGCAACGACGTGGTCGTGCTGGGGCCCCGACGCATGGGGGGTCAGCCCCCGGGCGCGCGTGGCGGCGAACAGGGTGCGGAGGGTCGTGTCGCGTTGCGCGCCGGGCACACGAACACGCAGGTCGAGCGCCGGGCCCTCGGCATCCACGGCCGGAGCTTCCGTGGACAGCCACCTGCCCATGCGGCGCGCGTAGAGCAACCCCACGCGGGCCCTCTCAGCAGCAGAACGGGCGGCAGGCGACCCCGACACTGAGCTGCGCGTGGTCACCCGCGACACCGCCGTTGGAGTGGTACTGCAGCACGAGCTGGATTCGACGCCGCCCCAGCCGGGTGCGGTCGGTGAACGGTGACGAAGGTGCGCCGTACCCGGGGTTGGCGACCGCCGGCAGGACCAGGTCGCCGGCACCGATCGTGCTCCAGTCGTCCAGGTCATAGGCATAGCGCAGCGACACCTGGCACTCGAAGGCCCCGGTACGGCTGTGCATATCGAGGTGGACGACGATGTCCTGCAGCGCGGGCCCCAGCGTTTCAAGCTGGGGGCAATCCAGCGGCAGCAGATCCCATGCCGTGCCGCTGACGGTCTTGGCGCTGATGGTCTCGCGCTGAAGAAGGTTGAACCACAGCACTCCCCCCGGCAGGGTCAGGCGGCTACTCGCCCCCCCCCCCCAAGGTAGCGCACGCTGCTGTTGCTGGTCATGGGGACCTCCGAAGCAGCGCCGGAGAGACGCTGCTTCGAGCAGCGTACGGCCGCTTGCCCCAGCCAGCAAGCGTGAGCGGCGCGACCGCGCGCGGCGCCGCGCGCGCGCACCGCGATAGCCCCACGCCATGGCATCGCCCCCACCCACCCCCCGCGAACGGCGCCGACTGGTACTGGTCGGCGGCGGGCACAGCCACGTCCAGGTGCTGCGCCGGCTGCGCGCCGATC
>CAZRFD010000251.1:0-6849 GCA_964599085.1 uncultured Enterobacterales bacterium | reverse complement strand
CGCGCCGCGTCAGCCACTCCGGGACGCGGGTGCTCCAGCCGGTCGCCGGGTCTGCACCTGCCGCGTCCGGCGCCGCGGACGCCGCCGTCACCGCCACCGGGAGCGCGGCGTCGGCTCCCCCCTCCACGTCGGACCCGTCGACTGCGGTGCCGTCTGCTGCGGTGAACTCGGCCGCCGAGACGTCCGGGAGTGGCACGGTCTCGCTCGACTCCGTGGATGGCACAGACAGCGATGCTGCGTCCCCCTCTGCCGCCGCTCCTGCGGACCCCGCGCTGGTGCCGGTCACCGTCAGCAGCATGCCGCGCGCCACCCTGGCCATCGACGGCGAGATGCGAGGGCGCACGCCGCAGGTCGGCCTCTCGCTGCCCCCGGGCAAGCACACCATCACCCTGGCCGCGGACGACGGGCGCCGCACCACGTTCACCATCGACGTGGTGGAGGGGCGGAGCAACCGCTGGATCTGGGACTTCGAGTCGACGACCTTCAAGTGATGCGGGCGGGGGTGGCGCTGCTGCTGTGGGGGCTGGCGGTCCCGGCGTGGGCGTCGGATGCGACCTTGTGGCTGGAGAAGGGGGTGGACACCGACCGCGCCCGACAGGCAGCCCAGAAGCTCGGGCACGCCGATCCAGAGCTGCGAGCACTCGACGACCTGGTCGACGCCGTGCAGGTCGTGGGCGTCGTGGATCGCCGAATCGAAGACCTCTGCGGTGGCCCGGTGGAACTGAACGACTGGCGTGGCCGCCTCGTGCAGGCGCGGGCCGATCTGCAGTTCCTGGATCTCTCCGCGGGTCTCGCTGCCTTCAGCCGCCTGGAGGCCGAGCTGCCCTGCCTGACCCGGCGCCTGGCCCCCGATGACGTCTTCCGCTTCCACCTGAGCACGGCCGAGCTGCACCTCGTCGTCGCCGAGAGCCGCGCCGATGACGTCGAGGTCGCCAGCTTCCACCTCGACGAGGCCCGCGTCGCGGCGGCACGCGCGGTGACCGCTGGGCCGGACATGGACGCGCCCGAGGCCACGCTGCAGGCGGCGACGGACCTGCTCGACGCGGTGCGTGCAGACGCCCGGGACGCCGCCCCCGCCCGGGTCGTCGTCGTCGGTGATGCAGCGCTCGTCTACGACAACGGCAACCCGGCCGAGGCGACGCCCCCGGCGCGGGGGAGCGCACCAGGCCGGGGCCACAGCCTCGACGTGCCGGCGGGCACCCACGTCTTCCAGCTCTCCGACCCCGGCGACGCGGCGGTGGTCGCCGTGCAGCTTGCCGAGCTGCCGCCAGGGAGCGCCGCCGTGGTGTGGGCGCGGCCCGATGCAGCGCCCATGGGCCGGTCCGAGCTGCGGGCGGCCGTGCGGACCCTGGCCACCACGGGCCGTGCGCCGGTGGGGCTCGGGCCGAGCCTGCTCGCGCTGTCGGGCGGGGGGCCCGCCTACGTGGTGACCAGGGACGGTGAGCGGATCCGGCTGTGGGGGGCCGACGGCCAACAGGTCCGGCTGCGCCTCGCCGATCCGCCCGTCGGGCGGACAGCGGCCGACACACGAGCGCCGCGCCACGGCTCTCCGGGAACGAAGGGGGATCTGGCGATGCACCTCGGGCTGATCGGGGGGCTGCTCGATGCGCCGCCGACCGCTCCGGGGGCGGGCCTGGAGGTCGGGGGCCGCGTGGGGCTGGCGGTCCCCGTGGTCCTGACCGTGGCACTCGATGTCGCCGCCGACCGCTTGCCCGGGGTCGTCGAGGACTGGACGGGCACCGGCCGCGTCGGGCTGCACGGGGGGCTGCGCCTCCGGCCGCGCTCCCGCCTTGCCGATCTCGGTGTTGAGGGCGGCGTGCTCGCCCCGGTTGGCCACGCCCTGGCCGACGACGCTCGCACGCTGCATGGCTCCGTCCGGGGGATCGGCTCGCTGCGCCTGCCCCCTGACTCGCTCGTCGGCCTGCGCCTGTCTGCATGGGGCGGGCTGGTGACGCCGGGCGGCTGGCAGGCGGGCGGCGGGCTGGCGGTCGAGCTGCTGCGCGATCCTTGAGCGGGGCGTCGCTCGCGCCTTGCGCTACTCCTCGATGACCTTCGGTGGGGGGAGCTGGTCCATGAAGCCCAGGGTGCACTTGCGGAGCTGGTCGCGGGACTTCCGGAAGCGCCAGCGCCAGCCGCCCACCGGGTCGGGGATCTCGACCATCCCGCCAAAGGTGCCCAGCATCAGGACCTTGGTGTCGGAGGCGGGGAAGCGGTCGCGGAGCACCGACGCGTGGCGCATCTCCATGACCAGGATGTGGTCGGCCCACTCCACCAGTTCGTCGGTCACAGCGCTGCTGCGGTGCGACGAGATGTCGATGCCGACCTCGCCCATGACCTTGACCGCGAGGGGGTCGGCGGCGTGATCGATCAGTCCCATGATGCCGGCGGAGCGGACCTCGACGGGCCAGCCGCGCTGCTCGCCGTAGTCCCGGGCGAAGCCCGCGGCCATGGGTGAGCGGCAGATGTTGGCCGTGCAGACGAAGGCGAGTCGGATGGGCTTGAGCTGCATGGGGCGGACGGTATCCCGTGCCGGCGGGATATGCGGCTGCACCGGCGGCGCGCTCCGACGCAGGCGTGCCCCGTGCTGCTGTACCGTGGCGGGGCAGGTCCCTCCTCTCCCGCCTCCATCCTCCCCAGCCCCCGGAGACCCGCGTGGCCAACCCGACCGTGACCTTCGAGACCAGCCTCGGCAGCTTCAAGGCCGAGCTCTACGAAGACAAGATGCCCATCACCGTGGGCAACTTCATCAAGCTCGCCGACAGCGGCTTCTACGACGGCCTGCACTTCCACCGGGTCATCGACCGCTTCATGCTGCAGTTCGGCTGCCCGCACAGCAAGGACCCGCGCAGCCCCCGCGCCGGCACCGGCGGTCCGTCCTGGGGCACGATCCAGGACGAGTTCCCGCCGGAGCACAAGCTGAGCAACGAACCCTACACGCTGTCCATGGCCAACACCGGACGTCCCAACTCCGGCGGCAGCCAGTTCTTCATCAACACCGTGCACAACAGCTACCTGGACTGGTTCGACACCCGGACGCCCAGCAAGCACCCGGTCTTCGGCAAGGTGGTCGAGGGCACCGACGTCGTGCACGCCATCGAGAAGACGCGCACCGGCCCCCGCGACAACCCGATCACGCCGGTGCAGATGATCAAGGTGACCGTGGCGCGCGGCTGAACGCCGTCTTTCCCCCGAACGGGCATGGCTCGTCCGGGGCGCCCTGCTCACGCAGCAGGGGAGGGCCCCTCCTCTCCTGAGACCGCTTCCCCCTCGCTCGTCGCCTCCCTCCCAGAGTGCCCTTGTGAGTCACCAGTCCGATGACATCGACGCCCTCGTCGAACGAGTGATCGCCCGCGTCCAGCAGCAGGCCCGCTTCGACGCCGTGCCCCCTGCACCCGAGCTGCGCGGCACCTGGCAGGACAGCACCGCGCTGCGGGCCCTGCTCGACGCCGGCGCGGTGCGCGTTGGCTCGGCGGGCAGCGCCCCCGACGCCGGCCAGCTCGCGCGGACCATCGACCACACCCTGCTCAAGCCGACCGCAACCCGCGCCGACATCGTCAAGGTCAGTGAGGAAGCGCGCAAGCACGGGTTCGCCAGCGTCTGCGTCAACTCCACCTGGATCGGCCTGGTCGCGCGCATGCTGGAGGGCAGCCGGGTCATGCCCATCTGCGTGGTCGGCTTCCCGCTGGGGGCCATGGCCACGGCCAGCAAGGCCGCCGAGACCCGCCAGGCGATCGCCGATGGCGCCCAGGAGATCGACATGGTCATCGACATCGGTGCCCTGAAGGGTGGCGATCACGACCACGTCTTCGACGACATCCGCGCGGTCGTCGACGCGGCCCAGGGGCGTCCGGTCAAGGTCATCCTCGAGATGAACATGCTCGAGCGGGACGAGAAGATCGTCGGCTGCGCCATCGCCAAGGCGGCCGGGGCGGCCTTCGTCAAGACGAGCACGGGCTTCGGGGGCGGCGGCGCCACCATCGACGACGTGCGGCTGATGCGGGCGGTGGTCGGGCCCGACATGGGGGTGAAGGCATCGGGCGGCGTGCGCACGGCGGATGATGCGCGGGCGATGATCGCCGCCGGTGCGACGCGGATCGGGGCCAGCGCAAGTGTCGCCATCGTGTCCGGCGGCACCGGCAAGGGCGGCTACTGATGGCCGCAGCCGGCATCGCCATCGACACGCTGCTGGAGCGCAAGCGCGACGGTGGGCAGCTCAGCGCCAGCGAGATCGCCTGGCTGGTGGCGGGTTTCGTCGACGGGACGATCACGCGTGCCCAGGCCGCCGCCTTCCTCGCCTTCGTCTACCTGCGGGGGATGGCCGACGAAGAGAAGGTGGCGCTGACGCTGGCGATGCGGGACTCCGGCGAGGTGATGCGCTGGGACGTCGACGGCCGCATCGTCGACAAGCACTCCACCGGCGGCGTCGGCGACAAGGTCAGCCTCGTGCTCGCGCCGCTGTGGGCCGAGCTGGGGGCCTTCGTGCCCATGATCAGCGGCCGCGGCCTCGGGCACACCGGGGGCACCCTCGACAAGCTCGAGAGCATCCCGGGCTTCCGCACCGACCTCGACACCGCCGCGCTGCACCGTGTGCTGGCAGACGTGGGCTGCTTCATGAACGGGCAGACCGGGCAGCTCGCGCCGGCCGATCGCTTCCTCTACGCCCTGCGCAACGAGACCTCGACGGTCCCGTCGATCCCGCTGATCACCGCAAGCATCCTGTCGAAGAAGCTGGCCGAGGGGCTCGACGAGCTGTCCCTGGACGTCAAGTGGGGCACGGGCGCCTTCATGAAGACGCTTCCCGACGCGGTTGCCCTCGCCGACAGCCTCGTTGCGGTGGGCAACGGCGCCGGGGTCCACACCCGGGCGCGGCTCACCGACATGAACGTGCCGCTGGGGCGGACGATCGGCAACGCGCTCGAGGTCGAGGAAGCCGTGGCCTGCCTCAAGGGCGAGGGGCCCGAAGACCTCGCCTCCCTGACCTGCGAGCTGATCGGCCGTGACGCGGAAGAGGTCACGGCGGCTCGTCGCCTGCTCGACAGTGGGGCGGCCTTCGACCGCTTCTGCCGGATGGTCCGCGCCCACGGCGGGGACCCGGACGCGCCGCTGCTGGGCGCCGGGTGCACGGATCTCGTCGTGGAAGCACCGGCCGACGGTCGACTGACCCGGTGCGACGCCTACGACCTGGGGCGGGCGGCCTTCGTGCTGGGGGCCGGGCGCCGGGCTGCCGACGATCCGATCCACCCTGGCGTCGGACTGCGCCTGCACGCCGGCCCGGGTGACGCCGTCGTGCGCGGGCAGCCCCTCGTGACGCTGCGCCACGCCGACACGGGCCTGGATGAAGCGCTCGCCCTGGTCCGGCATGGCCTCGGGATCGGCTGACCGGAAGCCGAGCGGCCCGCAGGACACGCCGGGGCTGTGGCCGGTCCTGCGCGCGGCCTTGATCGCCGCCGTGCTGTTGCTGCACCTCTCGCTGGCGGCTCCCTGGCCAGACCTCGGTGCTTCCGACCTTCGATATGACCTCGCGGCAGACGAGCTGGAGCGCTGGACGGGGGTGCTGTCCTCGCTCGGTGTGTCCACGACCCCCGATCAGCTCGCCGACGACGTGGTCGCCCTCGGGCGCTGGAGCAAGCGGACCCAGAAGGCGCTGCACGGTCCGGCTCGACCGCTGCTGCGGCTGACCGGGACGGGACAGGCCTGGGGGTTGTTCGCCTTCCCCGATCCGTATCCGGGGCGCCTCGTCGTGATGGGCAGGAGCGCGGACGGCGGGCGGTGGCAGACGCTGTACCGGGCGCCGGACCAGGGAGAGCCCTGGCTGGTCGACCTGTTGCAGTACCGCAAGGTGCGCGGGATCTACGACGACAGCGGCGACCGACCGCGCGCGGGCTTCCTGTGGAACCGCCTCTGCGACGAGCTGGCCCGGCGCATCTTCGCCCACGACCCCGAGCTCGCCGTGGTCGAGCTGCGCTTCGACGTCGAGCACGTCACCGCACCAGCACAGGGCGACGACCCGGCCAAGGTCGGCGTGCGCCACCGGCGCATCCGCAAGCGCGAGGCGCTGCTCGGTGAGGACGGGGCGGGCACGGCGCTCCATGGCCCGGTGGGGACGCCGTGATCCGCTGGTGGATTGGCCTGTGGGACCGCCGGGAGCTCGCGGACTCGCTCGCCCTCGTGCGGGCCCTGATCGGCACGCTGGTGTTCGTCGACCTCCTGCAGGTCGTGCGCTTCGACCTCGTCACCGCGCTGTACGCACCCCACGACGGCGGCGGGCTGGGCAACGCCGTCGAGCGCGCCGCCGTCCCCTGGCTCTACACGCTGCTCCCCGCGACCGCCTCGACGGCGCAGCTCGCGTTCTGGGCGGCCGTCGTGGCTGCTGCTGCCGTCGCGCTCGGCGTGGCCACCCGGCTCTCGGCCCTGGTCCTGCTGCTGCTGCTGGCACAGCTCGCCCTCATCGTGCCAGCCGCGGATCGCGGCATCGACATGCTGATCCGCAACACGCTGATGGTGCTCGTGTTCAGCAGCGCGGGCGCTGCCTGGTCGGTCGACGCGCGGCTGCGGAGTGGACGCTGGGCCGGGCACCGGCGCCCCGTCCCATCGTGGCCGCGGTATCTCCTCGTCATCCAGCTCGTCCTGGTCTACAGCATGGCGGGCGTGCAGAAGGTGGCGACCTCGTGGCTGCCGACCGACTGGAGCGCCCTGTGGATCGCGATGCACGATCCGCACTTCGGGCGCTTCGACGCCGCGTGGAGCTGGAGCCCCGCCGTCTACCAGCTCTCCCGCGCGGGCACCGCCGTGACCTGGACCTGGGAGTGGGCCGCGCCGCTGGTGCTCCTCGCCTTCTGGTTCCGCGAC
>CAZRFD010000250.1:0-6883 GCA_964599085.1 uncultured Enterobacterales bacterium | reverse complement strand
CAGGAGCAGCCCGCCGACGCCCTTGGCGGCCTTCACCGGGTCGGTCTGCGGGGGGAGGGTCGAGGGCGCCAGCGTCCGCCCCTGCCGGCTGGCCTCGACGCGGGCGTCCAGCTCCTTCTCGGCGAGCGCGGTCTGCTCGCGGAGGTTCACGGCGTACTCGTAGGCGGCGACCGCCCAGGCCACGCCGGCAACGCCGACGACCAGGCCACCCACCACCAGCACGGGGGCGATCCCCATGCCGGTGCTCGCGGGCTGGGTGTCGGCGTAGAAGCCGGCGGCGAGGTCCTGGTAGCGCTTCTCCAGCGCGGAGACCTTGGCGACGAGCGCCTGGTCCTCGGGGGTGGTCGCCGGGTTGGGCAGCTTCGCCTTCATCCGGTCGAGGCTGGCCCGGGACTGCGACAGCTCCGAGAGGAACGCCTGGACCTTTGCGAGGTAGCCCGTGGGATCGGCGCGGATCGCGGCCTCGTAGAGGCGGGTGCCCTCGTCCTGGAGGGCCTTCCAGCCCGCGGACCACGCCGCCTTGACCTGGCTCCAGGTGGGCATGGCCTACACCCCCTGCCCGTCGTCGAACAGGCCGGCGAGGTCCTCGGGGTCCACCCATGCGCCGAGGGCGGGGGCGGGGAGGAGCTGGTTCTGGGCCTGGCCGGAGCCTGGCGCGGGCACGAGGCTGCGCTGGGGCGGTGCCTCGTGCAGGGCGGCGGTCTGGCGCGGGCGGAACATGCGCTGGAGGAAGGTGCGGCCCTGACCCTGGCCGCCTCCCTGCCCCTGGCGCGGCTGGAAGACCCGCTGGAGGAGGGGACGGCCCTGGCCCTCCTGGCGCTGGCCCTGGCCCTGCCGGTGGAACAGCCGGTAGAGCGGGCGCTGCTCGGGCGGCTTGCTGATCGCCCGGGAGGCGGCGCGGACCACCAGGGGCGCGAGCAGCGGGACGATGCCGAACTCGGAGCGGGCGACGTGCTCGGGCAGCTCGGCGACCAGGAACAGACCCGGCTTGAGCGGCACGACCGCGGCCCGGTAGCCCTCGGCGGCCTGGATGCGGAAGTTCCGCCCCATCTTCACCAGCGGGCTCCACCGGCGGGCGAGCGCGCCCACGCCCTCCATCTCCAGGGCGTCCTCGAAGTCCTCCAAGTCCGGCGGCTCGATGACCTCCGGTTCGAGGACCTCGGGGCCGGGCTGCATGGGCATGAAGTCGGCCTCGGGCCACTGGGGCTCGGTCTCGGGCCACTGGGGCGCGGGCTGGAGCATCGGTTCGAAGCTCCGCTGCCGCCGGCGCATCCCGCCCCGGCGCATGGCCCGACGGGTGCCACCGCCACCGCCGCCCCGGCGGCGGCGCTTCCGTCCCCCGCCGGAGTCGAGCCGGCCGGCTCGGCGGCGCAGGCGCGCGGCCTTGCGCTGGCGGCGCTCGGAGCGGCGCTTCTTGCGGCGCGCCTTGCGCTTGGCGCGCCGGGCCTTGCGCTTTGCGCGCCGCTCCTCCTTGCTGCGGAAGAGGCCCATCTCCTCCTCCTCCAGGCCGGCGAACTGGTCCATGCTCAGGGCGCTCTGCAGTCGCATCAGGCGGTCCTCCAGACGGTGTCCTCGGAGGCCTTGGCGACCGCCGCCCAGCGGCGCCGCACCGAGGGTTGAATCGTTCCGTTCATCCCCAGCCGCTTGCTGGGGTCGTCCCGGTGCCAGGTCGTGCCGACGCGGTACCGGACCACGCAGTGGTAGAGGCCGGGCTGGTCCGGGCGGCTCCGGGTCTTCAGCAGCACCTCGGCCGGGATCGAGGTCGGCCGGCGTCGCAGGGCCTCCCGGTAGCCCTCGTCACCCGGGCGCAGGGCCTTCCACCCTCGCGCGAGCAGCTCGCCGGCTCGGGCCGCCGCGAGCCCGTCGCAGTCCTCGTGCCCCTGGGCGAGCATGTTGAGGTAGTCGCACCAGGTCTCGTCGGTCTCCCGCTGGTAGACCACGCCCGAGTCATAGAGCAGGGGCAGGTCCGGCCGGGACCGCAGGATGATGGCGTTCTCCTGCGCCAGCCAGTTGAGCAGGCGGAGCGCCCCCTGCTCGTCGAAGGCGAGCTTGACCGCGATCTTCATCACACGCCCTTGAGCCGGAAGGGTCCGTTGCTGGCGAGCTTCACGGTCGCCGTGTGGGTGGGCGCGGTGCCGCCACCCACCGCGGTGATCGCGCGGACGTAGGGACCCAGGGCGATGACGGTGGCGAACTCGTGGATCTCGCCGTCCTGGGTGAGCTGGGTGGCCTTGACCGCCTGCACCCAGTTGGTGCCGTCGTGGCTGGTCTCCAGCACCACGTCGGTGGTCGGGCTCGTCGCCCCGCCGCTCTGGGTCGCGTCGAAGAAGACCCGCCAGCCCTGCTGGGCGTCGCTCTGCCGGTCGCCGTCAAGGGGAAGCACGGCGTAGGTGCCGCCGGTCTGGGCCTTGTCGGTGCCGGTGGTGACGTCGAGGAGGGTGACGAGGTGGCGGTAGACGGACATGGGGAGACCTCAGAGGGAGAGCGTGTAGACGACGCGGTAGTCGGTGGCCCCGGCGGTCACCTCGACCCTGCCGGCGCCTCCTACGGGCACCCCGCCCTCGGGCTGGGCGTCGCCGGCGACGGTGGCCCGAAGCGTGCCCTCGCCGTCGTAGACCTTGATGGTGGAGCCGGGGAGCCGCGTGGGGTCGGCGATCTCCAGGCGGACCGTCCGGGCGAAGGGCGGGATCGGCACCTCCTGGGCCACGCCCTGGTCCGGGTCGGCCACACTCTGGTCGCCAGTGGCCCGGTGCTCCCACTGGTTGCGGGTCTGGCCGTAGCCGTCCGCCACCGTGACCCCGACCCGGTTGTCCGACGAGGACAGGTTCGCGGCCCGGATCCGGAGCGAGCGGGCGAAGATGCAGATCCGCACCGAGCGGGCGACCGTGACCTGGGCGAAGGCCCCGGAGCCGGAGCCGGCCGACCAGGCCAGCTCCAGCTCGAAGGGGGCCGCGCTGCGGCTGAACGCCTCGATGATGCGCCAGGTGTCCTCGCAGGACTCCCCGTCGAGCAGGGCTTGGAACTTCAGGGTCGTGCCGTCGTAGGCGGGAAGGTCCGCCTGGTCGGCCCGGGTCGTCAGCTCCTTCGCACACCCCGCTCGCATCGCATCTCCCTACGCCTCGCCCGGATCAGCAGGGGCCGACCGGCTTGAGGCCGATGAGGGTGACGGCGAAGTCGCCGGCGCCGGGCAGCGAGCCGTTGACGGTGATGTCGAGGCCCGCGCGCAGGCTCTGGCCCTTGAGCAGCCCCCGGAGGAAGCCGGTCGAGGCGAACACGCCCACGTCGATGCCGTCGCTGTTGGACCAGACCACGCGGTCGCCGAAGAAGATGCTGGTGACCTTCGCGCCGTCCGCCGAGCCCGTGAAGGTGATGTCGCGGGCCTGGAAGTGGTGCTGAAGCCGGATCTTGACGCTGGACGAGCCGGCGGCGGTGAGGGTGTCGGTTCCGCCGACGGCGGTCATGCCCCAGGTCATCTTCTTCTTCTTCGCCTTCTTCTTGGAGCCGCCGACCTTGCCCATCTTGCGCTGGAGGCGCTCCATGCGGCGCTGGAGCCGGCGGCGCTTGCGGGCCCGGCGGCGGGCGCGGCGGCGGCCCCGAGCGCCGAACTCGTCGCCGAAGTCGTCGTCGCCGAAGTCGTCGTCGTCGCCCTCGAAGTCGTCGTCTCCGAAGTCGTCGTCGTCGCCCTCGAAGTCGTCGTCTCCGAAGTCGTCGTCATCGCCGAAGTCGTCGTCGTAGCCGTCGAACTCGTCGTCGCCGAAGTCGTCCTCGTAGCCGAACTCCCCCGAGAAGGAGCTGCGGCGCAGCGAGTCGGTGTCGACCACCAGCTCGCCGGTGGAGGGGTGGCGGAAGACGCGGGCGTGTCCGAGAGGGGTCAGGTTGCGCGGCATGTCGTGGTTCCTCGCGTTGGAAGGGGTTGGGTCCTGTGGAAAGGGGGGGGGTGGCTACTCGTCGTCTTCCTCGTCGCCGTCGTCGTCGTCCTCGAAGTCGGGGCGCACGAAGCGGTTGGGCCGGCGCCCGCCGCGACCACCGCGGCCTCCGCGGCCTCCGCGACCACCGCGGCGGCCTCCCCGACCTCCGCGACCGCGTCCGCGGCGACCGCGACGACCGCCCCGGCGGCCGGACAGCTCGTCCTCGTCGTCGTCCTCGTCCTCGAAGACGACGCCCGCGGGCACGGGCACGGGTTCCGGGGTCAGCAGGACCTCGCGCACCGGCCCCTGGAGCAGGGGCTCGGGGATGAGCGCCGGCCCCTGGATGGCCGGGGTGACGACCGGCGCGGCGCTCACCTGGGGCTGGGCCTGGGTCGCCTGGCCCTGGGCCTGGCCCCCGCCGGCTCGCTTCTCGGCCAGCGTGCGGCCCGCCTGGACCGCCACCGAGGCGAGCCACGAGCCCATCACGCCGTTGCCGAGCGCGAGCGCGTGCCCGCCCCCGCCCTTGCCGCTCATGGCCTCGTACAGCCCGTAGCCCTGGGCCAGCAGCCCGACCGGGGCGCGAAGGTCCACCGAGCCGATCTTGAGCTTGTCGGTGCCGAAGTAGCCCTCCGCCATCGACGCCAGGAACAGGCTGCCCTGGGTCTCGGCGGTGTGGACCACCATCGCGCCGGTCTCGGCCATCGCCTCCTTGGACTTCTGCGCGCGCTTCGTGAGGGAGGCGATCTTGTCCACCGCCTGGCTCAGCGCGCCCTGCGCCTGCTTGTCGGTGACCTTGTCGCCCTTCATCGCCTTGCCGAGTGCGGTCGTTCGGGCCATGCCGGTTGCCTCTCCGCTGGAGTGGGTGGGGCCGCCGAACGGGCCGGCGGCGTGGCTTCGCCAGGAAGCTAAACGCCCGTACTCACGGGCTTCCAGCGGAATCGGTTACCGCGCTCGGCGGGCTCCTCGACGGTCAGCGGAGGGGTCCGGCGCGGTAAGTGGGCGGCAAGCACTTGCCGTGGACCGCGGCAAGTACCACTGACCGCGGCCCAGGAGGCGCGGTAACCGATTTTCAGCCCGTCAAGACTTGCTCGGGTAAGTCAGGAAGAACCGTGGGTTAGCCCAGATTCCGGCCATTCCGGGGCCTCCCGGGGGAATACCTGCACGCTTGTTCTCCCTCGCGTCGCGTCGTACCTTGGAGGTGCGACAGCGGAAGGAGGACCGTGAACCGTGAGAGCTTCTCTTTTGAAGGTCTCGAACCCATCGAAGACCGCATCCGCCGCCTGTCGCCCGACGCCGCCTACCTGGTCATCCAGGACCGCACGATCCCGCGCAAGGACGAGACCCTCGCCCGCTTCGACCTGAACGAGGCGAGCGCGCTCCCCTACATCGAGGACGAGCCGTCCGAGGAGCCCCTGGAGGACCTCGTCGAGGACGACGACGGGCCGGCGGACCCCTACGACGAGGAGGAGGAGGAGGACGACGACGCCCCCACCTGGGACCCGCCGTCGAGCCGCCAGCGCGCCTCGCTGTCCAGGGAGCTGATCCTCCGCGCCGCCTGCCTCTGGATCCGCGACGTGGCGGTGCGGAACACCGTGGGCGAGGAGTACTGCCGGTTCCGGGTCAAGGTCTACGGGCCGAAGGGCGCCCGGATGCTCGACAGCGCGCAGTTCGTCTGCCGCAACCACGACGCCGACCTCCACCTTCCGCTGCTCGCCGACAAGGACCTCCCCCGCATCCCCGCGCCCACCTTCGAGCAGGCCGCCACGGCCGGCGGGGCCAAGGGCATCAAGGCCCTGGGCGACTACTACGCGCAGTGGGGCCAGATCGTGCTCGGCTCGGTGGGGCAGCTCCAGGGTGTCAACAACGCCATGCTCAACCGCCTGCACCGGCAGCTCCGGCAGGCGCGCGACCAGGTGGACCAGCTCGTCGCGGCCATCCTGGAGAACCGCTACAAGGAGCTGGAGCTGGCCGAGGAGCGCCGCGCCGACGAGCGCGCCGGCGACGCCCGCACCGAGCTGGCCCGCGAGGCGCTCAACCAGCTCGGCGACGCCGCCAAGGCGTTCCTCACCGCCCGGGGCGTGACCCCCGAGCTGGCCGACGTGCTCGGCGTCATCGGGACCAGCCCCGAGCTGGTGAGCACCCTGAGCGACCCCGACGTGCGGGCGCTCATGCAGGATCCCGCCAACCTCAAGAGCCTGGCCCAGATGCTCAAGGCCGCCGCCGCCCAGGCGAGGGCGGCCCAGCAGGCCCAGGCCCAGGCCCAGCAGCCCGGCGGGGGGACGACGCCCCCGCCTGGCCCGAACCCGACGACCAACCCGACCCAGCCCGCCGCGGGCTGATCCCGACCACCCGTTCCGCGGCGGGCGCCTCGTGCGTCCCGTCCGCGCTGTTCCATCCACACCCGGAGGACGTTCACCATGACGACCCGCTTCCCCAAGGCGCGCAAGCGCCGCACCGAGCCCGCCTTCCTCGCCACCGCCCGCGCCTTCTACGGCGACGCCTTCGGCGCCCGCCGCCGCAAGGACCTGGCCGCCGCCATCGAGGACTGGTCCGACCTCTCCGACGAGGAGCAGACCTTCGCCCAGGCCCACCTCGCCTGGCTCGACCTGGTCGCCCAGGCCGGCACCCAGCGCCTCCTGGTCCAGGTCCGCGACCTGCTGGAGGAGATGGTCGAGGCGATGCAGGAGGCCCTGGAGGAGCCGCCCGTGCCCATGCCCGCCGCGCGGGACGAGGGCTTCGCCGGCAACGACGAGGAGGAGGACGACGACGACCTCGACGACATCGCCTTCCCCGATCCCGACGAGCTGCCCGACCTGGACGAGATCCCCGGCGTGCCCGGCGACGAGGAGCCCGGCGACAGCCCCGAGGACCTGGCCGAGCCCGACGCCGAGGACCTGCCCGAGCCCGCTGAGGGCGAGGGCGAGGGCGAGGAGGGAACGTGAGCGCCCCGCTGGTAGCCCGGGACGGCGCCATCA
>CAZRFD010000249.1:6808-6975 GCA_964599085.1 uncultured Enterobacterales bacterium | reverse complement strand
CGAGCCGCGAGTCCGCGAGGGTGCGAACCGCGAGCCGCGAGCCGCGAGCCGCGAGTCCGCGAGGGTGCGAACCGCGAGCCGCGAAGGCACGAGGCCGCGAACCGCGAGTCCGCGAGGGAAGGAGCACCCGAAGTCCGGGGGTAAGCCAATACCCTCCGACTTCAGCA
>CAZRFD010000249.1:0-6708 GCA_964599085.1 uncultured Enterobacterales bacterium | reverse complement strand
ACTCTCAGCACCCGAAGTCCGGGGGTAAGCCAATACCCTCCGACTTCAGCAACTCTCAGCACCCGAAGTCCGGGGGTAAGCCAATACCCTCCGACTTCAGCAACTCAGAGCATCCGGACTCGGCGGGGCTATCCGACGGCCTGGATACTGCGCACTCCCGCCATTTCTTCGGCCAAAGGCAGAACAAGCCTTGGCAACAGATGAGCCCTGGCGCCACTGACGAGCGGCCTGCGATCTACGCTCCCACCACACAGAGCCGCGAGCCGCGAGCCGCGAGCCGCGAGCCGCGAGCCGCGAGCCGCGGGACGCCACCATGGCCAGCGCGGTCCCCTGAAGGGGGCGGGGCCTGTTGGTGGCTCAACTCGCCCGATGCTGCGGTCTACGGTGGGCGAGCTTCCTGACTGAGGTCACAGGCGGAGCAGGGGATCGGGCGATCGGATCCGCTATCCTCGATCGGCAAGGAGCCGACGGGACCCCATGGGCTGGCGAACACTTCTGCAGGCGCTGACCGGGCGCCGCGCCCCCGGGGCCGCGGCGACGGCTGACAACGCAACACCGCCTCCGCCAGCGGCACGCGGCCTGGGCTTCGCGCTGCTGCGCGACCACGACGGCGACGACGCCTGCGTCGGGTGCGGGCTCTGCGCGGCGGTCTGCCCGGTGGACGTCATCGACGTGCGCCCGGGGGTGATCGCCCTGTCGCCCCACACCGGTCGCCCGCGCGGCACCGTGGAGCGCTTCCGTCTCGACGCGACGGGCTGCATCGCCTGCGAGCTGTGCATGCAGGTCTGCCCGACCGACGCCCTGCGCCTCTTCCCCGACGCGACCGCCATCGACCCGTGCATCCTCGACCTCGCCGCCCTGCGCGCCAACGCCACCCGCGTCCGTCGAGGTCCCCGGCGCTCTCCCCTCGGCCCGGCTCCGGGCACCGCCCGCGCCGCCCGGGGCGACCGGGCAGGCCCGCCCCTCGTGAGCCCCTCGGCCCCGCGCTCGGCCACGCCGACTCCGGCGCTCGACCTCGGCGCACCCGGCGCCGGACTGCGTCACCCCGCCGGAGACGGGCTGCGCCACCCGGCAGAGGTGGCCACCGGCGAACCGACCCGCATGGAGCACTTCGCCCACCCGGTCGACGCTCCGACCGAGCACGACGACGACAGCGACTCCGTCGCGGCGGACCCGGGCGACTGGCTCCCGGTCACCGGACCCCACCCCGACGAGCTGCCGACCGGGCGGCCGACCCTCGACGGCGTCGACCTGTCCGACCAGCTCGACTCCGGCGTGTGGCTCGAGTCCGACGACGAGCTGGTCGAGTTCTCGCCGTCGCACCCGCAGGCCCGCCGGTCGGGGGGACCGCGCCGCGCCGCCGCATCCCGGGACCGCGTCAGCGCACCGGTGGAGGACGCCACCGACGACCCGACCGAGAACGCCGCCGACGACCCGACCGAGAACGCCGCCGACGACCCGACCGAGAACCTCGACCCCGACCGGCTGCCCGGCGATCGCCGCTGACCGGACGAGGCGCCGCCGCTACATCCGGTCGATCCGCCGCAGCAGCATCGCCAGGCGGATGTGGTCCGGGCGCTGCTCTCGCAGCCGCTCCACGAGATCGCGGGCCCGGGAGATGTCGCAGAGGTGCAGGGCGGCTTCCACTCCCCGCTCCAGCGCCACCGCCGAGCTGCGGTCCAGCGCCAGGGCTTCGTCGATGAGCGCCACGCCCCGCGCGCGCGCCCGCGCCGAGCTGACCCGCGGATCGACCACGATGGCCCACCCGAACCACGCCAGCGGGCCGGGCGCCCCCGGGTCCTGCTGGTGGGCGATGCCCAGCCAGCGACGGGCCTGGCCGAGGTCACCACGCGCTGCGGCCTCGCGACCGAGCTGGAAGGCGTGCCAGGGCCCCGGCAGCAGGTCGCTGGTGGAGCTGGAGCCGCCTTCGGGCACCTGGAGGTTGCTGATCGCCTGCTCGACCCTGCCGCGGAGCTGCTGGAGGAACATCCGCACCGCGGCGCCGCCGCCCGAGTCCGCGTCCTCTGCGACCGACGCGTACCGGCCCCGCATCCGCGCCGCAGCCCGCAGCAGCAGGTCGGGGCTGGCGTCCCGCGGCACGCCCAGGACCGCGTGGTCGTCCGCGTGCCGGAGGGCCTGCCAGTCCCGCTCCAGCCGCGACTGCAGCCGTCGGCGCAGGATCTCCTGGCGCTGGTCGACGGACAGGCCGCCGCCACCCGACCGCAGCCCCCCTTGCAGGCGCCGCGAGCTGTGGCCGCTCAAGCGGATGACCCCCAGGGCGACCAGGGCTGCAACATCCCCGACCACCTGTTCGAGGTCGACGTGGCTGTCGTCGATCACCCGGCCCAGCGGCTCCGACAGGTCGAGGGCCTGCCGCAGGACGCGACGCACCGCCGGCCGCAGCGGGAGGCGAGGGAGGGCGTCAGCGAGTGGCCCCGGCGCCACCGGGCTGTCGAGTCCGCGCCGCACGCTGTCGACGTGCGCGAGGTGGCGACCCGCTTCGAGGAGGCGCGGGGCGTAGGGGAAGCGTGCCCCCTCCGTCGGTTTCTCGACGAAGCGCAGCCCCGGCTCGACGAGGCTGGCGTCCAGCAGGTCCGCGGCGGCGGCATCGACGGGGTCGCCCTCCACCATCGTCACGACGCCTGCGGGGCCATCGAAGTGGCCGCTGCGCCGCGCGCTCCAGACCTCGAAGACGAGGTCGACCGTCTCGCGGCGGGGGCGGGGTCCGCGGTGGGCGTCTGCCATCACGGGCGCTCCTGCATGGGCAGGTGGCACGCCCCCAGCCAGAAGTCCAGAGTGCGCTGCAGGGCGTCCAGCAGATCATCGTGCCGCAGGGGGCGGTCGACCACGGCGTTGGCCCCCTCGGCGTAGGTCCGGGCGATCTCGGCCTGGGAGCGCGGCGCCGACAGGACCACCACGACGAGCTGGTGCGGCCCGCGCAGCGCACGGAGGCGGCCGACCACGCCGTCCACGGGGTCGAGGCCACTGTCCAGCCCCAGCAACACCAGATCCGGCGCCGGCCCGGCGTCGTCTGCAAGCAGCGCTTCGACCCCCGTGGGCGAGTGCACCACGTGGACATCGACGGCGGCCCCGAGCTGGTCGAGCGCGTCGTCCAGCAGGCGCAGCTCGTCGGGGTCGGTGGCCGCAACAACCAGTCGCGGTGGGCGGTCGAGGGAGAAGGAGGGGCTGAGCATCTCGCGATCCTATCGAATCCCCGCCGGGGAGGGGGCCCGCCAGGCGGCCTGCCGGTTGGATGTCCTTGCTTTGTTTTCACCGACAGCCGTCAGTGACTCGTGTACAACCCGGGCTCGCCCTGGAGCCTGCATGGAGGACGTCGTCCCCTCCCCCACCGCCGAGGTCGGCGCCGCCCCCCTCGTCCCGACGTCCGACCCGCACGATGCGGGCCCGCCAGCCCGCAACGCCGTCGAGCGCTGGTTTGCCCGCCGCCTGCGCGACGAACGTGACCTGAAGTTCGTCCGCGTCTCGCTGCTGCTGAACCTGACCGTGGTGCCGATCTCCTTGTCCTTCTTCTTCTGGGACTACCCCTGGTGGCTGCCGCTGCTGTGGGTGCCGGTGCTCTTCGCCAAGGCCGTCGGCCGCTACTCGCTGATGCTGCACGCCGTCAGCCACCGCCCGGTGTTCTCGCGCAACCACCGCTGGCTGGAGTACTGGGTGCCCTGGCTGCTCGGCCCCTTCTTCGGCCACACGCCCACCAGCTTCTACGTGCACCACATGGGCATGCACCACCCCGAAAACAACCTGTTCACGGACCAGTCCACCACCCTGCCCTACCAGCGCGACCGCTTCACCCACTTCCTGCACTACTGGGTGCGCTTCTTCTTCTTCGGCTACACGCACCTGCTGCGCTACCTGCGGCTGCGCAAGCGCAAGAAGCTGCTGCGGACCTTCTACCGGGGAGAGACCGCCTACGTGCTCACCATGGTCGCGCTCCTGGCCCTGAACTGGCGTGGCGCGCTGGTCGCCTTCATCCTGCCGCTGCTGGTCCTGCGGGTGCTCATGATGACAGGCAACTGGGCCCAGCACGCCTTCGTCGACGTCGACGACCCGAACAACTGCTACCGGAACAGCACGAACCTCATCAACGTCCGCTACAACCACAACTGCTACAACGACGGCTACCACATCGTCCACCACATCAAGCCGGCCATGCACTGGACGGAGATGCCCGGCTGGTACGAAGACAACATCGAACAGTTCGGGGCGGAAGACGCCGTGGTCTTCGACGGGCTGGGCAACAACCAGGTCGTGTGGTGGTGCCTGATGCGCCAGGACTGGGATCGCCTCGCGCGCCACCTCGTCGACCTGCCGGGTCAGGCGACCCGCAGCCACGAAGAGAAGATCGCCTGGCTGCAGGACCGGGTGCGCCGCAAGGGCAGCCCATGGCGCGGCCTCACCGAGCTGGAGCCAGCGAAGCGCAAAGCGCCAGCCGCCGCCTGATCGCCGCGGTCACTGCTCAGCGAGGTTGGGGCCGAGCGGCAGTGCCTGCTGCACCGGCGACACCTCGTCGGGGTCCCAGTGCAGGCGGCAGCGCGCTTCGTAGGCGTCGGTCTCTCCGACCAGCACCCGCTGCTCTGCGCGGACGATGCGCTGGCTGCGGTCGGCGGGGTTGCCACAGACGACGCAGATGGCGAGCTGCTTGGTGATGTACTCCGACACCGCAAGGAGCTGCGGCATGGGGTCGAAGGGCCGGCCGAGGTAGTCCATGTCGAGGCCGGCGACGACGACCCGCCGCCCCTCGTTGGCGAGGGCTTCGCAGATGGCGACCAGGGAGTCGTCGAAGAATTGGGCTTCGTCGATGCCCACGACCGCGGCGTCGCCAACGAGGCCGGGGATCTCGGCGGGGCGGTGGATCTGGAAGCTGCGCAGGCGCTCGCCGGAGTGGGAGCCCACGCTGTCTTCGCTATAGCGGTCGTCGATGGTCGGCTTGAAGACCACGACGGGCTGGCGGGCGTACTGGGCGCGGCGCACGCGGCGGATCAGCTCTTCGGTCTTGCCGCTGAACATGCAGCCGGTGATCACCTCGATCCAGCCGACGGCCCGCGGCAACATGTGGGGATGGGGGTGCAGGGGCACGGCGGAGACCTCCAGGCAGCGCGAGGGCCCCTATTCAGCTCCGGCGGCGCAGGACCACGCGGGTGTGTCCGAACAGGGGCTGCAGAGCCTCCAGCAGCGGGGCTGCCGGCTCGACACCGGCAGCGTCGGCGAAGACGAGGGCCACCCGTGCAAACGCGCCCGGCGGTCGCAGGGGCAGGGAGGCGACGGCACGCCGCAGCCCACAGTCTGGACAGGTCACGGTGTCGTCGCCACCTGCGCGCCAGCGCTCGGCGGCCTGGCCGAACTCTCGGGCCAGCGGTCGCCCGCAGTCGGGGCAGTCGACCCGCACGCCACCGAGCTGGTTGGCGTAGAGCGTCCGCTGTCCCGGCAGGTCGACCCACAGGGTCGAGAAGCCCCCGGCGACGAGCTGATCGGCGTGCGGGCCGGGCGGGTGGCGCAGCGGACGCCGGGCGGGAGCGAGCCGACCGTCGGCCACGAAGCCGTCCAGCAGCGCGGTGAGGCCGGCGACCGGCGGGGGCAGGTCGGGGTCGTCCGGCACGAGGATCAGGTCGAGGATGTCGCGCGGGAGGGGCAACTCAGCGCTCCCCGGCGGAGCTTTCCGCGCCCGCGGAAGAGGTGCCCCCAGCGTCGGTGGTGACACCGGGGATCGGGGCGCCGGTGGTGCCGGCCTGGTCGAGAGAAGCAGGCCTGTGGTCGCCGAGAGGCGACGGCTCGAGGACAGGCGGCATGAGCGAGGGCGACAGCACCCCGCCAAGGTAGCGCAGGCCAACGGGCAGCGCGTCGGGGTCCAGGGACACCGGGGCTTCGGGTCCGCCGACCGGGCGTGGCCCACCGCCCCCTGCCGTGCCTGCGGCCCGCGCGGGCATCGCGGGTTCCTTGGAAGACGCTCCATGCGGTCTGTCCCCCTGTGCGATTGAGCGGTGACGGGAACCGGCGCGAGCTCAGGTAGGGCCACAGGGGTCGGACCTCGCTTCGGGTCGCAGCCCGGCGCGGGGGCGCGAGGCACGAGACGCGAGGGTGGGGGGGGGGCGCGAGCCGCGAGGCTGCGAATCCGCGGGGGCGCGAGGGCCAGCTCCGCCTGCGGGCTGGATGCGAGGCGGACGTGGCCTTCGTCCCGCCGCCCGCGGGTGCGGCCCCGCGGTCCGAGGGCGACGGCGAGCAGCGTGGCGCTCACAAC
Organism: uncultured Enterobacterales bacterium; assembly: GCA_964599085.1. Taxonomy (GTDB): domain Bacteria; phylum Myxococcota_A; class UBA796; order UBA796; family UBA2385; genus J125. The sequence continues at coordinate 455 of CAZRFD010000249.1, read as the reverse complement.
CCGGGGTAGGTCTCCGACCTCGGGCCACTCATGAGCGCCCGCGACCCTCCTCCTCCTCTGGAGGCGCTCACAACCCGGGGTAGGTCTCCGACCTCGGGCCACTCATGAGCGCCCAGACGCCGGCGAAGCCACCGTGCGCGACGGATGTGGCCGGGGATCGCCCTGGCCAACCCCGCCACGGTGTGGATCCGCGCGATCGAGCACGCCCGTGGACTGCCGGCGGGTCTGCCGTCCGAGCACGCCTCGCGCGACCCGGAGTCCCTCCCCTTGCGTTGTCGGGCGTCGCACGCGGGGTAGCCACCGAAGCGGTCTCGTTGGAACGCCTGGTGGACATGGAGATCCAGCGCAGCGGGCCCCCCGAGACGGGTCCACGGAGACCAGCCGACCCGTGCAGCAGCGATGCCGGCTCCGCCGAGCGTCGCCCGCTCGGGGCGCGGCGACCGGGTCAGCCGTCG
>CAZRFD010000248.1:0-7105 GCA_964599085.1 uncultured Enterobacterales bacterium | reverse complement strand
GAAGCCCGCCCAGAAGCCCGGGCCCTCGCCGTGTTCCGCCGAGTAGGCCTTGAAGCGTCCGATCACGCTCATCACGGCGACGGCGACCATCGCCACGATGGCGACCACCGCGGCGATCGCCAGGATGACCTCCAGCGAGATCCCCACCAGCACCGCGACCACCACGACGACGGCCACGATCAGCAGGATCTTGACGAGGCCCCAGATCGCCTTGAGCGCGCCCATGAGGAAGTTGCCGACGCGCTTGTACCAGGGCGCGTCGAAGGGTTCAGCGGCCTTCTCGGCGGCCTGGTCGAGCTTGCCGGGAAGCTCGGAGAGCTTGCCCTCGCTCTCGGCGATGCCATGGTCGACTTCGCCGGCGATGCGGCCCATGCCCTCATTGATGGTGCTGCGCAGGCCGGCCAGCGCGTTGTCCACGGCCGTGCGCACGCTGCCGACGTAGTCGTCGACGACCTTGGCCGCGCCGGTCCGCGCTTCGGTGGCCACGCGCCCGAGCCCGTCGACGGCCGCCTGCCCCTCCTGGTCCAGCGTCGTGACGAGCTGCCCCGCCGTCTCCGCGAGGGTCGCCATGGCCGTGTCGTTGGAGCTGGCCAGGTCGGCGTCGATGCTGGCCGCCCCCTGCGCCATGGCGCCGGCGAAGTCGGCCTGGGCCCGCGTGATGGCGTCACCGCTGCCGTTGGCCGCTTCCTGCAACAGCGCCAGCGCCTGGTCCACAGCGTCTGCGACGGCGTCGGGATCCGGGTCAGCCATGGCGGCGACCTGCTGGCGCAGCGATGCCACGGTGGCGTCGACGTAGCCGGCGTACTGCAGCGCGACCTGGTCGAGGTTGGTGAGCGCTTCGGCCGTCGCCTGATCGATCATCGAGACCGTGGCATCGCCCGCTGCGCGGTAGCCGGCCTGGCCCGTCTGTGCGGCGGCGTCGAGCTGGCCGAGCGCAGACTCGCGGGCCGTCTGCAGCCCAGCGCGGGCCGAGGACTCGACGTCTGCGACGTGGGAGGCGGCGGCCGTCGCGAGCTGTTCGATCTGCTGCTGGCTGCCGCTGATGTCGACCAGCAGTCCCTCCTGCAGCTCGCGCGCGCGCCCCTCTGCCCGCTGCGCCACCTGTGCGGCCTGTTCACGCGCCGAGCGCGCCAGCTCTGCGGCGGCCTGCTCGGCCTGGTGGGCCGTGTCCTCGGCCACGCCAGTCACCGCCTGGGCGACGGCGGAGCGCTTGTCGGCTTCCCAGTCCCCGGGAATCCTGGCGTTGCGGGCCTGGGCCATCTGGCGAGCCCGGTTGGCCTGCTCGTGCCCCTTGGCTTCGGCCTTGGCGGCGAGCTCTTCGCCGCGCGTCCGCGCCGCCTGGGCGGCCGCCATGCCCTCGGAGAGCATGCGGTCCCGCTGGGCAGCCGATTCCGTCTCCAGCCGGGCCAGCTCCGAGGCGCGGGTGGACTCGATGTCGGTGCGGGCCTGGGCGGCCGCCGCCGTGATCTGCGAGGACCAGGTCGCGAAGCGTTCCTCGATCTGGCCCCGCGCCTGATCGACGGACTGCTGGAAGCCGGCGAGGCGGGCTTCCACCGCGCCGCGGACCTCGGCCTTTCGGGTCTCGGCGTCCGCCCTGATGGCGGCCTTGGCTTCGTCCACGCGGGCCCGCACTGACGTCTTGAGGTCTTCACCGTTGGCCTGCAGCCCGGCGACCAGGGCCGTCGCTGACTGGGTGTGATCGGCTGCCAGGGGCCCCGCCTTACCGCCCGTCGGCAGCGAGATCGCCGGACCCGCCACCGGACCGGCCGAAAACGCCGGTGCGTCGCCGAGGGTGGCCGCCCCGCCACCGGCGCCGCCGCCGCCGACGCCCGCGAAGGCACCGCCGGCCGAGGGTCCGCCACCTGCTGAACCGCCGTCACCGGCACCCGCGCCGTCACCGGCACCCCCAGCGCCACCGCCCCCGCCCAGCTCGGCGGCCGGACCGGCGGTCTCTGCCGCCGCCGCCAGGCCGCCGTCTTCCACACCGAGCGCGCTGGCGTCGGCTTCAGCCCCCGGGGCCGCCTTGGCCGCTGCGGGTCCGCCCGCCCCCGCGTCCGCTTCCTTGTCCGCATCGTCTTCGGACAGGCCGACGTCCGCCCCCGCCTGACCGCCCGCGGAGGTGCCGGTCTCCTCACCCGCGGCGCGGTCCGCCGAGCCGCCAGCCGAGCCCGCCGAGTCAAGGCCGAGGCCGCCATCGACGGCTTCGGCCATGGCCGCGTCGTCTTCAGCCTGCATCTGGCCGAGGAGCTCGAGCGCTGCGGCGTTTCCCTGCCGGCGCTGCGTGCGCATCATCGGCGTGTTCGCGGCCTGGTCCGGTGCCGGCGTCCCGGCGTCCCGCGACCCGCCGACGTCAGAGGACAGGTCGAGATCGTTGACCTGGCTGCGGGCACGGGCTTGAGCCGCCATGGGACCTCCAGCGCGAACAGGCGCGCCTGATGATCTGAATAGCATGAGAAGCCACGGGAGTTCCAAGAGCTTCCGCAGTGTTCACAAGGACTTGCCCATGGCGCCGGCCGACGCTCCGGCACGCCCTGGCGGCCGGTCTCCGGATAGGCAGAGGCAATGCTCATCATGACGATCATCGCCTGTGCGGCCTCCCGCCCCGACGACACTGCTTCCGCCGCGTCCCTCACCGGCAACCCCTGCATCGACGACTTCGCCGACGCCGCCGACCACGGCTCCACCCCACTCGACCCGCTCACCCCGGTCGTGGTCTGCACCTGGCCTCGCTCCGGCGACACCGCGGTGGACCCGGCGCTGGCGTCGATCACCGTGCGCTTCAGCCACGCCATGGCGCCCGACGGCTGGTCCTGGGTCGGTCAGGACGGTCTGCGGTCACCGGTCACGACCGGCAACCCCGCCTGGCTCGACGCGCACACGCAACAGCTCCCCGTCCAGCTCGATCCCCAGGCCAGCTACGGGGTCTGGATCAACTCCGACGCCGCCACCGCCTTCCGCAGCGAGGCCGGAGAGAGCGCGCTGCCCTACGCGCTGTGGTTCCGCACCGCGCCCTGAATCCCCAGCCCACTCCCGATGGCGTCGCGCTAGCGCCGCCAGCTCGATTCCCGCAAGGCCCGCATGCGTCCACGGTGCCAGGCCACCCGCCCCGCGGCAGCAACCAACTCCCTGTCCAGCCGTCCGGCCCGCAGCCCGGCGACAAGCTGGCGCTCTGCCCAGATCCACCGCTGGGCGGCGTCATACCAGGCACGTGGCTGGTCCATCTGGAAGGCCAGGCGCCCGCCGTTGGCCTGTTCCCATCCGGCCGGTCGGATGATCCGGTCCTGCACCTGCTGGTAGAAGGCCGTCCCCTTCATGGGGTGGGCCACGCTGAGCAGCACGACGTCGGGCTCGATGTCGTGCAGCATCCGGGCGGTGGCGTCGACCATCGCCGGGGTCTCGCCGGGGTAGCCGAGCATCACGAACACACCGACCTCGATCCCGTGTGTCTTCAGCAGGCGGGCCCCCCGCCGGATCTGGTCGACCGTGCCGTCCTTGTGCATGGCGTCGAGGACCGCCTGGGCACCGCTCTCGGCGGACAGGTACACGCGGTAGCAGCCCGCCCGGCGAAGCGCCGCACACATGGCCGGATCGAGACTGCCCGGTCGACCGATCAGGTAGAAGGGCGTGACGAGATCGCGCTCCACCACACCGCGACAGAAGCGGTGCACCCACCGGCGGTTGATCGTGAACAGATCATCGGCGAACCAGATCTGATCGGGGGCGAACTCACTCTGGATGTACGCCAGCTCGGCGAGCACGTCGTCGACGCTGCGGCGCCGGTAGGTGTCGCCGTAGACCTGCTTGCTGCACCAGGCACAGTGAAACGGGCAGCCCCGGCTGGTGACCATGGACAGCGCGGTCTCCCCGTGCCGCCGCCGCCAGGCGTCGAAGTAGGAGGCCAGATCCGCCCGCTGTCGGTGGGGCCAGGGGATGAGGTCCAGCGGACGGATCAGCGGACGGGGCGCGGTGCGGTGCACCACGCCGTCGGCGTCCCGGAAGGCGATGCCCGGCACCGACGCCAGCCGGTCGAGGCGCCACCGCCAGCCGTGGGCTGCGAGGTGCTGCAGCAACGCCGTGAGCGTCTGCTCGCCCTCCCCGATGACCACAACCTCGACCCCCATGTCGAAGTACTCGTCGAGGTACTGGACCGGATCGGGCCCCCCGGCGATGACCCGCCGCCCCTCGGCCCGCAGACGCTGCACGATGGGCCGAGCCACCGGCCGGGTGACCGTGTGCCCATAGATCCCGACGACGCGCGGGTCACGGTCGGCGACCGCGGCGTGCAGATCGTCGGGACCATCAGCAAAGGTCGGGTCGAACCAGTCGACCGCCGGCAGGCCCGCCCGCCGCAGCCACGCCACGAGGTACTGGATGCCCAGCGGCGGGAAGGGCCGGCACAGCTCCTGTTCGTGCGGATCGTGCACCAGGAAGTAGGCGTGGGTCAGCAGGAGGTCGAGGCGATCGGCCATGCCCCTGCCTATCGGCCGGGAGAGGCTAGCGGCGTTCGATCCCGGGAACAGTGTCGTCCGTGCGCAGGAAGCCTCGGATGACCGGCAGGTCGGGGTGGGGCTCCACCGGTAGCGGGCTGTGGTCGGTCGCGACGAAGACCACCAGGGCGTCGGGCAGCTCCCGGTGGAAGCGGTTGACGTTGCTCGGCTCGTTGTCGATGGACACCACGGCGCGGCCGAAGCGCTTGATCCGCTCCAGCGCAACGGCCTTCCACTCCTCGTCCGTGAGCCCCTCCGTGGGCTTGGTCAGCAGCGTCGCGCGCGAGCTTGGGGTGGGGAAGCCCGCCCGCCGCAGCGACAGCACCGAGCCCTGGTGCATGCGGTGGTCGCGTCCCGTCAGGTAGACGATCCCGACCCCGGCGTCCGCGAGCTGGCGCACCAGGCGCACCGCACCCGGCATGGGACGGTCCAGGCAGACGTACTCGCCCGAGAAGAAGCGCTCCGCCCAGAAGCGCCGGAGATCGGCGTGGAGCGCAGCGACACGGTCTGCGCCGAGACCCGCCTTCGCCAGGGTCCGATCGAGGTGCCAGTCGGCGAAGTGCTCGGCCTGCACCGCGTACAGCTCGGGGCAGCCGCGGACCCCGGCGTACTCGTGGATGATCTGGACCTGGCGCCAGCGGTTGTCGAACAGGCAGCCATCCAGGTCGAGGACGACCTGGTCGCCGGGCCGAGGGCGCGACAGGATGGCGTCGAGGACAGCGTCCTGCTCGGCGGAGCTTGCGTAGGGGGCGTAGCCTTGAGGAGTCATGGCCGGCGGATAGCCGGAAACACCGCCGCCGTCTCCTGCACACTCCCGACAGCCGCACGCCCGCTACTCGCCCCCGCACCCCACCGCGGAGCCCCCGTGCCCCCTGATCTCGACCTTGCCGCCCACCACATCGAGCAGGCCCTCGCCGCCCTCGGCTTCTCCGAAGACCCCGAGATGGCCCGCACGCCCGCCCAGGTCGCCGAGTTCCTCGCCGAGCTGCGCCCCGTCCCCGTACCCGCGGTCCAGCCGCTGCCAACGACGAGCCACGACCTGGTGGTGATCCGCGACCTGCCCTTCCACTCCATCTGCGCGCACCACCTGCTGCCCTTCTTCGGACACTGCACGATCGCCTACCGCCCGGCCGGGCGCATCGCGGGCTTCGGGTGGTTTCCCCGTCTGCTGGACACGCTGGCGCGCCGCCCGCAGCTCCAGGAGCGCCTGGGCGAAGCGCTCGTCGGCGCCATCGACACCGCGCTGCGACCGGCTGCCGTCGGGGTCGTGATCGTCGCACGCCAGCTCTGCGTCGAGCTGCGTGGCGCCCGCAGCGCGGGCCGCTTCGAGCTGATCGCCCGCCGCGGAGAGGCCGACGCCGCCCTCGACCGGGCGCTCCAGGGTGCATCATAGGGGCAACCTGAGGTCCCCATGCTCCGCCTGCTCCTCCTCCTCTCCCAGCCTTCCCTCGCCACCGAGATCGTCTACCAGGCCACCCTGCAGGGCGGGGTGAGCGTGGACGGCTCTGGCGTGTCCACGCCCTACGACGGCAGCACGACCTGGGTCGAGGGCGACGAGCTGCAGGTACAGGTCCCTTCGAGCGCGACAGTCACCGCGGTCTACGTGATCCTGCACGCGAAGTGGTCGGGCTTCCTCGCCGACACCGCGTCGAACGTGGCCGTCAACGACATCCCGCTGGACAGCGCGACGCTGGAGCTGGAGAGCACCCGCTACCAGGTCTACAGCCTGGACCCCGACGTCTACGGCATCACGGGCGCGGGCAGCTACCCCTACGCCGAGACGGGTGCTGTCGAAGCCGACTACCACAGCGGCTACGGGGTCGGCGGCGCGGTCCTGGCCGTCGTCTACCAGGACTCCACCCTGACGGGACGGCGCCACGTCGTCATCGGCGTCGACGACGTGGGCTACGGTACCGCCACCGTCGACGCGCTGCCCGCCAGCGGCACGACGGGCGAGCTGCTGCTTTCCTACGGGATCCTCTGGGAGTGCAGCGACGAACAGAACGGGTACAGCTACCTGGACAGCGATCTGTTCAGCAGCACCGCCGGCGGCCGCGATGACGGCGACCCGACCATGGACGCATCCTGTGGCGACCAGGACTGGAACAGCCTGTTCACCACCGGCTCCTTCGGGTTCACCGACGACGACCTGTGGACCGGGCTGGAGGGGGACGACCCCGACGCCGCCCCGGTGGACGGGACGTCGACCAACTCACGCCTCGACGACGAGCTGTGGGCGCTGCCCTATGACGAGAGCGGCGACCTGCTGCTCGGCTACTACGACAGCACCAGCGACTCGGTCATGGAGAGCTTCGTCATCGCCATCGAGCTCGACAGCGACCAGGACGGCACCGCCGATCGGGACGACAACTGCCCGGACACCTACAACCCCGATCAGGCCGACACCGACGCCGATGGTCTGGGCGACGCCTGCGACGAGTGTACGGACGTGGACGGGGACGGCTACGGGTCGGTGGACTTCACGACGGACACCTGCGCCGACGACTGCGACGACGCCGACGCCAGCATCCACCCCGGCGCCGCAGAGATCTGGTACGACGGGGTCGACCAGGACTGCGACGGCGCCAGCGACTACGACGCCGACGGCGACGGCTTCG
>CAZRFD010000247.1:224-7298 GCA_964599085.1 uncultured Enterobacterales bacterium | reverse complement strand
GGCCGGCAGGACACCCGCCCGACGGGCCCGCTGCCCCCCATGCTGGTCGGGCGAGAAGACACGCTGGCCGCGCTGCGCTCGGCCATCGACAAGGGGCGCCCCGGCCGCATGGTCATGCTCGTCGGACCGCCCGGCGCCGGCCGCCGCCGCCTGCTGGAACAGTGCGCACTCGATGCCCACCGCAAGGGGCGCCGTGTCTTCCGCGGCGACTTCCCGGGCAGCTCGGCGCTGGGCCCCATCGGGGACATGGTGCGCCGCGCAGTCCGCGGCCTGCCTCCGCTCCCCGAGGGCGACACCGAAGCCGATCGCATCGCCGATCTCCCCCGCGGCACCCTGCCGGCGCCCGCCGCCCAGGTCCGGATCTTCCAGGCGGTCTCGTCGGCGCTGATGCGTCGCGCCGCCGCCGACCGCCGCGGCGTCGTGATCTGCCTGTCCGACCTGCACCGCGCCCCGCCGCTGGCCCTGCAAGCGCTGCGGGTGCTCCGCTCCCATGCAGAGGAACGCGACGTCTCGCTGGTCATCCTGTCGTCCAGCATCGGCGGCGCCGATCGCCCGGGCTCGCTGCTGCGCCGGCAGTTCCCCGACGCCATCCGCATCGAACTGCAGCCGCTGACGCCGGCCGAGGTCGGCCGCCTCGTCGGCTCCATGCTCGGCCGCAAGCCGCCGCCTCCGGAACTGGCCCGCCGCATCCACGACGCCACCGGTGGCCTGCCCGGCTACGTCGAAGAGGTCGTCCGCGCCATGGTCCAGGAAGGCCTGGTCGAGGGACGGCCCGCGGGTGCGGACAGCGTGGCCTGGGTGGACCGCTCGGCGGGGCGCATCGCCATCCCCTCCTCGGCCCGCGAAGCCGTCAGCCTGCGCCTCGCCGCCCTCGACGGCGTCGCCCGCCGACTGGTCGGGGCCCTCGCCGTCGCCGGAGGTGCGGCCTCCAGCGACCTGCTGGTCCACGGCGCAGACCTCCCCGACGACGCTGCCCACACGCGCCTCGAAGAGCTCGAAGCCGACGGCCTGCTGTCCCGCGACGGCGACACCTGGCGCTTCCGCCTGGGGCTCACCGCCGAGCTGGTGGAGGAGGGGCTCCGGCCAGCTCGCCGCCTCGTCCACGAACGACGCCTCGCCGCGCACCTCGTCGACGCCAACCCCTCACCCGTCAAGGTCCGGCTGATGCTGGCGGCCGGTGACGTGCAGCAGGCCCTCATCGACGCCGTCGCCTGGGCCCGCCCGGAGCTGTCCCGCCCCCAGCACGGCGACGTGATCCCCGTCCTCGACGCCGTCGCCCAGGCGATCCCCGGCCAACGGGACCTGCCGGCCAGCGTGCTGGGCCGCTACTACCTGTGCATGGCCCGCGCCCTCGCCGGACAGGACCCGGCCGACGCCCGCATCGACGGCTACCTGTCCCGGGCCGGTGCCCTGGCGTCGGGCTGGGCCCGGAAGACCGAGGTCCACCTCGAGCACGCCGCCATCGACCGCCTCCGCGGCGACTCGCGGGCCGAACGCGCCAGCGTCGCCCGGGCCGAAGCCCTCCTCGACCACGTCCCCGACCCGCTCCTGCGGCTGCGGGTGCAGCTCGGCGTGGGGCGCCGCGCGACCGCCGATGGCGACTACGACCGGGCGATCCGCGCCTTCCGCGACGCCCAGCGCGCCGCCGAGCAGGGGGGAGATCTCAGCGGGGCCGGGGAAGCGCGCGCGCGCTCGGGCATCGCCCGCTTCGCCATGGGAGAGCTCGAAGCGGCCGAGCGCACCCTGCAGGGTGCGGCCGCCGCCTTCGACCGGCTCGACGACCTCCAGGGCCGCTGGCTGTGCCGCCTGCACCTCTGCGACGTGCTCGCCGTCCAGGGCCGGTTCAGTGAAGCGCTGGCGCTGGTCCTGCCAGAGCTGGACCGGGCCCGCAGCACGGCGCCGCCCGCGCTCTACGCCGCGGCCCTCACCCGCGCGAGCAACGCGCTCATCGACCTGTTCCGCCTCGGGGAAGCCCGCGAGCTGCTCGCCGAGCTCGCCGCCATCGACCCCGCGGTCCAGGCGCCGCCGGAACGGGCCGCCCGGGCGATGGCCCAGGCCCGCCTGCTGGTCGAGGGCCGAGAACCGCTGGCCGCCCTCAACGTCATCGACCCGGCCCGCCAGGACGCGACCCGGTACGAGCTCCCCGTCGACAGCGCCCTGCTGCTGGCGTGGGGCGGCGTCGCCGCGGCGGCGGCGGGGGACGCGCACCAGGGCGACGACATGACCCGGCGCGCGCTGACGATCCTGCAACGAGAGCGCGATCTGCCGGCCCTGGCCACGGCCTGCGCCTGCAGGGCACGGGTGGCCCCCAGCGCCGAAGATCCCGATCAGATCTTCATGCCCGTCCTCCGCTGGATGGAAGCCCAGCCCGCCCGCGTGCACCGGATGCACTGGCTGCTCGCCCGCATCGACCACGCCATCGATCGCGGCGACAAGCACCAGGTCGCCGTCCAGCTCGACCGCGCCGATCGGCTGCTTGCCGACATCAAGACGCGGCTGTCGGACGCCGATGCATCGGCCTTGAAGGTCCACCCCTGGCAACGGCGACTGGACGCGCGCCGCGCCGCGTTAGACGGCGGGTGAGCCGGCGAACCACCAGGACCGCGGAGCGACCCGCTCCCGGCGTCCGCCCTCCCACCGCGATGGAGATCCCCGTCATGCCGCAGCCTGCCCGGAAGCCCGCACCCTCCCTCCAGGCCTTCCGCATCGAGATCCGCACCCCCCGCGGCGTGGAGCACCGCTACATGGCCGCCCGCGACGTAGTCGACGCCTCCACCCGCGCCACCGGAGAGCTGGCGATCGAGCTCCCCGAGGGCGAGATCGTCGCCGTCGAACACGTCGCCGAAGCGCTCTGACCCGGAGCCCCCCACCGTGCCCGGCCTCCCCCTCGCCCTGATCCTGGCGCTGGCCTGCACCGGCGGGAGTGGCGACACCGGCAGCACCGCGGCCGCTGGACGGCCCTTCCCCGACGGGTTCTTGTGGGGCGCGTCCATGGCCGGCTTCCAGGTCGACCCGGGCTGCCCCACCATGGCGGCCGAACAGTGTGAAGACCGCAACAGCGACTGGTACGTGTGGGTGACGGACCCCGATCTCATCGCGGAATCCGGCAACTACCTGTCCGGCCAGCCCCTGTCCGAGGGCCCCGGCCACTTCGAGCTGTACGCCGACGACCTGACCGGGGCGGCCCGGGACCTCCACCTCGGGGCGGTGCGCCACAGCATCGAGTGGAGCCGCATCTTTCCCGACGACCCCGGCGACGACGTCCAGACCGTCGACGACCTCGCGGCCTTCGCCGACCCCGACGGCGTCGCCGCCATGCACGCCTGGCTGGCCACCGTGCACGATCTCGGCCTCACGCCGATGATGACGCTGAACCACTACACGCTGCCGACCTGGCTGCACGACGCCAAGGGCTGCCACGAAGATCTGTCCACCTGCGAAGACAAGGGCTGGGTGGACCACGACCGGATCCTGCACCACATCGCCCTCTACGCCGGCTTCTGCGCCCGTGAATTCGGCGAAGAAGTGGACCTGTGGTTGACCCTGAACGAACCCCTCGCCGTCGTGCTCAGCGGCTACCTGCTGCCGGGCGAGGACCGCACGAACCCACCCGGCGTAGTGAACCCCGACGCCGCCTTCGCCGTGATGCTGACCCAGATCGAAGCACACGCGGCCATGTACGACGCCATCCACGCCGAAGACGCCACCGCCATGGTGGGCGCCGCCCCCAACCTCGCCGCGGTCGCCCCCGCGGTCGAGGGTGACCCCGACGACGAAGCCGCCGTCGAACACTTCGACTACCTCTACAACCGCGTCTTCCTCAACGGCACCGTCAATGGACAGTGGGATCCGGACCTGGACGGTGTCATCGACGAGGTCCGCGACGACCTGGTCGGCCGCAGCGACTTCGTCGGCCTCAACTACTACACGCGCATCTACGTCGACGGTCTCGGCGTGCCCATCTTCGCCGACGTGCCGATCTTCGACTTCGTCCCGGCCGGTGGCTTCTGGAACAGCTACCCCCAGGGCATGGCCGAAGTCGTCGCCACCGCCGCAGAGTACGGCCTGCCCGTCTACATCACCGAGAACGGCAACAGCACCTGGAGCGGCGACCCCACCGCCGACTTCCTGCTGCCGCACCTGTCCAGCCTCGCTGACGCCATCGACGCCGGCGCCGACGTGCGTGGCTACTTCTACTGGTCGCTCATCGACAACTACGAGTGGAACCACGGCATGGACTACGAGTTCGGCCTGTACGACGTCGACAACGACGACAAGTCCCGGACCCTGCGGCCCATGGCCGTGGACTATGGCGAGATCGCCCGGAACAACGGGCTGCCGGAGTAGTCTTGGGATCCGCCGTCAGCCCGAGGGCGCGACCTCGACGTCCCAGCTCTCCGTCGCGATGACGTCACCGTCCGCCGTCACCTGCACTTCCACGGTCGACGAGATGGGCGAGGTCACCGTGGCGGGTGCCTGCAGCGTCACCGTGAAGGTCACGGTGGGTGTGTCCGCCGGGTCGACATCCGTGTAGGACGAGGGGCCGATGCCGCTCACCAGGCTGGCCGGATCGCTGGTCGCGGCGGCCGTGATGAGGCCCACCGTGCCACCGCCGCCGCCACCGCCGACGATGGCCTCGACGGCGCCCACGATGGTGTCGTTGAGGGTGTCGATGTCGGAGACCGTGTACACGAGCGGGTCGTCCACACCGTCACCGTTCAGGTCGGCGAGAGAGCCCGCGGCGCGGGCGAGGTCCCGCATCTGCGTCACCGGGGTGCTGCCGCCGACGGACATGCCGACGAGCCAGGCCCCGGCGTCGCTGGCGGCGGCGACCACATCGCTCGATCCCGCGTCGAGGGGACAGCCACCGGGTGTGCCGTAGCCATCGTCCGGGTCCCGCAGGTAGTTGTCCGTGATGTAGACGAGCACCGGCGTCGCGCCGTCGCGGAAGCCGAGCCCGCCGCCTGTGCCGATGCCCGGCGTGGACGCGTCGTACACCCCGGACTCCCCACCCGAGAAGGCATCGTCCGCGCTGTCGACGAACGGCCGCACGTCGTCGCTGGAGTCGTAGCTGCCGTTGCAGTTCTGGTCGTAGCCGTCACCGACCAGCGCCTGGTAGAGCGCCTCCAGCGTGGACTCCGGGCCGTCGCCGCCGCCGCTGGCCGACATCCCCGACGCCGCCAGGTCCACGGCGGAGATCGAGGTCGTCATGCCGACGAGGTACTGGAAGGGCTTGTCGCTGCCGCTGCCGTAGCCGCCGAAGTTGTAGTCCTGGTACTCGGCGAGGCCGAGCTGGAGGTCGGGCACGGCGGCCGACAGGCCGTCGCTGATGGCGAAGACATCGAGGGAGTACAGGGTCGACGACATGGACCCGGTCGTGTCGACGATCAGCCCGAGGTCGACGCTGCCGCCGCCCGGCACGGTGGCGACGAGGTCGACGTCGACGCTGTCGCCGGCGTCCATGAGCAGGCCGTCGAAGTGGCGGTCGCCGTCGGCGCAGTCCTGGTCGATGCCATCGTCGGGGCGATCGTAGGCGCCCGAGTAGCGGGCCGGATCGGTGTCGTCGCAGTCGGCCCCGCCGTGGTCGGCGTGGCGGTCGCCGTCGCCGTCCTGGTCGTAGTCGTCGGCGCCGTCGCAGTCCTGGTCGACCCCGTCGTACCAGATCTCGTCCGCCCCGGGGTGGATGCTGTCGTCGCCGTCGTTGCAGTCGCCGTCGCCGGTCGTCCAGCCGTCGTCGTCGTCGTCGGTGCCGCCACCGCCACCGCCATCGGACCCACCGGCGTCCCCACCGCCACCGTCGCTGCCGCCGGCGTCGCCCCAGCCGGCGTCGCCGGTGCTGCCCGAGTCGAGCCCGAGATCCCAGCCACCGCCGCCACCGCCGCCACCATCGTCGTCGTCGGTGGAGTCCTTCGAGGGGCAGCCCAACAGCAGCGGCATGCCGACAAGGGACAGGGCGCAGAGCGACTGCAGGTACGGGCGGGGACCGGTCACGACTCCTCCAGGGCACCCAGCGTAGCCCACGCCGGTGGGTCCCGGAGGAGCGAGAGACCGCCGCCTACTCCGCCGGCGGCGGTCCGTCGCGGCCCGTGGGCGGCCCGTCGCAGCCCGGGGGCGGCGGCAGCAGCTCGTGCAGCGCCTCGAGCTGGCTGTCGCTCAGCACGGCGGCGATCTCGTCCATCACCGCGCGCTGCTCCTCCATGATGGCCTCGTGGGCGTCGCGGCCCTGCTGCTGCAGCGACTCCAGGGTGTCGGCGTGGGCGTCGACGATGGCGAGGACCGTGTCGAGGGTGGTGGCGTCCAGGCCCAGATCCTGGGCGTGGTCGGCGAGCAGCTCGTCCAGCGGCGGCGGGCGACGGTCGTGGTCGGCGGCCGTCGGACCGGCCGGGCCGTTGTCGGGGGCCGGCCGCCGGGCCCAGGCGTCCGCCGTCCAGGTGACGGTCGTCAGGAAGCTGGCGGCCAGCAGTGCGTTGAGGGTGCGCATGGCGACTCCGGGGTGGATGTCGGGGTGGACGTCACGGCGAGGGTGCCGGGACGTCGAGAGGTGAAGCAAGCCCCATGCCATACCTGGAGAGCACGCTGCCAGCGGATCCTCCGGCCGATCCCGCCCGAGGATCTGCGAGCCCTGCAGGCCGGGCCCGCGGGTTCTGCAGGACAGGGATCCCGCACAATGGAGCCTCTGCCCGCGGTCTCCCCCTCGCCGCCCGGGAACCCATGGCTGCTGACACGGGTCTGTACGACCACGATGGTGTCGACCACAACTGCGACTCCTGGTGCACCACGAGGCCCTGACCATGAACACCACCACCCGTCGTTGTCTGATCACCACAGCGTCCGTCGTCGTCCTGACCAGCGCGGTGGCCCTGCTGCTGCCTTCTCGTGATCTCGTCGCGGTCGACCCGCCGCTGCCTCCCCAGGCCTTCTCCCCCGACGCCCCGCCCTTCCAGGTCGAGCTGAACAAGGACCCGATGTTCCGGTACACGCCGATGTAGGTGTGGCGCCGGGTGCACGGTCCCGCGACGGACGCCGCGCCCTCGCGGTCTCGCGATCTCGCGGACTCGCGCCTCCCCCAGCCCG
>CAZRFD010000247.1:0-124 GCA_964599085.1 uncultured Enterobacterales bacterium | reverse complement strand
AGAGCAGCGTCACTTCTCTGGGGGGCTGCGACAGCCCCCCGGACTTGTGTCGCCACCGACGCGAATCCAGCCTCCCCCAGCCCGAGAGCAGCGTCACTTCTCTGGGGGGCTGCGACAGCCCCCC
>CAZRFD010000246.1:0-7400 GCA_964599085.1 uncultured Enterobacterales bacterium | reverse complement strand
CCTGGGGCTTGGGGATCGGGAGGGATGGCCTGATGGGGGAAGATCCGTCAGAAGGGTCGCCGCTGTCGGAGGGGCCGCCGCCGCCGCTGTCGAGCGCGGTCGCGCCGCCGGTGCAGGCGGTGGCGCTGGCGATGGTGGACAGCACCAGGAAGCGGCGGCGGCTGAGGATGGGCATGGCGGCTCCTCGGGTGGGGATGGGGTGTAGCGCGGGGGCGGGCAGGGGCGCACCTGTGGCTACCCGGGCCTGGCGGCGAGCGGCGCGTCGACGCCGCGGACAGGGGCGCTGGTGTACGATGGCTCTGGGAGGGGGCGAGGTCGTCGGAGCCCGCGACCCCTCCGTCACACACCGCCCGCCCGAGCCCGATGCTCCCACTGCTTGCCCTGCCTGTCCTGCTCTCCTGTGCGCAGCCGGCGAAGCCCTCGGTCCTGCTCATCACGCTGGACACGACACGGGCCGACCGGCTGGGCTGCTACGGCTACATGCTGGCCGAGACGCCCACCCTCGACCGGCTGGCGTCGGAGGGGACCCGCTTTGCGCGGGCCTACAGCAGCGCGCCGCTGACGATCCCCTCGCACAGCACCATCATGACCGGCCGCGCACCCCCGACCCACGGTGTCCGGGACAACGGGGACTACGTCCTGCCGGACTCCGAGCGGACCCTGGCCGAGCGCTTCTCGGACGGCGGATGGCAGACCCTCGCCTTCACCGCCGCGTTTCCGACCCAGGCACGGTGGGGCTTCGACCAGGGCTTCGATGTCTACCACGACCCCCTGCCCCGGCTGCCGACGGCCCTGGACTGGAGCGACGAGCGCACCGCCGATCTCGTGGTGGACGACGCCATCGACACGCTGTCGAAGGTCGACCCCGACGCGCCGACCTTCGTCTGGGTCCACCTCTTCGACGCGCACTGGCCCTACGCGCCCCCCCCGGCCTTCCGCTGGCGCCATCGGCAGAATCCCTACGATGGAGAGATCGCCTTCATCGACAGCCAGCTCGAGCGGCTGATCGCGTGGTGGGACCGTGCACACCCCGACAGCGTGGTCGTCGTGACAGCCGACCACGGTGAGGGGCACGGCGATGGGGGGGAGCGCACGCACGGCTTCCTGCTGTACGACGGCACCATCCGGGTGCCGCTGATCATGCGTGCCCGCGGAGCCCTGGCGGAGGCCGCGCCTCCGGCAGGGACCGTGGTGCACGATCCGGTCGGCCACGTCGACATCGCGCCGACCCTGCTCGATCTCGCGGGCCTGCCGCTGGACGAGGGGCTGCAGGGGCACGATCTCCGCGCCGGGGGCAGCCGCGTCATCTACAGCGAGGCGACGACGGGGTGGCTGGGGATGGGGCTGGCGCCGCTGCTGTCCTGGACCGGCCCCGAGGGCCGCTACACCCGGGGGAGCTGGGATGGATTCTACCCGGCCATCGGCGACCAGGTGGACGTCCAGGCCCAGGACGCCACTCAGGCCCAGCGGGAGCAGCTCGACACGCTGGTAGAGACGCTCGGCGATCGCTCCGACCCCACTGTGTCGGTGGATCCGGAGACAGCCGCCCGCCTCGCAGCACTCGGCTACATGGGTGGTGTGGCGTCGGAGCCCGGTGACATCGATCCGCGCGACGTCATCGACGTGATCCCCCGGTCCTGGGAGGCGCGCCAACTGATCAGCCAGGGCAAGCTGAAGGCGGCGGCCGCCGCCCTCGCCGAGCTGGAGGCGCGACTGCCGGGCGCTCGCGGCGTGCGGCAGATCCGGGCGCAGCTCACGAAAGCCCGGGGTGACCTTGGGGGTGCGTGGGAACAGTACGCCGCCCTGTTCGTCGATCACCCCTCATCGACCACCACCCTGCAGCTCGCCCGCCTCTCCGAACTGCTCGGCGACCCGGTCGAAGCCCAGGGCTGGTACGAAGAGACCCTGCACATCCAACCCAACAGCCCGGAAGCCATGGGCGGCCTGGTGCGCATGGCCGCCGCCCTGGGCGAGCCCGAACGGGCCCGAGACCTCGCGGAGCGCTACCTCCAGGTGTACCCCGACCATGCCGAGCTCAAGCTCGCGCTGGCGCGGCTGGAGCTGGTCGAGGGCGAGGTGGACGCCGCGGTTGTGCACGCCGAGGATGCGCTCTCCGACCTCGTCGGCTCCGCCCACGCCTGGCAGGTCGCGGCCGAGTGCCAGTGGGCGGCGGGGCGGCCCGATCCGGCCATCGAAAGGCTCTTCGCTGCGTTGCGCCTGGATCCCTTCAGCCTGGACCTGCGGCTGCAGCTTGTCGCCTGGCTGCTGGATGTGCAGCGCAGCGCCGAGGCGTCACGAGTGCTCGACCAGGCGCGTGCGGTCGAGTCGGATGATCCGGCCGTGGCCGAGCTGGCGGTGCGCGTCGACGCCGCTGTCGACGCCGAGCTTGGCCACAGCCGGGGCGGAGTTCAGGGATCCATCAGCCACCAGCCGCCGGGCTCGACGTCGGGCAGGTAGAAGCTGGTGGTCTCGTAGATGTCCCACGTCGTCACCGTCCTCGCTTCTGCGACGACCTTTCCGGCGTAGGTGTAGGTGCCGTACTTCCGGACGCTGCTGCTGGTCCGGGCCGATTCGAAGAAGCCCGTGGTCGAACCGTGGAGCCATCCGACTCCGTATTGATAGGTCGAACGGTAGATGACGCCCTTCTCGCACCCCATGAAGGAGCCCCTGCTTCCGTCTTCGGCTGCGGCGCAGAATGCGGCATCGCCGTCACCCCCCCAGCTACTCTTCAGCATGGCCTGGGGGACGTGAAGCGCCGCGTCATCGGGGCAGGCGGGGCTGAACGTGGTTCCGGACTGGAGGGTGGTGTAGCCGAATCCACCAGTGTAGGTCGTGCCCCCGGAGTAGTGGCGCCACCGGGCGTTCGCCAGCGTGAACCTGCAGGCGGAGCCCGGTTCGAGCCCCCAGCGGAGGGTGCCGCTGAGGTCGTACCCGCGGACGGCGGTGGTGTCGTTCCGGCCACGCGCCCAGGCGTGGGGGCGGTGGTCGTCCGGGTCATAGTGTTCGAACTTGTGGTATCTCTTGACGGCGTAGGCCCGACCCGATCTGAGCCGTACGAGCGTCCCGTCAGCACAGGGGCAGTCGGCGTCGTCGCAGTCGATCAGTCCATCGCCGTCGTCGTCGCCCCCGTTGGTGCAGTCTTCTCCGCAGGCAACCGAGTCGATGCAGTCGGCATCTTCGCAGTCGATCAGGCCGTCGCAGTCGTCATCGGCGCCGTTTCCGCACACGGCTTCGGTGTCCGTGCAGGCGCTGCCGCCGTCGCTGGTGCCGCCGTCGCTGGTGCCGCCGTCGCTGGCGCCGCCGTCGCTGGTGCCGCCGTCGCCGGTGCCGCCGTCGCCGGTGCCGCCGTCGCTGGCGCCGCCGTCGCTGGTGCCGCCGTCGCTGGTGCCGCCGTCACTGGTGCCGCCGTCGCTGGCGCCGCCGTCGCTGGCGCCGCCGTCGCTGGAGGCGGGCGCCTCCGTGTCGTCGGGCTTGTCGCCGCAGCCGAGCAAGAGTGCCGCCAGCAGGAACATGGACATCCGAACCCCCTTCTTGAGTCTGCGAGGAGCATAGCAGACCGGCCTCTCGACGATCAGGCCGCTGCGACGATCTGTTCAGCGCCCGATCAGGGGACGTGTACGGGCAGATCGTCGAGGGCCCCCCAGCAGAGCAGCTCGTTGCCGCCGTCGACCGGCCGCAGCCCGCAGGTGTAGACGCTGGCGAGGTCGAGAGAGGAGAAGCTGCCGTCGGGTTCCTGGGCTTGATAGTAGTCCCAGGCGGCGCTGTCGACGCCCCAGCAGTGGACGGCGCCAGCGGCGTCGAGGCCGCAGGAGTGGACCCCGCCGGCCTGGACCCGCTGCAGAACGAGCCCTTCGGGCGGGTCGATCTCGCCGGCCCGGTCGTTGCCGAAGCAGACGGGTACCCCCTCGGTGGTCAGCAGGCAGGTGTGGTAGTCGCCAGCGGCGACGTCGCTGTAGCTGCCCGCGGGGACGAGGGTCTGTCCATAGTCGGCGATCTCGCCGGCGTGGGGCGGAGGTGACGAGGCGTCGCCTGGCGGTGGGGGGGCGGCCGCGGGGTTGTGCCCGCCCCAGCACAGCACCTGGCCGTCGGCCCGCAGGCCGCAGGCGTGGGTGCGGCCGGCGCTGATCTTGACGAAACCGTCGGCGGGAGAGTCGGTCTGGCCGTGCTGGTCGTCGCCCCAGCAAGTGGCCAGGCCGTCGGCGTCCAGCGCGCAGGCGAAGTCGAAGCCGCTGTCCATGGAGACGAAGCTGCCATCGGGGACGGTGACGGTGAGCAGACTGGTCTCTCCCCAGCAGGAGATCGCCCCCTCGGCGTCGATGGCGCAGGTCGTGCCCCCGCCGCAGGAGATCTGCTGCAGCGGCTGCGGTAGCTCCGGCACGACGGTCCGACCGTCCCAGTCGTAGCCCCAGCACAGCGCGCTGCCGTCGGCGAGCAGGCCGCAGGCGTGCTGGCTTCCGGTGGACAGGGCGGTCCAGTCGGTGCGGCTGCTCAGCCACAGGTGGTCGTCGGTGCCGCCGTCGCTGGATCCGCCGTCGGCGCCGCCGTCGCTTCCTCCGTCGGCGTCGGTTCCATCGCTGCCGGAGTCGCCCCCGGGCCCGGGTCCGGTGCAGCACAGCAGGGCGAGGGCGAGGGGCAGCATCGCGGGCAGCTTAGCCACGGCCGGCGCGGGTCGAGTGGTCGGCTCGTCGCAGGGGGAGGGGGAAAGAGGGGCCCTCCCCTGCTCGGAGCGTACTGGTGATGCGCGCGGACGCCAGCGCAGAGGCGGAGCTGGTCAGCGATCCATCCGCCACCAGTTTCCAGTCTCGACACTGGGAATCACGAAGCTGCTGCGCTCGAATATATCCCAGGTCGACACGGTATGGGCCGTTGCGATGACGGAACCATCGTAGGTTTCGGAGGGGTAATACCGCACGCTGCTGCTGGTCCACGCAGACTCGGCGAAGGCAGTGGTCGAACCATGCAGCCAGTCGCTTGCGATCGCGTAGCTGGACGGCTTGCCTCCCTTTACGTCGCCTTTGTGGCATGTGTAGTAGTAGCCATGGCTGGATTCGGCGATCGCAGCGCAGAGCGCGGCAGTCCCACCGCCGCCCCAGACGCTGGCTTTCACGACATCGGGTATCTGGAAAGCGATGCCGGGGGGGCAGGCGCTGGGCAGCGTGGCGTCCCCCGAAAGGGCGTTGTAGGACCGGGCGGCGTGGTAGTCGCTGTGCGCGGTATGAAATCCCCAGACAGCTTCCGTGAGGGCGAACCTGCAGGCTGAATCCGCCGCGAGCCCCCAGCGGATGGTCCCGCTGAGATCACGGCCGAAGACGTTGATGTCCAATTCCGTGCCCACCGCCCAGTGGTGAGAGGGGGCGTCCGGACTATAGTGCTGGAACTGGCGTTTTCTTCGCAAGACATCGACTCGACCGGATCGGAGTCGAACCAATGTTCCATCGCCGCAGGGGCAGTCGGCGTCGTCACAGTCGATGAATCCATCTCCGTCGTCATCGACGCCATCGGTGCAGTCCTCGCCGCAGGCGAAAGCGTGGATGCATTCGGCGTCTTCGCAGTCGATCAGGCCGTCACAGTCCTCGTCCACTCCGTCGCTGCATGAGGATTCGGTGTCGACGCAGTCGCTGCCGCCGTCGCCGGTCGTACCGCCGTCGCTGGTACCACCGTCGCTGGTGCCGCCGTCGCTCGGCGTGCCGCCATCACCGGTCGTGCCGCCGTCGCTGGTGCCGCCGTCGCTGGTGCCGCCGTCGCCCGGCGCGCCACCATCGCCCGGCGCGCCACCGTCGCCAGGCGCGCCACCGTCACTGGTCGTGCCGCCGTCACTCGTCGCGCCGCCGTCGCCCGGCGTGCCGCCGTCGCCCGGCGTGCCGCCGTCGCTGGTGCCGCCGTCGCTGGTGCCGCCGTCGCTGGTGCCGCCATCGCTTGTGGCGGGCGCCGCCGTGTCGCCATCGGTGTCGCCGGATTTGTCGCCGCAGCCGATCGCCAGCGCGGCCAGCAGGAGCATGGACATCTTCCCCTCTCCCTCCCTTGTGGGACCTGCGGTGAGCATAGCAGTCGGGGCCTGCCTGCTCGCTCCCGCTCCAGCAAGATGGCCGGCGCGTACCGCGATGTGACGGGTGCGGTGGATAGACCCTGGCCGTGCCCGCAATCCCCGACAGCCCCGTCGTCGCCTGGGACGACCGCGTCCTCTGCCTCGCCAAGCCGGCGGGGCTGCCGGTCTTCCCACCCCACGCCGACCCCGGCGGCGACTGCCTGCTGGACCGCCTCCTCGCCGTGGCGCCGGAGCAGGCCGCCATCGCGTGGCCCGAGGGCTTCGCCGGTGGCATCGCCCACCGCCTCGACGTGGCGACCTCGGGGCTCGTCCTTGCGGCCACCTCGCCCGACGCGCTGACCTGGCTGCGGGGGCTGTTTGCCGGCAAGCGGCTGGACAAGCGCTACCTCTTCCTCACCCGCAAGCAGGTCGCCTGGCACCAGCACGTGGTCGAGCTGCCGCTGGCCCACGACCGTCGCCGCAAGGCGCGGATGGTCGCCCGGCGGGGGCAGCGGACGCCGCACCGGGGGCGGTGGCTCGACGCCCAGACGGAGCTGCGGCGCATCGGGCCCGCTGGCGATCTGTGGGTGTGGGAGGCCCGGATTGCGACCGGCGTGATGCACCAGATCCGGCTCCATGCCGCAGTCGCCGGGCTCGCGCTGGCAGGTGACCGCCTCTACGGGGGCGGGGAGCCCACGGCGCAGGCACAGGCGCTGGCCCGACAGCGGGGCCTGCCGCGGCCGCCCTTCCACCTGCACCACGTGGGGCTGTCCGGCCCGGGGCTGGCGCCGCCCCCCCTCGATCCGCCAGCATGGTGGGGCGAGGAGGTCGCCGACCTCCTGGCGGAGACCCCGCAGTGAACCAGCAGCCCAGCACCCGCACAGCCCGCCGAGCCTCCCTCGTCGCGGCGGTCCTCGTGGGCGTCGCCATGCTGCTCTTCCTGGGGACGGCGCTGTCGACCAGCTTCGCCCGCCTCGCTGCCCTGCGGACGGTGGAACCCTACGCCTGGGCCGTGCAGGAACAGCTCGCCTACAACTTCGGGACCAGCGGCGTGTGGAAGCAGGTCGTCCACAGCGGCTACGACGACACCTGGACCTGGTCGGGCCACCGCGCCGGCACCCTGGTGGCCGTGGCCTGGCTGTACGCGCTGGCCCCCTCGGCGAAGTGGATGTCGGCGCTGATGGTGGGGGCCATCACGCTGGGCGCGATCCCGGCGGCGCTGCTGGGGCGCCGGGCGCTGCGGAGCCCGTGGGGCCTGCTGCTGGGCGGGCTCGTCTACCTTGGAGCCCCGGCGGTGATGGCGACCGCACTGCAGGACTACCAGGACCTGTGCTTCGCGACGCCGGCGCTCATGTTCACCCTGTGGAGCATGCAG
>CAZRFD010000245.1:0-7627 GCA_964599085.1 uncultured Enterobacterales bacterium | reverse complement strand
CAGCGCCGCAAGATCCCGCCGACGCTGGTGCTCGACGGCACCGACGACATGGCCGTGCTCCAGGACGAGCTGTTCGGCCCCGTCCTCCCCATCGTCGCCGTCGACGACATCGACGCGGCCATCGCCTACGTCAACGACCGGCCGCGGCCGCTGGCGCTCTACTACTTCGACTGGAACGACAAGCGCTGCGATGCGCTCATCCAGAAGACCTGGTCGGGCGGGGTCTGCCTCAACGACACCATCCTGCACTTCAGCCAGCTCGAGCTGCCCTTCGGCGGCGTCGGCCCCAGCGGCACCGGCGCCTACCACGGCTGGTACGGCTTCAAGACCTTCTCCCACGAGAAGGGCGTGTTCCGCCAGGCACGCATCAACGGCACGAAGCTCATCAGCCCGCCCTACGGCAGGGTCATCGACGGCGCGCTCAAGGTGATGATCGGCTGATGCCCGGGACGATGGCGCAGCCGGCGTGTGTCGCATAGTGCGCCATGGTGCGACCGATCCCCCCGCGACTGCCCCTCCCCCGACCGCGCCGCCCGCGACAGCTCTGGGCCGCACTGGGCCTGCTCCTGCTGGCCCCCGCCGGGCTCGCCCAGGACCGGGTCGATCCCGACCCCCTGCTGACCGCGCTGCAGGCCGCCGATCGCAGCGAGCGCAAGGGCGCCCTGCCGCTGCCCGCCGTCGTGATCCCGGTGGAGGGGGCGGCTGGCCCGCCGGAGCTCACCTGCGAAGAAGCCCTCGCTGAAGCCGCGGCCCTCCGACACACGCGCCCCGACCCGGTCGCCCCCACGGAACCCGTGCGCCCGCCCATCGACTGGCCCAGCCGGCCTCAGGGTGATCGCATCGACGCCGGCGCCATGCAGAAGGTCAAGGTGACGGCCGCCACGCTGCCCGACAGCGGCCTGCCCGGCCTCGACCCCGACCTGCTGCCCGTGACGCCGCTGGAAGGTCGGCCCCTGGATCTCGCCCGCGTCGGCGACGTCCTGCGCAAGGCCGCCAGCGGCCAGCGCACCCGCATGACCTTCTTCGGCGCCTCCCACACCAGTGGCGACATGTGGACCGGCCACCTCCGCCGGATCCTCCAGGACCGCTACGGCGACCTCGGCCACGGCTTCATCCTCCCCGCAGCGCTGTACAAGGGCTACCGCGGCCAGGATCTCAACCTGTGCCGCACCGGCGACTGGCGGGTCGACTGGGTGGGCAAGAAGGGTGGTCGCGACGACGGCCTGTACGGCTTTGGCGCCACCGTGAGCAGCTTCGACCCCGCCGACTTCGGCTGGCTGGAGACCACGACCGACAACCCCCAGGGTCAGGCCGTCTCCCGCTATGAACTGTTCACGCTGGGGGAACCGCACGGCGGCACGCTCATCGCCCAGGTCGACGACGCGCTCCCCGAAGCGCTGCCCACCGCCGCGTCCGACGTCCGCTACCAGCGCTGGCGCATCGAGGTCCCCGACGGGCCCCATCGCCTGGTCCTCCACCCGCAGGGCGACGGCGAGGTCCGCATCCTCGGCGTCAGCGCCGAGCGCCAGGGCCCCGGCGTCATCGTCGACGCCATCGGCATCCGCGGGCGCACCGCGCGCACCTGGCTGCGCTGGGACACCGACCTCGCCTCGCGGCTCATCGCGTCGCTGGACACCGACCTCATCGTGCTGGCCTACGGCACGAACGAAGCCAACGACAGCGCGCTGACCCTCGACGACTACCGCACCGACCTGCGGGCGGTCCTCGACATCGCCCGCCAGTCCGCCCCCGACGCCGCTTGCATCCTCGCCGGCCCCAGCGACCGCGGCAAGAAGCTGTCCAAGGACACCTGGGCCATCTGGGATCGCACCGCCCCCATCGCCCAGGTCCAGCGCGAGGTCGCTCCCGAGTTCGGCTGCGTGTTCTGGGACTGGCAGCAGGCCACCGGCGGCCCCGGCTCGCAGATCGCCTGGGTGCTGTCGGACCCGTCGCTCGCGGCTCGCGACGGCATCCACTTCAGCCGCGCCGGCTACGAAAAGTCCGCCGAGCTGTTCCTGATGGCCATGGAGCAGGCCGCGCTGGACAGCGGCGGGCTGCCCGGTGACACGCTGCTCGGCGCCTCGCGCTGACCGGGACGGCGCCGCCGCTGGTCGGCGCTTCGCCAGTCGTCGACGGCTTCCTTGGGGTGCACCGGCCCGTCGAAGCGCATGCGCCAGGCCACGTCGAAGTCGGTCTGGCCGCGGGTCTTCGCGTAGATGGTCAGCCGGTTGTGCCACAGAAAGTACAGCCGGAAGGGGAACAGGCTCTTGACCACGCAGACGTCGGCGCGGAATGGCCGCAGGCCCAGGGCCCGGTAGAAGCTCGGCTTCATGGCCAGGGGAGGACCCTCGGTCACGACGAGCTGGACGTGATCGAGGTCGAGGAGCAGGCAGCGACCGAAGGCGGTGTCGGATCGCCGGCGGACCAGGCGACCCCGCACCGGCAGCGGCGGATTGTCCGGGTCGAGGTGCCCGCCGAGCGTCACCTCGACGGCGCTGCCCGCAGGCCGCTCCCACAGCAGGTCGACGGCGGTGGCGTCGCGGATCGGGGCGAGGATCTGCAGGCCCTGGCCCTGGGCGAGGAGGTGGGCGAGCAGGCGGGTGCTCTCTCCGGCC
Organism: uncultured Enterobacterales bacterium; assembly: GCA_964599085.1. Lineage (GTDB taxonomy): Bacteria > Myxococcota_A > UBA796 > UBA796 > UBA2385 > J125. The sequence continues at coordinate 5,012 of CAZRFD010000245.1, read as the reverse complement.
GCGCCGGCGCCGACCATGTCCGAGGCGTCCGAGATGCACACCGTGCCGAGGCGGCGCCGCCAGCGCGCCGCGCGGGCCCGGCGCAGGGCCTCGGCGGCGTCCGGCAGGTCGGGAGGTAGCCGATGGCGCAGCGCCCAGGCGCCATCGGCCAGCTCGTCGGCGAGCTGGTCGGCGAGGTCGCGATCCCCGTCCGTGATCGCCACGACCCCCCAGCCCAGATCGGGTGCGTCGCTCCAGATGTGACACATGCACAGGGACACGGACAGCACCTTCGGGTCGCGCTCCATGCGTCGCATCCGCCGGAACAGTGGCCGCATGGTGGGCAGGAAGTCGATGGTGGTGCCGCCGCCCAGCACCATCGGCAGGCTGCGCCAGGACAGCGTCGGGCGCACGTCGCCGAGCAGCGCCGGGACCAGGATGCCGGCGGCCTGTGCGCCGGCGCGGGCGTGGTCGCGGTGGGGGTTGGTTCGGTAGGCCACCAGCACGGACAGCGGGTCGAGGAGGGCGGAGGTGAGGTGGGCGTGGAGGTCGACGGTGGCGGCCAGGGGCACGGAGGGCCCCAAGCGCTGGCGCAGCAGGGTGAGGAGGTCTGCTTCCGGTGCGGTGCCGCCCTCGCCGCGCATGGCGCCGTGCAGGCTGATGAAGAGGGCGTCGAGAGGGCCGGCCTGGTCGACGAGTCGCACCACCTCGGCGGCGAACCACGCCTGCGCCCGTCGCGACAGCGGGCCGCCGGGCACGGCCCAGGCCGAGACCAGCGGCACCAGCTCGACCCGATCCCCGGCCAGCCGCCGCGCCGCCCGGCAGAAGCCGCTCAGCTCGGCGTGGGCGAGGAAGCCCGGGGCCTCGACCCCGCGCGGTCCGACGGCCGCCAGCAGGTCGTCGCCGGTGCGGAGGTGGGTGCGGCGGAAGTCGTCGACCTCGGTCAGGACGGGCGACAGGGCGTTGCTCTCCTGGGCGAAGCGCAGCAGGCCGATGCGCAGCCGTCGGGGGGAGAGGGCGGTGGGCGTCATGCGGCCCTCCGCAGGCGGCGCCGCAGGCGATCGACCCGGTGCAGCGCCCGCTGTCCCCAGTCCGGCAGGTCGGGGGCGTCCGACAGCGACAGCGCACCCGGGTGGGCGCCGTACATCTGCTCCATGAGGTCGAGGACGCCCTTGCGGACGAAGCCCCGCAGGGGCACCCGGGCCATCATCCCGTAGACGGCGGCGTCGCCGCGGAAGGCCAGGTCCGGGCGGCGGCGCGCCTCGTCCACGCATGCGCGCAGGTCGTCGAGGTAGCGGGGCACGACGGGGAGGTTGGCCGGCGTACATGAACAGTGGACAGAGGGCGGGTCCTGCTGGCGGTCCACGGACCAGCCGCGTGCCTGCAGCAGGTCGGCGACGGCGTAGACATCGAGCGTGTCGTCGGTGGCCGCCCAGGTCACGACCGAGGAGTGGGGCCGACCCAGCAGGCGCAGCCCGGGGATGTCGGCGATGCCGGCGCGGAGGGACTCCGCCGCCTGCCAGGTCTGGCGGGAGAGGTCGAGGTAGCCCTCCTCTCCGAGCGCCTGGAGCGCGGCCCAGGCTGCGGCGATGGGGCCCCCCGGCCGCGTGCCGGCCAGGCCGGGGGAGGCGTAGATGCCGCCCGGCCAGTCCGTCGACACGAAGAACTGGTGTCGCAGCGTCGCGCCGTCCCGGTACAGCAGCACCGAGGCGCCCTTGGCGGCGTAGCCGTACTTGTGCAGGTCCGCCGAGATGGACTGCACGCCCGGCACGCGGAAGTCCCAGGTCGGCACGTCCACGCCGAGCCGCTCCAGCCACGGCAGCAGGAAGCCGCCGAAGCAGGCGTCGACGTGGACGGGCACGCCGCGCCGGGCCGCCCCGGCGGCGATGGCGCCGATGGGGTCGACGGCGCCGTGGGGATACTGCGGCGCCGAGGCCACCACCAGCACCGTGCGGCGGCCGATTGCCCGCAGCAGGCGCCCGGGATCGACGAGCCCGTCCCCGTCGACCGGCACGGTGCGCAGGCGCAGCCCGAACAGGTGGCAGGCCTTGGCGAAGGCGGGGTGGACGGTGACGGGGGCGAGGACTTCGGGCTGGCGGCCCCGGGGCAGGTGGCGCCGGCTGGCCGCGCGGTCCCGCCAGGTCTTGACCGCGAGCATGATCGACTCGGTCCCGCCCGACGTCATCGTCCCCGACGCCTCTGGCGGCGCGTGCAGCAGCGTCGCGCTCATGGCGACGACCTCTTCCTCCATGCGCTTGAGGCTCTGGAAGGCCATGGGGTTGAGGCCGTTGGTGGCCAGGAAGCGGTCGTGGGCCTGCTCCACCAGCGAGTGGTGCGCGTCGCCGGCCCAGTACACCATGCTCCAGGTGTGGCCACCGGCGAAGTCGGCGTCGCCCTTGGCGAGGGCGTCGAGCTGGCCGAGCAGATCGGCCGGCGGCCGGCCGGTCGAGGGGATGCGTGCGCGAGTCATGAGGCTGTCTCCGGGCTGGAGACAGCCTAATCAATCGTTTGATTGGTTGTCCACCGGCGGCTCTACCGGCGGGTCCACCGGAGGATGCCGCAGCCGCCACTCCCGCCAGCCGTAGCCGGCCGCGCTCGCCAGTCCGAGCAGCGCGACCCCGACGGTCAGCCGCGCCGCCAGGTCGTGAAGTCCCAGCAGGACGACGACGATGGTCACCCCCAGCAGCACCGTCGTCGCCTTGCCCGCGAGGTTGGCGTCCCGGTCGAAGCCCTCGTGGGCGAAGGCGTCGCGGCGGAACGCCAGGATGAGCCCGATCTGCACGAAGTCGCGGCAGAACCAGGCGGCGATCCACAGCGCGGGCACGCGCCCCGAGAACACCAGGATCAGCGTGAAGATGGCGTTGAACAGCTTGTCGAGCACGGCGTCGGCGTAGGCGCCGGTCTGGCTGACGCGCCCGGTGTGCCGGGCGATGGGGCCGTCGACGATGTCGCTGAGCGCCCCGACCAGGTACAGCCACAGCAGCACCCGGGCGTCGTGGGCCCAGGCGATGGCCAGCAGCGCCAGCGGCGCGCGCAGCAGGGTGAGCAGGCCGGCGGCGTTGGCCAGGTCCCGCCACCAGGCTGCAAGGCGTCTCATGGGGTGGTGGTTGCGTCGGTGGCGGCGTCGGTGGCGGCGTCGGTGGCGGCGTCGGTGGCGGCGTCGGTGGCGGCGTCGGTGGCGGTGCCATCCGTGGCGGCGTCGGTGGCGGCGTCTGGTGCGGGCTCGGGGGGGGCCCAGGGCCGCGGCAGCGCGTCGGCGTGGGTACGCTTCCAGTCGTCGTAGGCGTCGAGGAGGGCGTCCGCCAGCGTGTCGCCGACCATGGCCAGGCCCTCGTCCGTGAGGTGCATCAGGTCGGTCCAGGCCAGCTTGGGGTCGTGGTGCAGCCAGCGGTCGAAGGCGCCCTCGCCGCCCATGGCCGCTCGCGCGTCCCAGAAGGCGCAGCCCTCGTCCATGGCCGCCTGCCGCTGCAGGGCGATCATCCTGGTAAGCATGGGCTTGCTGATGACCTTGCCGCGCTGTCGGGTCGCCTGGTCCAGCGGCGAGATGACCAGGCAGGCGGCGTCCGGCGCGCCGGCGCGGAGGCGGTCGAGGACCTTGACGTAGGTCTCGGCGTAGAGCTGCCCCTCGCGGACCTCCAGCGAGGGGTAGCCGAGCTCGTTGCCGCCGGTCTGGTAGACCAGGAGGTGGGGCTGGCGCCGCTGCACCTGGGCGGCGAGGTGGCTGCGCGACTGGTTGCTGAGGATGGACCCCTGGCCGCTGCCGGCGACGCCCAGCGTCTCCCACGTCAGGCCAGGGCCGTTCGTCTCCAGCGCCACGCCGTACACCGTCACCGGGCCGCTGCCGTCGGTCTTCAGCCACACCGTGGGCGCTCCGTCGGGCACCGTGAGCAAGCGGAAGTCGTCCCAGCTCCGGTCGCTGCCCGAGTCCGTGGTGATGGTGGCCCCCGGCGCGCTGCGGGGCTTGACATAGAGCCCCCCGCCGCCGGGCTGGCGCTGGACGAAGACGTCGACGCGGTGGATGAGCTGCCGGTCGCTGTTGCGTTCGGCGTCTGGCCGCTTGCGGCCGCCGAGGGTGACGCTGGCTTCACCCGTGGCCGTCGCCACCGTGCCGGCCAGGCCGTAGCGGGGCGAGGGCGCGCCGCCGAAGGTGATGGAGAGGCTCTCCCAGTCGCCCTTCTTCCAGCGGGCGATGCCGGGGCGCACCGCCCAGCGGGGATCGACCGCCACCGCCAGGAAGCCCGGGCCGGCGTCGCCGAAGCGGGCCTGCAGCCGATCGCGCACCGTGCCCGTGATCCCGTCGGCGGCGATGGTGGAGTCACCCCAGTGCAGGGTGCGGACCACCACGCCGGGCAGGCCGGCTTCGGCCTTGGCCAGCTCGGCGAACCACGAGTCCAGCGCCCCGTCGGGGATCTCCACCGGCGTGGGCACCGCCGGCGGTCGCGGCGGTGGCGGCGGCGTGGTGGTGGCGTCCTGTGCGAGTGCCGGTGCCGCCTCCGCGCCCGCAGCGGCGGCGGCGCCCTCCGCGGCGGCGGCGCCCCCGCCCTCGTGTGCGGCGGCCTCCTCGACCGCTTCCACCACCAGATCCCCCTGGCTGTCCTCCCGCACCGCCGTCGACCGCGTCAGGAGGTGCACCAGCGGCACATCTTCGCCCGGCAGCCAAGGGCGCACGGGATCAGCCTGGGGGACCAGGTAGCTGGCACCGGCCAGGACGGCGGCCCCACCGAGGAACAGCGCCAGGCGGCGCAGCTCGGAGCGGTGGGCGGTGAGGGGGGAGGGGCCCTCCCCGGCGTGGACGGTTCGGTCGGGCATCTGCCGGACTGGTAATCGCGGGGGGTGTGGGTGCGCCACGCCGGTGGCAGCCGCGGGCCCAACAGCGGGGGCGGCCTGGGATCCCGACGCGGGCGCGCGGGCGTTGGGGCGAGGCGGTGGGAGGGCGAGGCGGTGGGAGGGCGCGGCGGCTCCCGGGGCGGCGCGGGCGTCGCAGCGAGGCGGTCGGAGCTGCCCCGCCGGCGACAGAAGTCGGGGGGGCTGTC
>CAZRFD010000244.1:0-7657 GCA_964599085.1 uncultured Enterobacterales bacterium | reverse complement strand
GCCTGAGTTGTTACCCCACCGCCTCCAGAGTCCGGTTCACGCTGAACCAATACAACCAACGACGCTGAACGTGCCGCGTACCTCCGTGGCATCCGCCACGGTTTCCAAGCGGCATCCGCCGAGAGTCCGACCTGCCAACGGAGAGGGAGCCCCCCGACCGAAGACGTCGGCGCTGCCCCCGCCCCCGCTCAGCCAACGCCGCCAGTGAAGCGGCGGTCGACCATCACCGAGGAGCTCCTCAAGTAGGAGCCCCCGCTGGACAGCGGTGGCCGCCCGACGGGGCCCATCAGCCGGAGGGCTCCGACGAGAGTCGCTCGTACCCCACCGGCGCCCCCCTCAACATGAACGCCGACTGGGCTGTCATCCCGGTCGGCGTCCTGCAGCTGCCGTCGCAACAACGACGCGGCTGCCGACATCCCTGGAGGTGCAGGAATGCCTCAACAATCTGGCACACAGACCGTGCATGGGCAACCCTCTGCAGGCGAAAAGCTCGCCGCGAAGGGCCAGTTCATCTTCACCAGCCTCGGCAGGTTCTACCTGCCGTCTGGCCAGTCTCAGCCGATCGCACTGGAGTCCCGTCGGTTCGCAGCCCTTGTGGGCAAGCTCGCCGGGGTCTCCCGGCGAAGCGGCAAGTTCGGCAGCGTCCTCAACGAGGTCAAGGACTACGCCGAGCTGCACCACACGCGGGCACGGGCCGAGACTTGCGCTGCAATTGTCCCTCAGCGGGACAAGTTGATGGTGAACCTCGGCGACGGGCTTGTTGCACACATCCCGGCAGGCCAACTGGTCCAGCCGTCCGAGAACAACCGGCATGGGGCACTGTTCGTTGACGAGCCAGTCTTCCAGGGCCTTCGGTGGCAAGATCTGAAGCGAGACATCCCCGAGGGCTGGCACCAGCTCCCCGCGCTGCACAGCGCCATCCTGGACCACCTCCCGCCGTCCCGGGAGGACGGACTGACCGCGGCCGAGCAACGGGCCCTGGTCGCAGCAGCCTGGATCGGGGTGTTCCTGCGCGACCTGGCGCCTGAGCGACCGATCCTCGCCCTGGTGGGCCCCCCGGAGTCGGCGAAGACAGCGACGGCTCGACTGCTCGGCACTGCCTTCTACGGGGCCGGCTACGACGTCTCTGGCGGTGCGGCGACCAATCGGATGGTCAAGGACGTCGCGGCGGCGGTCTCCTCGCGGTCCATGGTCGTCCGCGACGACATCAACGCGGCACCAGACGGCTTGATGGACTTGTTGTGCCGATGTGCCACCGGTGCGACCTTCGAGCTGTCGGCGTTCTACGAGACCCTGGACCTGGTCACATACGAGTCCCGAGCAGCTCTCGTCTTGACCGCCCACCAGCCCCGATGGGCCACACGCGCGGACGTCCTGTCGCGTCTGCTGGTCATCCGCCTGACGAAGCCCCCTGAGGACATGATCGGAACAGCGGCCCGCATCCAGCGCGTCCTGGCCGCGAGGCCCGCAATCTGGGCTGAGACCCTGTGTGCCCTCCAGGCAGCCCTGCAAGATCGGCCACGGCAGCAGCCAGTCACCCGCTTCGCCGACTGGGAGCACTTCGTGCGCGCAGTCCTCGAGCAGGCCGGGATGGGCGAGGCCTTCGAAAGCGCGCTGCGAAAGCAGGCCTCCGAGCGGACAGCGCTGATTGTTGAAGCCGACCCCTTCTTGGCCCTGCTGTACGCATTCGCCCTGGCAGCCGACAACCGTGACAAGTGGTTCACAGCCGCCGATCTCGTCGATGCCCTTGCCGAGTTCGCGGGAGTGGGCCGACACCACCACGACCGCCACCGTGCGGTGTACACCACAAGAAGTCCCCACGCGCTGTCCCGCACCCTGGCTCACATCGAACGAGTAGGCTCTACTGTCGTAGCGGTGACCCGAGGAGTGCAGAAGGCTCACGGCAATGTCCTCCGCTGGAACATCCGCCCAGTGGCGTCATGACCCTGAACGGCCTTGGCGTCGAGGCGGGGGGGCTCGGGGGGCTCGACGGATCGATCCTCTTCGTGGTGTTCGAGGTGATCTACGGGGAGGAGACGGTTCACGGTGGCGAAACCCCCAGGGCCCCCATGCGGTCGGCAGCACTCAGGAACCACAAGGCCCACTGCAGAGACGGCTCGATGGACTCCCCACCACGAGTCGGGGCTGCGCCCCTCCTGCGACTACCTCGCCTGTCCACCGAGAAGCGTCCTCAGACGCTGCGTCGGTCCGGCTTCAGCCACACTCGACGCTCGCCGATCGACAGGTCCACGAGGACGTCCCAGGCGGCGCAGCCGCCTCGTGCCATCCCGCGCCGCCCAACCGTCCACCCGAGCCCGTGCTCCCCGGGCTCGGGCGAGTGAAACCGGGAGGCCCGGTCCGGCGCCGACGCTGTCCGATCTGCCACACCCCCTCAGCAGGCAGGCGCAGCATCCTACTCAACACCTCGAACCCAGCCGTGATCGGGGACCACCAGGGTTCCTATGGGCCCTTGGTGCTGCTGGCGCAGTAGGACCTCCTGTTGCCGGATGGCATACGCGAGGTTCTGGATGGCCGACCGCGCCACTCGTAGCCCTTGGGTGACCTCGCGCGCAAACCGGTCGATGGAGTATCGCTCCACCTCGTCGGTCTGCCGCGCCTGACGCTGACCCCCTTCATCATGGAGGACCACAAAGCGGTGGGTTCCCGCGTTGCGGAGGTCCCGCTGGGGCTGGAGCCACCCACCGATGTCGTAGTCATCGGCAAGCTCGACGAGGCCCATGAGGGCCATGTTGCCAGCTCGAACCACCGCCTCGACCTCCGACCGGAGCGGCCTGGTGCCGTCGGGGTCCTTCTTCTTCAACCGCCACAACGTGCGGAAGTGGACGCCTCGGGGCGTCATGCCGAGCTCGAAGTAGTGGTTGGCCAGGACCGCAACCTTGTCGAGCAGGTCCAGGGCCGACCGATGGGCAAGGACGAGCGCCGAGGAAGCTGGCCCATACCTCGCGTAGTCGAGAGTGTCAGCGAAACTGGCGGTAGGGGGCCATTCGGCGGACATCGCCTTCCATGCGAGATCTCGGGCGAGAACGAAGTCAGCCTTGAGGGCGTTGAACATCGCATAGACTGGAGGGGGTGTAGCGGGGCCACCGGGCTCGCGTTCCAGTATCGAAGGGAGCATCAGCCAGTCGATGTGTCCCCGGGATGGCTCTACGAGTTCAACGGTGGGAGCCAGGGTCAGGCGCTCCTTCTCGACCCACGCAATGAACGGATCGGCGTGAAGGGAGCGACGGCGTGGCTCGTCGAGAGAGGCGGCCAGAGCCTGGAGTTGCCGCGCCGCGTCGGCTCCCGCAAACTCGGCGATTCGCGCACCGTTGTCGCGCGCCACGCGAGCCAGTTGTCCGATTTCCAGCTGCGTCGTGGGAGCACACAGACCAAGCGCATCGAGCCAGAGCAGCTCGCGCACCGCAGACCCGGCCGCGACCCCGTTGGACGGGTCCAGTCGGAGTGCGGCGAGGCGTGCGTCGTGCGCCTCGCCCAGACGCCAGCTCAGCGAGAGCTGGTTCGCCAGGTTGGTCCACGCCTGCGTGCGCAGCGCGCTGTCGGCCCCACCATCCAATGCCACGGAGGCAAAGAGACGCCGGGCTTCGAACCGAAGTGGGTGCGTCCGCTCCATGTTGTCGGGCCAGGTGACGTCTCGCGGCGGATGGCCAGCCAAGGCGACGAGTCCGTTGGCGAGGTTGTAGGCCACCCCAGGCTTCGGGAACTGGGAGTGGAGCTGCCGCAACAGGTCCACCCCTTCGGCAACTGCCGTGTTGTCGCGGGTGGCCGCACCACCATCAATGAGGATGGCTGCGCGCAGGGACATGCGGTTGACCCGCTCGACGAGCTCCACATCCAGGTCGAGGCGCCGCGCCTCAACGACGGCTGCCTGGGGAGCGGTGTCGAGGAGCCCCTGGAGCCTTCGCGCGATGGAGCCGAAGTCGCTCACGCGCTGACTTCCAAGTCCCCGAGAATCTCCTCGATCTGCTCCAACGCGCTCCGCAGATCCTCGGCGATCTCCTCCGCAATCACGCCCGGCTCGGGCAGGTTCTCCGCATCCAACAGGCTGTCATCCTTCAGCCAGAACAGGTCCAGGCTGCACTTGTCCCGGTCCACGAGCTCGGCGTACTCATACGCCCGCCATCGCCCGTCCGGCACCTCTTCACTCCACGTCGCCGCCCGCTCGTCCAGCGCGCCGGCCTTGTAGAGCGACACGAACTCGTCGAGGTCCGCCCGCTTCATGGGCTTGGTCTTGAGCGTGAAGTGCTGGTTGGTCCGCAGGTCGTAGACCCACAGCTTGCGCGTCCAGGGGTTCGGGCTGGCCGGCTTGCGGTCAAAGAACAGGACGTTGGCCTTGACCCCCTGGGCATAGAAGATGCCGGTGGGGAGGCGCAGCAGGGTGTGGACGTTGCACTCGTCGAGGAGCTTGCGGCGGATGGTCTCGCCCGCGCCGCCCTCGAAGAGCACGTTGTCGGGCACGACCACAGCGGCGCGGCCGTGGATGGCGAGCAGCGACTTGACGTGCTGGACGAAGTTGAGCTGCTTGTTGGTGGTGCTCGCCCAGAAGTCCTCGCGCTCGTAGGTGATCTGCTCGCGGGCGGTGGTGCCGTCGTCGGCGACGACCATGATGCTGGACTTCCGGCCGAAGGGCGGGTTGGTGAGCACGACGTCGAAGCGGTCGGTGCCCAGCTCACGCAGGCCGTCGTCGGTGCGCACGGGCAGGCGACGGTCGATCTCGGCGTCCGACTGGGCGGCTGTCTTGCCTTCGGCCAGCAGGTCGGCGCGGATCTTCTCGAGCTCCTGGGGCGTGGGGCCGACGTTGTGCAGCATGAGGTTCATGGCGCACAGGCGGGTCACGCCCTGGACGATCTCGACCCCGCGAAGGGCATCGAGGCGCAGGTGCTCGCGCTGTTCGCGGGTCAGGTCGGGGTACTCGCGGGTCAGGATGCTATGGGCGGCGAGCAGGAAGCCGCCGGTGCCGCAGGCGGGGTCGATGATGGTCTCGCCCGGCTTGGGGGCCACGCAGGCGACCATGGCGTCGATGACGGGCCGGGGCGTGAAGTACTGGCCCGCGCCCGACTTCGTATCCTGGGCGTTGCGCTCCAGCAGACCCTCATAGGCGTCGCCCTTGACGTCGGCCTTCAGGGTGACCCACCGCTCCTTGTCGATGAGGTCGCTCACCAGGCGCTTGAGCTTGGCGGGATCCTGGATCTTGTTCTGGGCCTTGCGGAACACCAGGCCCAGCAAGCCGTGCTGCTTGCCCAGGTGCTCAAGCATGGCCCGGTAGTGGTGCTCCAGGTCCGCACCGTCGCGGCGGACGAGGCTGGGCCAGTCGTAGCCCTCGGGCACGGGCGAGGGCCGCTTCCAGGGCGGCCTGGTCTGCTCGTCGGCCATCTTGAGGAAGAGCAGGTAGGTGAGCTGCTCGAGGTAGTCGCCATAGGACAGGCCGTCGTCGCGGAGGACGTGGCAGTAAGACCACAGCTTGTTGACGATGCGGGATGCGTCTGCGCTCACTGCCCCACCTTCTCTGCGATGAACTCGGCGGTGTTGTTGGCGAGGTCCCGGATCTTCTGCCCGTCGTCGAGGGACTCCAGGGAGACAATGGGCCGCCACGCAAAGTCCTCGGAGAGTCGCAGGTGCTTGGTCGGCTGCGTACCCAGGCCACCGAGGTCTCCGTCTCTCCGGCGGTCGTTCAGCGCGACACCGAGCTCCCACAGGTGCCCGCCGGTGAAGGCGTGTGCCTGGCCCCACTCACGGAAGGTGATGGTTCCCGCCCCGGTGAGGACCTGGGGCGGGAGCAAGGGGCTCAGATCGCTCGCTCGGTTGTGCCAGAAGCACAGATAGACAACGCCCATCGGGACCTCGGGCTCGACCCCTCCGTTGGCGGCCATCCAGTCTGCGACCTTGCCGCGTCCGTTCTTGACCACCTCATCGTCCCCACGGGTGATGCCCAGCAACCACCACCGGGGGATAGCGGCGACCTCGCCCTTGAAGGTGGTCGCGTACTCGAAACTACTCAAGCCACGCCCTTCAGCTGCACGCAGAACCTCGTCGCTGATGTGCTTGGCGAAGTCGAACGTACGAAAGACCGTCTCCAGCCCGTTCATCACTTGTTGGGACCAACTCATGTGCCTGTTCCGATGAATGTGTTGCCGACCTGGATGAAGGCCGTGTCGGGGTTCGAGTCGAGGAGGACGGGGCGCGCACCGGCAACCACGACGTAGCGGTCGGGCAGGACCTCGGCAGAGCCCCGCTCCACGACCCCGAGCCAGCTCACAGCCGGCGAGTATCCGCCGCTCACGAGGTACTCGCGAAGGCCCGCGAAGAGACCTCGATAGGCCCAACTGCGCCGTTCAAGATCAAGTGCCAGGTCCGCCGCGTCTTGCCAGGAGAAGTGCAACAGGCGGGGCCAGTCCCTATCGGGCAGCTTGCCGGGGTCGGGTTCTCCTGCACCCGTCCGCAGGTAGTGAGCACGGAGGGCACACCAGGTCAGCAGGTCGCGTCGGGCGAGGTCCTTGGGTCCCCCAGGCCAAAGGTCCGGGCGCCCCCCCTCCGGCCACGGCAGCGAAGGCGTCTTGTTGAGCAGCAGCAGCCACACCTCGTCGTCCTCGCCGTGCAGTCCCCGGAGGACGGCCCACTGCTGCGCGAGTTGCTCCGCTTCCACCGCCTTGGAGTGCTCGGACTCCACGTAGATCCAGACAGATCTGGGCCGACCATCGACACCCCACTTCGGCCACGTCAGGCGCACAAGAGCATCAGGCGTCACGGACCCCTTCTTTCCATCCTCGACCTTGGTGAACCGGGCGCCCATCTGCTCAGGCACTTCCAGGGTGGGCCAGGGCTCGACGGCCGCCGCCCCAGGAAGCTGCTCGTCCGACCAGGTGAAGGCCGGGTTCCTGCGAGAGATCCGATCCAGGAAGGGATGGAGCATCTCGGCGTCGGCGAGGTGGTGCATGAGGCCGAACACCGCTGCGGTGAGGCCGTCCTCGTCGATGCGCCCCTTGGCGAACCCGAACATGCTCAGGTCCCCCGGCCGGCAGCGATGGCGTCCGCGACTGGCCGCGCCAGCTTCCACAGCGCGGTGGCCGTTCGCTTGCCGATCTCGGCGAAGCTCTCGCCTTCCTTCGGCCCGTCGAGGGTGAGAAGGAAGGAGCCGTACTCGTTGCGCCAGGGCGCCGGCTCGCTGCCCCCGAGGGCGGCCTCGGCCAGCGCCCGAACCTCCACCTGCGTCCACACCCAGATGTAGAGGTGGTACTCGGCGGCACCCCAGTGCTTCAGTGCCACACCGACGGCGGCCTTGCCCGGCACCAAAGGCATGTGCACCTCGCGGCGCTTCCAGATCGTCTTTGGCCAGTTCTTGCGCGACTGGAGCGCCTCCAGCGCGGGGTGGCCCGCCGCCTCCACCCAGAGGGCCTCACGGCAAGCGGTCAGGATGCCCACCCAGGTCTCGCGGAGCATCGGCATGGCCCGCTGCATCGCCTCGCGCTCCTCGGCGAGCAGGCCAGGGATCTCTCCCTCCTCCTCGACGTCACGGAACAGGATCTCGTCGGCAATCGGGCCGTTGTCGAAGACGAAGGCAGCCAGCTTGCTCACGGGGTCAGCCATCGGCTCCTCCCAGGTCGAACCAGGCTCGACGAATGCGCTCTGCGTGAACCGGAGC
>CAZRFD010000243.1:0-7711 GCA_964599085.1 uncultured Enterobacterales bacterium | reverse complement strand
TGCTGGCGCTGCGGGACCGGCTGGGGGCTGGCCGCACGGCGCTGGCCCTGGCCGGGCTGCTCTACATCGACCTGTGGCGTTTCGGGGCGGGCTACAACGGTCGCTCGCCGCGGGACTTCGTCGAGAGCCGACCGGACCTCCTCGACCACGTCGACCTCAGCAGGCCGGAGCGCCTCACCGTTGTCGACCGGCGCATCGATCCCGAACTGGACGTCCAGGTGATCACCTCGTCGCTGGGGCTGCTCTACGGCACTCGGGACGTGATCCTCACCACGCCGCTGCTCATCCTCCGGACGGAGGTGCTGCTGTGGCGCGTCGGGCTCGATGTCGGCGACAAGGGCATGGTCAAGTGGGACCGGCTCCTCGCGCACCCCGAGTTGGTCGATCTGCTCGGCCTGCGCTGGCTGACCAGCGTGCATCGCGTCGACGACGACAAGCTCGCGGCGGCGGGCCTGCGGTGGGTGGACAGCGCCGCCGACGGCCGCGTCCACCTCTACGAGAACGCCGACACGAAGCCCCCGGCCTGGCTGGTCTCCTGCGCGCTGCCGACCACGGCCGCCGAGATCGACGCCGACCCGGTGGCCGCCCTCGATCGGCTCGACCCGGATCGTCCGCTGGTCGAGCTTCCCGAGGGGCAGGCGCTCGCCATCGGTGCCTGTCAGCCCGGCAGCGACACCCGCGCCGGGGACGCGCGCCTCGTTGAAGAGACCCCCACGCGGCTCCGCTTCTCGGTCGACGCCGACCACCCCGCCCTGATGGTCCAGCGCGACACCTTCTACCCGGGCTGGGTGGCGCGGGTCGATGGGCAGGAGGTCCCGCTCTACCGCACCGCCTTCGCCTTCCGGGGGCTGGAGGTCCCCGAGGGACAGCACGAGGTCGAGCTGTCCTACGAACCGGCCCGGATCCTCACCCTGCTGCTTGTGGCGCCGGCCGCCTTCCTCACGCTGCTGGTGTGGGGGCTGCTGTCGGGGTCGGGCCGTCGCCGTGGTCGACCCAGGCGCCGGGCGGCGGCGGCTGGTCATTCCTGAGCGCCGGCACACGGTCGAGCAGCGGCAAGATCCAGGGGTAGAGCAGGAGCACGTGCAGGGCGGAGACGCCGAGGCTGAACATGCCCAGATCCATGGCCAGGAAGATGCCGGCGTGCATGGGCAGGGCGAGCAGCGACCAGTAGCGCCCGTAGCGGGTCAGCAGGACCGGGGCTCCGACCTCGACGACGATGGTCGCCCAGCCCATGACGGTCCACAGCCACCACAGGTGCTCGGCGGCCACGGGGTCGACGTGGGCGGCCATGGGGTCGGTCATGATCCGGTAGACCACCGGCAGCTTCGGCGTGCCCAGCCAGCCGGGTTCCTGGGCGACCTTGCTGATGCCGGCGGACATGTAGACCATGACCATCAGCCAGCGCACCAGATCGGCGGGCCAGGCGGGGACCCAGGCGGCCGCTTGCCGCCGCGACAGGCGCTGCCCGAACAGGCGCAACCCGAGGGCGAAGCGGCGGTGGGCGCCGCTGAACAGCAGGATCACCAGCACCGTCCGCAGGATGCGGTCGATGCCCCGGTCGCCGGGGTTGTAGAGGTGGCCGAGCTGGGCGTAGGCCAGCACCCCGACGAGCATGGCCGGCCGCGTGAACAGCCCGACCATGGCCAGGGTCAGGCTGGCGACGGCCGTCCAGAAGGTGGCCACGCCGCCGCCGGGCCCCAGCCAGTCGATGATGACGGCGGCCTTGTCGGGGTGGGCGTTGATGCCGCCGGCGTCGTAGAGCCGGTAGACGTCGTCGAGCAGGCCGAGCTGCCAGACCCGCAGGAGGTCGGCGACGACGCACAGGCACACCAGGATCCGCAACAGGCCGAGCACCCGGGCGTCCATGAGCCGGTCGGTGCGGCGCAGCCAGCGGGCCCAGAGGGGTCTTCCAGGGGGGAACCCCTCCAGGTTCCCCCCACCACCCCTCGTCGCAGTTGGCCCTTCGCTCCTGCGTCGCTCCGGGACCAACCACTCCTCCGGGCGGCTCCCCCCTCCGGGGTCTGCATGAGCTGCCCACGTACCTTCACTGGCCGTCGTCGCTGTCTTCGGTGGGCAGCTCATTCGGGGGCATCCTGCTCGACGGCCACCCACGCCGGTGCCTGCGCGACGTAGCTGCGCTGGTCGTGGACCTCCGTGCCGGGGAAGGGCGCGCTGGTCGCGGTGATGGCGATCTGCTGGGCGTCGGGGAAGTCGTGCCGGGCGGCGCTGACGAGGAAGCGGACCATCCCCCGCCAGTTGGGAGAGCCGGGACGGCGAGCGATGGCCTGCATCACCGGGCGGATCTTGCGGTTGCGGAGCTGCGCGTTGCGCCAGGCGTGGTCGGGATCGGCGCTGCGGTGCACGAGCTTGCCGTCGACCCGGATCTCCAGGCGCTGCACCCGGTCGGGGCCGTCACGGTAGAGGTGCCAGCTCTGGCGCGCCCGGATGGGGCGCTGCAGCGGGGCGACGAGGTCGTAGACGGGCATGCGCACGTGCTGGTCGAACCACGCGGTGCCGATGAGCAGCTCGCCGAGGGCGGGACCGTAGGTGTCGATGGCGGCGGTCTCTTCGTCGGGTTCGTCGAAGTCCGAGGCCTTCATGAAGTCGATGCCGGGCGTCCCCAGCAGCAGCAGCAGCAGGTGGGCGAGGAGGACGAGGAGGGCGCGGAGGTGCTTCATTGGAGGTCTGCGGCGGGCAGCATAGGACGGAGCGTGGCGACCTGGCTGCTGGATCGCGGGGACCACCGCTCCGCGCAGGAAGCGCCACCCCAGGACCTGCACGCTTCGGAGCCACCGTGCCTCAGCCCCTCACGGTCAGCGAGCTGACCCGCCAGCTCAAGGATGTCCTCACCGGCAGCTTCTCCGACGTGCTCGTCCAGGGGGAGATCGCCGGCTTCACCGCGCACCGCTCGGGGCACTGGTACTTCTCGATCAAGGACCGCGGTGCGGTGCTCAACTGCGTGATGTTCCGCGGCTACAACCAGTACATGCGCTGGCAGCCCCGGGTCGGCGACGAGGTCCTCCTCGCCGGGCAGCTCGACATCTACCCACCCCATGGCAAGTACAACCTGCTGGTCCGCAAGCTGCGCCACGCCGGGGAGGGCGACCTGCAGCGGCGGCTCGAAGCGCTCAAGGCGAAGCTGGCCGCCGAGGGGCTGTTCTCGCCGGAGCGGAAACGCCCGCTGCCCGCGCTCCCGCGGGCCATCGGCGTGGCGACCTCGGCGTCGGGGGCCGCGCTGCACGACATCCTCAAGGTGCTGGACCGCCGCTTCCCCTCGATCCCGGTGTTCCTGGCGAGCTGCCGCGTCCAGGGCGAGGGCGCGCCGGCCGAGATCGTGGCGGCGCTCCAGCGCCTCGGCGCCGACGGCCGCCCGGACGTGATCATCGTCGGCCGCGGCGGCGGCTCCCAGGAAGACCTCATGGCCTTCAACGACGAGGGGGTGGCCCGGGCCATCGCCGCCAGCCCCGTGCCGGTCGTCAGCGCCGTCGGGCACGAGACCGACGTCAGCATCGCCGACCTCGTCTCCGATGTGCGGGCCGCGACGCCTTCCCACGCCGCCGAGCTGGTGGTGCCCGAACGGGACGCGCTGCTGGCCTGGGTGGGCGAGCTGCAGCAGCGCATGACCCTGGCCCTCCGCCGCGACCTGGCGCGCCGGCGCGAACACCTCGCGCGCCTGCGCCTGCGCCACCCGGGCCGCCGGGTGGACGAAGCGCGCATCCGCTGCGACGAGCTGTCGACGCGGCTGTCGCGGGCGGCCGACCGGGACCTGCAGCGCCGCCAGCGCCGCCTGGGGGCCGCGGCGGGCCGGCTGGACGCCTTGTCGCCCCTGGCCGTGCTGGAGCGCGGCTACGCCGTCGCCCTGCACCAGGGCGAAGCGCTGCGGGACGCCACGGCAGTATCGGTCGGCGACCGGCTGGACCTGCGCCTGCACCGCGGTCGACTGGACGTTGACGTGCGCGCGGTGCACCCCGACCCCACCCCAGCGGGCGAGGCGTGCTAGCTTTCCTGCACCCACGGAGATCCCATGCGCGTCTGCCTGCAGTGTGACAGCGAGTACATCGACGACCCCCACCTCTGTCGCTCCTGCGGCGCAGAGACGGTCACGGCGGAAGAAGCGGCGCTGCAGCGGCAGCTCCGCGAGCGGCTGGCCAAGGAGAAGCTGGTCTCGGTCTACAAGTTCGAGTCGCCGGTGGATGAAGCCATCCTCAGCCGCCTGATGACCGAAGCCGAGCTGCCATGGACGGTGAAGGGGGGGCCGGACGGCGCCTTCCCGGGCGTGTCCACGGGGCCGACGGCCTGGGGCGAGCTGCTCGTGCCCGAAGACACGGTGGCTGCCGCCCAGCGCGTCGTGGCTCGCTACGAGAAGGCCATCGTCGAGGATCACTCCCTGGACTCGGTCCTGCCCATCGACGACGCGGAGGACGACGAGGGGTGAGCCCACGGCCGCCGCCGGCCTGGGCCTTCGATGGGGTCCTCATCCTGGGGAAGGAGCTGCGCCGCGACGCGCCCAGGGCGCTGCGAGAGCTGCGAGCGCGCTGTGCAGCGGCATCCGCCGCTCTGCGCGCCGGTTGCGGCGGCGTGGCCTGCCTCGAAGCGCCCTTCAAGGAGCAGGATCGATCGGGATCCGAGCTGGTGGCCGACTTCCTCGATGACCTGGAGGTGCCGAGAGAGCGCGTGCACCTGCGGTCGATCACCCACTCCACCCGGGCCGAGGCCGTCGAGGGCGGCGCCCTGGCCGCGCAGCTCGGCTGGCGTCGCCTGCTGGTGCTGACCCACGCCTACCACGTGGCGCGGGCGCGCCGGTACTTCGAGGAACTACGGGGTCCGGCGGCCGTGGCCGTGCACGACCCGGGGGCGCTGCTGCGCCTCGCCGACGGGCGCGAGCGGGAGTGGATCCGGGCGGGTGCGGTGGCGCCCGATGCGTGGCGAATGGAGCAGCCCACCGAGCGGATCTTCGGCGTCATCGGAGCGGCCCTGCGTCCCCTGCCGCGGCCGCTGCGCCACGGGCTGGAGATCCGCGCGGGGCGGTGGCTGCGGGCGGTGGGCTGAGCGCCTGCCCGTCGGTAGGGGGCAGGCTCCCGGGGCTTCCCGGGGCTCCCCTGCGCCCCCGGGCGCCAGATCTGTGGGGAGGTGCGCTGTCTGCCCCCTTGCTTGTGTCGCCCAGGGCGATCAGCGCTCCGCCTTGACTGCGTCGACGTAGAAGGGCAGCGGGCCCCGCAGGTCGGGGTCAGGCCCCCAGCCGTAGGGCGCCGCGATCTCCTGGGACAGCGCGACCTCGCCTTCCGTGGCGTCGTCGGCGCAGATCGGCACGCACAGGTACTCGATGTCGCCGCCCACTTCCATGGCCGCCAGCTCGACGGCGACGACCGCGTGGTCTCCCGTGGCCAGCCTCAGCGGGGTGTCCAGCCCGAGCTCGACCTCCTGCACGCCCTCCTGCGCGGGCACGTCGAACTCCGCGAGCACCTCGGGATCGTCGTCGAGCTCGCCGTCGGAAGAAGAGAACAGCAGCACGCCGTGGGGTACCGCGGTGCTGCAGGCCAGATCCCGGGCGTCGCCCACCCACGTGTCCAGCAGCCGCGTCACCCGAATGGTCTCCATCTCGACGGGGCCATCGACGGCATCGAGTCTGGCGGCCAGCCAGGTCCCGGCGTCGTTGTCCGCGCCCAGCCAGACCCAGTCGCTCTGGCCGCAGGGATCGGCGGCCTGCGCGAGCGTCGTAGCTTCTCCGACGATCCACTCGGTGTCGGTGGCGGTCGGGCAGCCCATGAGCAACAGGACCGAGGCAGCGGAGCCCCAACCCCGAGGACGTGCTCTGTACCTTCGCACGGTGCGCTCCTCAGCGAGGCACGGTGGGGAGGGAAGCCTGGAGCGCCTCGCGCTACACACCAACATGGCGCGGGCGGCCCCATCTGGCTGCGCGAGGGCAGTTGGTCGCAGCCTGGGGCCGCGAGCCGTCGCGCCATCGCCACCCCCGAACGTGCAACTCTCGACCCCGAGGAGGCCCCCGCCATGTCCGACACCTACACCCGCTTCGTCCTCACCATCATCGCCCTCGCGCTGGTCGTCATCGCCGCCCGCGGCCTGCCCTCGCCCGTCTCCGTCGCCCACGCCACAGACGTCGTCCCGTGCCGCATCGACGGACCGCTGGAGATCCGCGGCATCGGGGGCCAGGTCAAGGTGGAGCTGGAGCAGGCCTACGGCGAGCCGGGCAGCTCGAGCAGCAACCCTCTGTACGTGAAGGCGCTGAACTGATCGCGCACCCCGTCGTGTGAGACCTCCGTGCCGCTGATCTCGAGTCTCGGCGTGCGGGGGTCGACGGTGCTGCGCGGCGACGCCGTCCCCCTCGTCGATGCCGATCAGGGTGGCCGACGCGCATCCGTGATCGGTCTAGCCGATGTTATAGTTGGTTTGTAACTTACCACGGCCCTTCAAACGCATTCCTGGACGGTGTTCGGGCTTTGTTGGGATCTGAGAGCATGACCATCAGCTCGACGAGTCCGAGCTCTTGGTCATCCGGTAGCAGCTTGAGAAGGAGGCCGTGGAGCTGTCGCTTCCACCACTGCACCCACTGCTGGGGGTTGATCCGCCGGCGATGCATGGCTGGGACCATGCGGACGAAGCGGACCTTCACCTTCATCGCCAGGGTGGCCCTCAGGAGCGCGGCGCGCACGAAGACCTCGACACCATGGCGGGTTCCAGCGGGAATGTCGTTGAGAGCGGACCCGGACTTGGCGGTCTTGAAGAAGGTCTCCACCTCCCAGCGCAGTCGGTAGATGTTCCAGGCCTCCTCCGCTGGCAGCAGGTGAGCGGGAGCGTTGGTGGCGTAGAGCGCATACTCGCCATCGGGCCTCTTGAGCGCGATTACGCGGAACTCCTGCTCCTCCATCCGAGCGCAAGCTCCAGCGTAGGCGCGAACGCGGCAGCGGAAGGTGGCGTTGACATCGACCACGTTGCGCTTGAGGCCATCGAGAGCGCCCTTGAGGTTCCTGCCCACCAGACTCCGTGCGCGCCCCCGGTGGCGGCGGTTCTCCGAGCTCACCACCTGGTTCCATCCCTTCGGTATCCGCGTCAGGAAGTAGCCTCCGACCGAGTCGATTCGCCGCCAGAGACTGGGCGAGGCATAGCCCCGGTCGAACAAGACCAGCACACCGCGAAGGGCGTGGTCGACTCCAAAGGCACGGCTGTCGCCGTATGCCTCGGGGGTGAGCTTGTACTTCACGAGCTCGCCAGTGAACACGCGGATCCAGGCGTGGACCTTCAAGGCCGCCTTGGCACTGTTGCGCCGGGTGCCCTTCCAGGTCCCTCGCAAGGAGTCGTCGACCTTGACCACGCTGGAGTCGACGGCCAGCACGTCTCGGAAGCCTGACAGGACTCCGGGAGGCCGGCGCGAAGGTGCCCGAGAGACCGCCACGACCTCGTCGAGCAGCCAGCCGACGAGCTTGGCGAAGCGCGGGTTGATCCGTGCCCAGAACGAGGAGCGAGCCAACCGCTTGCCAGACACCTCCGCGTAGAGCTGCCCAAGCTGCGAGATCGACATCGAGCCACGCACAACGAGCCCCAGCACCACGACCATCAGCAGCTTGTAGGTGTCGATCTTGCCCTGCCGGCGCTTCACCCCGAGCTCGGTGGCTCGTCGACGCACGACTTTGGGGGGCGCGACGCTGTTCAACAGGTCCACCGCTGGGCTACAGAGATCTGGGGTCACGAGGGC
>CAZRFD010000242.1:0-7994 GCA_964599085.1 uncultured Enterobacterales bacterium | reverse complement strand
TTCATGTAGATCGACAGCAGGTCCGGAGCCCGGCGGAGCAGGGGCAGGGCGCGGCGGGCGAGCGCCCGGGTCCCCTTGATCGGCACGAGCCCGGCGAGGGTGGGCGAGGAAAACGCCAGCCGAAGGGCCGGGTGGACGTCCGTCCAGCGCAGCGGCCCGCCGATGGAGACGACGGCGCCGACACCGTGGTCGTCGGCGTGGTGGGCGAGGTAGGCGTAGACGAGGCTGCCGCCGAGGCTGCAGCCCATGAGGTCCAGGCGGTCGTGCCCGCTCTGCGCTCGGATGTGGCGCAGCGCCGCCGGCAGGTCGTCGAGGGCCAGCTCACCCATGCCGAAGGTCCGGCGGGCGCCGACGCGCCGGCTGTCGCCCTGGCCGCGCAGGTCGGCGGTCCACACCTCGATGCCGCCCGCGGCGAGGTGGTCGATCATCGAGTCGCCGTGCGGGTGGTAGCCGAGGATGAAGCTGTTCATCGCGTAGCCCGGCACCATGACCAGGGGGAGGCGGCGGGGGTCGAGGGCGTGGGGCAGCACGTGGCGGCGCAGGCAAAGCTCCCAGTCCCCGACCCGGAGCATCGTGGTGGTCGTCTCGATCTCCGGTCGCATCAGGCACCGTCCAGGAAGGCGACGAGGGGGGCGAAGATCTCGTCGGGGGCCCGCGTCGCGGTCATCAGGTCGACGTGGCTGTAGCCGCGGCCCGGGCCGGGCTGGCCGACCTCGAGCAGGCGGGCGCCGGGGATGCGCCGGACCGCGTCGCGGACCTGGGTCACTGGGCACTGGCTGTCCTGGCGGCCGGCGATCATCAGCACGGGGAGGGAGAGGTCGCTGACCGCATCGCGCAGGGGGCGCCCGGAGCGGCCGAGGCGCAGGCCGCCCTCGGTCAACAGCGCGGCGAGGTCGGCGAGCAGGGCGAAGGGCAGGTCGCGGACGCCGAGGCGCATCATCTCGCGGACCACGGGGCCCGGCGTGCTGCCGGGATGGAACTGGCTGGTCTGCAGGCTGGCGGTGAGGCTGCGGCCGAACAGCGGGGCACCGAAGCGGGCGAGGCGGCTGACGGGGACTCCGCCGGTGCGGGCCCGGGCCCACAGACCGTCGGGGGCCAACGCCAACAGGTCCGGCAGGCGGCCGAAGCCGCCGCGGTAGTCCAGCGCCGTGCCCATGGTGGCGACGCGGCGCAGCGGCACACCGTCGGCCGCCAGCGCCAGCAGCAGGATGCCGCCGAGGCTGTGGCCGACAGCGTCGACTTCGTCGAGGTCAGCGCCGGTGTGCCGGCGCAGCTCGGAGAGTGCCTGCTCGAGAGCGTGGAGCAGGGCGTGGGCGTCCTGGCCCGGTCGCCGCCAGCTCACCTCGAAGTCGGCCAGCCAGGGGCTGCGCCCGCTGTCCTGTAGCGCCACCGTCAGCGGCCGGCGCTCGTTCAGGTTGAAGGGGGCTGGTGTCGCGGCGAGGCCCGGCACGAGCAGGGTCGGCCGGCCCTGGACGGGGCCGATGCGGGTGAGGGTGACGTCGACGTCCTGCCCTTCCACGGTGATGGTCTCGCGAGGCACGCGCGGCATGGCTGTGCGCTAATCGCGGCGCCCGACCGCGACGAGCCGCGGGGCTGTCGCACCGGCCCGTGCGCGCGCTGCTACGCTGCCCCTCGGCGGGCCCGCCGGACGGCTGGTGGTCCGCCGCGAGGACTCGCGGTCCATGACCCTCGACCCCACCGACGTCGCCCCCCCGCTGCACGATGGCCGCTACCGCCTGCGCGCCGTGCTCGGCGAGGGTGGCATGGCCATCGTGTACCGGGCCTGGGATCGCCGGCTGGAGGTCGATCGAGCCGTCAAGATCCTGCAGCCGGCCATGGCGGCCCGCCCCCGCATCCGGGAGCGCTTCCACGCCGAAGCCCGCACCATGGCGCGGCTGTCGCACCCCCACATCGTGTCCGTCCACGACGTCGACGCCGACGGGGACCGCGTCTACATCGTCATGGAGCTGCTGACCGGCGGCACCCTCTGGGATCGGGTCCAGCAGCGCGGCGCCATGCCCCCGGTGGTGGCCGTGGACGCCGTGCTGCCGGCGCTGGCGGCGCTTGGCCACGCCCACGCCGCAGGCGTCGTGCATCGCGACGTGAAGCCACAGAACGTCCTGCTCAGCGACCGTGGGGTCGCCAAGCTCACCGACTTCGGCATCGCCCGGGTGGAAGACGCCGACTCGCGGACCCGGACGGCGGCGGTCATGGGCACCTGGACCTACATGCCCCCCGAACAGCGCAACAGCGCCAAGCACGTCGACGCCCGCAGCGATCTCTACGCCGTGGGGGCGATGCTGTGGGCGCTGACCCACGGCCAGGAGCCCCCGGATCTCTTCGCCGCCGACATGGATCCCGCGCTGCTCGCCGACCTCCCGCCGGCGTTGGCCGAGGTGGTGCGGGTGGCCACGCGCTACCGCCCCGACGACCGCTTCGAGGACGCTGCCCAGATGGCCTCAGCCCTCGACGCCTGTCGCGACGCGCTGCCCGCCCTCGACGCCGACCTGCTGGCGCGGTGGCCGGCGCCGAGCCCACCGTCTGTGTTCTCGACCAGCCGGGCGTCGTCCGCCCGGACGACGGGTGCGCCGCGGTCGGACCCGGCCGTGACCCTGCCGCCGTCCGGGGATCCGGCGGCCACGGTGGCGCCGCAGGTGGCGGGCACTGGCGGCGGCCCGGCATCGGCGCTGTCCTCGGCGCTGTCGTCGGTGGTGTCTGCTGCGCCGGCGGCCGCGACGACCTCCGCGGCCAGCATGGGCCTGGCGACGGCGCTGCAGGCCGACGACTCGGCGGACCCTGCACCGGGGACGCCGCCGGGCACCATGGTCCCGCTGGGCGAGGGGACACTGGCCGACGACGCGGAGCCCGCTCCCGCCACAGGGGCGGCAGCGCGGCGCTCGCGGCTACCGGTCGTCCTCGGCCTCGCTGCCGTCGTGGTGCTCGCCCTTGGCGTCGGTCTGCAGCTCGGGCGAGACGGGCGCGACGGTGCGCCCGCTGCCCCGACCTCCGCGGCCCCGACCTCCGCTGCCCCGACCTCCGCGGCCCCGACCTCCGCTGCCCCGACCTCCGCTGCCCCGACCTCCGCGGCCCCACCGGTGGATGGAGCGGCGACCGCCTCGGAGCCCGCAGCCGCAGCGCCGACGGGCACGGATGCGCAAGCCTCGCCGGCTGAAGCCGCCGCGGATGTCGACGGCGCCACGGCCTTGGAGACGGCGGTGGACGACGTGCCGGTGCAGGAAGCCGCGGCCGACGAAGCGGCGGATCAGGACGCTCTGGTCGAGGAGCCCGCGGTCCCAGCAGGCGCGGCCGGGGAGCCTGCGCTCCCGGACGCGGCGGCTGAGCAGACACCGACGGGCACGGCGCCTGCGGCCACCGCTCCACCCCCGGCCACCGCACGCGTCACCGTCACTGGCAAGGTCACGCTGGTCAAGCTCATCGATAAGACCACCGGTCGGGCCTACGACCCTGGTGAGGTGCCGGTGGGCGACTACGACGTCCAGGTGCGCTTCGACGGCGACGCCGAGGCCCAGCGCGTGACCCAGGTCCGGGTGGCCGAGGGCTGGGACGTCGTGATCCGTTGCCACGCGGGCAAGCGGATCTGTCAGCAGTAGCGGCCCGCTTGAGCCTGGGACTCAGTCCGTCAGGTAGGGGAAGCCCTCGGCCCGCACCACGAAGACCGAGCATGGGGCCTTGTGCACCAGCCGCTCGGTCAGCGAGCCGAGCAGCATGCCCTTGAGCCCGCCCTCTCCACCGTGGGTGGCGGCGACCACGAGGTTGACCTTCTCGTCTTCGACGAGCTGCAGGGTGACGTCGAGCCAGTCCCCGGCGGAGATCCGGATGTCCAGCGGTGCCCGGCGCAGGTCGAAGCCCTTGGCGGCGGCCCGCTCGTACTCCTTCTCGACCGCCGAGCGCACGCCGGCTTCGAGCTGCTGGATGTCTCGGAAGACCTCCTGGGTCTCCTGGTTTTCGGCGAGTACGTCGGTGACCTCCTTCTTGAGGTTCTTGGCGACGTGGACCAGGATGATGCGCGAATCGGCGTTGCGGTCGGCCATCTGCAGCGCCACCGAGATGGCGAAGCGGGCGGTGGCCGAGAAGTCGACAGGGACGAGGATGGTCTTTGCGGTGTACACGGAGACTCCAGTGGGACGCGAGCGCCTAATCCGTCGGACCGCCGCTGGCAGGGGCGGTCCGCTGCGGGAAGGGCCCCAGCAGGCCGACGACGGCCGGATCATCACCGGGGTGCTGGAGGCTGAGCGCGATCCAGCCGAAGCCGTTGATGTCGGGTGCCCAGGACAGCCCGCTCACCTCGGCCAGCGGGCTGCCGGTCCCCGGGGCGGCGAAGAGCGGCAGGAGCCTCTCGCCCTGCAGCGCCCACAGCCGGTTGGGGGCACGATCGGTGTCCTCGGCGATGAGCAGCACCCCGGCTTCGTCGATGAAGTCCAGGTTGTCGGGGTTCTTCGGTGCGTCGGCCGCGCAGCGGCCCGCGGCGCCGGGCTGGCCGCTCACGACGACGTCGCCGGTGGTCGCGACCCAGGGGCTGTCGATCCGGGCGCCTGCCGTGTCGGCCACGCCCTGGACCAGGGAGAAGCCGTAGACGGCGCCGCAGGGGTTCTCCGGCAGGCGGACGTGGTCGCGTTCGGGGCGTGGTGGATCCTCGGCGAGCATGCCCGCCCCGACGCGGGTGAAGGCGACGAACAGGCGCCGGCCGGCGGTGTCCACGGCGATGCCCTCCTCCTTGTTCAGCTCTGTGGTGGCGCCCGCCAGCGCCGCCGCGCGGCGGGTCTCCAGGCGGGATGCCAGGGCCTGCTGGCCCTCCTGCGGCCGCAGGCACTCGTCGATGCCCTGCGGTGCCCGGTGCCAGGTGCTGCCGCCCGGACAGCCGTCGGCGGTCGCGGGTGCGCGGTCGAACAGGTCGGCGAAGCCGATCCCCTCGGAGATGGCGGCGCCGACCTCGGTGTCCGTAGCGTGGCCCAGCGGGACCCAGCGCAGGGTGGCGCCGGTGCCCTTGGCGTCCTGGTCCCAGCGGGCCGCGTAGAGCTGGCCGGCGGAGAGGTCGCCGGCCCGATCCGCGACGAACATGGCCAGCATGCCGTAGCTGTTGTCGTCGCTGAGGTAGACGGTGCGCTGGTCGGGCATGACCCGGCCCAGCTCGTGGGACATGCGGCCCATGGCCGGGTGCTTGACCGTGGCGGCGGTGCCGTCGGCGTCGACGATGCGCGTCTCCTGCATGAAGCCGACGCCGTAGGGGGACGCGCCCGGCTGCGCGCGCCGGTAGTCAGAGAAGCGGCTCCAGTCGCTGTAGGGGCGGCCGTCGGCCTTTCCGGCGGGTGTGCTGTCGATGACGCCGTCGACCAGCAGGGCGGCGTCGGGTTCGTACTCCTCTCCCCCCAGCATGCTGCCCCAGGGTGTGACGTCGGCGGCGCAGAGCTGGTTGAGCGGGGCAAGCGCGGGACGGTCGAGGGGAAGGCTGTCGACGGCTCGCAACCCGCCGGCGCCGTCGGGCGCGAGCCTGGTTCGGAAGATCACCGCCGGGCTGCACTCCTGGTGGGTGAGCAGCCAGGTGCGGCCGTGGGCCTGCAGCAGCGCGTTGCCGTCGGGCGAGGGACAGGTCGGGTAGTGGTCGTACTGCGACAGCGGCCGGCCGTCGGGGCCGGGGATCGTGCCGAAGGGCGGGCCGCTGCCGACGCCCTCCCCCTGGTGGAGGAGAGGCAGCCAGCGCAGTGGCTGGCGGCTCCCGTCGAGCTCGACCTCGGCGAGGACGGTCGTGCCGTCGGGCTGGGGCTGGGGGGCGATCGACACCAGGACGAACAGCGGGATCACGATGGCTCCGGGACCAGGTCCTCGTATCGCGCGGCGCGGACCGTCCGGCACGCCGGCAGGGCCGGTCCGTGCCGCCTGCAGGGCGGCGCCGCGGGCAACAGGCCGATAGGGCGGCGAAGTCCCCGTGTGGTCACGGGGCGCGGCCTTCCTCTCCCGGTGAGTTCTGCCCGGTGCAGCACGGTCCCATGCACTCCGATGCCCCCGGCACGCCGGCTGCGGGCGCCGGGTCGCCGCGTGGCGGCTGGCTGCGTGGGCAGAGCCACGACCCGGTGGTGCAGTTCGCCCGCTACGTGGTCGTCGGCGGTGGTGCCTTCGTCGTGGACTTCGGCACGCTGGCCCTGCTCCACAAGCTCGCCGGCGTGAACTACCTGCTGTCCGCGGGGATCTCGTTTTCGCTGGGACTGGTCGTCAACTACCTCATCAGCGTGCGCTGGGTGTTCGCCGTCCGGCGGGTGCAGCGCCGCAGCGTCGAGCTGGCGGTCTATTCGCTGGTGGGCCTGGTCGGCCTGCTGCTCAACCAGCTCACCATCTGGGGTCTCACGGCCGGCTTCGGCCTGGACCCGCTGGTCTCCAAGCTCGTCGCGGGCGCGGTGGTGCTGCTGTGGAACTTCGGCGCCCGCAAGCTGGCGCTGTTCTGATGGGGCGGTGCTGAGGTGCGCGCGGTCTCGGAGCAGCCAGATCAGGGCATCGCCGTCATCATCGGTGCCGGACCGGCGGGCCTGACGGCGGCGTTTGAGCTGCTGGAGCGGACCGGCGTGCGGCCCGTGGTGCTGGAACAGTCCCAGTACATGGGCGGCATCGCCCGCACGGTGGACGTCCGCGGCAACCGCATCGACCTCGGGGGCCACCGCTTCTTCTCGAAGTCCGACCGCGTGATGCGCTGGTGGCTCGACCGCCTGCCCCTGCAGGCGCTGCCGGACGGGGTGGCCGAGGTCCGCTACCAGCAGCGCGCCAGCGACGTCTCCACCGGGCCGGGACCCGACCCCGACCGCGTCGATCGGGTCATGCTGCTGCGCCCGCGGCGCTCGCGCATCATGACCGGCGGGCGCTTCTTCTCGTACCCGGTGCGCCTGGACCTCGACACGCTGTCCAAGCTCGGGCCGCGTCGCAGCGTGCGCATCGGCCTGTCCTACGCCCGCGCCCACCTGCGGCCCCGACCCGAACGCAGCCTCGAGGACTTCCTGATCAACCGCTTCGGCCACGAGCTGTACGCCACCTTCTTCGAGTCCTACACCGAGAAGGTCTGGGGTCGCCCTTGCACCGAGATCAGCGCGGAGTGGGGCGCGCAGCGCATCAAGGGCCTGTCCCTGCGGACGGCGCTCGGCCACTTCCTGCAGCGGGCCGTCCCCGGGGGCCGCGGAGGGGCCGAGGGAGTGGCTCAGAAGGACGTGGAGACCAGCCTCATCGAGCGCTTTCTCTACCCCAAGCTGGGTCCCGGCCAGATGTGGGAGACGGTGGCCGACCAGGTGCGGGCGCGGGGGGGCGAGGTGTTGACGGGGTGGCGGGTGACCGGCATCGAGCTGGACGAAGGACGCGTCCGCGCCGTGGTGGCCCGTCAGCGCGACGGGCAGCCCCGCCGCTTCGCCGCCGACCACGTCTTTTCCAGCATGCCGCTGCGCGACCTCGTGGCGGCGGTGGACCCGCACGACGCCGTCCCAGCCGACGCCGCCGACGTCGCCGCCGGGCTCGTCTACCGGGACTTCCTCACGGTGGGGCTGCTGCTGGACGACCTGGCCGTGCGGGAGGCCGACGGCGGGCGCCTGCGCGACACGTGGATCTACCTGCAGGATCCGGGGGTCCGCGCCGGTCGGCTGCAGATCTTCAACAACTGGAGCCCTTACCTCGTCGCTGACCCGGGCAAGACCTGGGTCGGGCTGGAGTACTTCTGCGACGTCGGCGATGACCTGTGGGGCCGCGCGGACGACGCCCTGCGCGCGCTGGCAGTCGACGAGCTGTGCGCCATGGGGCTGGCGCGCCGGTCCGCCGTGCTCGACGGCGTCGTGCTCCGCATGCCCAAGGCCTACCCCGCCTACTTCGGCAGCTACGACCGCTTCGCGGAGCTGCGCCGGTGGCTCGACGGCATCGGCAACCTGTGGCTGGTCGGCCGCAACGGCATGCACCGCTACAACAACCAGGACCACAGCATGCTCACCGCCATGAAGGCGGTGGATCTC
>CAZRFD010000241.1:0-8056 GCA_964599085.1 uncultured Enterobacterales bacterium | reverse complement strand
TGATTGAACACCGCTAGCCCGAATTATTCAGGCTAGCACCGTTTGAATATCGACCCACATCGGCACAGCCGGTGGGGGTCGTCGGCGTCCGGGAGTAGACTCCGGCCACGGAGGCCCGATGCTGCTGCTGACCCTGACGCTCGCCTGCACCCCAAAGTCCGAGCCCGCCACGGACTCCGGCTCCACGCTCACCGACGGCGGCGCCACAATCGACGGCGGCGCCAGCGGCGACTCGGGTACTACGGGCGACTCCGGCGCCACGGGGGATGGCGGCACCGACCCCGGCGAGCCCTGCAAGGGCGACCGGGACATCGCCGACCAGGCGGCCCTCGACGCCTTCCTCGCCGAGGAGTGCGGCACCCTGTCCGGGGCGCTCACCGTCCAGGGCACCGACGACGTCACGGTCCTCGACCTGCCCCAGCTCCGCTCGGTGGCCGGGTCCGTCACCGTAGAGGGCAACAGCCTGCTCGAGGCGATCCGGACCCCGGTCCTGTCCGACATCGGAGGCGACCTGGTACTCGGGGGCGCGGGTACCGACCTGTCGAATCCCCAGCTTGCGACCGTGTCCATGGCGTCGCTGCGCGAGCTGTCCGGCAGCCTGAGCGTCGTCGGCACACCGCAGCTCGCCGACCTCGACCTGCAGCGGCTGTTCTCGGTCGCGGGCTCGGCCAGCATCATGGGCACGGCGCTGACGAAGCCCACGCTGCCGGCCCTCGACACGGTGGGCGGCAGCCTGGTGATCCAGGGTAACGA
The DNA here is from genome assembly GCA_964599085.1 of uncultured Enterobacterales bacterium. GTDB lineage: Bacteria > Myxococcota_A > UBA796 > UBA796 > UBA2385 > J125. Next base: position 7,303 of record CAZRFD010000241.1, on the reverse strand, counting down.
CAGCCTGATCGCGCTGGGACTCGGCGTGCTGGGCACCGTCGGTGGCGACCTCCAGATCCGCAGCAACCCCAAGCTGCCGACCTGCGACGCCGTCGCCCTCTCCGAACAGCTCGCCGCCGCCGGTGGCGTCGGCGGCAGCGTCTCCATTGCCGGCAACCTCACCGACAAGTGCAGCCGCTGAGGGACCGCGACCGGGACTACCAGGCGCTCCGCGCCAGGCGCACGCCCTGGCTGCTGTCCCGCTGGCTCGCTGGGTAGGCACAGACCGCCGCCGCCCGGATGTAGGCCGCGATCGTGATCCAGCTCCCGCCCTTCAGCACCCGGCCGCTGCCCTCTTCCGTCCAGGGGTCGGTGACGGCGGTGTCTGGGACCGTCCCGGTGAAGCCGTCCAGCGTCCACTCGTAGATGTTGCCCAGGGTGTCGTAGAGCCCCCAGTCGTTGGCGAGCTTGCCGCCCACCGCCCGCGGCGCGCTGCTGCCTGTGTTGCCGCAGTACCAGGCGATGGGGTCGAGGACCGCGTCCAGAGGCGAGCAGTCGTGTTCCACCACGTCGCCGTTGTATGTGGCCGCCGTCGTGCCAGCCCGGGCCGCGTACTCCCACTCCGCCTCGGTCGGCAGGCGGTACCCCAGGCAGGCGTAGGGGGAGGCATCCTCGGCCAGCGTGACCGAGGCCTGCGCGATGCCCCCGTGATCCCCGCAGAGCCCGACGTCGTCGCTGGGGCTGCCGTCGTCACAGAGCACATCGGTCATGGTCGTGCACGGAGGCAGCGCCGCCTGCCGGCTCATGGCCTCGGCGGCGGCGACGGCGTCGAACCAGGTCAGGCTGTCGGCGGGGCACTCGTCGCAGGCAGCGAAGCCGCTGGGATCGTAGCCCAGCAGCGCCTGGAACTGGCCGCGGGTCAGCTCGGTGGGCGACAGCTCGAAGGGGTGGCTGATGGTGACCGTGCGCTGCGTCTCCAGGTGGTCGGCCCGTCCAAGCTCCCCCTCCGGCGAGCCCATCACGAAGCTGCCGGCGGGCACCTGGACCCAGCCCGCCGTCGGCACGAACTCGGGGCGGTCGGAGCCACCGTCGCCACCTCCACCATCCGTCGCACCTCCGTCGCCCTCCCCCCCGTCGCCGCCCCCGTCAGTGGTGCCGGCGTCCGCGCCCCCGTGGAGGATGTCGCCGGTGTCATCGGTCGTCGAGGTACACGCGAGCAGCGCGATCAGCAGGAGCATGGGACCCTCCTGCGCAACAAGCTGCACCCCGCGCCGCCTGCGACCACCGGTCGAGGCGATGGGTCGCAGGGGCCCCCCCCCACGCCGCTATGGTGGTCCTCCTCGGAGGTCCCCGTGCTGCTCGCTCTCTCCCTCTCCCTGCTCCTCGCCTGCTCCGACAAGGACAGCGGCGACGGAGACGGTGCCAGCGACGGAGGGACGCCGAGCGTCGGTGTCGACGCCGACGAAGACGGCTTCGACTCCATCGAGAGCGGCGGCGACGACTGCGACGACGCCGACGCCGCGATCAACCCCTTCGCCGACGAGTACTGCAACGGCATCGACGACGACTGCGACGGTGTCGTGGACGAAGACAGCGCCGCCGACGCCACCCGCTGGTACCCCGACGGCGACGAAGACGGCTTCGGCGACGACGAGCGGAGCGACCGCGCCTGCACCCCACCCGACGACGGGCAGGTGTGGATCGCCGAGGGGGGCGACTGCAACGACGACGACGACGAGATCTTCCCGGGGGCCGACGAGCACTGCAACGGCGTGGACGAAGACTGCGACGACGACATCGACGAGGACGCCGTCGACGCGGTGTCCTGGTACCGCGACGTCGACGAGGACGGCTACGGTGGGGACACCGTGGAGGTGGCCTGCTCCGCCCCGGACGACGGCGCCCTGTGGCAGCTCGAGGGCGGGGACTGCGACGACGTCGACGACGAGATCCACCCCGACGCGGTCGAGGTCTGCGACGACCAGGACAACGACTGCAACGGGCTGGTCGACAGCGAGGACCCCGACGTCGACCTGAGCACCGCGAGCACCTTCTTCGCCGACGGCGACAAGGATGGCTTCGGTGACGCCACCACCAGCATCGAGGCCTGCTCCCGCCCGGACGGCTACGTCGACAACGACACCGACTGCGACGACGCGCGCGGCGACGTCAACCCCGGACGGACCGAGGTCTGCGACGACGACGACACGGACGAGGACTGCAACGACCTCGCCGACGACGACGACCCCGGCGTGGACACCGGCGGCATGACGACCTGGGTGCCCGACAGCGACCGCGATGGCTACGGCAGCGCCTCCGCCAGCACGGTGCTCTCCTGCAACGTCCCCGCCGGGTCGACCTGGGTGGCCGATGACGCCACCGACTGCGACGACGGCGACGCCAGCGTACATCCCGGCGCGACCGAGGTCTGCGACGCACTGGACACGGACGAGGACTGCAACGACCTGGCCGACGACGACGATCCCGGCACCGACACCAGCACCATGTCCACGTGGTACCTCGACGCCGACAGCGACGGCTATGGCAGCGCCACCGGCGGCACGTCGAGCTGCTCCGACCCCAGCACGCCGGCCACGGCCTATGCCACCAACGCCGACGACTGCGACGACGACCGCAGCGACGTGAACCCAGGCCAGGCCGAGGTCTGCGACGACGCCGACACCGACGAGGACTGCAACGACCTCGCCGACGACGACGACCCCGGCACCAGCGTCACCACCATGACGACCTGGTACCGGGACGCCGACGGCGACGACTACGGCGACGACGACACCAGCCTCACCCAGTGCGAGGACCCGGCCGGGGCCGGCACGGACTGGCTGCGCACCGCAGGTGACTGCGACGACAGCAGCGCCCTGGTCAACCCCGCCGCCGAAGAGATCTGCGACGAGTACGACAACGACTGCGATCCGCGCACCAGCAGCGACGGGCTCGTGAGCTTCGTGGCGGACCGCGGCACGACGACCGATCTGACCGCCACCTTCGGCAGCGGCAGCACCGGAAGCCCGACCGCGATCAGCCTCGACGAGGCCGGCGCCCTCTATCTCTGCGGCGGGACCTTCTCGGTCAACCTCAGCATCACCGCCGACGTGTCCCTGCAGGGCTACGACGGCGTCGTGCTGTCCGGCGGCGGAAGCGGCCACGTCGTCTACGTGACGGGCACCGGCGTCGACGCCACGCTGGCCGACCTGACCATCCAGGACGGCGTCGCCGACCGCCCCAGCTACTACGGCGCCTCCTACCCGGCGGGCGGTGGCCTGATGTGCGACGGCGCAAGCGTCAGCCTGTCGTCCGTGGTGATCCAGGACAACGACGCGTCCTACGGCGGCGGCGCGTTCTTGTGGGACTGCGACAGCAGCTTCGACACCGTGACCATCCAGGGCCACGACATCGACAACTGGGGTGCGGCGTTGTGGCAGGAGGGCGGCACGTTGAGCATGCAGGACTGCCTCGTCCAGGACAACTACGGCCGCCGCAACGGTGGGCTGCTCACCAACCGAGGGGACACCACCCTCATCGACACCTGGATCATCGACAACGCCGGCGGCTACTACGGCGGTGGGCTGTCGGTCCAGGACCAGACGGTCACCTGCACGGCGACGGCCAGCGACAGCGGCGGCTTCCTGCGCAACGACGGAGGCAGCGCCGCCATCGACCTCTTCCCCAGCAGCGGCGGCGCGCGCTTCATCTCCGATGGGTGCAGCTTCGGCACCGGGCTGGACGACAACAGCCCCTTCGACCTGGAGCTCGGCTACACCGAGGGCTTCGACTACGGCGACGACGCCAGCTTCACCTGCACAAGCACGGACAGCAGCGACACCTGCAGCTGAGCCCCGCCGGGGGGCCAGACACAACAGGCCGCCCCGAGGGGCGGCCTGCGCATGTTTCGGGCCTGTCTAGCGGCGCTAGCGCCGCGAGCAGCAGGCGACCGAGGCGGACACCGAGTTGCTGACGCTGAGCGTCGCGCCGGGGTACTCGCTGAAGTAGTGGGAGCCGGTGACCGTCACGTCCAGGGTGCCGTCGCGGTCGCAGGAAGCGTCCCAGGACCCGTAGGCGTAGGCCGAGGTCCCCGGCGAGCTGCTGGCCGACACGTAGCCGGCGTAGCGGTCGTTGACGTAGACGTAGGCGTAGGCGTAGACGTAGCCGAGCGACACCGGGGAGTAGCTGTAGACGTAGGTGTACGCCCGATCATAGTCGTAGCTGCCGTAGTCGTAGCTGTAGGCCGTGGCGTAGCCGTACCAGGTCGGGTCGTCGCCGAACAGCGTGCCGTTGCGGGTGCTGTCGTAGTACGAGTCGGTGTCGTACTCGTAGCAGTAGTCCCGGCCGGGACCCCAGGGACCCGAGCCCCCGCCGCTGCTGCCGCCCGTGTCGACGACGCCGCCGTCGTCGCCCGTCCCCCCCGTCTCGCCCGGCGAGGGCACGGGCGGCGGCGGCAGCTCGCTGCCGTTGAGGCGCGGCAGGGTGCGGATCGTGCCCTCTGCCGGCGACAGGTCGGTGTAGCGGACGGCCCCAGACTCGACGAGGTGCTTGAGCACGTAGACGCCCGGCGCGACCTCGACGTGGTCGGACTGGAGGTAGCCCTCCGTCATGTTGATGTCGTAGGTCGGCGCGCCGAAGGGCACCGCTGCGGCAGCGGTGGCCGCTGGCGCCGGTGCGTCGGCCACGGCTTCCGGGGCCGCGCCGTTGCAGGCGACGAGGGCGAGGCTGGCGGAGAGGAGGAGGGCGGATGCGCGCGTCATGTCAGGCTCCTGTGCTGGACCGAGCGGGTGCGGCGGACGCCGCTGCACGACGCTACCACTCCCTGCAAGTGACCCGGGCCGTGTGCAGCCGACGCGGCCGGGTGCGGCCCGCGGACACAGCGCCCGACGGCCTAGCGCTGTTCGATCACCCGGCGATCGGTCACCGCTGACATCGCCGTTTCGAAGGTGATCTCTCCGGCTTCGTACAGGTCCCGCACCATGTGGTCCATGAGCTGCATGCCGAGCGCCCGCCCGGTCTGGATCACGTTGTGGACCTGGTGTGGTTTGTTGTCGCGGATCATGTTGCGCACGGCGTCGGTCACCACCAGCAGCTCGTAGGCCAGCACCCGCCCGTGCCCGTCGGCCCGCGGCAGCAGCCGCTGGGTGAAGACCGCCTGCAGCGTGGCCGCGAGCTGGGTGCGGACCTGCCCCTGCTGCGCCGACGGGAAGACGTCGATGATCCGGCTGATCGTGCCGGCCGCCCCCGTCGTGTGCAGCGTGCCCAGGACGAGGTGGCCCGTCTCTGCGGCCGTCAGCGCCGTGGAGATGGTCGGCAGGTCGCGCAACTCGCCGATGACGACCACGTCGGGATCCTGGCGCAGCGAGTGGATGACGGCGCGGCCGAAGCCCGGCGCGTCCACGCCGATCTCCCGCTGGACGATGAGCGCCCGGCCCGGCGGGTGAACGAACTCCACCGGGTCCTCGATCATCACGATCTTCTTGCGCTCTTCAGCGTTGATCCGGGCGACGACGGCGTTGAGCGTGGTCGTCTTGCCGACCCCGGTCGGCCCGGTCACCAGGATGAGCCCGTTGGGACGGCGGACCTGGTCGAGGAAGGCGTCGGGGATGCCCAGTTCGGCTGGCGACGGGATCTCGCGATGTCCCAGGCGGATGCTGGCGTCGACACGGCCCAGCTCGGTGGCGAGGTTCACCCGGATGAAGCCGAGATCGGGGAGCTGCATGGACACGCACAGCTCCCGCTCGTCCTCGAAGCGCTGGCGCTGCTCGGCGGAGAGCGCCGCCAGCAGCAGGGAGCGCAGCTCTTCAGCCGACAGCGCCGCACGGGGCGACGCCTCCAGCCGCCCGTCGACGCGGTGCACCGGCGGCCGTCCGGCCACGAGGTGCAGGTCGCTGGCGCCCGCACGGGCGGCGTCCGTCAACAGCTCGGTCAGCGTCGGGGTCATGGCGGCTCCAGGGCCTGCGGAGGGGGCCACTGGAGAGGACCACGCTCGGCGGCGGGCGTCCAGCGGTAGGAGATGCGGCCGAGCAGGTCTTCGGGGCGCATCAGGGTGATCGGATCGATGAGCACGGCGACCATGCCCTCGGGCACCAACATGCCGTCGGCTCCCACCAGGCGTGGAACCGCCCGCGGGTTGAGGATCTGAACCTGCGTCGGCGCGCCATCGACCAGCAGGACGCCGTCGTCGACCTCGACCCGCTGGCCGGGCAGGGCGAGCACCGGCCCCGCCTCGACAGGTTCGGGGGCGAGCTGCCAGAAGCGGGGCAGGGCCCCCACCGCCACGAGGTCGTTGACCTCCAACTCGCCATCGATGACGGGGTCCACGAGGAAGGCGCCCCCCTCCATCGCCATCGTGTCCGGGATGACGACCCGCGGCCAGAAGCTGTCGTAGGCGAAGGCGGCGGCGACGTGGACCCACAGCGCCATGGACAGCGCAAACAGCGTGACCACGATGGAGTGTTCCATGGTCAGGCGCGGTTCCCGGGCCCGCGCCTCGATGACCGCCGAGGTCGCCAGCACGGAGAGCACCCCCATCCAGGCGACCGGCTGGATGGCGCTGTACCACAGCGCGAACCACAGCCCCACGCAGCCTGCGAGGGCCACGAGCAGCAGGGCCGCCGTGCGCTGGTCACCGCGACGCCAGGGGCCCAGCCCAACCAGCAAGCCCCACAGCAGCGCGGCGAAGACCCGGCGGGTGAGGATCACGCCAGCGTCGGAGACCCGGATCAGGGGCCTACGCGGGCGTTCGGGTCGTTGCGGACCGGCCAGCGGGTTGGCCGCCCGGACGCGGGGCCGGGTCGCGATCTCCAGCTCGGACGGGTCGGAGGACAGATCCTGGCCGCAGCCGAGGCATGCCTGGAGCCCCGGCAGGTTGTCTTCACCGCAGCGGGGACAGCGCACGCCCTACTTCTTGCCGAGGAAGGCCTTGAGCGTCGACGCCAGCCCCGTCTTGCGCCGCTGGTAGAACTCCGGCGTGTGCTCCCGGCTCTGAAGCTTGCTGCCCAGGGCAGCGATGAGCAGCCGCTCCAGCTCTTCGCAGCCGTCCCCCGGCACGCCGCTGACCTCGAAGCGGATCTTGCCGTCCGGCCCGATCTCCAGCGCGATCTCGGCGTCGTCGAAGTCCGGGCCGAGCGTGGGTCGCTCATCGGTCATGTCTTCCTCCACCTGCGCAGCGAGGACCGCAGGCGGGCCATGGGACCCCGCCGGTCGAGATCGTCGAGGGCGAGGCGGGCCGGCTCGAGCCGCGGCTCGAGCTGCAAGGCTCGCTCGAAGTGGTGGCGTGCCTGTGGCAGATCCCCCTGCCGCTCGTGGTAGACGCCGAGCC
>CAZRFD010000240.1:0-8272 GCA_964599085.1 uncultured Enterobacterales bacterium | reverse complement strand
TTGAGCAGCGCATCTTCAGGCAGCTCGATGCCCGGCAGGGCCGCCAGCGCGGCGCGCACCGACACGCGCGCCTCCAGCGCGGTGGTGAGGGCGGGGAGCTGTTCGACGCCGAGCACGGCCAGCAGCGGGTGGCGGCGGTCGACGGTGCGGGCGACGACCGGCTGGTCGGCGCGCAGCAGCGCGGCGAGGTGCTGGGGGCCGAGCAGCGGCAGGTCGCAGGGGGCGGTGAGGACGCGCTCGCGGCCCTGTTCTGCGGCGTGTCGCAGCGCGGTCACGAGGCCGACAAGGGGGTGCTGCGCGTCGTCACAGTCGGGCACCAGCGGCAGGCCGAGCTTCGCCAGTCGCGGGTCCTTGCCGACCACGTGGACCGGGGTCGCGCCGGCGTCGACCATCGCCCGGGCGACGCGCAGGGCCATGGGGCGGCCGCCGACGTCGACGAAGGCCTTGTCGCTGCCCATGCGCCGGGAGCCTCCACCCGCGAGCACGTAGCCGCCGACCGGCGTCACCAGCGGTACCCGGGCGTGCTGCCGGCCAGGAAGGACCAGTCGTAGACCTGCACCGCGATGGCGCTTCCGGGTGCGACGCCCTCGCTGTCGGCGTCCACCAGGGCGAGTCCGTGGGCCTGCGCCATGCTGCTGCTGCGACCGCTTCCCTGGTGGCCGGTGCGGTGGGCCACGAAGCCGCCCCCATCGACGCGCAGGCGGACCCGCACCAGCTCGGCACGCCCGGGGCGGTGGGGGTGGCCGTCGGCGAGGGTCGCTGTGACCACCGGCAGGTACGGGTTGGGGTCACCGAGGCTGGCCCGGATCACCGGCCGGACGAACTGCAGGAAGCCCACCTGGCAGCTCACCGGGTTGCCTGGCAGCCCGAAGGCGGGCCGGTCGCCGATCCGCCCGAAGGCCAGCGGCTTGCCGGGCTTGACGCGCACCTTCCAGAAGTCCATGGCCGCCCCCACGCCCTCCATGGCTTCCTTCACCACGTCGAAGTCGCCGACGCTGACGCCGCCGGTGCTGACGACGAAGTCGCAGCCCTCGGAGAGCGCCCGGCTGAACGCTTCCTTGGTGCTCTGCAGCGTGTCGCGGGCGATGCCGCAGTCGATGGCTTCGCCCCCGGCGGCGGTCACCCAGGCCAGGATCGCCTGGCTGTTCGACGCGAAGATCTGGCCTGGTCCCAGCGTCCCCCCGGGCATCACGATCTCGTCGCCGGTAGCGATCACGCCGACCCGCGGCCGGCGGGCGACGGCCAGCTCGGCGACACCGACGCTGGCGCACAGGCCGACGTGGGCCGGGCCCAGTGTCGTCCCCGCCGGAAGCACGAGGTCGCCGGCCTGCAGCTCTTCGCCGCCGAGGCGGACCTGCTGCCCCGGCCTGGGCTGGTCGACCAGCCGGACGCGCTCGGGGCGACCAACGAGCGGTTCGCTGTTCTCGCGGATGACGATGGCGTCGGCCCCCTCCGGAAGCGGTGCGCCCGTCATGATGCGGCTGGTGGTCCCCCGACGCACCGGCACCGTCCCCACGGAACCGGCCGCGATGGTCTCCAGCACGTCGAGCTCGGCCCGGCCCTCGGCGAAGTCGGCGGCGATGACCGCGTAGCCGTCCATGGCGCTGTTGTCCCAGGGGGGCTGGGGACCGACGGCGCGCACATCTTCGACCAGGACGCGGCCGGCGGCGGCGGCGGTTGGGACGCGCTCGGTGCGCACGGGCAGCGCGGCGGCCATGCAGCGGGCCACCGCCTCTTCGAGTCGGAGCATGGGGTCTTCTCAGCGACGGATGCGGAGCACCTGGCCGACCAGGATGCGGCTGCCCGATATCCCGTTGTCGGCCTGGAGCTGCGCGACGCTCACGCCATGTCGCGCCGCGATGGTCGACAGCGTGTCGCCCTTGCGGACCGTGTAGCTGTCGAAGCTGGGGGCGGTGCTGCGGACCTTCAGGCGCTGGCCGGCTTCGACGTGGTTGGCGTTGCGGATGCCGTTGTCGCTCCTGATCCGGCTGATGGTCGTGCCGTACTTGCTGGCGATGCTGCTGAGCGTCTCGCCGCGCCGCACGGTGTGGGTGAGCGTCGTGGTGCGGCTGCGGCTGCGGCTGCTCGACGCGCTGCTCACCGTGCTGCTGGACCGTCCGCCGGCCGTGGAGGTGAGCGCCTCCGGCGGGGTCGCGCCCGGCCGCGGCACGATGAGGTCCATGCCCGGGTAGATGCGGTTGACGTTCTTGATGCGGTTGGTCTTCTGCAGGTCGCTGACCCCCACGCCGTACCGCCGCGCGATGGCGCCCAGCGTCTCGCCGCGCCTGACCTTGTGGTGTACGAAGGTCAGCCGCTCTTCGGGCGGGACCTTGTCGAGCGCGGCCAGGAAGCTGTCGGCCTTTCCGGACGGCAGGTACAGCGTCTGGGTGGCCGGCTCTGGTGGCGTGGCCCAACGGCGGAGCTGCGGGTTCAGCTCCTGCAGTGCCTCCTCGGAGATCCCCGCGCAGCGCGCCAGCACGTCGAGAGAGATGCTCGGCCCGACCTCGACAGGCTCGATGGCGTCGGGCTCCTGGTAGTCGATGCCGGTGAAGCCGTAGCGCTCGGGGTGCTTGCCGATGATGGCCGCCGCCAGCAGCTTGGGGATGTAGTTGTCGGTCTCGCTGCGGAAGGCGTCGCGCTCGACCATCGTCCAGAAGTCGACCTTGCCGTAGCGCTTCAGCGCCCGGTCGACCCGTCCGGGCCCGGCGTTGTAGGCCGCCCAGGCCAGGTACCAGTCACCGTACTCTCCGTACAGGTCGGACAGCAGTCGGATCGCGGCGTCCGTCGCCGCCGAGGGGTCCCGGCGCTCGTCGACCCAGAAGTCGACGCGGAGATCGTACATGCGGCCCGTGCTGCTGATGAACTGCCACAGGCCGGCGGCGGCGGCGTGGCTGTAGGCGTGGGTGTTGTAGCCGCTCTCGATCATCGAGAGGTAGACGAGGTCTTCGGGCAGGCCGGCGGCGCGCAGCCGCTCCTTCATCATCGGCTGGTACTTCGTGCTCCGCGACAGGTACCGGGCGTAGTACTTGCGGCCGCGCCCGGTGAAGTACTCCAGCCACTTCACGACGGCGTCGTTGACCACGACGGGGATGTCGAACTCCCCGGCGTCGATCTGGTCGAGGAAGAGCGGGTCGGCCTCAAGCGTACCGACGGGGTCGGCGTAGAAGTCGAGCGGGGCGGTCACCAGCACACCCTCGGCCACGATGGAGCGCTCGGCTTCGCGCGCCTCGGCGAGCTCTTCGCTGGCCTCGGCCGAGACGGTGTCGACCAGCAGGACCTCGGGACCCGGGCCCTCGTCATCCTCGACCGCCGTGCCCTCGATGTAGTCCCAGATGGATGCGCCGTCGCCCTGGGCAGCAGCGTCGCCTGGGGCTTCGTCGGAAGGTGCAGCGTCGGTGCTCGCTCTGTCGCCGTCGGCGGAGCTGGCGTCAGGGTTCGCGTCGTCCGCGGCGGCGTCCCGAGCCGCGAGCGCCGCGCGCTTGCGGGCATTGCGTCCGGCTTCTGCCGAGGTGGGGAGCAACAGGATGGAGAGCGGGAGGAGGAGAGCGAGGCGGGACATCGGGACGGCCGGGGGAGGGAGGCGGCGATGGCGCGGCGGCAGGATCAGGATGCCTCGGACAATCGACAGCGGCAGGGCGCCCGAGGGTCCGAGGCTCTTGACGCGTCGAGTGTAACCCGAGAGAAAGGTCCAACACAAGCGCTTGTCGGCCGCGATCACGGCAGCTTGCGGCGCTCGCTGGACGGATCCCTGTTCCCTTGGGGGCCACGGACGTGGGGAGTTCGTGGGGAGCGGTGACGCGCCTGGCCGTCAGCGGAGCGCGTGCAGCGCGGTGCCACCGGCGGATAGCGCGTCCCGGACGGCCGAGATCATCGCCCAGCCGTGCACGCCGGTGCTGCGGACGGCTGGCAGCCGGTTCGCCGTGATGCCGCCGATCGCGATGACCGGCATCGGTGCCTGGGACACTGCGCGGGTGAGGCCGTCGATGCCGACGACGGCTTCCGTGTCGGCCTTGGACGTCGTGGCGAAGACGGGGCCGAAGCCGATGTAGTCGGCGCCCTCTGCCGCCGCAGCGGTGATCTGGCCGGGGGTGTGCGTCGACCGGCCGATGAGGGCCGCGGGGCCGAGTCGTGCGCGGGCGGTAGCGAGTGGCCCGTCGTCCTGCCCGAGGTGGACGCCGTGGGCGCCAGCCTGGGCCGCGGCTTCGATGTCGTCGTTGACAATGACGAGCGCGCCGGGAGGAGCTGCGGCTACGAGGCGGGCCGCCCCGGCGGCGAGTGCCTGCGTCGTCGCTCCCTTCACCCGGAGCTGGACGACCGGGCAGCCGACGCGCAGCAGGCGTAGGCCCCACTGCACGGGGTCACCGACGCTGCCATCGGCGATGGCGTACAGGCCACGGGGCAGCGGTTGGCGGATCATGGTGGTGCTCCTCCGGCCATCACGTAGCGCGCCAGCACGCGCCCCTTCGCCAGCGTCTCCTGCCACTCCGCGGCCGGGTCGGAGTCGGCGACGATGCCGGCGCCGACGTGCAGGTGGGCCCGTCCAGCCGTGAGCGTCGCGGTGCGGATGGCGACGTTGAGGGAGGCGCGCTCATCGTCACCCAGGAACAGCAGCGCCCCGGTGTAGATCCCGCGCGGTCCCGCCTCCAGCTCCTGGATCGTCGCCATGGCCGCCACCTTCGGCGCCCCGGTGACGCTCCCCGGCGGGAAGCTCGCGGCGACGGCTTCGGCTGCGCGCAGTCCCGGGCGCAACCGGCAGCGCACCGCCTGCTCTGCGTGCCACAGGTCCCCGCAGCGGACCAGTCGCCGAGGGCCGGCTCGCACGCTCCCCGCGGCGGCGACGCGTCCCAGGTCGTTGCGCACGAGGTCGACGATCATCGTCAGCTCGGCCCTCTCCTTGTCGCTGCGCGCGAGGTGCCGGATGCCCGCGGGCCCGGCATCGGCGGGCACCGTGCCCTTGATCGGAACGCTGACGACGCGCAGCCCCGACCGACCGGGGCCGAGCCGGAGGTAGCGCTCGGGCGAGTTGCAGATCACCCAGGCCCCGTCGCAGTGCAGCAGCGCGCCATGCCGTGCCGGGTTGTCGCGTCGCAGCGCCAGCCACGCACCGACGGGGTCAGCAGTCGCCGGGCCCTGCAGCTGCCAAGCCAGGTTGACCTGGTACAGCTCGCCGCGGCCAATCCGGCGTAGCGCGGCCCGGACGGCGTCCTGGTAGGCGTCTGCCGTGCCGGTGCGCGGTGGCGGGGACGCCGCGGCCGGAGAGAAGGCCGGCGGCTCGGGGAGCTGCTCGGCGCGCTGGAGCAGCGCTCGGGCTTCCGCTTCGAAGCTGCGGGAGCCGCGCAGCCGCCAGCGGCCGGTCCAGCGGTCCAGCCACAGCCCCCCGTCGACCCGCCACAGCGCGACGTCGGGCAGGAGTCGTGCCTCGCGCGGTGCGGGCATGCGCTCGCAGGCCGCCCCCGCTTCGTAGCCGAGCCACCCGACGACTCCGCCTCGGCCGCCTGGCCGCTGCAGCTCAGCGAGCGGCCAGGGCTCCGTCGGCGAGGTCGACCGGTGGCCGGCATCGCCCGTGCCCCAGGTCAACAGCGTCCAGCGCGGACCCAGATCCATCGCGGCCAGCCCTGGGAGCGAAGCGGCGGCCCGCAGCAGGCTGGACATCGAGGTCGTGGGCCTCCGCCCTGCGCTCTCGCTTGCTGGCTTGCGCGACATGGACCCGGCGAGGCTCATCTGGGGGCGGGAGGGGCAGAAGACTACCGAGCTGCAATCCATGACGGTGGAGCCGACGAGTGAGTTCAGATGCAGCTCGAAGTCCCCGGAGGGGGGAGGCGCATCGAGGCGCGGTTGGACCGAGAGCGACGAAGGAGCGCAGGTCCAACTGCGCCGAGATGTGCCGGGGGGGAACCTGGAGGGGTTCCCCCCTGGAGTGAGGAGCCAGTGCTATCGTGCCCACCACGACGACGTGATACCGGCCCCGCCAACGGGGGAGGGAACGCAGTGCGGATCCTGGTGGCCGACAGCGACCGACGCTTCCTCGAGCTCATGCGCGGCGTCGTGGAGGGCGAGGGCCACCGGGTCGCGGTCGCGGACTCGGCCGAGCGCGCCCGTGACAGCCTGCATCGCGCGCTGCCGGATGTGCTCCTGTCGTCGCTGGACTTCCACGCCGGTGGGGGCTTCGACGTCGTGCGCGAGCTGCGCGGCCTGCCGGGTGGCGACGGCGTACGGGTCGTCTGCACGACAAGCCACCGGAACACCGATGCGCCCGACATCCGCAACCTCGTCCGCGAGTGCCTGCTCGACGGGGTCCTGCGCAAGCCCTTCCCCATGTTCGACCTCGTCGACATGCTGCGGGACCTGCAGATCGACGAAGAAGATGCCGACGCTGACGCTGATCTCGACGACCCACTGGTCTCCAGCCTCGCCACCATCGGTCGACCCTCGGAACCCGCCGGGCCGCTGCAGGGCCGGCTGTCGGACGTCCGCCCGAGCAGCCTGGCCTCCTACGCCGCGGTGCCGCTCCAGATGGACAACGTCCGTCGCATCGCGGCGCTGTGGGCGCGGCGGGCGTCGGGGCTGCTGCGCCTCGACCACGGCCCCGGGGGAGCATCGGGGTGGATGCTCATGGGGGAGGGAGGGCCGCTGGACAGCGACGGCTGGGAGCTGATCAGCGCTGCGCTGCACGGCGGCGACGTCATGTTCGAGCGACGCAGCCTGGACCTGAGCGCCGGCGACCAGCTCGGACTTGGCGTCATGCTGTTTGGACGGGTCCGGGATCCCTCCCGGGATCGCTACGTCCCGGAGCACCGCTTTCACCTCATCCGGCGCCCGCGGTACACCGACGCGCTCGACGCGCTCCCCCTGTCGGCCGACACCCGCCGGCTGTTGGCTGCGGTCGACACAGAGGGTGTGCTCGGCGAGCTGCTCGAAGAGCTGGGCTTTTCCGGGGACCGGGTCGGGCCGGACCTGTACGCGCTCGTGCAGCTCGGGCTTGTCGAGCTGGATCTCGAAGGTGAGCGCACCCAGCAGGTAGCGCGGGCGCTCCCGCGCCGCGGGGGCCGTGTGTCCGGCGGTCGCCCCGGGAGCGCGTCCACGCCCGTGTCGCACCCCGCCGACAGCGTCTCCAACAGCAGCGCGCGGTCCGACCTCCGGCAGCGCATCCTCGCGCGGCGCCGCCAGGCCAACGGCGGCCGCTTGCCCGCGGGCGCGGTGGGCGTGCCGTCCGACCCGCCGGACTCGACCCCCACCGACATCGCCGTCGGTGGCGCCCCACCGGCGGACTCCCACGCACCCGACAGCCTCGGCGTCCACGCGGTCCGCCTCCGCCGGAAGATGGCGGTCCACGGTCGGACCCCGGTGGCCCGCCGGGTCGCCCAGGCCTCGGCGCGCGAGCGACGGCGCCGGGTCGCCCACCTCCGCCGCGAGCTGAAGCTGCTCCAGGGCCAGCCCCCGGCCGTCGTCCTCGGCCTGCCGGCCGACGCGCCGGCTGGGATGGTCGAGCAGGCCGGTCAGCGCATGATCGCCCGCTACGACGAGATGACGCGCGACCCCCTGCTCCCCGGAGAGGGGCATGCGCTCGCGCAGCAGATCCTCGAGCTCGTGCGGTCCGCCCACACCCGGATGCTAGCCGGGGGTTCCGCGGCTGCTCCGCCTCCACCCCGGTCCGACGCCGACCGCTTCCTCGACATGGCTCGCGGCCTGATGCAGCGCGAAGAGTGGGCCCAGGCCCTGGTGATGCTCCGGCGCGCCCGCGACGAGGACCTGGGGGACCCGGCCATCCTCGCCTGCCTGGGCTGGGCGACGCTGCACGATCCGGCGCTGAGCGAGGGCAAGCGCAACGAAGAAGCCTCCGGCCTCCTGCTGCTCGCGGTGCAGTTCGGCCCCGACGACTTCGACGCCAACTACTACCTGGCCCGGTACCTCGCGGCGCGCGACAACCTGGACGCCGCCTGCGCACGCGCCGCTCGGGCGCTGCGATCCCGGCCCGACGACCCGGCCGCGCAGGCCCTGCTGAACAAGCTGCGGCGGCAGCGCGACGCCCAGGCTCCGGCGGACTGACCCGCTGCGTCCCCCCTGCGGCGGCGCTCTCAGTACTCGTCGTCGGGGATCTGCTCGGCGGGCAGCGCCAGGTCCATGTCGTTGTCGCCCTCGTCGAGGTCGTCGACGAACTCGTCGGGCGGAAGGTCGCCCTCCTCGGGATCGTAGATTTCCTCTTCGTCGAAGCGCTGCACATCCTGGAGGGGGGGCTGGCCGGGAAGCGGGATGTCGGGCTCGAACTCGGTGG
>CAZRFD010000239.1:0-8287 GCA_964599085.1 uncultured Enterobacterales bacterium | reverse complement strand
GCGCTCGAAAGTGGGGGGACATCGTCGATGTACCCCGAGAATCGAGCGCCCCGCATCAACGATTCCGTCCCAAGGCGCTCGAAAGTGGGGGGACATCGTCGATGTACCCCGAGAATCGAGCGCCAGGATGTGCGGCCTCCCCGCGGGACCCCGGCCCGCGGCTCGCGCCGCCGGTCCCCGCCACTCCCCCGGCCGGCACTGCCCGCACATCCTACGCGAAGCGGCGGAGCCCTCGGCCCGAGTGCCACCTCCCGCCCCTCCAACCAAGGGCTCCGCACCACCGGCGCAGTAGGATCCCCCGATGGATCCCGCCGCCTGGAAGCTGACCCGCCGCGACGGCCGCCTCCACATGGACGGCGTCGACCTCGTGGGCCTGGCTGACGCCCACGGCACCCCGCTGCACGTCGCCAGCGCCGCCACCCTGCGCGCCCGCTGCGCCGAGCTGCGGAGCGCCCTGTCCGACTACCCCGCGACCGTTCGCCTCCACTTCTCCTACAAGACCAACATGGTCGCCGGCGTGCTCCAGGTGCTGACCGCCGCCGGCATGGGGGCCGAGGTGGTCAGCGCCTACGAGCTGTGGCTGACCCGCCGCCTCGGCCTGCAGGGCGAACAGATCGTCGTGAACGGACCCAACAAGTCCGACGAGGAGCTGGCCGCGGCCATCGACGCCGACGTGGGGCTGCTGGTCGTCGACAACCTCGCCGAGCTGCACCGTGTCGAGACAGCGGCGGCCGCCGCCGGACGGGTGGCCAGGATCGGCCTGCGGATCTGCCCCGACGTCGTGCCCCGCGGCATGAACGCCTCGTCGGTGACCGGCTCTCGGCGCAACCAGTTCGGCATGGACATCGACGGCGACGAGCTGACCCAGGCCATCGCCACCGCCGCGGGGTCGGACCGGCTGCGCCTGCGCGGGGTCATGGCCCACATCGGGTCCGGGATCCACGACGTGTCGGCCTACAAGGTCGCCGTCGATCGCCTGCTCGGCGTCCAGCAGCGACTGTTCGCGGCCGGCGCGACGCCCGACCTGCTCGACCTGGGCGGCGGGCTGGGGACGCGGCTGTCGCGGGAGTTCACGACGCTCGAGATGCTGGCCTACATCGGCTTCGGCCGCCTGCCGAAGGCACTGCACCCCGCCCCCGCCGACCTGCCCCAGCGCTACGGCCGGGCGGTGGTCGACGCGGTGACCGAGGGCTGCCGCCGGCGGGAGCTCCCCGTGCCGACGCTGGTCCTGGAGCCCGGCCGCGCCCTGGTCAGCGACGCCCAGGTGCTGCTGCTGCGCGTCGGCGCGACCCGCCACCGCGAGGGCATCGGCCACTTCGCCCTCACCGACGGCGGCGCGATGACCGTCTCGATGATGTTCCTGTCGGAGCTGCACGCCGTCTTCCTGGCCAACCGCGAGGGCGAGGGCGACGACCTGCGCCGCACCAACGTCTTCGGCCGCCTGCCCAGCCCCATGGACGTCGTGTACCGCAACCTCCGCCTGCCGGCGCTGCAGGTCGGGGACCTGCTCGCCGTCATGGACGCCGGCGCCTACTTCACCTCGACCAGCACGAACTTCGGGGGCTGCCGGCCGGCCGTGGTCCTCGTCGACGATGGCGAGGGCCGCCTGGTCCGCCGCCGGGTGACGCCGGACGACCTCGCCGCCTGCGAGCTGGTGCTGGCCGCCGAGGAACCGGCGTGAACCTCGCCCTGCGCCGGCGCGGCTTCCCGGTGAGCCTCGAGAAGTGGTACATCGACGCGCTCATGGACGACGGCAGCGTGCTGCTGGTCTACCTCGTACACCTGCGGCTGCTGGGCCTGCCGATCAGCCGCGTCACCGCTGAGCTGTTCCGTCCAGGCCAGCCGGTCATCCGCGGCGAAGCCGTCGCCCGCGGCGTGCGCGGGGGAGAGGACGCCCTGGACTTCGGGCCCGCCCGCATCGAGGGCGAGCTGCTGCGCTTCGAGACCCCCGGCCTCTCCGGCGAGCTGCGCTACCGCCCTCGGGCCGCGCCGGTCCGCCTGCTGGACCCCTTCATCCAGCGCGGCCGCCGCCGCCTGCTGTGGGAGGTCGAGCTGCCCGACGCCGACGTCAGCGGGCGGGTGTGGTGGCCTGGCGGACAACTGCAGCTCTCCTCCCGCGGCTACCGCGATCGCGTCTGGTTCGACCTGCTGCCGTGGCGCTTCCCCATCCGCCGGCTGGTCTGGGGGCGAGCGGTGGCTGGACCGCACGCTGCCACCTGGGTGGCCGCCGAGACCGCACAGGAGACCGTGCAGGCCCGGTGGGAGGGCGGCGAGGTCACGGTCGGCGACGCCCACCCACCGGATCTCCAGCCCTCCCGCGTGATCCTGGACACGCGCGTGGCCGACATCGAGGGCCTGCTGCTCGGTTGGCTGCGCCCGCTGCTGCGCTTCATCAGCGGCGACCCCCACGAGCTCAAGCGCGCCGGCCCGGCAGACATGGACGGAAGCCGCGGCCCCGCCATCCACGAGGTGGTGACGTGGGGTCGCTGAGCCCTCCCCGCCTGCCCTGGCCGGCCCGCGCCGGCATCGTCGCCGCCTATGTCGCCGTGTTCTGGGTGCTGCTGCCCGCCGCCCTGTGGTGGCTGGCGGCGCGGCTAGACCCGGCCATCGGCTGGCGACCGCCGCCGCTGCCCGCCGGGATCCTGCCACTGGCCGCCGGGATCGGCCTGCTGGCCTGGGGGATCGCGGCGCTGTGGACCCGCGGGGGCGGCCTGCCGGTGACCGCCCTGCCACCGCCGCGACTGGCCCGCCTCGGCCCCTACCGGCACTGCCGTCACCCCATCTACCTGGGCTTCAACCTCGCCGTGCTCGGGTGGGGGCTCGTGGTCGGCTCGGCGGCGCTGGCCTTCGTCATCGCCCCGCTGCTGCTGCCGGCCTGGGTCCTCTACGCCACCACCGAAGAGCGGGGCCTGCTGCGGCGCTTCGGTCCCGACTACGCCCGCTACAAGCGGCAGGTCGGCCTGTTCCCCCGCTGGGGTCTGTACCGGCTCTCCCAGCTCGTCGTCGCCCTGCGGGTGATCCCTCTGCGCGTCGAGGGCCGGCAGCACGTTCCGCGCCACGGGCCCTGCGTCCTCGTCAGCAACCACGCCTGCTACCTCGACCCCTGCTTCACCGGTGCAGTCACCCGCCGCCTCGTCCACTTCACGACGACGGCAGAGGCCTACCGCGAGGGTGTCACCGGCGTGCTGGTCCGGCGCTACGTCAACGTCCCGGTCCGCCGCTACCGCGTCGATCCCACCGCCATGCGCGAGGTGCTACGCCTGCTGGCCGAGGGCGAGATCGTCGGCATGTACCCCGAGGGCGAGCGCTCCCCGCTGGGCGACTACCAGGGCGCGATGGCCGACGTCGCCGGCATCCTGTCGCGGCTGCCGGTGCCGGTGATCCCGGTCGGGATCAGCGGCGCATATGACGTCGGTCCCCGGTGGGCCCAGGTCCTGCGCCGCCGGCCGGTCCGGGTGCGGGTCGGGCCGCCCCTCAGCTTCGGAGAGGGCGACCCGGTCGCCACCATCGACCGGGCACTCCGCGCACTCATCGACGAGGACCCCCAGCCCGTCCACCTCGCCGGCCTGCCCATGCAGCGCATGGGGCGGGTCCTCTGGGCCTGCCCGGCCTGCTTCTGCGCGCAGCACTGGGACGCCGCCGCCCTGCGCTGCGCCGGCTGCGGTGCGCGCTGGACGCCCACCGACGACGGCCGGCTGCGCGGCCCCCATGGTGAACAGAGCCTCGCCGACCTCCCCCGGCCACTGTGGACGCGCCCGGAGGCCGACCCGCTGACCGTCGAAGCCGAGGGCCTGGTCGAGCACGATCTGTACGGGCCCCTGCAGCCGCTGCGCAGCCTCGGCCGTGGCCGCCTGGTGATCGACGCGCAGTCGCTGCGCTTCGGGGGACTGTCCATCGAGATGGCGGACATCCGGAGCTGCTCGACGGAGCGCGCCGACACCCTGCAGGTCGCCACCGCCACCGGCATGTGGCAGTTCCGGACGGCCGCCGCGTCCGTCTTCCGGCTGCACCGCGCCGTGCAGCGCTGGGCTGCGGCCGCGCGCAAGCCCCCGTCCCTGCGCACACGCCCCACGCGCCCGACGCTCGGGCCCACGCCGCCGCCGCCCCCACGGTGGCGCCTACCCACCGCGGGCGCCGCCGTCGGCCTCGGCCTGGTGGTCACCGAGAGCGCCTTCATCGTCCGGCCGCTCATGGAGGGCTTCGGCGCCGGGGGGGCCGGTGGGCCCCTGCTGGTCGAGGGGCTGGCGTGGGTCGGCCTCGGCGCGCTCCTCGACCTGCTCGGCCAGGCGCTCACCCGCAGCGGCAGCCCCTGGGTCCGCGGGGGGCTCAGCCTCGCCGGCCTCGCCTCGGTGATCCTCGCCAGCGGGCAGGTCGCCGGCGCCGTGCTGATCGCGCTCGCGGGCGCGGCGCTGTGGGCCGTGGCGCTGCACGGTCCAGCGCTGGCGGTGGCGTCCGCCATCCTCGCAGCGACCTGGGCGCTGACCCCCTCGCTGCCACGCCCGGCACCGCCCCTGGTCGCCTCCACCGCCGCTCCCGCGAGCGGACCCTCCATGGCCCTCGTGGTCCTCGACACCCTGCGCAAGGACCGGGCCACGCCCTGGCGCAGCGATGGGCGCGACACCACCCCGGCGCTCGCAGCGCTGGCCACCCGGGGCACCCGCTTCGACCGCGCCTGGGCCACCTCCTGCTGGTCCCTGCCCAGCCACGCCTCCATGCTCACCGGGCGCATGCCCACCGGGCACGGCGCCCACTACGAGCACCTCCACCTCGACGACGCGCTGCCCACCCTGCCAGCCCTGCTCACCGACGCCGGCTACGCCACGGCCGGCTTCTCGGCCAACCCCCTGGTCGCCCCCGGCACCGGCCTGGCCCGCGGCTTCTCGCACTTCGCCGAGCCCTGGCGCACCTACACCCTGCGGGAAGCCCTCGTCGGCTGGCGGGTCGCCACCCGCTGGCTCGCCCCCGACCGCGACAAGGGCGGCGCCGCCGTCGTCGACGCGCTGCGCGCCTGGCTCGACGACCGGCCCCAGGGCCGCCCCTTCTTCGTCCTGGTCAACCTCATGGAGGCCCACGTCCCCTACCAGGAGGTCCCCCGCCGCTGGCGACGGCGCTACGTCGACCCGGAACTGTCCGACGTTGAGCTCGAAGCCCTCGGCGAGCGCTCCGAGATGGCCCAGGTGCTGGGCACCGCCGTGCCCGACGCCGACCGCGCCGCCACCCTCGACCTGCTCGACGGCGCCACGGCCGCCGCCGACGACGACCTGCGGCAGGTGCTCGCGGCGGTGGAGGCCGCCGACCCCCACACCCTCGTCGTCGTCGTCGCCGACCACGGCGACCTGCTCGGCGAGCACGGGCTGTGGGGCCACAACCTCGGCCTGTGGGAGCCGCTGCTCGACGTCCCCTTCGTCGTCGCCGGCCCGGGGGTCGCCGAGGGCCGGGTCCTCGACGCCCCCGTCTCCCTCCTCGACCTGTTCCCCACCCTGCTCGGGGCCGCGGGGGTGCCGGCACCGGCCAGCGACGGCCTCGACCTCGGCCCGCTGCTGCGCGGCGATCTCCGCGGCCAGCAACGCGGCGACGCTCTGGCCGACCGCGTCCTCCGGGCTGAACACCTCCGCACCGACTTCCTGACCGGCGGCTGGCAGCTCATGGACCCGCTCGGCGACCACGGCAGCATCCGCGCCCGCCGGGCCGCCGCCCGCCAGGGAGACCGCAAGCGGATCCTCGTCGAGGACGGCGGCGACCAGGGCTTCGACCTCTCCCGGGACCCGACCGAGTCGGACTCGCAGCCCGGCGCTGCCACCGGCATCCCGCTCGCTCTGCCCGTGCCGGGATCAGCGGCACCCGCCCTGCTGCCGCGGGACCCCGGCCAGGCCGAGGCCCTACGCGCCCTGGGGTACCTCCGATGAACCGACCGCTGACCTCGACCTGGGCCGACCACGCCGCGGGCGCGCTGCAGGCCCGCTTCGGCAGGATCCGCCCCTGGCCGTGGAACCGCGGCCTGTGGGTCACGGCGCGGGAGCGCTACGGCCGCCGGCCGCTGCCGCCCCAGGCGACGGTCGACGTCGTGGACCTGGCGGGTCGGCCGCGGCGGGTCGCCCACCACGCGGGCACCGGCCGCCCCCTCGTCATCCTGCCCGGCGCCTGTGCCCGCCTCGACGAGGGTCTGTTCAGCCGACTGTTCACGCTTGCCGGCGCGACCGGCCGGCCGGTGTGGATGCTGGAGGACCGCCTCGCGGCGCCGACGCTGGCGCTCACCCATGGCGAGACGCCGTCGATGGCGACGATGGGCCGGGAGCTTGCCGCCTTCCTGCAGCGCCTGGACGAGCCGCCCGACATCCTGGCGCTGTCCGCCGGTGCCGCCGTCGCGAGGAGCAGCGGGCTGGCGGGCGCGGCGCGGCTCGTCGCCTGGTCGCCGGTGCTCGATCCGGGCGCGGTGCTCGGTCGCCTCCGTCGCCGCCCCCTGCTGTGGCGCTACTACCGGCACGTCCACCGCCGCGCCTTCCGTCAGGCCGGGCTCCCCGCGCCGGACCCGGCCGAGACCTGGCGGCAACTCGCCGCCCCCACCGACGACGCAGCACCGACCTGCCCCACCCTCCTCGTGCGGGCTGTCGACGATCCCGTCGTGCCGCCGCTGCTCGCCCCATCCCCCACAGCCACCGTCGCCCGGCTTCCCCTCGGCGGCCACCTCGGCTTCGGCGTCGTGGCCGGCACCGGCGTCTACCTCGGCCCCCTGGCCATGGACGGTGCGGCGTGACCGATCCGCTGCTCCAGGCCAGCCACATCGCCTTCGCCTACCGCCGGCGGGCCGTGCTCGAAGACGTCGACCTCACCGTGCACAGACGCGAGCTGATCGGCATCGTCGGCGAGAACGGCTGTGGCAAGAGCACCCTGATGCGCGTCCTCACCGGACGGCTGAAGCCGGCACGCGGCACGGTCCAGCGGCCGGCGAGCCTCGGCTACTGCCCCCAGGAGTCCCTGGTCTTCGACACCCTCACCGTCGCCGAGAACCTCGCCTGGTTCTCGGCCGCCTACGGCCTCGACGACTGGCGCGCAGCCGCCGCGCCGCTGCTGGAGCGCTACCGCCTGCAGCCCTGGCTCACCACCGCCGTCGCCGAGGTCAGCGGCGGCACCCGCCAGAAGCTCAACCTCTGCATCGCCCTGCTGCACGATCCCGCCCTGCTCCTCCTCGACGAACCCTACGCCGGCTTCGACTGGGAGACCTGGCAGCACTTCTGGGAGCACGCCGAGGCCCTGCGCCGCGACGGCAAGGGCATCGTCGTGGTCAGCCACCTGCTCACCGACCAGGAACGCTTCGACCGCGTCCTGAGCCTGCGCGACGGGCGGCTGACGTGAACGCTCGCCGCCTGGCCATCGCCGTCGCCATGACCCTGCGGCAGCTCCTGCGCAGCCGCATCGTGCTCCTGCTGCTGTTCATCGTCCCGACACTGTTCTACGCGATCATCATCCTGACGACGACAGACGAAGCCATCGCCTTCCAGCTCGGCAGCCTCCCCGCCAACAGCGCCGGCCAGCCCGTCGTCGTCCAGGTCGGCAAGCAGCCCGAGGCCCTGGTGTTCATCGGCCTCGCCGCGGTGGGCCTGCTCACCGCCTTCCTGGCCATGAACCTCGTCCAGCGCCAGCTCGGCGCCACCCGCCGCCTCGTCCTCTGCGGCTACCGCCCCACCGAGCTGGTCACCGCGAAGCTCGTCGTCCTCGTCGCCGTCATCGTGGCGATCTCCGCCTACGTCGTCGCCGCCCTGCCGCTGTTCTTCGACCCCCGGCACATGCTCGGCGTGGCGCTTGGCTTCGCGCTCATCGGCTGGGTGTACGGCTGCTACGGCCTGCTCGTCGGTGCGCTGTTCCGGCGCAACCTCGAGGGCATCCTCTTCGTCGTGCTGCTCGCCAACATCGACGCCGGCTGGCTGCAGAACCCCATCTTCTACGCCGACGCCGACAACCAGGCGATCATCGAGGCGCTGCCCGCCTTCTTCCCGGCCCAGGTCAGCATGATCGCGGCGTTCACCGACCACGCCGTCGCCCGGCCCGCCATCGCCGCCCTCCTGTACGGTGCCGCCCTGCTCGTCCTGGCGCTCGTCGTGTTCGGGCTGCGGGTGCGACGGGGGTGAGGGGCCTGAGACCAGCGGTGAGGCCGGCCGCACGGTCCTACCAGTGCCCCCAGAGCTCCCGTGGGTCCATGGTCGTCTTGATGTCGAAGCAGGGATCGTCGTCTGTCTTGAAGAAGAACTCCACCGGGCGGCCGGCGACGATCGAACGGAGGCGTTCCGCG
>CAZRFD010000238.1:0-8436 GCA_964599085.1 uncultured Enterobacterales bacterium | reverse complement strand
TCACCCCGATCGCCATCGAGAAGCAGCTCCGCTTCGCGATCCGCGAGGGTGGCCGCACCGTCGGCGCCGGCGTCGTCTCCGACATCATCGAGTAGCTCAACCGCCCGCATCGGGCGTCGCGCCGCCGGCTGGGGTTGCACCCCTGGTCGGCGCGCGCTACTGCCCGGTGCTCGCGCGTCCGAGCCAGCCAGATCGCGCGCAAAGAACGACCCATGAACAACCAGCGCTACATCGTCGCCACCTTCCTGGGGCTCGCCACCCTCGCCGGGTTCACCCTGCGCGGGCTGGGGCTTCCCCTGCTGGCGTCGCTCGAGGTGGCGGATCCGCAGCTCTTCGGGGTGGTCAACGCTTCCTCGCTGGTGTCGCTGGTCGTGGGCGCCATCATCTTCTTCGTCCTGCTGCGGCAGACCCAGGCCTACGCCTTCGCCGACGAAGCGATCTCCGAGCTTCGCAAGACGACCTGGCCCGAGAAGGAAGAGACGGTCCGGTCCACGGCGGTCGTCATCGGCGCGACGCTGTTCATCGCTGCAACGCTGGCTTCCTACGACTTCATCTGGGCGAAGCTGACCAGCTTCTTCCTCTTCACCGAGGCCTGAGCGCCCCCAGCCCTCGGTCGCGTCCGGCAGCAGCCGGAGGAGCCCTTCACCATGGCCTTTGCCTGGTACATCGTCCACACCTACTCGGGCTTCGAGAACAAGGCCAAGCTGGCCCTCGAAGACGCGATCCGCCGCTATGGACTCGAGTCCAAGTTCGGCGAGGTGCTGGTGCCGACCGAGACCGTCGTCGAAGTCAAGGACGGCCAGAAGCGGACGACCACCCGGAAGGTCTACCCCGGGTACATGTTCGTCCAGATGATGCTGGACAACGAGACCATGCACGTGGTCAAGAGCACCCCGAAGGTGACCGGCTTCATCGGCGGCGACCGTGCGCCCCCCCCCGTTCCCGAAGCCGAGATCCGGCGCATCACCCACCAGATGGACGAAGACGACGAGGCCGCTGCGCGCCCCGTGGTCGAGTTCGAGCGGGACGACGAGGTTCGCATCATCGACGGGCCGTTCGCCTCCATGAAGGGTCGCGTCGACGAAGTCAACCAGGCGCGCCTCAAGTTGCGCGTCCTGGTCAGCATCTTCGGCCGCACCACGCCGGTCGAGCTCGACTTCACGCAGGTCGAACGCCTCGGCTAGCCTGCCCCCACCTGCTTTCCAGCCGCACAGCGGCGGGAGGAGACCTTGGCAAAGAAGGTCGTCAACCAGCTCAAGCTGCAGATCACCGCCGGGCGGGCGAACCCTGCCCCCCCCATCGGTCCGGCCCTCGGTGGCGCCGGCGTGAACATCCCGCTCTTCTGCAAGGAGTTCAACGCCCGCACCCAGCCGCAGGCGGCCGAGGGGCTCATCATCCCGACGGTGATCACGGTCTACTCCGACCGCACCTTCTCCTTCGAGCTTCGGACGCCGCCGGCCTCCGTGCTCCTGAAGAAGGCAGCGGGTATCGACAAGGGCTCGGGCGAGCCCAACAAGGTCAAGGTGGCAACCGTCACCCACGCCCAGGTGGCGGAGATCGCGAAGCAGAAGATGCCGGACCTCAACACGCCGGACATCGACGCTGCGTCGCGCATCATCGCAGGGACCGCTCGGTCCATGGGCATCAACGTCCGCGGCTGAGCGGGCGTACACAACAACCCGACATCCACAACCTCATGGCCCGTACGGGGGAGGGTCTCGACCCGCAGACCCCGGCGTGGCAGGGGGCGCAGCGCGCCTCCGAGGAGCCTTGATGGCAACAACAGGCAAGCGACTTCGCGACCTGCGCGGCAAGGTGGACTCCACCCGCCGCTATGCGGTGACCGAAGCGCTGGGTCTCGTCAAGGAGATGGCCGCGGCGAAGTTCGACGAGAGCGTCGACGTCGCGGTCCGTCTCGGCGTCGACCCACGGCACGCCGATCAGATGGTCCGCGGCGCCGTCTCTCTCCCACACGGCACCGGCAAGGCCGTTCGCGTCGTGGTCTTCGCCGAGGGCGATGCGGCTGCGGCCGCGGAAGCCGCGGGCGCGGAGTTCGTCGGCACCGACGAACTCGTGCAGAGGATCCAGGGCGGCTGGCTCGACTTCGACAAGGCGGTCGCCGCGACCAACATGATGGGCAAGGTCGGCCGCCTCGGTCGCATCCTCGGCCCGCGTGGCCTCATGCCGAACCCCAAGGTCGGCACGGTCGTTCCACCGGATCGCATCGGTGACACGGTCGGCGAGCTGAAGCGCGGCAAGATCGACTTCCGCGTCGAGAAGGCGGGCATCGTCCACGCCTCCATCGGCCGGGCGTCCATGACCGCCGAACAGCTCGAAGCCAACTTCGGCGCGCTCATGGGCACGCTGATGCGGCTGAAGCCTGCCTCGGCGAAGGGCGCCTACGTGCGCAGCGTCGCCGTCTCCACCACGATGGGCCCGGGGATCCGTGTGGACACCCTCGACGCCCAGCGCGCCGCTGACCACTAGGAGGCAGCCCCATGAACCGCACCCAGAAGGCCGAGCTCGTCGACGGGCTGGCTGTGCGCCTGGCCGAGACGCCGCTGGTGGTGCTCGCGGACTACCGCGGGATCACCGTCAACGAGGTCACGGCTCTTCGTCGCGACATCCGCGCGACGGGCGCCGAGTACAAGGTCATCAAGAACACGCTCCTGCGCCGGGCCATCGCTGGTACCGACAAGGAAGACATGGGTCAGTTCCTCTCCGGCATGACCGGGGTGGTGCTGTCCGGTGAGGATCCCATCGCCACGGCGAAGTCGCTGCGCGATTTGACCAAGGATCTGCAGAAGGACCAGCGCTTCGTCATCAAGGGCGGCTGGTTCGAGGGCGACGCCCTCGATGCCGACGCCGTCAAGAAGGTGGCGGATCTGCCGAGCCGCGAAGAGCTGCTCAGCCTGCTGCTCCG
Source organism: uncultured Enterobacterales bacterium (assembly GCA_964599085.1). Lineage (GTDB taxonomy): Bacteria > Myxococcota_A > UBA796 > UBA796 > UBA2385 > J125. The sequence goes on along the minus strand of CAZRFD010000238.1, from coordinate 5,513 downwards.
CACGATCCAGGAAGGTCCGCGCCAGGTGCTCGGCGTCGTCCAGGCTCCGGCCCGGGATCTGATGTACCTGCTCAAGAACTACGAGACCAAGCTCGAAGAGGCCGCCGGCTGAGCCGTGGCAAGCACGCCGCGGCAGGCGAGCCGTGGCGGTCCCCCCAACACCATCTCAAGTACACCCCAGCATTCAACGGAGGACACCACCATGTCCGTCACTCAGGACCAGGTCGTCGACTACATCAAGAACCTCAAGCTCGGTGAGGTCAAGGCCCTCATCGAGGTGCTCGAGGCCGAGCTCGGCGTCGAGGCTTCCGCTCCCGTCATGGCCGTCGGCGCCATGGCCGGCGGCGCCGCCGCTGCCGAGGTCGAAGAGAAGACCGAGTTCGACGTGATCCTCAAGGCGCACGGCGCCAAGAAGATCAACGTCATCAAGGTCATCCGCGCCATCACCGGCCTGGGCCTCAAGGAAGCCAAGGCCGTCGTGGACGAGTGCCCGAGCGAGGTCAAGACCGGCATCCCGAAGGAGGAAGCCGAGGACCTCAAGAAGCAGCTCGAAGAGGCCGGCGCCGAAGTCGAGATCAAGTAGACGACCCGCAGAAGCCCGTGCTCCCCGGGAGGCGCCGGGGGGTACGGGCTCTCGCAGGCCAGCGCCCGCTCGATCGAGTTGGGCGCCGTCGATGCCCCAGGCGTCGACTCTCCGCCACCCGGTCGCGTCGCGATCGTCTGGCGGGGCACCCCTCGCGCCCCCGATGGCGCGTCCTTCCGACTCCTGCGGTCTCGCACGTTCGCCCGCGTGCTCGCCGCTGGACGATCCGGCCCACTGGACATCCGCTCCTCACTGCCGACCCCTCGCTGGCCTACCCACGTTCAGGACTCGCGTGACTCCTGACCGTGGGTTGTCGTGTGCCTGCGGGCGGCAATCCGGGCGGACCTGAGGGGCCGACCCTTCTCGACATCCAAGGCTGCGGACAGAGCGTGTGTGCACGGGCTGCACTCGCCCCCCACGCTCCGCGATCCGCGCGCTTCCCTCCGCACACTGGAGACACCCATGGCCGAGCTTCTGGCAAACAACTTCCGGTTCCGCCGGACCTACGCCAAGTCGCTGCCCGCGGTCGAGGTCGACAACCTCATCCGCATCCAGCGGGACAGCTACGAGAAGTTCCTCCAGAACAGCGTCCAGGCCCCCGACCGTGACCCGATCGGCCTCCAGGGCGTGTTCAAGAGCGTCTTCCCCATCCAGGACTTCAGCCACCGCGCGTCGCTGCAGTTCGTCGGCTACGACCTCGAGACGCCCAAGTACGACGTCGAGGAGTGCCGCGAGCGGGGCATGACCTTCTCCGCACCGCTGAAGGTCACCGTCCGTCTGGTCGTCTGGGACGTCGACGCCGAGACCGACACCCGCACCGTGTCGAACATCAAGGAGCAGGAGGTCTACTTCGGTGAGATCCCGCTCATGACCGAGAACGGGACCTTCATCGTCAACGGCACGGAGCGCGTGGTCGTCAGCCAGCTCCACCGGTCGCCGGGCATCTTCTTCGACGCCAACAAGAGCAAGTCGGCGGGCTCGAGCAAGACGATCTTCAGCGCGCGGATCATCCCCAACCGCGGGTCCTGGATCGACTTCGAGTTCGACAGCAAGGACATCCTCTACGTCCGCATCGACCGGCGGCGCAAGCTGCCAGCCACGGTCCTGCTGCGGGCGCTGGGCTACTCCACCGAGGAGCTGCTCAACTACTTCTACCAGCGCGAGAAGTACATCTTCGACGGCGACCGCTGGGCCAAGGAGACCACCGAAGACCTGCTCAAGATCCAGCAGGCCACGGTCGACGTGGTCGACGCCGACGGCAAGGTGCTCTGCCGGGCCGGCCGCAAGTTCCTGAAGCCCTCGCTACGCAAGATGACCAAGGCCGGCATCCTCAAGCCCGCGGTCCGCGAGATCGACGGCGAAGAGGTCGAGGTCAACGTCGCCACGATCCCGATCGCCGACGACGCGGTCCTCGGACGGGTCAGCGCCTACGACATCGTCGACATGGAGACCGGCGAGATCCTCGTGGAGTGCAACGAGGAGATCACCGAAGAGAACCTCGAGCTGCTGCTGGAGAAGGGCGTCACCGAATTCGAGACGCTCTACATCGACAACGTCATCGTCGGCTCCTTCCTGCGCGACACGCTGCTGGTCGACAAGATCAACACGACCGAGGAAGCGGTCATCGAGATCTACCGCCGGCTCCGCCCCGGCGAGCCTCCCACCTACGACGCGGCGCTGAACCACTTCGAGAACCTGTTCTTCAACGCGGAGCGCTACGACCTCTCGAAGGTCGGCCGGCTCAAGCTCAACCACAAGCTGGGGTTGGAGCTGCCGCTCGAGCAGACCACGCTGACGCGCGAAGACATCCGCCTGGTCGTGCAGTACCTGATCGACCTGAAGAACAACCGGGGCCAGGTCGACGACATCGACCACCTCGGCAACCGCCGCGTGCGCGCTGTCGGCGAGCTCCTGGAGAACCAGTACCGCATCGGCCTCGTCCGCATGGAGAAGGCGATCAAGGAGCGCATGAGCCTCTCGGAGATCGAGGCGCTGATGCCGCACGACCTGATCAACGCCAAGCCGGTCAGTGCGGTCATCAAGGAGTTCTTCGGGTCCTCGCAGCTCTCGCAGTTCATGGACCAGACCAACCCGCTGTCCGAGGTCACCCACAAGCGACGCCTGTCGGCGCTTGGGCCGGGCGGTCTGACCCGCGAGCGCGCCGGCTTCGATGTGCGCGATGTGCACCCCACCCACTACGGCCGCATCTGCCCGATCGAGACCCCGGAAGGTCCGAACATCGGCCTGATCGCGTCGCTGTCGACCTACGCGCGCGTCAACCAGTACGGCTTCATCGAGACCCCCTACCGGCGGGTGGATCATGGCAAGGCCAGCCCCGACGTGAGCTTCTTCTCGGCCCTCGAGGAAGAGCGTCACGTCATCGCACAGGCCAACGCCCGGCTCGATGAAGAAGGCAACTTCCTCGACGAGACCATCATCGCGCGGCGGCAGGGCGAATTCGCACTCGTCCCGCGGGAAGAGGTCACGCTGATGGACGTGAGCCCCAACCAGCTCGTGTCGGTCGCCGCTTCGCTGGTGCCCTTCCTCGAGAACGACGACGCCAACCGCGCGCTCATGGGCGCGAACATGATGCGCCAGGCCGTGCCGCTCGTCCGCACCGAGGCCCCCCTCGTGGGGACTGGGATGGAGCGCGTCGTGGCTCGCGACTCTGGCGTCACGATGACGGCGCGCCGCGCTGGCATCGTGGAGAGTGTCGACGCCACCCGCATCGTGGTCAAGACGACGGACGGTGAGGCTGGTGACGACATCGGCGGTGACGTCGACATCTACAACCTCACGAAGTTCGTCCGCAGCAACCAGAGCACCTGCATCAACCAGAAGCCGGTCGTGCGCCCGGGCGACCGCGTGGTCGTCGGGGACATCATCGCGGACGGTCCGGCGACGGAGCAGGGTGAGCTGGCGCTGGGGCAGAACGCGGTCGTCGCGTTCATGCCCTGGCAGGGCTACAACTTCGAGGACTCCATCCTGATCTCCGAGCGGCTCGTCCGTGAGGACTACTTCACCTCGATCCACATCGAAGAGTTCGAGGTGGCTGCCCGCGACACGAAGCTGGGCAAGGAGGAGATCACCCGGGACATCCCCAACGTCGGCGAAGAGGCGCTCAAGAACCTCGACGAGTCCGGCATCGTGCGCATCGGCGCGCCCGTGCGCTCCGGTGACATCCTGGTCGGCAAGATCACGCCGAAGGGCGAGACGCAGCTCTCCCCGGAAGAGAAGCTGCTCCGCGCCATCTTCGGTGAGAAGGCCGGGGACGTGAAGGACACCTCGCTGCGGGTCCCGCCCGGCGTCGAGGGTGTGGTGATGAGCGCCCAGGTCTTCTCGCGCGAGGGTGTCGAGAAGGACCAGCGCAGCCTCGAGATCGAAGCCCAGGCCGTGCAGCGCATCGACCGGGACCGCGACGAGAAGATCCGCACCATCCGCGAGTCGGCCTTCCGGCAGCTCGTGCGCCTGCTCGACGGTCGCAAGGCCGGTGCCCGCATCCTCCACGACGAGACGGGCGAAGAGGTGCTCGGGCGGGGTGACGCCTTCAGCGAGGACAACCTCCGCGCGCTGCCCTTCGAGCAGTACGAGAAGATCACCATCGAGGACGGCGAGGATCTCGAAGAGAAGGTCTGGAACCTGGTGGACCGCGTCCGCGAGAAGGAAGACCAGATCCGCGAGCGCTTCGCGGCCAAGGTGGAGCGGCACAAGAAGGGCGACGAGCTGTCCCCCGGCGTCATCAAGCTGGTCAAGGTCTTCGTGGCGATCAAGCGCAAGCTGCAGCCCGGCGACAAGATGGCCGGTCGCCACGGGAACAAGGGCGTCATCTCGAAGGTGCTGCCCATGGAGGACATGCCCTACCTCGAGGACGGCACCCCGGTGGACGTCGTCCTCAACCCCCTGGGCGTCCCCTCCCGCATGAACGTCGGCCAGATCCTGGAGACCCACCTCGGGTGGGCGCTTCGGGGGGTCGGCCACAAGCTCGGCGCCATGGTCGACGGCATGCTCGAGGTGACCGAGAAGGACATGCGGGCCTACCTCATCCAGGTGTTCAGCGACCAGCCTGACGTCCAGGCCTTCCTCGCGGACGCGAGCTTCGATGAGCTCAAGGTCTTCGCCCGGAAGTACCGGGCCGGTGTCACCGCATCCACGCCGGTGTTCGCCGGGGCCTCCGAGTCCGAGATCAAGCGCTTCCTCCACCTGGCGGACCAGGACTCCGACGGCCAGAGCATCCTGTACGACGGTCGTACGGGTGAGGCCTTCGAGAACCGGGTCACCGTGGGCGTGATGTACGTGCTCAAGCTGCACCACCTCGTCGACGAGAAGATCCACGCGCGCAGCATCGGGCCGTACAGCCTGGTGACGCAGCAGCCGCTGGGTGGCAAGGCCCAGTTCGGCGGCCAGCGCCTGGGTGAGATGGAGGTCTGGGCCCTGGAAGCCTACGGCGCGGCCTACTCCCTGCAGGAGTTCCTGACGGTGAAGTCCGATGACGTCGCCGGCCGGACCCGCATGTACGAGTCCATCGTCAAGGGAGAGAACATCCTCGAAGCCGGGCTGCCGGAGAGCTTCAACGTCCTGGTCAAGGAGCTCCAGGCTCTGGCCCTCGACGTCGAGCTGCTGGAAGACCGCGAAGCACTCCGCAACAAGTAGTCAACTCGCCTGCGAACCCCGGTGCGGCGACACCGGGGTCTCGCCCCGGCTCGCCTTTGGCGGGACGTGAGCCGGGAAAGTGGCCCAGCCACTCGCCTTCCGGGAACCCGAAGGAGCCCATCGTGAAGGACATCTACAACCTCTTCGAGAAGCCCAAGAACCCTCTGAACTACGTCGCGGTTCGGATCGGCCTGGCGTCGCCGGACAAGATCCGGAGCTGGTCCCACGGCGAGGTCAAGAAGCCGGAGACCATCAACTACCGGACGTTCAAGCCCGAGCG
>CAZRFD010000237.1:0-8447 GCA_964599085.1 uncultured Enterobacterales bacterium | reverse complement strand
CCGGGCAGGTGCACCAGGAGCTTGCGCGGCTGGGGCTCTCCCGCCGTGCCGACGCCACCCGGCGGGCGGCCGACCTGCTGCAGCGTCGGCCGGATCTGCTGCCCGGCCGGGCGTGGCTGCTCCACGGCTTCGTCGACCCGGCGCCAGCCGACCTCGCCCTGCTCGAGGTCCTGGCCCGCCTGCCCGGCGCGCGCTGCTTCGTCGTCGATCCCGCGCTGGCTGATCGGCAGGCACCCGGTGACATCGGGCACGCGCCGACGGACGAAGAGCGCCGCCTGGCCGACCGGCTCGCCGGTGGTCGTCCGCTGCGCGTCGACCGAGAGGGGGACCCGGCCGGCTCCCTGGATCTTGCCGCGGCCCCGGGGCGGGTGGCCGAAGCACGGCACTGCGCGCGGCGGCTCCGGGCCCTCCTCGACGCGGGGGCGCGCCCTGAAGACATCGGCGTGGTGGCCCGCGATCTCCACGCATGGGCCGCGATCCTGCGGCCGGAACTGGACCGCCTGGGGATCCCGTTGTCCGGGGTGGGGGCGCGGGCGCCGGCCGGGCCGGCGCAACGCCGGCTGGGGGCGCTGTCGACCCTCCTCTCACAGGGGCGGGCGGTGACGGTCGACCGGTGGCTGGACGCGGCGGTGCGCCTGCCGGACAGCGGCCGGGTCCCGGTGGAAGACCTCCGCCTCGCCATGCACAGCCTGGGGCTGTCGCGGCTGTCGGACGTCGCGGCGCTCGACGTGGCGCGGGTGCTGGGGGACGCCTCGGGGCTGTCCCTGCCCAGCCGCAGCGGCATCGCCGACGATGATGATGGCGACGTGCGGGTGCGGCGCCACCGGCTGCCGCGCTTCGCGTTGCAGGGGGCGGTCGACGCGGCGCAGGCGCTGCTCGCCCGGCTCGAAGACCACCGCGCTCGCACCCTCGGCGACCAGGTCGCCCGCGTCTCCTCGCTGGTCGCCGACACGCTGGGCTGGGCCGATCCTGACGCCGCCTGGCGGGCGCTGCAGGCGGCGACGAAACGGCTCGTCGACCGCATCGGCCCTGATCTCCCCCTCGACGACCACGACCTGCGGCTGCTGCTGGATCCCGCGCTGCGGGGGGCTGGTGCCGGTGCGCTCGGCGGAGATGGCGGTGGCGTGCAGGTGCTCAGCGCCATCGAAGCGCGGGGGCGCAGCTTCTCCCACCTGTTCGTGCTCGGTCTGTCGCGGGGGGAGTTCCCCCGCAGCCCCAAGCCGGATCCGCTGCTGTCGGACGCGCTGCGCGACCGGATCGCCGACCTGCTGCCGGATCTGGTCCGGCGGCGGGACCGGATGCGGCAGGAGCGGGCGCTGTTCGGCCACCTGCTCGGCAGCGCGGCCCACGTCCACCTGTCGTGGCCGGCCTCCGACGACGACGGGCGGCTGGTGCCGGTGTCGCCGCTGGTGGAAGCGCTGCGCCTGTCCCGTCCGGACCTCGCGGTGGACCGGGTCACCGTACCCGGCGCGCGCGTCGACCCACCCCCGGACCTCCTCGACCTGCCACGCCCCCCGGTGGAACACGCGCTGCGGGCGGCGCAGTACGGGCCCGACGGCGATCTCGCGGTGGCCCTGGCCGGGCTCGCGACGGGCAGCAACCCTGGTGCCGCCGAAGCCGCGCGGGCGCGCGCGGATGTCCGCCGGGAGCTGGATGCCCCCCCGGGCGCGCTGGGCCTGGGGCCGTACCTGGGACTCGTGGGGCCCATGGCTGGCCGCGACCCACGCGACGGCCCCGTCGCGGTGACGACGCTGGAGCGGGTCGCGACCTGCGGCTGGCAGGCCTTCCTCTCCAACGTCCTGCGGGTGGAAGCAGCACCAGCGGCCTCGGCCGATCTCCCGGCGGTCGATCAGCGCCTGGTGGGCATCGCCGTCCACGCCGTCCTCGACCGCATCGTGCGCGACACAACCGACCTCGACGATGAAACACCCAGCCTGGAGCAGGCGCTCGACCGCTCGCCTGCCGCCGTGCCCTGGCCGGCCGCGGGCGCGCTCGATGGGCTCGTCGACACGCTGGCCGAGCGTGTCGCGCGGGAAGAGGGGGTCGGCCTGCCCGGGCTGTGGCGGCTCCTGGCCCGGCGGGTGCGGCCCTACCTCGACGTGGCCCGGGCGGTGGACTGGGCCGCGGACCCTCCGCAGGTGCTCGCTGTCGAGCTGGAGGGCCAGGTCCAGGTCAGCGTCGACGGCCAGGCACGGGTGATCGGCTTCCGGGCCGACCGCGCCGACCGCACCGCCGACGGCCGGGTGGTCGTCACGGACTACAAGACCGGCAAGCCCCTCAGCACGCTCAAGACGCCCTCGAAGCGGGACGACAAGATCTTCGACGCGCTCGCCAGCGGCCAGCGGCTGCAGGCGGCCTTGTACGCCCGTGCGGCGGGACCAGGGTCGGTGGGGCGCTACCTGTCGCTCAAGCCCGACGTGGTCGACGACAGCGACGCCTGCCGGCAGGCGCGGTTGCCCCCCGACTCCATGGACGAAGACGCCGTCATGGCCCGCCTGTCCCTGGTCCTGGACCGGGTGCTGCGGGCCTGGGTGCAGGGCGGCCTCGTGCCCCGGCTGGTCGACGACCGGGGGGACGTGCCGGCCGCCTGCGGGTGGTGCGGCGTCCGCGCGGCCTGCCTGCAAGGGGACTCCACGGCCCGTCAGCGGCTGCTCGTGTGGGCCGAGGGCACGGCGCGGGGGCCGGCGGGACCGGCGGCGGCCCGGGATCTGTGGGGGATCGCGGACGAGGCGGACGCGGCGCTCGACGACAGCGACGGGGAGGATGCACGATGACCACGACGACAGCGACGACGGTGGCGGGGCCCGTGTCCCGCACAGACGACCAGCGGGGTCGGGACCTGGCCCGGACCTGCTTCGACCGGCCGCTGGTGGTGGAAGCCGGAGCTGGCACCGGCAAGACCGCCACCCTGGTGGCCCGGGTGCTCACCTGGGTGCTCGGCCCCGGGTGGGACCGGGAGCGCAGCCGGCGCGCCTCGGCCGGCCGTCCTCGTGCTGACCAGGACGTGGCAGGGGGCGTGCTCGGCCGTGTGGTCGCCATCACCTTCACCGAAGCCGCCGCCGCCGAGATGGCCGACCGGGTGGGCGAGGGGCTCCGCGGCGTCGCGGCGGGGAAGCCCCCGGTCGGCTTGCCGGCGGACGATCTGTCCCCGGACGCCGGCGTGAGGGCGCGCGCCCTGCTGGCCAGCCTCGACAGCCTCGAGGTCCGCACCATCCACTCCTTCTGTGCGCGCCTGCTCCAGGAACACGCCCTCTCCGCGGGGGTGCACCCCGCGTTCTCGGTGGACGCCGACGGCGACGCGCTCCAAGAGCTGATCGAGGACGTGGTCCGGGACGCGCTCATCGCCGGCTACGGCCCGGAACCGGACGCCGACCTGCTGGCGCTCGGGGAAGCCGGCGTCGGTCCGCAGGACATGGTGGACGCGCTCTCCGCGCTGTCGAGGGCCTGTGTCACCTCCGCCGATCTCGACGGCGACCCGCTGCAGGATCCCGCTGTCGACGCCATGCTGGCCCGCCTGGTCGACGACCTCGCCACCGTTCGCGACGAGCTGGCCGCCCTGGTCGGCGTCAAGGGTCGCACCAACCTGCGCGATCTGCACGCCACCCTGGACGAAGCCGTCGACGGCTCGGCCCTGTCACTGGACGCCGCGATCGTCCTGGCCGAAGACCTGCTGGACGCCCACGACAGCGCGCTCAAGAAGCTCGAAGGCGGCAAGCTGTCGAAGACCGAAGACAAGCTGCTGGGGCGCCCACCCGCCCTGCTGGCCGCGGGCGCCCGCCTGCGGCCGGTGCTCCGCTACCTCCACGACCTGGACCCGGAGGGGCTCCGCCGCAGCGTGCGGGTGCTCGTGCCGCTGCTGCGGGACGTCGAGACACGCCGCAAGCGGCGGGGTCTGCTGACCTTCTCCGACCTGCTGGCCCGGGCGGCGGCCCTCCTCGACGACCAGCCGGCGGTCCGTGTGCGCCTGCGGGAGGGCATGGACCAGCTCCTCGTCGACGAGTTTCAGGACACCGACCCTCTCCAGTGCCGCATCGTGGCCCACCTGGCGCTGTCCGGGGACCGGGATGCTCGCCCGGGACTGTTCATCGTCGGTGATCCCAAGCAGTCGATCTACGGCTGGCGGCGCGCCGATCTCGCGGCCTACGAAGCCTTCGTCCAGGACGTCGTGGCGGCGGGGGGTGAGCGGGTCAGCCTGGTGGTGAACTTCCGGTCGGTCCCGCCCGTGCTCGATGCGGTCCAGGGGGCGCTGCAGCCGGTGATGCGTCACCGGCCGGGGCTGCAGCCGGACTTCCAGGCGCTGCTGCCTTGTCCGCGGCTGGCCGACGCCTCGGGCTTCGTGGCCGCCGCACATCACCCGGTCGAAGTCTGGAGCTGCTGGCAGTGGGACGAAGGCGCGCCCTTGCAGCGGCAGCGCAAGGGCCCGGTGCGGGCCATCGAAGCCCACGCCGTCGCCCGTGACATCGCCACGGTCCACGAACAGGGCGTGGCCTGGGCCGACATCGCCGTGCTCTTCCGCGCGTCCACGGACCTGCCGCTGCTGGTCGATGCGCTGCGCGCAGCGGGCGTCCCCTACGCCGTGACCCGCGATCGCACCTACTTCCAGCGGCGAGAGATCACCGACGCCATCAACCTCGTCAGCGTGGTCGCGGCCCCCCACGACCAGGTCGCCCTGGTCGGCTGGCTGCGGTCGGCGATGGTCGGCGTGCCCGACGCGGCCCTGCTGCCGCTGTGGCGGCGTGGCCTCCCGCGGGAGCTTGCCTTGCTGTCGGGGCCGGAAGATGCGCGCCTCGCCACGATCCAGGACCTGTTCCGGGCGGCGGCCGCCGACGCCGCCGCGATCCACCCGCCCATCGTGGGGCTGGACCGCGTGACCGGCTGGGAACACTCCGCCATGCGGGCCGTGCTCGGCCTGGCGCGGATGCGGCGCAGCCTTCGCGAAGATGCCTGCGACCGCTTCGTGCAGTGCCTCCGCGACGAGAGCCTGATCGAGCTCTCCGAAGCCGCCCGCTACATGGGGGTCTTCCGGCTGGCCAACCTCGACCGCTTCTTCCGCGGGCTGCGCGACGGCCTGGCCGAGGGTGGGGACCTGCAGGCCGTGCTCCGCACCCTGCGGGAGGGGCTCGCCGGCGCGCGCGAGGGAGAGGAGGGCCGGCCCCAGGAAGCCGCCGAAGACGCCGTCCAGCTCATGACGATCCACAAGTCCAAGGGCCTGGGCTTCGGCCATGTCTACGTCGTGGGCCTGGACAAGCAGGGGCGCCCCCCCGCGACCGCCAGCAACGAAGTGCACGACACCGGGGCTTGGCGCCTGCTGGGCCACGAGAGCCCCGGCCTGCGCGGCCGAATCGAGCACGCCGAGCGCGTGGGCGACGCCGAGCGGCTGCGGCTGCTCTACGTCGCCATGACCCGTGCCAAGCAGCGCCTCGTGCTGTCCGGGCTTTGGCCGCAGACCCTGGACCGGCAGCCGGACGTCGACGCGGCGCGCTCGATGATCGACCTGCTCGGTGCCTGGGCGGCCGTGCCCGCGGACCTCGCCGATACCGCCGTGGGCCTCGATCCCCACCTGGACAGACTCCAGCAGCCGGGCGCGCTGCTCGTGTTTCCGGGGCGCATCGACTCGGGCAGTCTGCAGCCGGTAGCCCCGGCCGGTGCCGCGGTCCCGCTCGCCACGGTGGCTCGGGCCCGCGCCGATGCCGAGCGCATCGCTGCGGCGAAGCAGGCCGCCCGGCAGCGGCAGCAGCGGCCGTGGACCGCTGCCGTGTCGGCGGAAGCGCACGCCCGGCTCGCCGACGAAGCGCTCGATCCGGACCTGCCTCCGGGCCTGGGACAACGGGGCGCCGCCAGCGGTATGCCGGAAGCTGGTGGGACGGGTGTCGCCGCCATGCCCGTCGTTGCTGGCACCGGTGCTGTGGCCGGCGGCCTGCCCCCAGACCTGGCCCAAGAAGCCGCCATGGCCGCGGGAAGCGCCGTCCACCGCGCGCTGGAGCTGATCGAGCTGGGCGGTGCCGACCCCGACGACGCCCTGGACCAGCAGATCGCGGCGCTGCCCCGGTACGTCGCCGCCCTCGTCGATGAACCCGTCGCCACGGCCGCCCAGGACCGCGCCGCGACCATCCTCGTGGCCCTGCGCGGTGGCGCCATCCTCGACAGGCTGCACGCCCACGCCGGGCACATCGTCGCCCGCGAGCTGCCCGTGCTGCTGCCTCCCCCCTCTGATCCACAGGTCTCTCGCGGCCACGTCCCTGTCGCCGGCTACGTCGGTGCCGTCGACCTGCTGCTGTGGGATCCGACCGCAGAACAGCTCGTCGTCGTCGACTACAAGACCGACGACGTCAGCGGCGAAGCGCTGCTGCAGCGTGCCGCGGCCTACCGGTCGCAGGCCCGCGCCTACGCCGACGCCGTCCAGCAGGCGCTGCAGCCCCAGCGCCCGCCCCGCGCAGAGCTGTGGTTCCTGCGACGGGATCGGATCGTGCAGGTGTAGGGACCCGGCGCCCGCCATCGAACGCTGTTCGGTGGCCAGGAGCACTGGCTAGCGGTGTTCGGCTGCGTTGGACCACGTGGCGGCGCGGAGTGGATCGGCTCGGGTGCCCGCGGGGTGGATCAGCTTGGGTGCCCCGGGGTGGATCAGCGTGGGTGCCCGCGGGGTGGATCACGCCAGCCGCCGCGCTACCCCGGTGGTGGGCTGCGGTGAGGGGAGGGGAGGGGGCGTCGGGAGCGGGCTGGACCGACGAGGGGACGGCAGTTCCGGGACCGCCGAGGGAGGAGGGGTGCCGAAGGGCCGACACCCCCTGTCGGAAAGCTGGACAGCGTTCGTCACCCCCCTCCACTGATCTCATGAACTTGCGTTGGTATGACGATTGCTTCGGGCTGCTCCCCTGTCGCCGACAGGCGCTCTCTCCCACCCGGTCTCGACCATGGCTGATCACCCAGTACCCCTGCTCGTCCAGCTCGAGCGCGCCCTCGAGCTGCGGCACTACAGCCGCGCCACCATCAAGGCCTACCGTGGCTGGGCGCGCCGCTACATCCTCTTCCACCGCAAGCAGCACCCCGTGAAGCTGGGCGCCGACCACGTCAACGCCTTCCTGTCGTACCTCGCGACGGACCGGGGGGTGGCGGCGTCGACCCAGAACCAGGCGCTTGCAGCGCTGCTCTTCCTGTACCGGGAGGTCCTGCACGTCAACCTCGAGACCGTCGACCGCTTCGTACGGGCCAGCCGGCCTCGGGCGCTGCCCGTGGTCCTCACCCAGGCCGAGGTCGGCCGGCTGTTCGACGAGCTTCACGGCGCTCCCCGGCTGCCAGCCGCCATGCTCTATGGGTCCGGCCTGCGGCTGATGGAGTGCATGCGGCTGCGGGTCAAGGACCTCGACCTGGAGCGCCGCCAGCTCGTGGTGCGGCGGGGCAAGGGTGACAAGGACCGGGTCACCGTCATCTCCGGCGCCCTCGTCGAGCCCTTGCGGGTCCAGCTCGACCAGGTCCGCCGGCTCCACGCCCGCGACATCGAGATGGGCAACGGCTGGGTCGAGCTGCCGGGCGACTTCGGGCGCAAGTCCCCCCAGGCCGGTCGTGACCTCGGCTGGCACTGGATCTTCCCCGCCACGTCCACGTGGTGGCACGCCGGCAGCCAGCAGCGCCGTCGGCACTTCCTCCACCAGACCGTCGTCCAGCGCGCCGTGCGCGAGGCGGCGCGCCGCGCCGGCATCGAAAAGCGCGTCACCTGCCACACGCTCCGGCACAGCTTCGCGACCCACCTGCTCGAGGACGGCTACGACATCCGCACCATCCAGGAGCTGCTCGGCCACAGCGACGTCAACACCACCATGATCTACACCCACGTCCTGAACCGGGGCGCCAACGCGGTCCGCAGCCCGATGGACCGCCTCTTCGGCGAAGCGCCGCGGCGTCGCCCGATCGAGCTCCCCCGCCCGGTGCGCGGTTCGCCCGAAGGGAAGGCCGGTGGCTCCAAGGACGGCGAAGGGGGCCAGCGCGACCCGAAGGGACCCAGGAGGGGCAAGCCCCCCTTCTCGAAGGAGTGATGCCGAGGGCTGGGACGGCTGAGGTCGAGGAGGGGGTCCGGCAGGTGCCCTGGGGGAGACGCGGCAGGAGGGGGGCGGCAAGGGCGGCGACGGCGCCGCGCCTACGATGGTCGGCCAGGGCGGGCAGGGGCGGTGGTGTGCGTGGGACCGGGGCGCGCCGATGCTGGGGTGGCGGCGGGTCCGGCGGTTGTGGCGGCTCGGGCGGGGACCTGAGGGCGGTGCTGCGCGGGGTGCCGGGCGCGGCGATGCCGGGGTGGCGCGGGGCCGCGGCGGGTCTGGCGGGTCCGGCGGAGGTGGCGGCTGCAGCGGGGGCCGAGGGCGGCGCTGCGCGGGGCGGCGGGTGCGGGGCGGCGGCGGGTCTGGCGGTGTAGCGTTCCACGCCCCCCGACCCGCCTCGTTTCACGTCGGCTGACGCGC
>CAZRFD010000236.1:0-8567 GCA_964599085.1 uncultured Enterobacterales bacterium | reverse complement strand
CGTGAGGGCGCGGGGGCGTGCGGTCGCGGGGGCGTGCGGTCGCGAGGGCGCGAGGGCGCGAGGGCGTGAGGGGGCGGGGGCGTGAGGGCGCGGGGGCGTGAGGGCGCGTGGGCGGGAGTCCACGAGGGCGCGTGGGCGCGAGTCCAGGAGCCGCGAGCCGACAAGCGCCCGCGGCCCGACGACGCGGTGAGCGCAATGACCCGGCGGAGGTCGAGCGTGACGGTGGCTCAAGAGCAAGATCCTACGGTCGTGAGTAGCCGATGTTCTGGTCAGAGCACCCGAACTCCGGGGGTAAGCCTCTACCCTCCGACTTCAGCAACTCTCAGCACCCGAACTCCGGGGGTAAGCCTCTACCCTCGGACTTCAGCAACTCTCAGCACCCGAACTCCGGGGGTAAGCCTCTACCCTCCGACTTCGGCAACTCCTCCTCCGCCTCTCGGGCTGTGGCCGCGGGTCCGCGTCGAGCCCGGCCGGCCGCGGTCGGTCCGACGACCGCGCCGAGAAGCGCCAGGCGCAGTCCGCCGCGACGCCACCGAGCACTGCGGGGTGCCAGCCCAGAACGGCCGCCGTCGCGTGCACGTTACGGGAGGCCCCCCCCCTCGGAGCGCCCGTGCCGACCCGCCACGCCGACGTCCTGGTCCACGCCGACGAGGCGCTCGAGCGCCTGATCGCCGGCAACCGCCGCTTCGTCGAGGACCGCCGCCGCAGCCGCGACGGCCACGGGCGGCGCCTCGCGCTGCGCGACGGCCAGGCCCCCTTCGCTGTCGTGCTCACCTGCTCGGACTCCCGCGTCGTGCCCGAGCTGATCTTCGATGCCGCAATCGGCGACCTCTTCGTCATCCGCGTGGCCGGCAATGTCGCCGAGTCGCACGAGCTGGGCAGCATCGAGTACGCAACGGTCCTGCTGGGCACCAACCTCATCGTCGTCATGGGCCACGAGAGCTGTGGCGCCATCACCGCCGCCATCGAGGGCGAGTCGACCGACCTGCACATCGACGAGCTGGTCGAGGCCATCCATCCCGCGGTGGAGGTCGCCCGCACGCTCCCCGGCGATCTGCTGGACAACGCCATCCGCGTCAACGCCCGCCAGGTCGCCGACAGGTTGGCCACCTCGCCCGTCGTGCTGAGCACCCTCGTCGCCGAGCGAGGGCTGCGCGTCGTGCCGGCGGTCTATCACTTCGAGACCGGCGAGGTCGAGTGGCTGGACCGGGACTGAGCAGCCTGCTCAGCCCACCGCCGGGGCCCCCGACGGGCCAGGCGCCGTGAGGCTCCACGCGGCCCATCCTCTCGCGCTACCAAAAAAGTGAACAGAAACCCTTGCGCCGCTCATCGAGCATCATTACCAGTGTGAACGAATCGCGCGGGATGTCCCCGCGCAGCTCGGAAGCCCCGGTGGTCGGGGCCTCCCACGGAGGTGCCCATGAAGCGCCAGCCCACCCCCATCGTCGTCGCCCCTGCGTGCGGGATGCTCCCGACAGGCTGCGCTGATCTGCGCGATGAAACCAGCCTCTTCGGCTGCGGGACTCCATAGCTGCCGGCATCACCCGCCCGACAGCGACGAGCCCCCGGCCTCCCCCCGAGCCCGGGGGCTCGCTGCGTCCGGGTCACACCACACGTGCGCCCGCCGCACGTGAACAGACAGATCCAACTCCTTCACCCTTGCCGTGCCGACGCACGGCTCCCTCTCCGGTTCGACTCCGGGGGTCCGGACTCCTCGACCTGACGTCGAGGACTCGCGCCACGTCGCTCGGGAAGCGGCGGTCCAGGCAGCGCCCTGCGCTTCGCCTGCGGCCGTCCCGCGCCATCGCCCGGGGCGGACGAGCGGTCCGGATGCGTGGTCGCCGATGATGATGTAGCTCAGCCTGGAAGAGCAACGGTCCTGGAACCGTCGGGCGTGGGTTCGACTCCCACCATCAGCTCCAGACGTCCACCATGTGGGCGTCACCTGGCCTGTCACGCCAGTCAACCCAAGGGGCCTCGCCGCCCCACCCTCCACGGCCCCTGGCCGCAACGCGACCCGTCGACGCGCGATCCGGTGTCACCGCCGCCGCGCACCGGCACGGTCGCTGCGCGGTCCGGAGCCACCGCCTCCGCCGGTCTGTCCACGGGCCTGCGCAGGTCTCTCCATCGACCGCACGCGATCGACCGCTGAGGGCCTGCCCGCCACGTGGCCCTGGCGGCGGCGGGGAGGAGGGCGGCGGGGACCCCTCCGCTACTGATCTTCAAGGGGGGGGACCCCTCGCACCATCCACCACAGACCCACCACACGGAGGTCACCATGTTCAAGACCCTCACCGTTCACCGTCACGAGCGGGTCGCCGTGATCCGCGACGGCCGCTACGACCGCCTGCTCGGTCCGGGCCGGCACACGATCTGGACCTTCGGCGCCGTCGTCGAGCTGGTCCAGTACGACATCCGCGGCGCCCCGCAGCGCCTCGGCGCCGACGAGGTCCTCCCCGAGGAGCTCGAGGGCGCCCGGATCGAGACCGTGGGTCGCATCGAGATCGGCGTGCTCCGCGTGGACGGTCGCGACGAGCAGCTCCTGCTGCCCGGCCGCTACCGCCTCTGGGAGCAGCCGGTGCCGCGCGAGGTCCTGCGCTTCGACACCCTGGCCGAGCCGGTCGCCCTGGCCGCCGGTGACGTCCTGCGTGTCGGTGCCGGCAGCGCGTTTGTCGAGGCCACCGCCGACGCTCGCAGCGCCGTGGTCCTGCTGCGCGACGGCAAGCCGGTCCGGGCGCTGGATCCCGGTCGCTACCGCGCCTGGCGGAGTGGTCCGTGGGGTCTGCGCTCCGTCTCGCTGGAGCACCAGCTCTTCGAGCCGGCAGCGCAGGACGTCGTGACCCGTGACCAGGTGCCGGTGCGCGTCAAGGCCGCCGTGTCCCTGGTCGTGTCCGACCCGGTCCAGCACCTGCGGGAGACCGCGGGTCAGAACCTGGTCTACGGCGCCGTGCAGCTCGCCCTGCGCGAGGTGCTCGCCGCCCAGAACCTCGACGCCCTGACCGAGGCGCGGACCGAGCTGTCGCGTGCGCTGCTCGCGCGCAGCCGGGCCGCCCTGCCCGAGGTCGGCCTCGAGCTGGTCGACGTCTGGATCAAGGACCTGATCCTGCCCGGCGAGATCAAGGCCCTGATCAACCGCGTCACCCTGGCCCGCAAGGAGGCCGAGGCCCACGCCATCAAGCGCCGCGAGGAGTTCGCGGCTACCCGGCAGCTCGCCAACACGGCGAAGCTGCTGGAGACCTCCCCGGTCCTCCTCCGCCTCAAGGAGCTGGAGGCCATGGGCGAGCTGGTCGGCAAGATCGACAAGCTGGTCCTGGTCGGCGGTGACGAGCTGGCCCGCCAGGTCCGCCTGCGGACCACCGTGGACGAGGCCACCTGAGCGTCCCTGACCCCGCTACCCCTCACCTGGAGGGGTGGCGGGGTCTCTGTCTCCCGGGGCCGCGGCTATGATCGCTCACCCCATGTACGCCGCGACGCTCCTCCTCCCCGTCCTCGCCTGCCGCCCCGCGGCCCGTGACTCCGCTCCGGGCAGCGACACCGGCCTCGCCACCGACGGCGGCAGCGATGGCGGGACAGACGGCGGCAGCGACGACGGAGCCGACGGCGGAACCGACGGCGGCGGCGGCGACGACGGCGGAACCGACGGCGGTGGCGATGGCGGGACAGATGGCGGGAGCGACGGGGGCACCGACCTGCTGCCCGCCCTCCCGCTCCACACCGAGGGCCGCTGGATCCTCGACGCCGACGGGGCCCGCTTCAAGCTGGCCGGCGTCAACTGGTACGGCTTCGAGGAGCTGGACTACGTGCCCGCGGGACTGGAGCTGGCGGCCCTCGACGACATCGCCGCCACCATCGCGGCGCTCGGCTTCAACTCGGTGCGCCTGCCCTTCTCCATCGAGATGGTCGAGCAGACCGCACCGGTGCCCCTGGCCCCCGTCGCCGCCAACCCCGACCTGGAGGGACGGACCCCGCTGGAGGTCATGGACGCGGTGATCGACGCGCTGTCGCACGAGGGGCTGGTCGTCATCCTCGACAACCACTCCTCGGAAGCCGTCTGGTACGACGACTCCCACGGGCTCTGGTACACCGACGCGTACCCGGAGGACGCCTGGCTGGCAGCCTGGCGGGAGCTGACCTGGCGGTACCTCGACCAGCCCGCCGTCGTCGGCATGGACCTGCGCAACGAGCTGCGCTCGGGCGCCACCTGGGGCGGGGATCCGGCCACCGACTGGAAGGCCGCCGCGGGTCGGGCCGCCGACGAGATCCTGGCCATCGACGACTCCAAGCTCATCATCGTCGAGGGCATCGACTACGGCTCCAACCTGTCGGGGGTGTGGTCCGACCCGCTGACGCTCAGCGTGGACGGGCGGCTCGTCTACTCCGCCCACGACTACTCCTGGTTCCACAGCCGCGTCGGCTCCTACGGCGACCTCGCCCGCGACCTGGGGAGCTGGTGGGGCTTCATCATCGTCGAGGATCAGCCCTACACCGCCCCGGTGTGGGTCGGCGAGTTCGGCACCTGTAGCACCGACGCGACCTGCGTGGCCGGGGGCAGCCGGGACGGCGACTGGTTCTCGACCTTCGTGCAGTACCTCGACGCCGGCGACATCGACTGGTGCTACTGGCCCGTCAACGGCACCATGGCCCGGGCCGACGGCCGGGAGTACGGCGCCGTCGACTGGTACGGCGTGCTCGACGAGACCTGGACCGAGCCCGCCCTCCCGGAGCTGATCGACGCGCTCCAGGCCATCCAGGATCCGTGGGCCTTTCCTGAGTAGCTACCAGCCGCAGCCCACGGCCCAGAGGTCGTCGCCAGCGGCCTGGTACTCGGTCAGCCAGGACGCGTACCAGTCCTTGGCCCGGGCCACGAAGTCGGCGACGTCGGGGTCGGCGGTCGCGGCGGCGGCCATGGCTTCGCCCTCGAGATCGATGCGGCCCGAGGGCGTGCCGAGCCCCGGGATCCGCGTCGACAGGCGGTCGATGTCGCCCTCGGCCCAGCGGTCGTCCGCGGCCTGCGGGCGCAGCCCGTCGACGTCCGACCAGGCCTCGATGAAGGTGATCTCGCCGGCGTCGTTGAAGGTGAACTCCTCGTAGATGGGGCACGGCAGCCCGTCATGCTCGTCGTAGTAGAAGGTGACGAAGCAGCGACCGAAGGGCTGGGTGTCGAAGGCCTGGCAGTCCCGCTCCGGCACGGTCGAGGGGTAGAGCTGGAGCAGCGTGTCGGTGGCTTCGATGTTGTCGCGACCAAACGCCGTCAGCTTCAGCCAGGGGGGCCACTCCCAGCGGGCGACCAGCTCGCTGTAGGGCGGCCAGCCGTCCAGCTCGACCGTGTAGTCCATGGTGTCGAAGTAGGCGCTGCTCCAGGTGACGTAGTAGTCGGCGCTCTGCGTGGGGGAGAGGCAGGTCGAGGGGGCGCCATCGCCGGCACAGGGGTCGGCGCTGCCAGAGTCGCCCACAGCGGCGCCCGTGGGGTCACAGGACAGCAGCAGCAGCGGCAGGACGAGCACGCCGCAAGCCTACCCGGCCACGGTGACGTGGAAAGCCGGGGGCGGAGGGATTAGGCCGCGGCGATCCCGGGAGAACCGATGTCCGAACCCGCCGCCGCCGAAGAGAGCGAGCACCACGGCCTGCCGCAGCTCACCGACGAGGAGATCCGCACCTGGACCCTCGAGCAGAAGGACCGCTGGTGGCTGGAGAAGGTCTACAAGGGCGACATGCCGCAGCTCACGGTGCGCTCGGCGCTCACCGGCATGCTGCTGGGCGGCGTGCTGTCGCTGACCAACCTCTACGTCGGCGTGAAGACGGGCTGGACGCTGGGCGTGGGCATCACCTCGGTGATCCTCGCCTACGCCATCTTCAAGGTGCTGAGCAGCATGGGCATCGGCAAGGAGTTCACGCTCCTCGAGAACAACGCCATGCAGTCCATCGCCACCGCCGCCGGCTACATGACCGGCCCGCTGGTGAGCAGCCTCACGGCCTACATGCTCGTCACCAACAAGGTGATCCCGCTGCCGGTCACCATCGGCTGGATGGTCTGCCTGTCCATCCTCGGCGTGCTCTTCGCCTTCCCGCTGAAGAAGCGCTTCATCAACGACGAACAGCTCCCCTTCCCCGAGGGGCGGGCGGCCGGCGTCGTCATGGACGCCCTGCACAGCGGCGACGCCAGCGACGGCGTGTTCAAGGCCAAGCTGCTGGCGATCACGGCAGGCATCTCGGGGCTCATCACCCTGCTCAAGAGCGAAGCCATCACCCACAAGCTGCACGTCGGCTTCCTGCAGATCCCCGAGTACCTCGACGGCTTCATCTACAAGTTCACGACCCCCAAGATCATGGGCACCTCGCTCAAGGAGCTGACGGTCCGGCCCGACACCGACATCGTCATGATCGCGGCCGGTGGGCTCATGGGCATCCACACCGGCGTGTCCATCCTGGTCGGCGCCTGCTTCAACTACTTCGTGCTGGCGCCCTGGATGATCCAGCGCGGCGACATCGTCGGCCACGTCACCGAGGGTGTGACCCACTACACCTTCAAGGACATCACCATGTGGGCCCTGTGGGGCGGCGTGGCGATGATGACGACGGCGTCGCTGTTCAGCTTCTTTTCCAAGCCGCAGGTGCTCATCAGCGCCTTTCAGGGGCTGCTCAAGAAGGGCCGCGGCGGCGGGAGCAAGGACGTGCTCGCCCACGTCGAGCTGCCGCTCAAGGTCTTCGCCATCGGCATCCCCGTGTTCGGCGGCATCGCCGTGGCCATGGCCCACATCTTCTTCGGCGTGCACATCTGGATGGGGATCCTGGCCATCCCGCTGGTCTTCGTGTTCACGCTCATCGCCGTGAACTCCACCGGCCTGACCTCGATCACCCCGACCGGCGCCCTCGGCAAGCTCACCCAGCTCACCTACGGCGTCATCGCCCCCGGCAACATCACGACCAACCTGATGACCGCCGGCATCACCGGTGAAGTGGCCGGCAACGCCGCCAACCTGCTCATGGACATCAAGCCCGGCTACATGCTCGGCGGCAAGCCGCGGCACCAGGCCGTCGGCCACGTCCTCGGCATCCTCGCTGGCGCGATGGTCGCCGTGCCCGTCTTCTACATCGCCTTCCTCCGCGGCGATCCCCAGGGCCTCATCACCCCCGAGCAGCCCTTCCCCGGCGCCATCGTCTGGAAGGCCGTGGCCGAGGTGCTCACCAGCGGCCTGTCCAACCTCGAGCCCTCCGCCCAGGTCGCCGCCGGCGTCGGCGCCCTGGCCGGCATCGTCATGGAAGCCATCAAGGTCGCCACCAAGGGGAAGTTCTGGCTGTCCGCCGTCGGCATCGGCCTGGCCTTCGTCATCCCCTGGAGCACCTGCTGGGCCATGTTCCTCGGCAGCTTCATCTTCTGGCTGGCCGACCGGAACCTCAAGGACGACCTGAGCCTCGCAAAGCGCGTCCTCGTCGACAACCTCGAGCCCACCTGTGCGGGCTTCATCGCCGGTGGCGCGCTCATGGGCATCGCCGTCATCATCATCGAGGTGCTGGTGCTCGGCGGCTGAGCTGCCGCCGAGCGATACGGGAAGCGCCGCGACACCGGAGCCGGGCGCCCAAGGGCCGTCCGGCTACAGGTTGACCTTGCCCTCGAAGCCCAGCGTCAGCGTCTGATCCAGCTCCACGCCGCCGTCGGTGTTGATGTAGACCTTCACCTTGAAGGGCTGCAGCGAGCCATCGCTGATGATGATGTCCTGGATGTCCTGCAACGCCCCGGTGCCGCTGATGGACTGGGGCACGTCGAGCTGGTTCTCCAGGAGTTTTTCGGGCAGGGCGATCTGCGGCGTGGCCGGGTAGTCGCCCGGATCCGGCGCGAAGTAGATGTCGGCGGCGGTGTACTTCGCATCCGTTGCCGGGCCGACGTCCGTCAGCAGGTACTCCAGGAACTGCATGTTGAAGCCGCTGGTGTCGGCGTTCTCGACCGCCGTCTGCACCGCCGGCCAGTCCGCCGGATCCACCGAGGCTTCGTCTTCGTAGTCGGCCGTGGCGAGGTCCGAGACGATGGAGAAGTCCAGCGATATCTCGCCTTGCTGGGTGGGGAGGTCGGCGCAGCCGACGGCGAGGAAGAGGAGGGGGAGCACGGGACACCTCGGGAGAAGATCGGGGGAGCGCAGGGATTCTACTGCGGGGCCGCGGGTTCAGCAGCCACCGCGTCCGAGGTGGGGCGGGGGGGGGGCGGGTGTGATGGGGGGGGTCAGTAGCGCCAGAAGCGGGCAGAGGCGCCCTGCCCTGGGCACAGCCCGCCGGAGATGACGCAGTCAGTCCGGCTCGTCCGGCCACTCGAAGGCCCACATGGGGGCGAGCTTCGATGCAGGCGTCGCAACCGCCATCACCAGGGCGTCCACGGGTGCTGGCGCATCGTCTGATGCCGGGCCGTCGTAGCTGATCCCGAGGGCGCTCGACGACACGACCTCGGCGTTCCGCCGTCCAAAGCCGTTCACCTCCGCCTGCCCGCTCCCTGGCACACCGTCCAGCGGGGCGACTGGCCAATAGTGAGCCCCCCGTAAGAACCCGCCGCTCTCCGCCATCCACACTACTGTTCAGGC
>CAZRFD010000235.1:7067-8612 GCA_964599085.1 uncultured Enterobacterales bacterium | reverse complement strand
AGCTGACCGAGGTGCGGTAGATCTGGTCGCAGACCCGGGAATCACTGGACTGGCCGTACAGGCAGGCCCACTGGTTGCGGAACCAGAGCGTCTTGATGCTGACGACATCGCGGTCGTTTTGGGCGTGGTTGTAGATGAAGGTCGCGGGCTCTGCACGCGACGTGGTGAACCACGAGAAGTCGCCGTGCCGTCCCAGGTGATCATCCTGGTACGTCGTGGACACGATGTTTCCGTCGCTGTCCTTGACCTGGTTGATGTCTCTGCAATGGCCAGCAGTCGTCACCCCCGTCACTCCCGTCGACTTGTGACGGACGTTGAATCCCGTCGTGCAGTCGAACATGCCTGAGATGAGCGCCTGGTTTCCACCGTAGACCGGCGCAGACTCTGATCGCAGAGTGCTGCCGCTGACCTCAGTCAGCGGCACGTCGCTCTGCAGGTCCGGCGGCAGCGTGGGCGCCGGCACGCCCCCACCGATCACCACGTCGATGTTGTCGACGGAGTCGAAGGCGACGAGGAAGTCACCGACCTGCTCCCCTTCGAGGAAGTCGGTGATGTCGCTGACCTGCTGCATCCACTGAAGCCCATTCTTGCCCACGTTGCCGTGGGTGACGACCGAAAGCCCCGACGCGGTGATGAGGGCGTCCACACCGCTGGGGACCGTGCCCTTGAAGTACAGGTGCGAGCTGTCCGTCGGCGACGCCGCGAAGACGCCATCCGAGAAGTCGTCGGGCCAGGTCAGCCGGATGCTGGTGACGAGATCGTCGAAGGCATCGGAGTCGTCCATCAGATCCAGCGTGTCCTGCAGCGTCCACCCCATGGCGTCGGCGACCAGCGTCGCGTCGGTGATGCGAGCATCAGCCGCCGACTCGTGGGCAGCGCGGGCGCCAGCGCTCGCGAACAGGGCCATGGTGCAGACCAGGGCGCGCAGGGATGACGACGACGAGGAACGAGACAGTTCCACTCCCGGCCCCGTGGACGCGAAACGCAATCCTTCAACGAGTGGGGCCAGGATCTTCATACTCTCTCTCTGCAAGGGCTGAGCCGAGAATTCCTCGTCGTCCCCCGGCCCACGGAGCCCATCGCTCACCGGTCCCACCCAGCGGCCCCGCGGCAGAAGGACGGCCTTGCACGAAGGGTCGCAGTCCGGCGTCGACGCTCAGCCAGGCAGCGACGCCGCCCGCGCCACGTCTTCGAGGGCCAGCCGCATGCGGACCGCGCGCAGCGCGCCCGCGTCCGCTCCCTCCTGCCGGTAGCGGCGGACCGTGCGGGGCTCGACGAGAAGGTGAGCTGCCAGGTGGTGATGGGATCGGGCACGATCGGCGCTCCGTGTGCCAGCGAAGGCAAGGCCGGCGGTCAGGATCGGGAGCGCGGTCAGGATCGAGGGGGCGACCAGTCAACAAGCGGATCCTGACCGGTTTCCGGTCAAAATCGGGAGGACGAGGCCTCGCCTGGCCGATCCTGTCCGCGATCCGGTCAGGATCGGGAGGGTGAGGCGTCAACCACCGGATCCTGACCGCACGCCCGCCCCACCAGCGAGCGTCGCGA
>CAZRFD010000235.1:0-6967 GCA_964599085.1 uncultured Enterobacterales bacterium | reverse complement strand
CACGGCCGCGGGCCGGCGACTCACACCGCCCCGCCCCACCAGCGAGCGTCGCGACACGGCCGCGGGCCGGCGACTCACACCGCCCCGCCCCACCAGCGAGCGTCGCGACGAGGGAGCGGGCCGCCGCCTCGCACCACCAGCAGCGGCCGAGCGCTGCCCCCTACACCACCAGCGCCGCCTTCTTCTTGCCAGCCCACAACACCGCCGGTTCCGTCACCAGGTCATCCGGCGACTGGACCCTGTCCGACCAGGTGCGGGCGCCGCCCTGCTTGACGAGGCGGCGGGCCTGCCCCTTGCTGTCGCAGAGCCCGGCGGCCACGGCGGCATCGGCCCAGGAGACGGGGAAGTCGACCTGGGTGCGCGCGAAGGAAGAGCTGCGCGACAGGGTGCGGACGACGGTCGCCCGTTCGTCGGCGGTCAGGCTGCCCTTGCTGAACAGGACCCGGCTGACGAAGTCGGCGTCGGCGGTCTCTTCGTCGCCGTGCACCAGCCGGGTGCACTCCCGGGCCAGCACCCGCTTGGCGCCGCGCAGGCCGGCGCCCTCGGCGTCGCAGAGCTGGTCGATCTCGTCCAGCGACAGGGTGGTGTAGAGCTTGAGGAAGCGCTGCACGTCGTCGTCGTGGACGTTGAGCCAGTACTGGAAGTAGTCGTAGGGGCTCAGCTTTTCGGGGTCGAGGAACAGCGCCCCGCCCTCGGTCTTGCCCATCTTCTTGCCGTCAGCGGTCAGCAGCAGGGGCACGGTCATGCCGAAGGCCTGGACCCCGGTGACCCGCCGGATGAGGTCGACGCCGCCGACGATGTGGAACCACTGGTCGTCGCCTCCGATCTGCAGGGTGCAGCCGTGGTCCTGGTACAGGCGCAGGAAGTCGTAGCTCTGCAGCAGGTGGTAGTTGAACTCGATGAAGGACAGTCCCTGGTTGCGCTCGAGGCGCTGCTTCGTGCCCTCGGCCGTCAGCATGCGGTTGACGCTGAAGTGCCGCCCGATCTCGCGCAGGAAGTCGACGTAGCCCCAGGGCATCAGCCAGTCGGCGTTGTCGACCATGATGGCGGCGTTGTCGCCCTCAAAGGACAGGAAGCGGGCGAGCTGGACGCGCTGGGCTTCCAGGTTGTGCTGGATCTGTTCAGGGGTGAGGACCTCCCGCGTCTTGTCCTTGCCCGTGGGATCGCCCACCCGGGCGGTGGCCCCGCCGAGCACGACGATGGGGCGGTGGCCGGCCTGCTGGATCCAGCGCATGAGCATCACGGGCAGGAGGTGGCCGGCGTGCAGGCTGTCGGCCGTCGGATCGAAGCCGGCGTAGAACACGACGGGGCCCGCGTCGAAGGCGGCGACGAGGGCGTCGCGGTCGGTGACCTGCTGGACGAGGCCCCGAGCCTCGACGTGGTCGAGCACGTGCATGGCGATCTCCTGCGGTGGGTCGGCGAAGTAGCCCGCCGCGAGGCTTCGGGCATCACAGGGGGCAGGCGCCGTGGCGGCACCGGTCTCCCACGGTCCCGCCGTCAGCGCCGCCGACGCAGCCCCGCCAGGGACAGCAGGCCCGGCAGCAACAGGAGCGCGGCGCCGGTCTCGCTGCTGCGATCGCCACAGGCGCCGCAGCCACCGGTGTAGCCGCCGGTCGCCGGCACGCCGCTGTCGCCGACGTCGGCCGGCCCGGCCTGCACCGGCAGCGGGGTCTCGTAGCTGCCGGTGTTGCGGGCGTCGTGGAAGGCGCTCTGCCACTGGACCGCCTGGTCGGCGCGACCCGCGGTCCGCCAGGCCCACAGGGTTCCGTCGCGGGTGGTGAGCACCACGTCGAGCCAGCCATCCCCGTCGACGTCGCCCACCGCCGGCGAGCCCAGGATCCACTGGCCGGTGGCCTTGGGCCAGCCGGGCGCCTCCACGCCCTCGCCGTCCCAGGCGTGCACCAGCTTGCCGGCGCTGGCGTAGATGACCTCGGGCCGCCCGTCGCCGGACACGTCGGCGATGGCCGGTGCCATCAGCAACTGCAGGTCCTCGATCTGCCGCGGCCAGCCCGGCAGGTACGCACCCGTAGCCCCCGACCAGGCGGCCACCGGGTGCTGGGCATCCATCCACGAGCTGGCGGCGATGCTGGCCACCCACAGCGGGCTGGTCCCGCCGATGACGGCGTCGGGCACGCCGTCGCCGTCGAGGTCGCCAAACGCGGGGTGGGTCGAGAGCTGCAACAGGCTGGGGGCGAGGGTGACGTTGTTGCCGCTGGCGTAGTCGGGTTCGACGTAGGAGAGGTCGGCCGCCACGCTGCCGTCGTGGTGCACGAGGTCCGTCTGGCCGAGCATGATCGGGTCGAGCAGCTCCAGATCGCCGTCGCCGTCCAGGTCGGCGACCGCCGTGCTGGCCGGGTGGCCCTCGCCGATGACCGGCAGCAGCAGGGCCTGGGCGATGAGCCCCGTGGTGGTCCACGGAAAGCCCGCCAGCGGCTGGCCCGTCGGCCCGTCGATGCCGTGGGTGACGGAGTCGGTGCCGCCGTTGGCGCCCTCGTTGGTGCCCAGCACGATGTCGATGTCGCCGTCACCGTCGATGTCGGCGACGGTGGGGCTGGCGATGATGCGGGCACCAGCGACGTCGCAGACGGTCGGGTGGCACAGCTCGATGGGGTACGGCCCGACGTCCTGGCCGTGGCCATCGACGACGTAGAGGTACTGGTCGCCGCCCCCGGCGACGATGTCGAGGACGCCGTCCCCGTCGATGTCGGCCAGGGCCGGCGCGCCCATGAAGCCGCGGTCGAAGATGTGGGTGCTGTCGAGCACGGCCGGGTCGCGGCCGACCTGGGTGTAGGGGAAGCCGTCGACCAGGCTGCCGTCGACATGCCAGGCCCACAGCCGCCCCTCCAGGGTGCCGACCACCAGTTCGGGTCCGCCGTCGCCGTCGATGTCCCCCACCGCCGGGGTCGCCACGATGCTCTCCCGGGGCTGGGGCACGGCCCCGCTGGCGTAGGCCGGCGCGCCGGTCACCCAGGGGCGCTCGATGACGGCCGTGGAAACGGGGAAGCCCGGCAGGGTACTGCCGTCGCCGCGCAGCACGGTCAGCTCGCCCGAGGACGTCGCCACGACGATCTCGAAGACGCCGTCGTTACCCTCGAGGTCGACGAGCTGGGGAGAGGCCTCGGCGCTGGACTCCAGGCGCATCGGGAAGCCCGGCAGCAGGTCGGGGTCGCGGGTCAGCTCGATGTACTTGCGCGCCTCCCCGACGACGCCCCCGGCATCGGTGGCCCGCAGGCGCAGCGTCAGCCCGGCCTGGTGGGCCCGCTCCAGCCGCGTGACGACGTCTTCTTCGGCCGAGGGCTCGGCGGGCTCCGACAGCGACCAGCCGGACAGGTCGACGGACGCCACCGCACCGTCCACCTCGCCCTCGCCCGACGCCACCTCCTCCCACTCCCGGGGGTCGCCGCCGTGGCCGACCTCCAGGGTCCAGGTCACAGCACTGCTGCGTGCGGCCGTGACCTCGGCGTCGACGGCCAGCAGGGGGTCGCGGTCGATGTCACGGGCTTCGAACCACCGCGGCGAGGTGATGCGCACGACGGGGGGGATCCGACCCGCCACCAGGGCGTCCACGGCGTTGGCGACGTCGGCCCGACCGTAGCCGTGGAAGCCGTCCCAGCCCTCGGCGCTGGGGTAGGCCGAGGCTTCGGCGCGATCGGCCTCAGACAGCCAGATGTCGTCGGCAGTGCTCGTCAGGAGCTGCGTGACCTCGCCCGCACGCAGCGGCGGATCGAGCGCCAGGTCCTGGCCGACGGACTGCAGCAGGCCCACCATCCCGGTGATCTTGGCGGTGGCCCCGGTCGCGCAGGCGTCGCTGCTCGCCGACAGCACCAGCCGCGGGCCGTAGTTGTTGCAGTTGATGGTGTTGAAGAAGGAGTAGGCCCCCGTCGGGCTGGCCCCCTCGTACTTGACGGACTTCACGAAGAGGGCGTCGTCGATCGCCGCCGGGAAGTTGTGGTGGTACTGGTTCTCGTCGCCGGCCGCTCCGACGACGAGCATGTCGTGGTCGTAGGCGTAGGCGACGGCGGCCCGGGCGACATCGGGCACCGACATGGCACCCAGCGCCTGGGAGATCACGACGGCGCCCTGGTCGGCGGCGTAGAGGATGGCTTCGGCGCTGCGGGTGCCGTCGGTGATGATGCTGTCGCCGGTGCGGACCGGCAGCAGCGCACAGTTCGGGCACAGCCCGATGCTGCCGCCACCACCGTCGCCCTCGGCGCCCGCGTCCTGGAGCACGCCCGTGCCGTGGTGGCCGAGGTCGCCGTCGAGGGTGTGGAAGGCGTCGTTGTCGTCCTCGAAGAAGTCCCAGCCGGCGATGTCGTCGGGGTAGCCGTTGCCGTCGTCGTCCCCGCCGTCCGAGAAGGTCACGATCAGGTCGCCGGCATCGACCACGTCGACGTAGCCGTCGGGGTGGGCGTTGGGATCGACGCGGGGATCGGCGGCGTAGTCGGCGACGTTGACCAGGCCGTTG
Source organism: uncultured Enterobacterales bacterium (assembly GCA_964599085.1). Classification (GTDB taxonomy): domain Bacteria; phylum Myxococcota_A; class UBA796; order UBA796; family UBA2385; genus J125. The sequence goes on along the minus strand of CAZRFD010000235.1, from coordinate 2,502 downwards.
CCGTCGAGGTCGTAGCTGCCGGACTCCTGGCCCTTGGCGTCCTGCGGCGGCGGCAGCTCGCCGGTGTTGAGGTGGATCTTGTAGAGGAGATCACGGTTGGCCCAGTCCAGCCCGCTGTCGCCGACGGCGACCAGGACGTCCCAGCGCCCCGCCGAGGTCCGCACCGCGAGGTCGAGGCCAACCCCGCTGCCCAGCGCCAGCTCTTCGGGGCGGACGGTGTCCTGGGCGTCCTCGCGCACATAGGAGATGAGGTCCCAGTCGTCGTCGAGGTCGGCGGGGCACAGCTCGGGGTGGTCGGGCTCTCCACAGTCGGGCCAGGTGTCCATGGGGACGGTGGCCTGGGCGACACGCGGCAGCAACAGGGCGAGGAGGAGGGAAGCAGACACGGGCAGGGGCTCCGAGCGAGGCGCGCAGGGTAGCGCGGCCGGGACCGCTCCGTGGGGCCGAGGGCTCCCCCCCGGGCCTGACGGCCGGCCCACCTCGCCTCGCCTCGCATTAGGACCTCGGCGTGCATCCTGCGGCTTCGCCGCCGCGCCCCTCCCCCCCCTTTCGAGCAGGGGAGGGCCCCTCCCTCCCCTGCAACCCCTCCCCCCCTGGAGCACCGCCCATGAAGCTGGAGCTGCGACACCGCTTCCCCGTGCCCCCCGAGACCGCGTGGCGCGAGCTGTTCGGCGAAGCCTACGAAGCCGCCGTCAGCGCCGAAGCGAAGCTCCAGCGCACGGTGCTCGAAGACAGCGGCGAGGGCCCCCGACGCCACCGGCGGATCCACGTGCTGCCCGACCAGCGCCTGCCGGCGGCGGTGGCCAAGGTCATCGGCTCGGACCGCTTCTCCTACGTGCTCGACGAACAGCACGACCGCGACGCCGACCGCATGGACTTCACGGTGACCCCCGACGGACTCGCCGACCGCGTCTTCGTCCGGGGGAGCTGGACGCTCACGCCGGTGGACGAGGGCTGCGAACGGCACGTCACCATCGAGATCAAGGTGAAGGTGCCGGTGATCGGTGGCAGGATCGAGCAGCAGATCGGCGCCGATCTGCAGGAGAGCTACGAGTCCGCCGCCCACTTCGCCCGCGCCTGGCTCGACCGGGTCGCCACAGAGACGCCATGATCCTGCTGCTGTGCAGCCTGGCCGCCCTGGCCGCTCCCCTGCCCTACGGGGTGCCCTCCGACGACCCCTACGCCGACGGCTACCCTTCGGCTGCGGAACGCGAGCTGCACCTGTGGACCAACGCCGTGCGTGTCGACCCCGGCGCCTTCGAGGGCGACTACCCCTGCGGGATGGGCAGCTTCACGGACAACGAGTCATCGCCCCACGACCCGCTGTTCCTGGACATGGGGCTGGCCGAGGCGGCCCGGTACCACTCCCAGGACATGAACGACAGCGGCAACTTCTCGCACGACAGCAGCGACGGCACGTCGTTCGGAGAGCGGGTGGGCCGGTACTACACCGACTCGGGGATGATCGGCGAGAACATCGCCTGGAACTACCCGGACCCCTGGTCGACGGTGTTCGAGGGCTGGATGTGCAGCGACGGCCACCGGGCCAACATCATGACGGACTACCTGGAGCTGGGCACCGGGGTCGTCAACGCCTACTACACCCAGGACTTCGGCGGCGGCGCCATCGACACCGACTCCCCCATCGCCATGGGGGCGCACACGCCCGTCGACGCGCTCTCCGACGCGGACTTCCTCGCCGACTGGCTCGACGACGACGCCCCGGCGTCGATCGAGGTCGTCATCGACGGCACCGCCGTGCCGCTGTTGCTGCGCTACGGCGCCGCCGACCGCGGGGTCTACGGCGCCTCCGTCAAGCTCGAGCCGCTGGACTGCCACCGCTACCGCTTCCTGTGGGAGGACGCCGCCGGCGACGCCGGCGCCTTCCCCGAAGCCGGCAGCTACACCTGGGGCACCGCCTGCGACGACGCCATCGGCTGGGTGGAAGACGAAAACGGGGGCTCGATCACCCTGCCATCCGGCCCCGACGGCGACGACACCCACCCCAAGCTCGATGACCCTCGCCTCGTCGGTTGCAGCAGCAGCTCCTCCTCCCCCGCTCCCGCCGCCGCGCTGATCGGTGGCATGCTCCTGCTCCCCCTCGCTCGCCGCCGGCGCTCCTGAGGGGCCACATCGGCTCGACAGCCTCGTCCAGAAGACACCTCCGCCCCAGCATCGTCCGCTCCCACAGGTCCCCATGCGCATCCTCCGCTCCCTGCTCCCGCTGTCCTGCGCCCTCCTCGCCCTGTCCTCCGTCGCCCTGCCCTCAACCGCCCAGGCCAAGGACCTCCGCAAGCGCTTCGCCGCTGGCGCGAACCTGCAGGCCGGCCAGCTCCCGGCCCTGTCGGTGCGCTACGGCCTGCCAACCGGCAACCCCGCGGTCAACGTCCAGATCGAGCTGCTCGCCGGCTTCTCCAGCACCGCGACGCCGGCCGCCGGCCAGGCGGGCAGCCGGGTGCTGGCCATGGGACGGCTGCTGTACGGCCTGGTGGCCGAGGACAA